>NZ_JAXCFK010000001.1:0-747604 GCF_056150025.1 Micromonospora aridisoli | reverse complement strand
CCGGGTCCGACCCGACGAAGACGCGCTGCCACCGGGACTCACCCGCGAGTGACACCCAACGCCTGACCCGCTCGCGCTACCCCAGATGGAAAGCGCTCAGTGAACGCCGCGAGCGCCGCTGTGGTAGAAGCATCACGGACACGAGCGGATGAGCTGGCACCGCGTGTGGTCGCGTTGCTTGAGGCACCTACGTGGCCGCCGAATGTAGACCGCACGAGATCACACATGCCATATGCGAACGAGCTCCGTCTGCTCGACCCACGCTCGAAGCATTCGTCGTCCGATCAACCTGGCCAGGAATTCTACTTCAGTCAGGATGAGAACCATTTTCTGTGGCTGCTGACCCGCGGAGTCCTCATTAACGAGGGTCGAGGGATTGCGCGGGTTCGGCTTGACGGCGAAGCCGAATTTATCGCGGGAACAAGCCCGCTCATTGGAGATCGCGAGTTACCCGTCCCGCCTGTTGTTGGAACACCGGAGCACAAAGAGTACCTGCTCCGCCCCGGCGAGATCGCCCTCTTTGAGTGGGGAAGTGGGCATCCTGTAATTGACTGGGCTGATGCCTATACCAATCCCCATGGCCCGGACCGCAAAGGTCGCTGCTTCTTTACGGTAACGGTGTTCGACTTCCAAGAGCACGGAATCGTTGATCACATCTATATAGAACTGTCGGGGCGCCCCGTCGAACCTATACCGGGAAAGAATGCAGCGTGGCGCATCGCGGAAAAGCGAGATGGAGTTGTCGGAACCGTGGTTTATCCGACCCGACGAACCTACCGAAACGAGCCCGAGGACCATCGCCCGCCACCTTGGGCGGAGGTGTAAATCATTACGCTGGAGATCAACAGTCGGTCCGAAAGAATCGGTGCCAGGCCAAAGTGAAAGTCTCCTACTCCAATTCAACGACTTTCCAACCTCGAGACACCAGCTTGTCCTTAGCAGCAGCCCGCTCACTGCTGTTGCCCAGGGACGAGTCCGGCAAAGCAAGACACAACAGATGACTGGGGCGGGTCATCGCAACATAGGCAAGACGTAGACGCTTGCTGCCGCGGACACCTATATTTGCACCGCCCCCCGAGCAATCACCCATAATCCAAGGCATGAGGGCCTTAAGAACGTGGCCATAGTTGAATGTCTCAAGCACAAGCGTGGCAACGTGGGTCTGGCCCTTCACAGCGTGTATAGAGTTCAAATGAACGTCCACGGTTCGGCCATGAGCCTCGAACTGATAGATGTTCAGACGAGGCTGCTGTCTCGATGAGTCGACAGGTCCGGCTAACGGCTCACGCCATTCAGCGTAAGTGGACATCTCTGCCGTCAACGCGCCTCCAGCAACCAGCCGCCCAAAATTCATGAGGTCTGGCAACATGTTCTTCCATACCTGCTCAGTTAACGCCTTGTCGCCAACAACGAAGCTGACCAACATATTGCGGTAAAGTTGGCGCGCGTCAGGATGAGACTCAAGCACGCGTTCGAGCGAACGATGAGGACGTGAACCTGCCACAACTGCAGGCGATGAACCTGCGTGGTTGAGAAAGCGAATGAAGCCGGCTGCAGCGGTATTGACTGCTTCGCATACTGGCATATCACTCAGTATCATCATTCTTGCTTTGTGGATGCACTGAGCCAGATAGGCTGGCGGAGCCGCGCGCCGGGAGGCGGTCGCTCGATAGTTATCCCAGTAGTGTGGAACGGTCGCTGGATACTGGTTGTGTCCTGGCCCAACGTCCTCCTTCTCCATGTGGATGTGGCCAACCGCCGTTACCGCTCCAGACGCTAGCGTCTCCTCGTCGAGGCAATTTACTACATGAGTGGCGTAAGCAGGCAAGACCAGATTAGTTTTGTCCTTCGGAAAAACAAATACCGTATGTTCTGGACCAGACTGAGGTACAGGAGCTCGCTTCACGCCCTGCAAGCCGTTCGGCTTGACAGGCACAAGGGCCAGATTTGATGCCAAGGTGGCGATTGAGTCGTCAAACCGGAAGCTATTCGGCAGCGTAAGGGTGGTCGATTGACGGTCTGGGAAGATGCCTGCGCCAGATTCCCCATCGTTCTCGAAGATTGCCTGATTACTGTCGCCCACTCGCTGAACGGTGACCCTCAGAGGATCGGCGCCAAAGAGAGAGTCGAGAAGCTGATGCTGCTGGAGCGAAGTGTCCTGCATCTCATCGATCAGTACGAACGGAAATCGACGCGAGAGGATAACAGAGATCTCTGGATGATCACGGAGCAAGGCTTCTGCAAAGGTGAACATCTCATCATGACAGAAGTAACCCTGCTCGGCCGTCAGCCGCATAGCGGCCGCCGTCAGCTGGTGTGTGGGTGCTGACGGGCCAGCAGGAAAGCTTGTGTCAGCTAGGGGGTTTGCCAGGTCGCTCGAACCGATCCGCAGCAAGTCAAAGCTATGGTGCTTTCGCTCAAGGTACGCATTCACCTTGAAGAAATTTGGCCCAAGGTTTTTCTTTCGGACTGAGGTGGTTATGTCGTTATCGACCGCTGTGACCTTGTATCCATTGGAGGCTAGCCAAGGCGCCGCCAAAAAGCGGTTTACAAAGCCATGGATTGTATCGACGTAGTGAGGGTAGCTGAGAAGATCGTGCCCGACGGCAGCATCGGCAAGCCGCCGCTGAATTTCTTCGCGAGCAACATTGGTGTGCGACAGGACGCAGACTCCACGCGTCTGGCTTGACCACTTCTTAGCGAGAATCGCCAGTTTAGCGACCACGAGTGTCGTCTTGCCGCTTCCTGGGCATGCAGCCACATCGAGCGTATCGAGCCGCTGGAGGAATGTACGTCGCGGCTCGTCGAGGCGATCGAGGCCAAGCAAGCTGACCACCCAAGCAATATCGCTATCGCCCACCGAACCCGTGATCGGAAGATGCTCAGGCATTCGCTACCTCGCTGGAAGAAGTGCCGCTCTTGCGGGATGCGTAAGCAATAGCATCAGTAATGTAATGAGGTAACCTCGTCTTCAGTGCATCCTTGTACCCCAAGTCGCGCTCAGCCTCGCTCTCGATGACTTCCACAAGATATTGTGCTGTGACAGCCTTCGAGACTTGGTCAATCTTGAACAGTCGATAGATGTGGGTGCACAGAAGCTCTCGATCTTCCGAGTGGCGCTCACTGAGGAGTTTGTATTCACCCTCAGCACTAGCAATCACATCTTCGCGGCTCTTCCGATCCTCATTGAGCGGTTCGTCATTCTTGGCGAGTAATGCAGCTATGTAGACCTCTTTGGCGAGTCCTGCATATGCGAGATCGTACTCGAACGTCCAATTATCCGAAACGAATGTCTTCACCGGTCCAGCATCGCCATCGCGGAGCTTCGCTCGACGCAGGTCAAGCCCCTGATCAGACGAAACGTTCTTGGTTGCAAGATCCCGCCTCGCCCGCCACCTCCGGCGTGAATTCGCCCACTGTGGATCGGAATCTCCTTGTACCAACCCGAGTACTACAGGAGCGCAGTCTGGCATTACGTCCATATCGGCTAGGCATGCGACCGGAACGGAGGGTTGGACTTCTGAAGGATCCTTGCGCTGGAAGATTCGTGCATAGCGCCGCAACCCGGTGCCGCCGACGTTCAATATAGAGACCCCGTGCGTAGTCAGATCACAGCCGAGCATTCGTGCGAGCGCTGGTATGACGATCGCTTCCGCATCACCTTCTACAACAATCAGTCCGCGAGCAAAGAAAAGGTTGGACTTGGTTGAGTCGAGAAACCGCTCAAGAAACCTGTAGTCGCCTTTTTCGAGCATTGTCTGTCCCTCTGCCATCGCGAAGGCTTTTTGACCCTGCAGAAGGATAAGGTTGTTCAGCGGTATTTTGGAGGCAAGATTGGGACTGTGTGTTGTAAGCAAGACCTGTACGCTGCGGGAGCCCGGGATGCTTGCTTTCGCCGCTGTCTCCAAAAACTCCATGAGACGAAGTTGACGCTGCGGCTGCAGGTGCGCCTCAGGCTCCTCGATCAATAGCAGAGGCAATCCTTCGCTCTCGGTACCAAGCAGGAGAAGCTCGCACGCCATGTAAAGCAAATTGTTAGATCCCAGCCCGTACCTTCCTTTTGAGTCACCATCTGGGCCCGCCAAGAGGTTGAGCTGCAGTCGTTCGAGAATCTGGCGCAGCCGTGCTTTGTCGGAGCCGCCGTCGATATAGGTCACGCGCCCATGCAGGTTTTCACCTCCCAGAGCAAGTTGGGAAAGGTAGCGCTCGTTGATAGCCAACTGTGCCCCTTGCACCCCTTGGTGCCCATTGACAAGATGCCGAAAGTACTCCGCCATTCCCGAAAGACTTAAGGCGGATGCCACCTCGGAGTCGATGACGTTACCTGGCTCGAAGCTCTGGCCGGAGTCAATCCCGGGAAATCTCAGTAATACCTGAGACAATCTCGATCTATTTCCCGGCGCCATCTCTCGCTCGGCATCTCTGAGCGGCTTCAGATAGGCCGCCGCTAGCAACTGCCGGGCTTGAAGCTCGATATTCGGCCCTGCGCCGTCCATGCCACTGCGGATAGACACATCAGCAATACGACGACTGGAATCGGATATGGTGAGATTCCGTGCACGCCAGTAGACGTACAGTGACACTTCGCCCGCTTCGTACGTGAGATGCTCGGCGAAAGCACCCTTGTCGTCGTCTGAGAGGCCGGAGAGTCTACAGCGGATGACGATTTCTGATGCTGGCGCTCCGCTGGCATCAATATGGAAGTCGTCAGGCTGAACCCGCACATGGTCTGTATCGCGTGTAAGGAGGGCGTAGCGGATCGCGTCTATGACCGCCGTCTTGCCAGAGTCGTTTTCGCCAACGATAGCAGTGACGCCAGGCTTGAAGCGCAGTGTGAACGCGGGATCAGTCTTGCCGAACTGCCTGAAGTTCTCGATCACAATCTCTGACAAGTACATGGTCTAGATGAGTCTCCTCTGGGATGGCGTTGCAGCACTGAACCACAGCCGACGGGCCACACGGGCAGCAATGAGTGCTCCGCACGGCCCGATGAGGGCGGTGTTCGTTTATTTGATCTTTATAAGTTGATATTGAACTGCCTGCGAGTGCTAGTCAAGATCGATAAGCCGCATTAACCCTTGCTCCAGGGGTGAGGCGCGACGGTAATCAGCCCGGGATGTCGAGGCAAGTTACTCGCTGGTTCGGCGTGGCGTACGTTTCTCACGACAGGCGTGCATTGGATCAACGAGAGGTCCTGGCGTCACGCAGGCGGTACCCGGAAATCCCGGCCACCGAATCTTCACTACCCGCAGTCCGCTGCCTACTCCTTGACGTTGTCCATGCCCACCATCAGGATGGCCACGTCGCAACATCCCGCAACCAGCAGGACAGGGAGTGGACCATGCGCCTAACGTTGATCGGTAAGGATCCGGAGTCGAACCCGACCGGCTCGCCCACGGTGTACCGCACCGACCGGGAGAGCTGGGTGGTGCAGGGTTGGGAGGTGTCGGACCCGGCGGTGTTGGCACAGATGAGCATTCCGGAGGGTGAGTCCTGCGTGGAGATCCCGGACCGGATGCTCCAGTTCTTCAGGCAGGGGGATCGTGACCTCGATCAGTGAGGCTGAGTTCGAGCGGCTGCTCGTGAGCTTCGAGCGCGATGCCATCCACCTGGAGACACGCGACGCCTACGGCACCGCGGTCGAGTTGCCGCACATGGCCAAGTGGGCCGCCGGCGGGCCGGATGACCTGGCGTGGCTGGAGGGCTGGTGCGAGAGTCTGCGCGAGCACGTCAAGGCAGGCCGGTCGGTGCGCCGGGCGCGGATCGTCTCTGAGCCGCTGAGCGACTATCAACGCTGGTCGCACAGCATCGCGCAGCCCATGGTGGACGCTGGCGAGGACATTCGCTGGGTGCCGCGTCGGCTGGTGTCGTCGCTGGCGCTGCCGGGCAACGACTACTACCTGTTCGACGACCGCCTGGCGGTCTTCCTGATCTACGCAGGCAACGGCCTGGCCGTGGACCGGGTGGCGTCCACCGACCCCGCCGACCTGCAGTTGTGCCGGTCGGCGTTCGAGGCCGTATGGCAGTTGGCTATCCCGCACCGTGACTACCAACCCGTCTAGCGCTGCCCGCCAGGGCCAAGAAGCACTCGGCGTCCGTCTCCGTGAGCTGCGCAAGGAAGCAGGGCTCACGGGGCGGGCGCTGGCGGCCTTGACCGGCCAGCACTTCACTCGGGTCAGCAAGATCGAGCATGGCGTGCAGCCCCCCACCGACAAGGACATCCGGGCCTGGTGCCGGGTGTGCAACGCCGAAGACCAGATTCCCGATCTGACCGCCACGCTGCGGGCGGTGGAGTCGGCATACCTGGAGTTCCGGCGCCAGAGCCGGGCAGGCATGAAGCGGGTGCTCGGCGCGCACACCCTGGCCCTGTACGAGCAGACATCGGTGTTCCGGATCTACGAGCACAACGCCATCCCCGGGCTGTTCCAGACCGCCGATTACACGGCGGCGATGCTGTCGTTCTGGATCGACTTTCTGGAGACACCCAACGACCTGGACGAGGCCGTTGCGGTGCGGATGGAGCGTCAGCGGGTGCTCTACCAGCGGGGCAAACGGTTCGTGGTGGTGCTGGAGGAGCAGGCGCTGCGCACCTGGTTCGGGGACGCCGCCACCCAGGCCGGGCAGCTGGACCGGCTGCTGGCGGTGATGTCCCTGCCGAATGTCTCGGTGGGCATCGTCCCCCTGATGACCGAACGCCCAGCAGTCGCGTCCACTGGCTTCTGGATCTTCGACAACCTGCTCGTCGCCTTGGAGACGCCCACGGCGAGCATCGAGGTCACCCGACCGCACGAGATCGAGCTGTACGCGCGGATGTTCGACCGGCTCCAGGTGTCAGCCGTGTACGGACCCGAGGCGCGGGCGCTGATCGGCCGCACGATCGACCAAATTGGCCAATAGGGTCGCAACACTTCGCAACATTGTGGACGCCGTTGACGGCCCGCTCATACCGTCATCTCGGAACTTCGGTAAGACGGACGCCAGGTACGAAAGGCGGTCGTTGCAGTGGATTCCGGCGACGGCACCCAAGCCGGAAGCCCACTGGTAACGGACGAACGGCCGACCACTCGCCTGGCCATGACGAATCAACGTCTGTCCGTTCGGTGACGAGGTTCCCTTGAGGCTGCCGGACGGCCCGCGGCAACGGTGTCCGTCCGGCAGCCACCCTCAAGCAGGCGAAGGGTGACCCGTGATGACGCTTGGTGCTCTGATCAGCGCCGTACTACTGGGATTCCTGGCAGGACTGTTCAGCTTCAAGATCAAAGAGCGGTGGTGTCCGGAGTGCGGCGCATCCACTCTGCGAAAGGCGCCGGCCGACGCCCATGGACAGCGGGATACCGCCACCAGCACGGCAGGTACGCCAGCTCATCGGCACGATGACCGCGAGCGGTAGGCAGAGCAAACGACACGAGCACCTGCCCGCCTCGCTGGAGCTGCCGACACCCAAGCCAGGCGATGTGCTGGAGATTGGCGGGGCCGCCAGCGTCCAGTTTGCAGGCAAACGAGGGTTCCGGTTCAGGGTTATCAAGGTCTGCCCAAAGCCGACCTACTGGGGATGGCTGTGGCTGACCGGATACGTGCTCGATGGCAAGGGTCAGGCCAAGGAGCGTCGGGAGATATTTGTGCAGCGGAAAGGGCTGAGCCGGATTCCCTAGTTCGACAGTCGGAATCCGTTTAGGTCTTAACGAGCTAGTCGTAAGACGCCCTGGCCTTGAGCGACAGAAAGGTGCACGTTGCGGCACCACCTCGGTTCGGCCCGCCGGTGACCGCACCAACTCCCAAGGAGATCTCTCCTTCGGGGCGGTCACTGCGCATAGCTTCCCGATCATTGACAAAGTAGATAATCTTGTCCGCAGTCCCCAAAGCTGAAAGTTTGGTTGAGTCGGAGTAGTTCCAATTCGAATCCAGGCGAAGGAGTGGCGAGTAATTAATATCCGGTCGAACTCCACCCTCAATACCGGTAGCCACTAGTTCAATTGCTCGGCTCGGCTCGTTCAGGCCCGCAACCTCGAGCAATTCAGGCTTGTAGACGACAGTATCGTACTCTCTCTCCTCGCCACCAAGCCAATCTATTCCGAACAATGGCTCCACGCGATGAAGGACCTTAGTGTGCTCATTTTTTAGGTGGATGAATAGATCTTCTTTCGAGGTAGAAACTCGCATGCCACAAGCCGTGAGCGCATCGAGATCCCTACTGCCAAAAACCGCCTCAATGTAAAACTCCCCAGATCCAACCCTAAAGCCCCCGTATTCGCGCAACGCGACTCCCCGCACGGAGTTCGCGACGAGCTCTAACGAACTGCCTCCGATTTCACATCTCCCATTTTCCGTCACAGCAATCGAGGCGGGACGCATGCAATACGCCTTGTCGAATCCTTCAGCGACGAGCGACCATGATTCCGCCTGCCTCAAAACGTTTCGCCTGTACTGGCCATCTATCCATGCCGCCCCGTGAGTTCGCCGCTCCCCATCCGGCATGAAGAAGATCTTGTGAACTTGTGTATCGAGCCTGTCGAGCTGAACCGCATATGTCGCCACGAGGACGAGTGCGACCACATTGAGCGCCTGGATCGCGAACAAGAACGCCTTGCTGGGCCTAATCTGCTTCTTAACGCTCCAGTTTACAAAAGCCGGGATCATAACCGCAATAAGTGCAAAACCCAGCGCCAAACTTATGAATGGCGCAAACTTAAAGACCAGCTGGTCCATCTCCTCGGAGGCCGGCGGAATAGACGCAGCAACAGCGAAGATTAGAATATTTAGGCAAACGATTACTAGGAACATGGACAGTCGAAAGATTTGCCGGCCACTCATTCGACCGAACCACGCCCTCACCGAGCGCGCCCAACTAAAGATCTGCACCTGAGCCGAAAATAGATATTCCCTACCAGCAGCCCTCTCGCCCAAGTACCTTCTGGCTACGGAAGGGTCGACGGCGAAAGGAGCGGTTGCAGAAACCCCGTCTCCACGCGACCCCTCAGTTGGGGAGGCACTACGCGTTTCCAGCAGGCCAAAACGCCTGCTCAAAGCGGCGGTATTTTCTTCAGACTCGAGGAAGTCATGAATCGCATCGAGCATCGCTCTGGTGAGAGGGGGCTCCGGCTTATTCTGGCCGAATTCTTGAGATTGTCGGCTGACGGTGCGTCGTGAGGCGACCTCCGGCAGCCACAAGCTTGCCCGGAGTTTCCGCGCCTCGGCTCGCCTGCTGGTAGCAGCAGCCTCTTCGGCCACTAATCCGCGTGCCCTGACCTTAGCAAGCCGCGAAATTACCTCATCATTACTCGGGATAAGCAGCTCAGCAAATGCTGCTGTTCGCATCAGCTTCTCAGGGGCGGACGAGCCGGCTGTGAGCGCTCTGAAGACTTTCTCTCTGGCGATGCGGCCGACATCCTGCAACACGCAATAAATTATCTCGGGCGGAGCCGTGTCCGGCAGGGTCCCGGCATGACCGAGCTCTTTTCGTACAACATCGATGAGTGCTGGACATAGCCGCTCAACCAGTGCTGGCGACAGGTCCTCTCCGATCAGACTTATCAAGTTCCTGATCTGCTCTCGCCGAGCTTCTGCAAGAGTCACCGCAGCCACCCTCCCGCTGAATCCGGTCAGAGATTACCTGATTACCAGCAGTCACCCTAGCAAGATTTGTCCCATATTGACTTTTTATACTTTTCATTCATAATTACCCACTGCAAGATCAACTTACTGAGAGGACTTGCAGTGCAGCACCTAAGCTCACTCGCAGACGAGTTTATTCAATTCGTTCACGAGAAGAACTACGCAACCGAGAGCTTCGACGAGATGCTGGACTTTTGGGTAGCAGTCGGTAACGCGATAGAGATGACTGGAGGTGATTTCACCTTCTGGGTTCAAACGGTCTTCTACCTGCGCGAGAGCCCCAAGGTAGCCGAAGCGCTCAAGCGAGACGACCTGAGGCTTTCCTTCAAAGAAGGCGTGCCCGACCCGCTCAACCCCCTCGTCTGGAACTATTACGTCTCAAGACACTCGTCCGCTCAGGCGGCCTGCACGCCGATCACTCAACAATCTGGATCTTGACGCCCGCCCACCCCGCTCGGGGTGGGCTCGTCATGTTTAGCCTGTCCAAACGCTGTCCAAAGCCTGTCCAAGATCCACTATTTGCTGTTCGTTTGGACAGTTCTCGGCCAGAAGACCACTTCTCTTGGTTCCTGATGCTCCAAGTCCTAACTTCGTTTGCAACCCACTGAGAATGCGAGCGAAAGGAGCCACATGTCCAACACCATCCGCCGAGACGTGTCCTCGGCTGTTGCCAGGCGGCGTACGTCGTCGGCTACGACACGGGCAGTCGGTAGGGCTGTCGAGCAGGTTGCTGGTAGCGCGGTTGTGCACGCTGCCGAGGTGGAGGCCGGGGCCTACGTGGCCCATGTCGGCATGCGGTATGCCGAGTCCTTGACGCAGCAGGAGTTGCGGGCGGCCGAGATGTACCCGGAGCGCGCGTACCGGTTCAAGGCCATCGCGGACAGCTTTACGGCCCTGGTCGTCAACGAGCTGCAGGAGATGAGCTACGAGTGAGGGACGTGGTGGAGTTCCTTGTCGCCATCGTGGGCATGGCTGGTTTTATCGGGTTCGGTGCGCTGCTGTACTGGATCATGGCCGACGAGCCGACCGATCGGGAGCGGGCGCTTGAGCGACAGATCGAGGCGCTGACACGCGCGAACCGGATGGGTGCGGCGTACTTCGACGCTCAGGCGCAGATGCGCGAGGAGATGACCCGTGCCGCCAGGGCGCGGAGAGGGCCTGTAGGCCGCGCGACTGTCGGCCGGGCCAGTGTTCCTACCGACATTATCGACGGCGACTGGCGTTGAGCCGGGAGGCGGGCGGCACCTGGCGGTCAAAGGTGCTCGGGTCGACGTTCATTCTGCTGGGCGCGGCCCTGGCGGCGCGGGTGGTTTGGGAGTTGCTTCGCCCGCTCGTCGGGTTTCTGGCAGTCATTCTCGTCCTGTCGCTCATCTACTGGCTGACGTTTTCACGGCGGCGGTAGGCGGCAGGCAAAGCAAGCTGCGTCGGCGGCTTCGCGATTCGGTATCTCATTCAAGGAAGGGAGTCACAGTGCCTCTATGCCCAGAAAGGGCCGGAAAGAAATCATCGGTAAGCGCGAGGATATTGCGCGGCAGCTGCGAGAGGAAGAGCTCCACGAACTGAAGCGCGAGTTGCGGCAGGAGTGGCGCGAGAAGCGCCGTAAGCCGCAGCAGGAGAAGTAGGTAGATGACGGCCGTGCCCGAACCATCGGGCCCGCGTGGCTCCGGCTTGGGTGCGGCCGTCATCCGGCTACAAATGTTGGCACCGCTCTTGTGGTCAGAGGGTGCCGGTCGGGATTGTGGAAATTACTTAACTATATTGACCAAATCTAGTCATTCCCTCATAAGTGAGGGCGGGCGGGAACTGGGCTGCCGGGCAGTATCGGGTCAATCGGACGACATGATGACTGCCCCGCAGCAAGTGAGCCGGAGTAGAACGGCCTTTGGGTATTTAAGCAAACTTTGGCTGCGCGAATCAATGCGCAGGTCTTGTTCGAGACGCCCACATGGCCGTTGCTACTTCGGTCCGCCTCCCTAATCGGAAGGAGGACGAGAAGTGAGTCAGATCAACAACAAGCCGGTCTCGGTGACCGGCTACGAGGAGAGGAGGCATCCCGAGATCAGGAAGCTGGCGCGGGCCTGTATCGAGTTGGCGCGGTTGCGCCTTGCCAAGCAATCGCCGGACGAGAAGCACAGCAAGCCGGAGTCCAGCACGGAGGTCGCAGCATGAGTCGCCTGAGCTGGTACTCGTTGAGCTTGCCGCGTGACATGGAGTTGGCCGACGTGACGGCAGCGCTACGTCCGCTGGCCGCCCGGCCGCGCTTTGGCGTGACTGGTGCGGTGCCGCTGGCGGTGCTCGAAGTCTGGAGCATCGGTGGGCGAGTGTCGTGGCGCCTGGGGCTGGACTTCCGGGTTGCGCGCAGCCTGTCGCAGCAGATGGCCGCGCATCTGCCCCGGCTGGGAATACGACCGGAACAAGAGGCAGAACGCCCAAAGCTATCCACGGCCGCCGAGGTGCGGATGCACGGCTTGGCCATGCCGCTACGGTTGGAGACCGCCGGAGCAGTTGCCTCGGGGCTACTTGCCGTTCTTGGCGGGCTGGCCACGTCGGAGACCGCAGTCGTGCAGTGGCTTATCGGGCCCTGCCGCACCCAGCCCTGTCCGCCAGCCCGGCTCGATGTCGGCGAAGTCCTTGGGCTGCATGCGCCCCACACGCCGGATGCCACCGCACTCAGGCTGTGGCGGGAGAAGGTCACGGAACCCCTGTTCGGGTGCCGGGGCCGCATCGCGGCGGACGCTTCGACGCCAACCCGAGCGGCGACCATTGTGCGGAGCTTGGGCGATGCGCTTGCCCTGGCCGACACGGCCCACGCCCGACTCCGGAGGAGCCGGGCCAGCGCCCGGTATGCCCGCCGGGTCGTTGCCGCTGACCGTACACCGCTGACCTGGGGCTGCCTTCTCTCCGCTGCCGAGCTTGCGGCGGTGATCGGCTGGCCGCTCAAGGAGACGCCGGGCGAGAATCTGCCGCTGGTCGGTGGCCACATCAACGAGGCCCCGCACAAACTTCTCGTTGACGAAGGCGAAGAAGCAGGCGACGACCGCCGGATTCTCGGCGAGAGTCTGCACGCCGCCCAGCGGGGTCAGCTGGTAACCATGCCGGTTGGCACTGCCCTACACCACGTCCAGGTCGTGGGTCCGACCGGCTCAGGTAAATCGACACTGCTGGCCTCGATGGTCCTGGCCGACATCGCGGCGGGCCGCTCGGTGCTGGTGGTCGAGCCGCGCGGCGATCTGATCAGCGACGTGCTTGCGCGAATACCGAGCGACCGGCGCGACCGGGTAGTGGTGATCGACCCAGCGACCGGCGACCATGGCCGTGCCGTCGGCGTCAACGTTCTCACTGGCAAGCGAGAAGACGCCGAACGCCGTGCCGACGAAGTGGTGCACCTGCTGACCGAGCTGCACGGCGGCAACCTCGGTCCACGCAGTACGGATGTGCTGTTACACGCGCTCATCACGGCCGCGCGGCTGCCGGACAGCACCTTGTGCGACGTGCCTGCCCTGCTGGCTAATCCGGCGTACCGCCGCCAGGCGCTCGCCAAGGTCGGTGATCCGCTGGTGCTGTCGCCGTGGTGGGCAGGCTTCGACGCCTTGTCCGAGCCGGAACGCGGCCGGTACGTCGCCCCGCTCATGAACAAGCTCCGCCCGATCCTCAGCCGGTCGCACCTGCGCCGGATGCTCGGCCAGTCCACGCCGAAGTTCGGCATGGACGAGCTGTTCACCACGCCCGGCACGGTCGTCCTGGTGAATCTCAACCGTGGGCTGCTCGGCACACCGGCCGCGAACATGCTCGGGGCGCTGGTGCTCAGCCAGGCCTGGGCAGCGATCCAGCGGCGGGCTGCACTGCCGCCAGAGAAGCGGGAAGCCGTGTCGGTCATCGTGGACGAGTTCCAGGATTTCCTGCGCCTTCCGGGCGGCGTTGACTTCGGAGACGCCCTGGCTCAATCCCGAGGCCTCGGGGTGGCCTGGACACTTGCCCACCAACACCTTGACCAGCTCAGTTCCGCCCAACAAGCCGGAGTGCTGGCCAACGCCCGCTCCCGGATCGTGTTCCGTCCCTCGCCCGGCGACGCTAAAGCGCTGGCAGCGGCCCTCGGCGGCGACGTCACAGCCGACGATCTGCTCAGCCTGCGGGCCTACCAGGCGTGTGTGCAACTGCACCTCGACGGGCAGCCGACTCGGCCCTTCTCGATCCGCACCCGGCCGTTGCCGCCCTGGACCAGCAACCCGGCCAAGCTTCGCCAGACCAGCGCCTATCGCTACGGCGTGGACGGCGAAGAACTCGATCAATCTCTGACCCAGCGGTGGCAGAGCAACTCGGCCACGACCGACGCCCCGGTCGGCTTCAAGCGGAGGGAGGCCCCATGAGCCCGCACATCGATTCCTCTACCCCTGCCGGTCGCCCTGCCTCCCGCGTCGAGCCGGTCACGCCGCTGACATGCGCAAACGACGTTGCCGCGCCAACGACTGTCGAGCCGATACCGGCTCGACCCCGGAGCCCACGGGCAGACCTGCTCAGGAAGAGGCTCAGTGACCGCGATCTGGCCGTCCTGCAATCGCTGGCCATGCTGCGCCTACTGAGAGGCGATCAGGTGCAGCGGCTGCACGTTGCGGAAGGATCGGCTGGGACAAGAGCGCGGCGGGCACGGGCGCTGCTGCAACGCCTGACCGAACTCAAGCTGGTCGTCCGGCTCGCCCGTAGGGTCGGCGGTGTACGCGCAGGCAGCGCCGGATACGTCTACGGACTCAGCGGCCACGGCCAAGCGGTGCTTGCCATCGGCGGGCCCATGGGCGGACGCCGCCGACGGGTGTGGGAAACCAGCCCCAGCTTCATTGGGCACGTCCTCGACGGCAGCGAAGTGTACGTCCGGCTGGTCGAAGCGGAACGCACCGGCAAGCTGGAGATCCTTGACTTCCAGGCCGAACCCGCAGCCTGGCGGCACTTCCCAAGCCCCGGCGGACAGACAGCCATCCTGAAGCCCGACGGCTTCGTACGCCTCGGCATCGGTGAGGTCGAGTCCAGCGCCTTCCTGGAGGTCGACCGCGGCACCGAAAGCGTGCCGACGCTCAGCCGCAAATGCCGCACCTACGCCGCCTACTGGCAAAGCGGTATCGAGCAAGTCGCGCACGCGGTGTTCCCCCGGGTGCTGTGGCTGGCCAACGGCGCACGCAGCGCGGAGCGCATCACCAGGGCACTCAGCCAACTACCCGCTGACACCCAGCACCTGTTCCACACGTCGTTCCTGGAAGACGTTGTGACGGTGCTGACCGCTACGGCCCTGGGAGGCCGCAGTGCATGAGCGGGCCGGAATACTCCCGGCTTCCCCACGGGCAGATCGTTATCGGGGACGCGCGCCACCGGCTGGCCGAGCTGCCAGATGCGAGCATCGATACCTGCATCACCAGCCCGCCCTACTGGAACTTGCGCGATTACGGCCACCACGGGCAACTCGGCCTTGAACCCAACATCAACGGCTGGGTCCACAGCCTGGTCAACGTCTGCCGCGAGATCGCCCGGGCGCTCAAGCCCGGCGGATCACTCTGGCTGAACGTTGCCGACTCGTACTCGATCCACCACCGTCAGGGCGCACCCAAGAAGAGTCTGCTGCTCGGCCCGCAGCGGCTCGCCCTGGCGCTGCTCGATGACGGTTGGCTCATCCGCAACCAGGTCGTCTGGGCCAAGACCAACCCGATGCCGTCCAGTGTGGGCGACCGGCTGAGCTGCACCTACGAGGTGATGTTCCTGCTGGTGCGTTCGCGGCGCTACTTCTTCGATCTTGACGCGATCCGCCAGCCGCTCGTCACCAAGGCGAAGAAGCGCCGGAACGCTACGGCCTACCGCTACCTGCCGGATGACGCGATCCCACCGGACATCGGATTCGACGACGACCAGGGCCTCAACCGGCTCAAGGCCGAAGGACGCGCCGGGCACCCGCTCGGCAAGAACCCTGGAGACGTCTTCGCCCTACCCACCGCTGGCTACCGGGGCGCGCACTTCGCCACCTTCCCGCTGGCGCTTGTCGAACGGCCGCTACTGGCCACCTGTCCCGAGAAGGTCTGCGCAGCATGCCGCACGCCGTGGACGCGGGCCGACGTCGACCGCCAGCAACCGACACCGACACTCGGCGCACTCCGGCCAGGCTGCCAGTGCAACACCAGCACCCAGCCGGGCGTGGCGCTCGACCCGTTCATGGGATCCGGCACTGTCGCCATGGCGGCCGAGAAACACGGACGCCGCTGGATCGGCATTGAGCTGAACCCGACGTACGCGGCACTGGCGCGCGAACGGCTCGCCGCGTGGCGGAAGCGGCAAGGCCGATGAACCCGCACTCCCCGGTGCCGTGCGGCTGTTGTCGCCACCTGCACCGAAGCAGGTGGCCAGCCGCACCAACACCGAGGAGGGAGTTCCCAACATGGAACCCGGAAACGGAAAGACAGGCATCAAGACGCTCGGCCTGAAGCTGCCCGACGAACTGCACGCCCAATTCGCTCTGGTGGCGCAGCTCGACGGACTGAGCCTGACCGACGCCATGCGGCGGGCGGTGGAGCTGTACGTCGAGCACAAGCAAGCACAGCCGGACTTCGCCGCGCGAGCCGCTGCCGTGCTTGAGGAGATCGAGCGGGAGGCCGCAGCCCGGCGCGGCGCGATCCAGGCGCTGTTCGGGAACACCGGCGCACTGCCAGCCGAGACGAAGGCTGCGAGCAAGCGGCGGGGCAGCGAAGCGTCCGCGCAGGCATGAGGGCGTTGCCGTAAGACGAGGTGGAAGGTTGGCGCAAGCGCTGACCTTCCACCCCACTTATCCACAGCAAAGCTGCAAAAACTACAGCTCCCGATAAGAAAACAACCTGACAAAATAGAAGGGAATATGAATGAAGAATCAAGATCAAGAAGAATTGCACCGGAATCGGCGAGAACGTATCCTGCCTGGCCCCAGGACGCGCGGGGGCGCGATGGAATGACGGATCGGGAGGAAGATGTGCCTGTCGAATTGCCGGTGTACACGGACGAGGATCAGGGTACGGATCAAGATCGGGAAACCCGAACTGATGTCACTTTGCGCAGCATGGCCTACCAGCGCCAACAGAAGACAACCCGCAAAGATATTATCGAGGGTCTTCGCGGCCAGGACCATCAACAGGCGATCGCCGCTGTAGCTGCGGCAGGTCAAGCACCGCCGCGCGGCATCCGCAGCAAAGCACTCACGGTTAACGACAGCAACGAGGCCTTTATCTATGCTCGCGTGAGCACGCGCGACCAAGCCCGTACGGGTGGTGGCGAAGAGGGATACTCAATCCCCTACCAGCGAGAAGCCTGTGAAGCAAAGGCGCAAGCACTCGGTGCCGCGATTGTCGGAGTCTTCATCGATGCCGGAGAGAGCGCGAAGTCAACCCAGAGGCCGCAACTTCAGGAGATGCTCAGGGAGCTCAAGAAGCGTCGCATTCGCTATCTGATCGTCCACAAGATCGACCGGTTGGCCCGCAACCGCGAAGACGACATGGCGATCCGCCTGATGCTCGCCCGCGCGGGCGTCGAGCTAGTGTCCTGCACTGAGAACATCACCAACAGCGCTCACGGCCGGTTCCTGCACAACATCATGGCCGACACCGCAGAGTTCTACCGCGAAAACCTGGCCGAAGAGGTCATGAAAGGCCTTGTGCGCAAGGCCCAAGAAGGTGGGACGCCATTCCGGGCTCCCCTGGGCTACTTGAACGTACGCGAGTTCGTTGAAGGTATAAGCGTCTCCCGGGTAATCCTCGATCCTGAGCGAGCGCCCATCGTGCTCTGGTGTCTGGAGCAGTACGCCACCGGCGAATGGACGGTCAATGGCCTTGTCATTGCCGCTCGCGGGCGAGGCCTGACCGCCCGCCCGACTCGCACAAAACCCTCCGAACCCATCAACCCGACGAGCATGCACAACCTGCTGCGCAATCCGTACTACATGGGTGTGGTCGCCTACAACGGCTTCCACTACGAAGGACGACACGAAGCTCTCGTTACTCCAGAAACCTGGCTGCGTATTCAGGATGTGCTAGCGGCGCACCGCCACGCTGGCGAAAAGGACCGCAAGTGGCCCCACTACCTGCGTGGCTCGATCTTCTGCGGATCCTGCGGCGGTCGTCTCGTCTTCAGTCGCCATCGGGGAAACGGTGGGATCTACGAGTACTACCACTGCGTCAAGAAAAAGCTGAAGGCCAACAACTGCCGCCGGGGCGGGATCCGCCTCCACGCCGTCGAGGATGGGATGGCCCGGTTCTACCGGACGTTTGAGCCAGCCCCGGAGAGGCTCGTGGAGTTGCGCCACGCCGTTGTGACAGAGTTCGAGGCTCAGCACGTCGACGCCGAAGCGAACGCCGAGCGCGCCAAGAAGCGCCTGGCTCGGCTCAAGGACGAGCGGTCGAAGCTCATGCAGGCCCACTACGCGGGTGCGGTGCCAGTCGATCTTCTCAAGACCGAGATGGATCGGCTCACCCGCGCCCTGGCCGAAGCAGAGACCGAGATCACCAAGGCAACGTCGAGCCTGGAGGAGGTGACCCGGACTCTGGAGGACGCTCTGTTGGTTGCAGGCCACTGTCAGCGGCACTACGCCGCAGCTCCGCCGCCGATCCGGCGCCAGATCAACCAGGGGTTCTTCAAGAAGCTCTACCTGGGCCAGGACGGGGCCGTCGAACGATACGAGCTAACAGAGCCGTTCCGGCAGCTTCTCGACCCCGCGCCGACACGGATGCCCGCAGCCGTGCAGCCAGCCGGAGATGACACCGCCGCGACGAGCAGGGTGCCATCCAACGATCTTGAACAGCAAAAACCCACCATATCGAACATTGATGATGTCCGATATGGTGGGAATGAGCCATACGTGGTGGGCGATACTGGGTTTGAACCAGTGACCTCTTCCGTGTCAAGGAAGCGCGCTCCCACTGCGCCAATCGCCCGTGGTGACCGGCGACACCCGTAGGTGCGGCCAGACCGCGAGCGGACGACGGGATTCGAACCCGCGACCCTCACCTTGGCAAGGTGATGCGCTACCAGCTGCGCTACGTCCGCGTGCCCTCGGCTCTGCCGGGGACGGGGCAACTCTACCCGATGGCAAGATCGCCAGGGCGCCCGCCCCCGGGAAGAGGGTGATTGCGTCTCTCACGCCCCGGGTACAGACCTCCCTCGACAGCACACCGCATCCCCCAGGACAAAGGAGGCTGTCATGGGAATCGGCACCAGCATTTTTCTGTTGGCGCTCGGCGCAATCCTCACCTTCGCGGTCAACGCGAGCATCGGTGGGCTCGACATCGACGTGGTCGGGTGGATCCTGATGGCCGCCGGCGTGCTCGGTCTGATCATGACGACGCTCGTCTGGGGTCGTCGCCGCCAGACGGTCGCCACGACGGCCGAGGAGGAGCCGGCGGAGTACCGCCGGGTCGAGGAGCGTCGGGACGTCGCACCGCCGCTGTGACCGGCTGGCCGGTGGCGGTCACCGCACGGCGACCGCCACCGGGTCGGCCACCATGTGAAAGGGCCCGCTACCGGAATTCCGGTAACGGGCCTTCATCTACTGACCTGATGGTGGGCGATACTGGGTTTGAACCAGTGACCTCTTCCGTGTCAAGGAAGCGCGCTCCCACTGCGCCAATCGCCCTTGCTGTTTACCGAGGTGGGGACGGGATTTGAACCCGCGTACACGGCTTTGCAGGCCGTTGCCTCGCCTCTCGGCCACCCCACCGAGGTTGCCCCCGTCACGCGTGGCGGCAGCTCCGAGCGGACGACGGGACTCGAACCCGCGACCCTCACCTTGGCAAGGTGATGCGCTACCAACTGCGCTACGTCCGCACGCCCCGGGTGTTCCCGGTGACGGATGAGAACTCTAGCCGAGCGGTGGAACGGATGCCAAATCGGGCCCCCGTCCCGGCGCGTCCGAAATCCCTTCGACTAAAGCTTCCTAGGAGCCTGGTTCGGCAGGCTCCTAGACTCCCGCGGGAGCCGTGGACCACCGCCTCGGGAAGGAACCGAGGTGCCCGCCATTGCCCGCCCGGCAACTGTCCGGCTTCCGACTGTCGCAAGCCGGATCAGCAGGGCTTTGGTGACGGGCCGTATCGGTTTCGATCGGATACGGTGACGGGCGTGACGAGACGTGCGGCGGAAATCCGCCTGGATGCCCTGCTGCGCACCGCATGTGACGTGATCGGGCAACGCGGGTTGGCGAACACCCGCACGGCGGATGTGGCGCAGGCCGCCGGGGTGAGTCAGGCGCTGGTCTTCTACCACTTCGCCACCAAGGAACGGCTGCTCGCCCAGGCTTTCGCGTACGCCGTGGAGCAGGACCTGGCCCGGCTCGACGCGGTGACCCGCTCCACCGCCCCGCCGCTGACCAAGCTCCGCCGCATCCTGCGCCTCTACACCCCGGCCGGACGGGCCACCTCCTGGTCCATGTGGATCGACGGGTGGGCCGAGTCGCTGCGTACCCCCGAGTTGGAGAAGGTCTCGCGCAAGCTGGACCTGCGCTGGCGGGAGGACCTCGCCGCGGTGATCTCCGACGGCGTCCGTGAGGGAATCTTCGTCTGCACCGACCCGGCGGGCGCGGCCTGGCGGATCAGTGCGGTGATGGATGGGCTGGCGGTGCAACTCGCGGTGCACGACCGGGTGATCTCCCGGCGGCAGTTCGCCGAATGGGTGCGTCTGGTGACCGCTCGCGAGCTGGGGCTCGACCCCGCCCAGTTGGAGTAGTTCCACGCGGCCGGCGGCGGCCCGGGACGGATCCGGCGGGTTACCCGCGCCACCGGCGGGAACAAGGGCGACATGGAGCTGCTCAAGACATACCGGCGGAGCCTGGCCGAATTCACCGATCGGGTGGACCAGGTGCACCCCGGACAATGGTCGGCCGCCACCCCCTGCCCCGGCTGGGACGTCCGCACCCTGGTCAACCACGTGGTCAGCGAGGAACGGTGGAGCGTGCCGCTGCTCGCCGGACGCACCATCGAGGAGGTCGGTGACCGCTACGACGGCGACCAGCTCGGCGCCGACCCGATCGGGGCCGCCCGTGAGGCCGCGGCACAGGCCGAGGTCGCGGCCACCAGCCCGGGAGCCCTGGACCGGACCGTACAGCTGTCGGCCGGCCCCACCTCGGCCGAGGAGTACCTGCATCAACTGCTGGCCGAACACCTCGTGCACGGCTGGGACCTGGCGGTGGCGATAGGCGCGGACCCGGCGATGGACGCCGACGCCGTGGCCGAGGCGGCCCGCTGGTTCTCCCGCCACGTCGAGGACTACCGGCGCAGCGGCCTGGTCGCACCCGAGGTCGGGGTGCCCGCCGGGGCCGCTGAACAGGACCGACTCCTCGCCGCCTTCGGCCGCGACCCCGACTGGGCACCGTGACGCACCGCCACGGTGGGGGCGGTGCGCCTCCACCGTGGCCCAGGTCAACTGAGGTAACCACCGTCGCGGGGTACCGTCCGCCACCGGCTCCGCGGGCCCGACCCCCGCTCCCAACGCCCGGGCGGCGGGCCGACCGCGTCCACCGCGGCCTCGGGCTCCCGGGTCAGCTGCCGTAGTCGCAGCAACAGACCCACCCCGAGGAAGAGCAGCAGACCGCCGAGCAGGAACGCCACCTCGGTCAGGCCGAGCCCGTTACCGCTCTGGTTACCGGCCGCGTCGGCGGCCGGCGGCTCACCCGCCCCGCCGGCGTACCCGGCATCATCGGCCGGATCGAACTCCTCCTCGGTCGGGTCCACCGTCGGCACCTCGACCGGCTCCTCCGTCGGGTCCACCGTCGGCGCCTGCGACGGGGTCGGCGGCGCGGTCGTCGGGCGGGCGTCGGCGCCCCGGCCCACCACCTCACGGGTCGCCGTCTGGCGGGACAGCAACCGCAGGTTCTGGTCGTACGCCTCCGCGGCGAGGCTCACCCGGCCCTGGCCGACGTCCCCGGCGAAGGCGATCCGGTACTGCGCGGTGACGGTACGCCCCGGGCAGAGCGTGCCCGGATCGAGCTGACGGTCGGTCAGCCGCGCCGTGTCACCCTCGGTACGCACCTCCACCGGGAAGGAACCGGTCTCCTCGATCCGGTCCACCCGCACCTGGTCCAACCGCAACCCCTGCACGCCCAACACCATCGACCACCGCACCTTGATGCAGCGACCCTGGTCGGAGCGGGACACCACGGCGGACACCGTCGCCACCCGCCCACCGGCGGTGAACTGGTCCGGCAGGCCGCTGAGTTCGGTGGCGAACGCCGCGTGCGCCGGCGCGGCCATGGCGACGTCCACCCCGGTGAGACACGCCAACGCCACCCCGATCCGTAGCGTGTACCGCCACAGCCTCTTCACGATCCGTCCTCCCGTTGGTCGTCTCCATTCGCCACGCTAGGAGCGCCGGAGGCCAGTCGGTAGACGGGCGTGTTCGCACGGACCGTCAAGCAGGATGCCCGTTTTCACGTACGGTATTGAACCGGTCACGGGTCACCCGCGACACGCCGTGCACGGTGACGGTGGACAATCACCGGGTGTCCGCGCTCTCCGCCGCCTTCGTCCGGCTGCACGCCCGGCTCGCGCCCGTCGCGTTCGTACCCGAGGTTCGGCTGCATCAGGCGGACGAGCCGATCGGGCTGTGGGAACTGACCGAGGGCGAGTTCCGCAGCGACCGACCGCCGCCGTTCTGGGCCTTCGCCTGGGCCGGCGGGCAGGGCCTGGCGCGTTACGTCACCGACCACCCGCAGACCGTGGCCGGCCGCCGCGTGCTCGACCTGGCCTCCGGCTCCGGCCTGGTGGCCATCGCCGCCGCCCGGGCCGGGGCCGCCACCGTCCGCGCCGTGGAGGTCGACGAACTGGCCGTCGCGGCCGTCGCGCTCAACGCCGAGGCCAACGGGGTACGCGTCGACGCCGAGCTCGGCGACATCCTCGACGGCGACGCGGGCGACGCCGAGGTGGTCCTCGCCGGCGACGTCTTCTACAGCGAGGCGATGGCCAACCGGGTGCTGCGCTTCCTGCTGCGCGCCACCCGGGCCGGGGCGTCGGTGCTGGTCGGCGACCCTGGTCGGGCCTTCCTGCCCCGGGAACGCTTCGACGAACTCGCCGCCTACGACGTGCCGGTCAGTGAGGCGCTGGAGAGCGTACGGGTGAAGCGCACCACGGTGTGGCGGTTGCGCGCCGGCCGGCCAGGAGCGGCCGACTAGCGTGACGCCGTGCTGTTCCGCAGCTGGGAGCAGGCCCCGACGACGTCCGAGGATGCCGGGGCCGGTGACGGTGCCACCCGGTGGCCCGACGTGGCCCGCGTCGCCGACCACGTGGGTGTCGAGCACCTGCTGGTGACCCGGCACGCCCTGGTCCGCCAGGTGCTCACCGACCCCACGACGTTCCGCCCCGACAACGCGCTGGACGCGGTCACCCCGATGCCGGTGGCCGCGCTGCGGGTGCTCGCCGCCCACCGGTTCCGGCTACCGCCGACGCTGGCCAACAACGGTGCCGCCAGCCACCCGGGGATCCGCGCGCTGGTGGCCGACGCCCTGCATCCGACCCGGGTGGCCGCGCAGCGGGAGTGGCTCGCCGCGGTGGTCCGTCGACGGGTCGCCGAGCTGACCGCCAACCTCGACACCGGCGCCCAGGTCGACCTGCACGCCGGTCTCGCCGCCGACCTGCCGCTGCTGGTCCTGGCCCGGCTGGTCGAGCTGCCCGACGCACCGGTCGCGGCGGTGAAGGCGTTCGCCCGCGCGGCCCTGGAGCTGTTCTGGGCACCACTGGACGCCGACCGGCAGCGGCTGCTCGCCGCCGAGGTGGGCCGTTTCCATCGGGTACTGCGGGAGTTCGCGGCCACCGGTGACGGCCTGGCCGGAGCCCTGCGGAACGTCGGGCACCCGCCCGACGTGGTCGTCGGCGCGTTGTTCTTCCTGCTGGTCGCCGGACAGGAGACCACCTCGCAGTTCCTCACCCTGCTGATGCACCGGCTCACCGGCGAACCTGCCGTGCTTGCCGGGCTGCGCGACGGCTCGGTGAACGTCGCCGACGTGGTCGAGGAGGGGCTGCGGCTGGAACCGCCGATCGTCACCTGGCGACGGATCGCCGCGGTGGACACCACGCTGGGCGGGGCGGCGGTGCCGGCGGGCACCAGCATCGTGCTGTGGCTGGGCCGAGCCGGACGGGACCCGGCGGTCGTGCCGTCGCCGGACGGGTTCCGGCCGGGACAACGCGGGTCGCGCCGGCACCTGGCCTTCGGGGCGGGCCCACACCGCTGCGTCGGCGACCAACTCGCCCGGATGGAAGCCGCGACGCTGGTGACGGAGGCCGCACCGCTGCTGACCGGGGTACGCGTGGTGCGTCCACCGCACTGTCCGGACAACCTCACCTTCCGGATGCCGGACGCCTTCGTGGTCCGCCGCTGACTCAGCTTCCGGCAGCACCGTCGGCCGAAGGAACCCGGCGACCGGCCGTGGGCTCAGCTGATCTCGTCGGCCCAGGCACGCCAGTCGTCGAGTACGCCGTACAGCGCCGGGGTGAGCCAGCCCGGCGCGGAACGCCGGAACACCCCCGGGTCCATCGCCCCGGCACCGGCCGGCAGCGCGCCCAGCAGGTTCGGCAGCAGGTCACTGAGGTTGGCCCAGTGCACCAGCTCGGGTTCGGCCGGCCAGGCGCCGATCACCACGCCGGCCGGCACGGCCCGCCGGTCCAGGGCCTCCAGGGTGAGCGCGGTGTGGTTGAGGGTGCCCAGGCCGGCGCGGGCCACCACCACCGCCGGGGCACCCAGCGACACGGCCAGGTCGGCGACCGTCCACGGCTCCCCCGAGGGCCGCAGCCCCATCGGTACGAGCAGTCCACCGGCCCCCTCGACGAGCACCAGATCGTGCTTGTCCGCCTCCTCCCGGACTGCGTCCACCGCGTTGTACAGCTCCAGCGGTGGCAGTTCGGCCACCCGGGCGGCGGCCAGCGGCGCGAGCGGGTCGGGGAAGCTGGCCAGCGTACGCCCGGTCATCGGGGCGGCCAGCCGGACGACCGCCTCGACGTCACCGGGTTCGCCGGTGGCCGTGCCGGTCTGGCCCGGTTTGATCACCGCCACCCGCAGCCCCGCCGCCTGCGCGGCGGCCGTGATCGCGGCGGTCACCACCGTCTTGCCGACCTCGGTGTCGGTCCCGGTGACCAGCACCGGTCCACGCCACTGATCCGTCATGGCGCACATTCCACGATGACCTCCAGGGCCCGTTCGAAGTCCGCCCGCGGCACCCCGGCGCCGATGGTCAGCCGCAGCCGGGAGCGGCTGTCCGGGGTGGACGGCGGGCGGAAGCAGCCGACCGCCACTCCCCGGTCCCGGCAGGCGGCGGCCCAGGCGGTCGCCGCCTCCGGGCCCGGAGCGGTGACCGAGACGACGGCGGCGTCGGCGTCGGAGACGTCCAGGCCGGCGGCGCGCAGCCGGCCCACCGCGAGGGCGGCCCGCTCGGCCAGGTCGGCGCGCAGATCGTCGCCGGTACGCGCCAGCCCGACGGCGGCCTGCACCCCGGCGGCCACCACGGGCGGCAGGGCGGTGTCGTAGATGAAGGTCCGCGCGGTCTCCACCAGGTGCCGGACGAACTCGGCCGGACCCGCCACGCAACCCCCGGCTCCACCGAGCGCCTTGGACAGGGTGGCGGTGACCACCACGTCCGGTTCACCGGTCAGACCGGCGGCCGCGACCGCACCGGCCCCCGCGGGACCGGTCACCCCGAGCGCGTGTGCGTCGTCGACCAGCAGCAACGCGCCGTGCGCGCGGGCGGTCGCGTGCAGCCGCGCCAGCGGAGCCAGGTCACCGTCGACGGAGAAGACCGACTCGGTGACCACCACCGCCGGTCGACCCGGCGCGGCCGCGAGAGCTGCGGCGACCGCGGTGACGTCGGCGTGCGGGGTCACCACCGTCTCCGCTCCGGAGATGCGACACCCGTCGATCAATGAGGCGTGGTTGTGCGCGTCGGAGACCAGCAGCGTGCGGGGACGTACCAGAGCACGGACCGCACCGATGTTGGCCAGGTACCCGGACGAGAAGACCAGCGCCCGGTCGGTGCCGAACCAGTCGGCGAGCGTCTCCTCCAGGGTGTGGTGCACGTCGGTGGAGCCGCGGACCAGTCGCGAACCGGTCGCGCCCAGCCCGTACGCGGCAAGGGACCGGGCCGCCGCGGCCACCACCTCGGGGTGGGCGGCCAGGCCCAGGTAGTCGTTGCCGGCCAGGTCGACCATGCCGTCGGCGGCGGCGCGCGGGTGCAGTCGGCGGGTCAGTCCCGCCTTCGCCCGCAGCTCGGCACGGCGGTCCAGTGCCGCCAGCCAGTCCGCCACCGCCACATCCCTTTCCGCCGGTTCCCGCCCGTCAGGCGCTTCCGCCGGGCGAAGTTACCACCCGGGATCGCCACACCGGCGTGGCGCGGTCCGGCTCGCCGGGTCGGGCCGGGCGGCGCGGCGGCCTTGTAGGGTACGTGCCATGCCAGAGATCCTCGACCAGGCCCGGGCCCAGGTGCTGCACAACGGCGTCGGTCTCGATGAGGCCGATGTCCTCGCCGTGCTGAACCTGCCCGACGAGCACCTGTCCGCCGCGCTTCAACTCGCCCACGAGGTGCGGATGCGCTGGTGCGGTCCGGAGGTGGAGGTCGAGGGCATCGTCTCGCTGAAGACCGGCGGCTGCCCGGAGGACTGCCACTTCTGTTCCCAGTCCGGCCTGTTCACCTCGCCGGTGCGGTCGGTCTGGCTGGACATTCCCTCGCTGGTGAAGGCGGCGAAGCAGACCGCCGCGACCGGCGCGACGGAGTTCTGCATCGTGGCCGCCGTACGCGGCCCGGACGCCCGGTTGATGAAGCAGATGCGCGAGGGCGTCGCCGCGATCAGGGCCGAGGTCGACATCCAGGTCGCCGCCTCGCTCGGGATGCTCACCCAGGAGCAGGTCGACGAGCTGGTCGACATGGGTGTGCACCGCTACAACCACAACCTGGAAACCTGCCGGTCGTACTTCCCGAACGTGGTCACCACGCACTCCTGGGAGGAACGGTGGGAGACGCTGCGGATGGTCCGCGAGTCCGGCATGGAGGTCTGCTGCGGCGGCATCCTCGGCCTCGGCGAGACGGTCGAGCAGCGGGCGGAGTTCGCCGCGCAGCTCGCCGAGCTGGACCCGCACGAGGTGCCGCTGAACTTCCTCAACCCCCGGCCCGGCACCCCCCTGGGCGACCGGCCGGTGGTGGAGGGCAAGGACGCGCTGCGGGCCATCGCCGCCTTCCGGTTGGCCATGCCGCGCACCATCCTGCGGTACGCGGGCGGCCGGGAGATAACCCTCGGTGACCTCGGTACCCGGGACGGGTTGCTCGGCGGGATCAACGCCGTGATCGTCGGCAACTACCTGACCACCCTCGGCCGGCCGGCCACCGAGGATCTCAAGCTGCTCGACGAGTTGAAGATGCCGGTCAAGGCGCTCTCCGCCACCCTGTGATGGCAGCGGTGGCCGACGAGGTGTGGTGTGACCGGTGCGGGGAGGCCGCGACGGCGGGCGCCCACGAAGGGTGTGCGGCGGCCCGGGCCCTGGAGCCGCCCCGGTACTGCGCCCGCTGCCGGCGCCGGATGAAGGTGCAGGTGCTGCCGGTCGGCTGGTCGGCGATCTGCGTCGAGCACGGCGAGATCAGGAGCTGAACGGATGCTGCGCGGCGAGGCGGTGACCCTACGGCCGGCGACCACCGCCGACGTGCCCGCTCTGGCGCGGATCCGCGCCGAGCCGGAGGTACGCCGCTGGTGGCGCGGCGGCGACGACCTGGTCGCCGCCGTCGAGGAGGACCTCGCCGCGGAGGGCCTGTCGGTGTACGCCATCGAGCACGACGACCGGGTGGTCGGCGCGATCCAGTGGCATGCCGAGGACGACCCGGACTATCGGCACGCCGGCATGGACATCTTCCTCGATCCGTCGGTGCGCGGTGCCGGGCTCGCCGGCGATGCCATCCGTACCCTGATCCGGCACCTGATCGACGTCCACGGCCACCACCGCTTCACCATTGACCCGGCGGCGGCGAACACCGCCGCCATCCGGGCGTACGCGAAGGTGGGTTTCCGGACGGTCGGGGTGCTGCGCCGTTACGAGCGTGGCGAGGACGGCCGCTGGCACGACGGCCTGCTGATGGACCTCCTCGCCGACGACCTGCGCGACTAGGCCGCCGGAGCACCACCTGTGGTTGCGACGCTGTCGAGCTGACGGCGCAGACGAATCAACCATCCGGCCACATCGATCCACCGCGGCCACAGCACCGCTTCGGAGGGCCACCGACCCCGAGGCCGCACCGACACCGGGCCGCGCGGCACCCTGTGATAGCGCAGACGGTTCAGCTCGACAGTGTCCGCATGGGTGTGATCCGGGCACTGCGACCGGCCCGGCATCACACCAGACCCGGTGCCGCGCCAGGCCGGGGACGGGCCCCGGCCTGGCGACCGGCCGCAGCCGGTTGGTCTCAGCCGATGGTGCAGGTGGCCCCGTTGAGCGTGAAGCTCGTCGGTCTCGGGTTGCTGCCGGTGTGGGTGCCGTTGAAGCCGATGCTGGTCGAGGCACCCGGCGCCAGGTTGCCGTTGTAGGACAGGTTCGTCGCGGTCACCGCCGCACCGGTCTGCTGGAAGGTGGCCGACCAGCTCTGGCCGACCCGCTGCCCGCTGTGCGGGAAGGTGAACGCCAGCGTCCAGCCGTTGATCGCCGACGTGCCGGTGTTGGTGATGGTGATGCTGGCGGTGAAGCCGGTGCCCCAGTCGTTGGTGCCGTAGGCGACCCGGCAGGGCGAGGTCGGCAGCGGCGCCGAGGTGGTCACCGTCACCGTGCCCGAGGGTGGTGAGGCGTTGCCGGCCGCGTCGATCGCCACCACGTAGAACTGGTACGCGGTCTGCGGGCTCAACCCGGTCAGCGTGTAGGTGGGTGCGGTGACCGTGTCGACCAGGACGTCCACCAGGTACGAACGGTAGATCCGGTAACCGGTGACCCCCACGTTGTCGGTCGACGGAGCCCAGGTCAGCGTCGCACCGGTCGAGGTGACGGCGGAGACAGTGGGCGTGCCCGGCGTGGTCGGTGGGACGGTGTCCCCCGCGTCCACGGCGGGAGTCGTCACGCTCAGCGACGGTGACGAGAAGGACGTGTTGCCGGCCCGGTCCCGGGCCATCACGCTGAACTCGTACGTCCGGGCCGGCAGCACGTCGATCGTCAACGAGTTGGTGCTGGCGTTGCGCAGCGTGATCGCGTCGTTGCCGACCAGCCGGACACTGACCAGGTAGACGTCGAGCCCGCTCTCGGCGTCGGTGGACGGTGCCCAGGTCAGGCTCACCGAACGGGAGGTGACCGAGGTCGCCACCGGGGCGCCGGGGGTGGTCGGTCGGGTGGTGTCGGGAGCGTCCGGCGCAGGCTCGACGCCCCACACCACCCGGCCACCGGAGTACAGCGGCACGTTGCGGTTCGGCCCGGCGGTGGCCTGGTACGACGGGTCGTTGGCCGGGTTCCAGGTGCCGCCCTCGGGCACCCCGATCTTGAACTGCACCTCCATCCGGTGCTGCGACTGGCCGGCGGGGGCGATGGTGTGGCCGGTGCAGTCGACCTCGACGTACCAGAGATCGCCACTGCTCTGCCGGGCCGTGGTCGGTGCCGGGCAGCCCTGGGTGTAGCCGGAGGTGACCTGCACCGGGCCGGTGCCGTCGGTGCGGAAGTAGTAGCGGAACTTCGCGTCGGTCAGCGCCCGGGCGGGGAAGGCCGACTTGTTGTAGATGATGGCCTTGATGCCGGTGGCCCGCGGCTCGTTCTGCATCACCGTGGTCTCCACGGTCAGCTCGTCGATGTCGGGCCGCTCGGGCACCGGGAAGTTGGCCAGCGGAGTGCCGCCGTACTCCTGGGTCAACCGGGCCAGCGCGGAGGTGAAGCCGGCGTTGTAGTCGGTGGCGACCTCGTTCATCACGTAGTCGTTGCGGTTGTCGGTGTACGCGTCGTTCGGCGACGACGGCCCGCCGACCAGCGCGCCGTAGAGGACGTGCCGGGTCTCGGTGGGTACCGTCATGCTGTCCCACCAGGAGCCGTGCGCGGTGCGGTGGTGCGGGTTCTTCGGCGAGTTGGTGCCGAAGCCGATGACGTAGCTGGAGTTGCGCGGGTTGTCGCCGAGCGCGTAATTGATCTGGCGGACGGCGAAGTCCTTGTAGCGCGCCTTACGGGTCGCGTCGGTGGTCTTGTCGCTGTAGACCAGCGCGGCGAACGCGGTGTTGGCCGCGTAGCGCAGCGCGCCCCACGAGTCGAGCACCGCCATCCCGCCGGGCGAGTAGCGGACCCGCTCACCGTTGACGCCGACCGTCCAGAAGTCGAGCCACCGGTTGGCGTCGTCGACGTACTTCTGCTTGCCGGTCAGGTTCGCCAGCAGCACGTACGCCCCGAACTGCTTGTTGTCCCACGCGACGGTCCACTTGTACGAGCGGGTGGTGGTCTGCGGTTCGGTGCCGAGCTTGTCGTACTCGCTCTCCGCCTTGGTCAGGTACGCGGCGTCGCCGGTGGCCCGGTACAGCCAGATCGCACCCCAGACGAGTTCGTCCTGGTATCCGCTCCAGGACCGGTAGAAGCTGGTCGCGTCGGTGATGCACTCGTGATAGTTCTTCCGCACGGTGTCGGCGAAGGTGTAGAGCTGCCGCGCGTGGGTCAGCAGCTTGTCGGCGTACGCGGCGTCGGTGGGCCGGAACACCATGGACGAGGCGGCCATCGCGGCGGCCGTCTCCCCCGCCAGGTCCGCGCCGCCGCAGCTCGCGTCGATCTTGTACGCGGGGCGCGCCATCGGCATCACCTCGGCCGGTCCCCACCACTTGTGGTCGTCGTCGCCCTTGCCGATCTGTCCGTAGAGGACGTTCGGCGACGGATGTGCCTTGACGAAGTAGTCGTTGACGAAGCGCAGGTTGTTCAGCAGGTGGGTGAGCTGGCCGGAGGCGGCGTACCCGGACCGGTACTCCACCGCGCCCCAGGCGAGCATCGTGGTGGTGAACGCCATCGGGAAGCCGAACTTGACGTGGTCACCGGCGTCGTACCAGCCGCCGGTGAGGTCCAGCCCGACGTCGGCGCCGTCCCGCAGGGCGGAGTCGCCGCGCCAGGAGACCCGGTTCCAGTCCGGCAGCTTCCCGGACTGTTGGGCCTCGTAGAACAGCAGGGACTTCTGCAGCGCCTCGGCGTAGTTGAAGGCCGGCGCCGCGGCGGCCACGGCCCCGTCGGTCGGTGCGGCGGCGGCGCCGGTCGCGGGTACGCCGGCCGCGAGCGCGAGACCGGTGGCGAGCGCGGTGACGATGGTCAGCATCCGGCGGGGCCAGGGCTGGTCGGGACGGCGGTGCGGCCAGGGCTGATCCGACAGAGGTCGGTCGCCGCGGAGGCGGCCCGACCGTGGGGATTGGTGCATGCGACTGCTCCTGTCGATGCGTGCCCGACGGCATCGATCGACGCGTGGCCGCGTCGGTGTGGACGGCTGCCGGCGGTGGTGGTGGCGAGGTGGCTCCAACAGGACCGGGAGCGCTCCCATGGATAGCTGACAATGTAATCTGGCCGCCGGGAGTTGGGAAGCCCGCTCGGCGGCGACGCCGGGCGTCAGGAGACCGCGCAGCGTTACACCGACACGCGCGGAAACAACTCACGAAACACCCTCGCGGACACATCGCGGCCTCAGGTTCGCCCAGGTCAGACCGTTCGCCCGAGATCAGAACCAGCCGTCCGGATGCGAGCATGTGCCGTCACCCCGCTGAGATCCGGAGGAATTCTCATGCCACAGCGTCGGCACGTGGCGCGTGCGGCCGTTTCCGGCGCCGCCGCCGCGGCCCTCATCGCCCTCGCCGCCCCGGCCTGGGCGAGCAGCACCATTCCACTCCACTCGCCCCACAAGGGGTCCACCGCCGCCGGCTTCGACACGCAGAACTGCGACGACAACCGGTTCGAGGGACTCAAGGCGGATCAGGACGGCTGGCACTTCGTCACCGAGGGCCAGGCCAGCTTCGAGACGCTTTCCCTCATCTTCCACACCGGCACCGACACGGTCACCATCAAGGTGCCCGATGCCGACGACGCCTACCCGGACGCGCTGTACAAGGCCGGCGATAAGACCAAGCACGCCTACCTGTTCACCCCGGCCGGCTGGACCCTGGTAGACGGTAGCGCCACGGTCAGCGGCACCGGCGCCAAGTTCGTCCTGAGCCACACCTGCGCCGGCCAGCCGACCCCGGAGTCGCCGACCCCCACGCCGACCAGCCCGGAGTCGCCGACCCCCACGCCCACCACTCCGGAATCACCCAACCCGGAGTCCCCGACGCCGACGCCCACCACCCCGGAGTCGCCGGTCCCGTCGGACACGCCGTCGGCCAGCCCGTCGGACGGCACCGGCGGTGGCGGCGGTGACGACGACGGCAAGCTGCCGGTCACCGGCGCGGCGGCGACGACCATGGCCCTGGTCGGCGTCGGCCTGATCGGTGGCGGTGTCGCCCTGGTCGCGCTGCGACGTCGGCGTGACGGCATCACCTTCACCAGCTGACACCACCAGTTCGAGAACGGCCGCCGGTGTCCCTCCGGCGGCCGTTCTCGTCGTGGAGCGACGGCGGAGGTTCCGGCTCGTTGCTACCGCCGGGTAGCCATTGACGTACTGGCCGGTAACAAAAGGGGATTCATCACACAATCGAAGGCTATCGATATCAAGGCCACGAATCAGCAGGCCAGAGCGGCTGACCCGGCATGGGGGCAGTTCCTCCACTGAGGAGTGAACGGAACCTGCCGTCCTGCGATACGGAACGTACTGTTGCCGTCGCGCTGGGCGGCGCGCGACAGTACGCGGCACCCGGCGGCACCGCCGAGGCCGCCGTTCCGTCCCCGCCCATCTGAGGAGATCGCGATGGCTCTACGACTCGCCGACGGCACCTCCTGGTCCGACACCCTCGCCCGGGCGATCGCCGCGACCGGGGAGGCGTTCGATCGCCCGGCCGACGGCACCACCACGCTACGGAATCTGGTCAGCGGCGAGTGGCGGACGACCGGCGTACCGACGCCGATGCGTACCCCGGTCGACAACAGCGTGCTGGTCGAGGTGCCGCGGTTGGCCGCGGCGACCGCCCGCGACGCGGTCGCGCACGCCGCGGCGGAGCACCTCGTCTGGGCGGACACGTCGCTGGCCGAACGCAAGGCGCGGGTCACCGACGCCCTGGACGCGCTCACCGCCCACCGCGACCTGCTGGCCCTGCTGCTGGTCTGGGAGATCGGCAAGCCGTGGCGACTGGCCTGCGCCGACGTGAACCGCGCGCTCGACGGGGTGCGCTGGTACGTCGGCGAGATCGACCGGATGCTCGCCGACGGCCGTACCCCGCTGCCCGGCCCGGTCAGCAACATCGCCTCGTGGAACTACCCGATGAGCGTGCTCGTGCACGCCGAGCTGGTGCAGTTGCTGGCCGGTAACGCGGTCATCGCCAAGACACCGTCGCAGGGCGGTGCGGTCTGCCTGACCGTGGCGCACGCGCTGCTGCACCGTGCCGGGCTGCCCGTCACCCTGCTCTCCGGCAGCGGCGAGGCGCTCTCCGAGGTGCTGGTACGGGCGCCGGAGATCGGCGCGGTGGCGTTCGTGGGCGGTCGCTCCAACGGGGGCAAGGTGGCTGCCGCGCTGCTCGACTCGGACAAGCGTCACTTCATCGAGCAGGAGGGGCTCAACGCCTGGGGCGTCTGGAACTTCTCCCAGTGGGACCTGCTCGCCGCCCAGCTCAAGAAGGGCTTCGAGTACGGCAAGCAGCGCTGTACCGCCTACCCCCGGTTCGTGGTCCAGCGGGACCTGGTCGACGAGTTCCTCGACATGTACCTGCCGGTGGTCCGCTCGGTCAGGTTCGGGCACCCGCTCGCGGTGGACGAGACCTGGAGCACCGCGGACCCGTTGCCGGAGCTGGACTTCGGCCCGCTGATCAGCGCCGCCAAGGCCGACGAGTTGCGCCGCAAGGTCGACGACGCGGTACGCGGCGGGGCCGTCCCGCTGTACCGGGGCAAACTCGACGGCGCGCCGTTCCTGCCCGGGCAGGACACCTCGGCGTACGTCGCGCCGTCGGTGCTGCTGGCTCCGCCCGGCCGGTCCCGGCTGATGCACGCCGAACCGTTCGGCCCGGTCGACACCATCGTCGTGGTGGACACCACCGACGAGCTGCTGGCCCAGATGAACGCCTCCAACGGCGCGCTGGTCGCCTCCCTCGCCTGCGACGACACCGATGAGGCGGCCAAGCTGGCGGTCGATCTGCAAGCCTTCAAGGTGGGCATCAACAAGCCCCGTTCCCGGGGTGACCGCCAGGAGCCGTTCGGCGGGCGGGGCGCCTCCTGGAAGGGCGCCTTCGTCGGCGGTGACCTGCTGGTCCAGGCCGTCACCGTGGGCGACGACGACCACCTCTACGGGAATTTCCAGGACCGCACCGCCCTGCCGCCGAACATCTGAGCCGCGCGCCCGCTTCCCGCAGGGGCGATGGGCAGGACTCCCGCACCGGGAGTCCTGCCCATCTCACCGTCCTCCGCACCGGAGGTCGGTCGGCTCAGCCGTCAGCCGGCGCTCTCGGCGGTTGCGGGTGCCCCGGCGGCCAGCGGCATGGTCATGGTCAGCAGGGCGCCGTCCCGCTCGACAGTGGTCGGTCGGGACAACCGGCGCAGCGTGCGCAGCATCGGCGTGTTGTCCGCCTGGACGTGCAGCACCACCGCCGCGTAGCCGGCCGACTCGGCCTGCCGCGTCAGCCGGCGCAGCAGCGTCGAGCCCAGCCCTCGGCGCTGCCAGTCGTCGCGTACCAGCAGCGCCAGCTCGGCCTCGTCGCCCTCGGCGAGCAGGTTCGCCATCGCGACGACCGACTCCGCCGCCCCGTCGGAGCCGGTCGTCGCGGCGACCAGGGTCAGCCCGCGGGCCGGCTCCAGGAGCCGACGCAGTCGGGCCGAGGAGGGCAGAGCCGAACCTCCCAGGTAACGGCGCTGCCGGCTCCGGGCCGAGCAGGCCTGGTGCAGCTCGACCACCGCCGACAGGTCGTCCGCGACGGCGGGACGCACGATCAACTCGGCGCCGTCCGGCAGGACCACGGTGACCTGCTCGGCGCTGCGCCGGGCCGCCGTCGCACCCAGTTCCAGCAGTGCCTGGGCCCGGGCGTACTCGGCCGGCGTGAAGCTCGGCGCGACCCGGTGCAGGGTGTACGAGCCACCGTTCGGGTCGGCCAGCAGCATCGTCACGCCGTCGATCCCCGGTCGGGCCAGGGCCGGCGCGGGCCGCCAGGTCACCTCGTCGGCACCGAGCAGGGCACGCAGCACCTCACCGGTGGCGTCCGGGTCGTGCACCAACCGGGTCGCCAGCCCGAGTACCCGGGTCGGCTGGTCGGCCAGGCCGCGCGCCTCGCTGCGCGCCACCCAGCAGTCCCGTCCCCGTCCCCGTTCGACGGCGGCGAGCAGGTCCGCCTCGTCGAGGGTGTCCGGCGCGTCGACGAGAAAGTCGTCGACGGCACCGCGCTCGGTGGTGTGCACCTGCACGGTGAGGATGTTGACTCCACGCAACGCGAGGCTCGCCGTGAGCACCGACAGGTAGCCCGGCCGGTCGTCCACGGTGGCTCGGATCCGCCACAGCGTCATCGTTGCCTCCCTTCCCGTGCCACCCTCGTCCGCGCCTGTTGCCGGTCGGTTGCCTCGCCATGTCCGACCGCGACCGGCCCTGCGGTCTGCGTCACAGCGGACCGGTCACGGGTTGGCGGTGACCGGCGGAGCGCCCACCAGGTCGAGCCGGTCGCCGAGGATCACCGCGCTGGCGCGGACCAGTTGCGCGAGCCGGTCCACCTCGGTGGAGTGGAACGCGGCCGGGGCGAGGGTCTCGCTGTGCTCGCGGGAGACCACCAGCACCAGCCCGGCCCGGCCGAACGGCGCGACCGCGAAGTGGCCGCCGTCGGGCGCCGTCATCGACCGGGCGCGCAGCGGGGTCACCTCCGGCAGCTTCGGCGGTACGGGCGTACGCCAGCTGGCGTGCCCCACCGTCGCGCCCCCGCCCCCGGTGCGGGACGCCCAGTCGACCGGCACCACCGCGGCGACCGCCCAGTCGGCGGCGAGCAGCCCGGGCACCGCGTCGACCAGGGTGGCCAGCCCGTCGGCCGGATTGGCCGCGACCTGCGCCAGCAGCTCGGCGTCCTGGCCGGTGGTGGTGGGCGCGCCGATCGCCCGCCAGACCCCGTCGACCCGTACGCCGGGGATCGCCGCCAGACCGGCCAGCAGCCGCTCCACCCGGGCGGCGCCCGGCCACACCACCGTGAAGTCGTCGACCGCCCGACCGCCGAGGCGTTCCAGCACGACCACCTGGACGATGTCCGCCCCCGAGACGCCGAGGGTGCGCGCCACCTGACCGAGCGTGCCCGGACGGTCCGGCAGGGTGACCCGAACACGCAGCAACATCTGAACCCCTCCGCTCGGCGGGCCGGCACTCGCCGGCAGGCTGGATCCAGCCTGGCAGTTGACCATTTCGTCCCTGTTGCGGCGGCATGTCCCGAGGGTCAAACCTGACCTTGACAACCCGCCCGAGCTGCCATGAACTGTCCGGATGACCGAACCGGCCACCCCTTCCCCCGCCGGTCTGGATCTCGACCGGCTCGGCGCCTACCTGGCGGTCCACCGCCCCGACCTGGCCACCGGGCTGTTGCGGGCCGAGCTGATCGCCGGCGGCCGGTCGAACCTGACCTACCTGGTCCACGCCGGCGGTCAGGAGCTGGTCCTGCGCCGACCGCCGCTCGGGCACGTGCTGGCCACCGCGCACGACATGGCCCGGGAGTTCCGGGTGATCTCCGCGCTCGCACCGACCGACGTACCGGTACCCGGCGCCCTGCTGCTCTGCTCGGACCCGGACGTGCTCGGCGCGCCGTTCTACCTGATGGAACGGGTACGGGGTGAGGTGTTCCGCAGCCGTGCCCGGACCGACCGGCTCACCGCTGAGCAGCGACACGGGTTGGCCATGGCGATGATGGACACCCTCGCGGCGCTGCACACGGTCGAGCCGGCGGAGGTCGGCCTGGCCGACTTCGGTCGCCCGGAGGGTTACCTGGCCCGGCAGGTCCGCCGCTGGGCCGGACAGCTGGACCGCTCCCGCAGCCGGCCACTGCCCGACATCGACGAGCTGCGCGACCGGCTCGCCGCCACCGCGCCCGAGGGCGTCAACGCCGGCCGGATCGTGCACGGGGACTTCCGGCTGGACAACCTGCTCGCCACCGTGGAGCCGGTGACGGTGACGGCCGTACTGGACTGGGAGATGGCCACCCTGGGCGATCCGCTGGCCGACCTCGGGCTGTTGCTGACGTACTGGGAGGTGCTCGGCGGCAGCGCGGTCTCCGACGGCAACCCGGTCGCCGACGGCCTCGGCCCACGCGCCGGCTTCCCGAGCGGCCCCGAGCTGATCGACCGGTATGCCGGCCGCAGCGACGTCGACGTCGGTCCCCTGCACTGGCACGTCGCGCTGGGCTGTTTCAAACTCGCCGTGATCTGTGAGGGCATCCACTACCGGCACACCCTCGGACAGACCCTCGGCGAGGGCTTCGACACCATCGGCGGTCTGGTGGCCCCGCTGGTCGCGCACGGACTGACCGCGGTGAGGGAGGCCTGATGGACTTCGCGTACGACGCTCGGACCGAACAGCTGCGCACGGAGCTGACCGAGTTCCTGGAGCAGCACGTCTACCCGGCCGAGGCGGTGCACGCCGAGCAGGTGGCCGCCGCCGGTGACCCGTGGGCCCGGCCAGCGGTGCTGACCGAGTTGAAGGCCGAGGCGCGTCGGCGCGGCCTGTGGAACCTCTTCCTGCCCGATCCGCGCCACGGCGCCGGGCTGACCAACCTTCAGTACGCTCCGCTGGCGGAGCTGACCGGGCGCAGCCCGCACCTCGCTCCGGAGGCGCTCAACTGCGCCGCACCGGACACCGGCAACATGGAACTGCTCGCCGAGTTCGGCTCCCCCGCCCAGCAGGAGCGCTGGCTCACCCCGCTGCTGGCCGGCGAGATCCGCTCCGCGTTCTGCATGACCGAGCCCGAGGTGGCCTCCTCCGACGCGACGAACATCGCCACGTCGATCCGCCGCGACGGCGACCACTACGTCATCGACGGCCGCAAGTGGTGGTCCTCCGGCGCGATGGATCCGGCGTGCGAACTCCTCATCGTGATGGGCAAGACCGACCCGGACGCCGACCGTCACCGACAGCAGAGCATGATCCTGGTCCCCCGCGACACCCCGGGGGTCACGGTCCGCCGGGGCATGCGGGTCTTCGGCTACAGCGACGCCCCGCACGGCGGTCACGCCGAAATCGACTTCGACGGGGTACGGGTGCCCGCAGAGAACCTGGTCGGCACCGAGGGCACCGGTTTCGCCATCGCCCAGGCCCGGCTCGGCCCCGGCCGGATCCACCACTGCATGCGGCTGATCGGGATGGCCGAGCGAGCATTGGAACTGCTCTGCCGCCGGGCGACCGAGCGGGTGGCGTTCGGCCGCCCGCTCGCCGAGCAGGGCGTGGTACGCGAGTGGATCGCCGAGTCCCGGGTTCGCATCGAACAGGCCCGGCTGCTGGTGCTCAAGACCGCCTGGCTGATGGACACCGTCGGCAACAAGGGCGCGCACACCGAGATCCAGGCCATCAAAATCGCCACACCGGCGATGGCCGAATGGGTCATCGACAAGGCCATCCAGACCTACGGGGCGGCCGGCGTCAGCCAGGACACCCCCCTCGCCGCGCTCTGGGCCCAGGCCCGAACGCTACGCCTCGCCGACGGCCCGGACGAGGTGCACCGCGCCAGCCTCGCCAAGCGCGAGCTGCGCCGCTGGACCACCCCCGCCTGAGTACCCCCACCCCGCCACCCCGCCACCTCGCTGCCCCGCTGTCCCGCTGTCCCGCTGTCCCGCTGCCCCGCTGTCCCGCTGTCCCGCTGCCCGCCACGGTGCCAGCCCGCCACCCGCCACCCGCCACCCGCCACCCGCCACCCGCCACCCGCCACCCGCCACCCGCCAGTTCATAGCCCGCCAGCCCGCCCGCCGGGCGCGTCCGGCTGCCAGACCACGCGCGCCCGGTTGCCAGACCACGAGACGCGCCGGGTCGCCGGGCCACGGTGCGCCCGGCTGCCAGGAGCACGGTCCGCCCGGCCGCCAGGGGCACCGGTGCGCCCGGCTGCCGAGGCACGGTGCGCCAGACCGTCAACTGAGCGCTACGCCACATCCAGGCAGTCACCAGCCGTCACCGTAGGTGTTCATCCGCCCACCCGCTCCCTTCCACTCCCCACGCTTTGCTCTGCTTCAACCCGCGCAACGGTCACGGAAAGTGTCGACCGCTCGCTCGACGGCCGAACACGGCCGCACATCACTGCTGTTCAGAGGCCCGTGCGTGGAGTGAAGCAGAGCAAAGCGTGCAGCGTAGAACTATTACGGCTGGCGGGTAAGTCACCCAGAGTTACAACACGTGGGGTAGCTGGAGAGGGTGGATGTTGCCGTGCCGGGCGGACTCGCGGGGGAGATCAGGCACGGCGGAAGCGAGCGCGGCACGGAAGCCAGCGCGGCACCGAAGCCAGCGCGGCACCGAAGCCAGCGCGGCACGGAAGCGAGCGCGGCACCGAAGCCAGGGTGGGAGGCGGAAGCGAGCGCGGGAGGCGGCTCGGCGGCGGGCGCGCAGGTCGAGGCGGGTGCGGGACGGAGGTCAGGCGGAGGCGCGCTCGACGAACTGGGTGTCCAGGACGATGTGCGGAGCGGGGATCTCGTCGCCGCGGATGCGGGCCACCAGCAGCCGCGCCATCTGCCGACCCATCTCCTCCACCGGTTGGAAGACCGACGTCAGCGGCGGGTCGGCCTGCCGGGCGATCGGCTCGTCGCCGAAGCCGACCACGGCCACGTCCTGCGGCACCCGACGGCCGGCCTCGCGTAGGGTCCGCATGGCGCCGAAGGCCATCAGGTCGGCGGCCACGAAGACGGCGTCCAGGTCGGGACAGCGCTCCAGCAGGCACCGCATGGCTGTCGCCCCGCTCTCCTCGCTGAAGTCGCCGTACGCGATCAGGTCGGGGTTGATGCCGAACCCGGCGGTGCGGACGGCGTCCCGGTAGCCGGACAACCGGGCCAGGCCGGCGCCCATGTCCTGCGGGCCGGCGATGGTGGCGATGCGCCGCCGGCCCCGGCCGGCGAGATACTCCACGGCCTGCCGTGCCCCGCCGGCGTTGTTGACGTCGACGAACGAGACAGGCTGCGCCTCGGGGTGCAGCATCCGCGCGGGCCGCCCGCCGAGCACGGTGGGCAGGCCACGCTCCTCGAGCAGGGTCGGCAGCGGGTCGTCGTCGTGCAACGACAGCAGCAGCACGCCGTCGACGTGCTGGTTCGTCAGGTGGTGCTCGACCCGTTCCCGCTCCAGCGGCGACTGCGCCATGGCCAGCCACAGCTGCAACGGCGTCTCCAGCAGGGTGGAGCTGATCCCCCGGACGATGCCGGCGAAGAACGGCTCGGCGAAGATCCGCTCACCGGACTCACTGACCACCAGGGCCACCGAGTCGGTCCGCTGGGTGACCAGTGCCCGGGCGGCGCGGTTCGGCACGTACCCCAGCTCGGCGATGGCCTGCTGCACGGCGGCCCGGGCCTCCGGACTCACCTGGGGAGAGCCGTTGACCACGCGGGAGACCGTGCCGCGGCCGACTCCGGCGCGGGCGGCGACCGCGTCGAGCGTCGGTCGCCCGAGCGACCGGGTGCGCTGCGTTGTCATCGTCTGCTCCTCCGACGTCAGGCGGCCCCGGCACCTTCTCCAGCGTTGGTGCCGGGCCGCCCGTTACTGGCTGGCCATCGCCCTATTGTGCGGCCAGACCGTTGCGTCGGATCACCTCCGCGTACCACCTGGCACTGGACTTGGGAATGCGGGTCTGCTTGTCGTAGTCGATGTAGATCATGCCGAACCGCTTCGTGTAGCCCCAGGCCCACTCGAAATTATCCATCAGCGACCAGGCGAAGTATCCCCGCAGGGGGACGCCCGCGCTGATCGCCTCGTGTGAGGCGCGCAGGTGGGCGTCGAAGTAGGCCAGCCGATCGACGTCGTCGACCTGACCGTCGATCACCTGGTCGACGAAGGCCGAACCGTTCTCGGTCACGTAGAGCGGCAGGTCAGTGTACTCTTCGTGAACTCGGCGCAGCGTCTCCACCAGACCGGGAGCGTCGATCTCCCAGTTCATGTCGGTGACCGGCACACCCCGGGTGACGAACCGGACGTCCTCGCTGCCCGGCCAGCAGGACTGCGCCCGCCAGTAGGGTTCCGGCTGCTCGCCGGGCACCGGCGCGGCCACCACGTGCCGGCTGTAGTAGTTGACGCCCACCAGGTCCATCGGCGTGGCGATGGTGGCCAGGTCACCCTCGCGAACGTGCCCGAAGTCGGTCACCTTCGCCAGGTCGGCGACGAGATCGTTCGGGTACGCACCGCGCAGCATCGGGTCGAGGAAGAACCGGTTGGCCAGCGCGTCGATCCGCCGGGCGGCGTTGACGTCACCGGGCGCGTCGCTGGCCGGGGTGACCGGGTACAGGTTGACCGTCACGCCGAGGTGTGCCCCGGGCACCGCCGTACGCAGCGCCTGCACCGCGAGGCCGTGCCCGAGCATCAGGTGATGCCCGGCGCGGACCGCGTCGGCGCCGTTGGAACGGCCCGGGGCGTGCACCCCGGAGCCGTAGCCGAGGAAGGCCGAGCACCAGGGCTCGTTCAGGGTCGTCCAGTACTTCACCCGGTCACCCAGGGCGCCGGCCACCAGCAGCGAGTAGTCGGCGAACCGGGCGGCGGTGTCCCGGGCCGGCCAACCGCCGGCGTCCTCCAACTCCTGCGGCAGGTCCCAGTGGTAGAGGGTCAGCCAGGGCTCGATCCCGTTGGCCAGCAACTCGTCGACCAACCGCTGGTAGAAGTCGAGCCCTTCGGCGTTCGCCGGACCCGACCCGCCCGGCTGCACCCGGGGCCAGGAGACCGAGAACCGGTACGACTTCAACCCCAGCTCGGCCATCAGCCGGACGTCGTCGCGAAGCCGGTGGTAGTGGTCGCAGGCGACGTCGCCGGTGTGCCCGGAGACCGTCCGGCCCTCGGTGTGGCTGAAGGTGTCCCAGATCGACGCGGTTCGGCCGCCCTCGTTCGCCGCGCCCTCGATCTGGTACGCGGCGGTCGCCGCACCCCAGAGGAAGCCGGGCGGGAAGGTCAGCGGCGGACGTTCGTCGAGAACGCCGACGGCGGGCGGGGTGGCGGGGTTGCTCACGACTTGACTGCACCTTCCATGATCCCGCCGATGATCTGGCGGCCGAACAGGAGAAAGACGAGCACCAGCGGGATGGTGCCGACCGCCGTGGCGGCGAAGACCTGCGAGTAGTCCGTGTAGTAGGCGTACGAGAGGAAGGAGAGCGAGACCTGCAGGGTCGGGTTCTCCGGGGAGAGGATCGCGTACGGCCAGAGGAACGAGTTCCAGGTCTCCATGAAGGTGAGCAGACCCAGCACGCCGGCCGCCGGGCGCAGCGCGGGCAGCACGATGTTCCAGTAGATCCGGAAGGTGCTGGCGCCGTCGACGCGGCCGGCCTCGATCAACTCGTCGGAGATCGCCTGGCTGGCGTACTGGCGCATCATGAACACGCCGAAGGCGCTGACCAGGAACGGCACGGTCACCGCGTAGAGCGTGTCGTACCACCCCAGCGTCTGCATCATGCCCCAGAGCGGGATGAGGCCCATCTGGGTCGGGATCATCATGGTGACGATGATCGCCAGCAGCAGCACGTTGCGGCCACGGAAGCGCAGCTTGGCGAAGGCGAAGCCGGCGAGCGAGCCGGTGAGCACCACCGACACGGTGACCACCGAGGAGACGATGATCGAGTTCCGCAGGCCCTTGAGGAAGTTGGCCGCGTCGTTGTCGAGCACCCGGCCGAAGTTGTCGCCGAACGCGCCACCCGGGGTCATCGGCGGCGGCACGTCGTTGATGGACTCCAGGCTGCGGGTGCCGATCACGACCATGTAGTAGAAGGGGTAGATCGACAGCAGCGCCGCCAGGACGAGCGCCATGTAGGTCAGTGGACTGGTGCGCCACAGGCGCTTTGAAGCCGAGATCATCGATCTCTCCTCACTTGGCCGCGCGGCGGACGAGTACGAAGTTGATCAGCGACACGAGTACGATGATCATGAAGATCGCCCAGGCGACCGCGGCTCCGTAACCTGCGGTACTCAGGTTGTAGATGCCCTTCTCGTACATGTACATGGCCAGCGTCTGGTACTCCCGCTGGTTGCCGCCGATGATGCTGCCGTTGGCGAAGAGCAGCGGCTCGGTGAACAGCTGCATCCCGCCGATCGTGGAGAGGATGACCACGAAGATGAAGGTGGGCTTGAGCATCGGCAGGGTGATCTGCCAGAACTGCCGCCACTGGCTGGCCCCGTCGATCGCGGCGGCCTCGTACAGGTCCTTCGGGATGGCCTGCATGCCGGCGAGCAGGATCAGGGTGTTGTAGCCGGTCCACCGCCAGTTGACCATGGTGGCGATCGCGGTCCAGGAACTCCATTCCTGCGCGCGCCAGTCGATCTGGTCCACCCCGACCAGGCTGAGCAGCCAGTTGAACAGGCCGAACTCGCGCTGGAACAGCATGCCGAAGACGATCGCGACCGCGGCCACCGAGACCACGTTGGGCACGAAGATGGCCATCCGGAAGAAGGTCTTGGCGCGCAGCAGGGTCTGGTTGAGCAGGTTCGCCAGGAAGAGCGCCATCAGCAACTGCGGGATGGTCGACAGGGCGAAGATGCCGAACGTGTTGACCAGCGCGTTCCAGAAGTACTCGTCTTTGATCAGCGCGGTGTAGTTGTCCAGCCCGATGAACGTGTGCTCGCCGACCATGTCCCAGTCGTGCAGCGACATCCAGGCGGTGCGCAGCATCGGGTACAGCCCGAAGGCGCCGAAGAGCAGGAAGAACGGCGCGATGTAGAGGTACGGCGAGTACTTCAGATCCAGGCGGTTGAAGAGGTATCCCCGACGACGGTGGGCGGGGGCGTCGGGAGGGGGCGCCGCTGGCGACGGCGGCGCCGTGGTGGCCGAAAGACTCATGACGGGTTTCCTTTTTCAGCGAGGCCCGAGGGCCCTCGCGCAGAACGCTGCGCGGTGGCGACCGACCGGTGGCGTTCGGGTAGTAGTCCCGAACGCCACCGGAGGGGAATCACTCAGAAGGCACCCTGAGTCTGTGCGTCCTTCGTGAACTGCTCCCAGGCCGCATCCTTGCTGGCCTGCCCGTTCTCGAACGCCCGCATCGCCGGCTCAAACGCGTTCTCCTTGATCGCCTGGTGCTTCGGGCCAAGGTGGACCGGCTCGATCTTGGCGACGCTCTCACCGAAGATCTTGCCGGTCGGCGCGTCGCTGAAGTACTCGTTGGTGTAGCTGAGGAAGGCCTCGTTCTTCAACGCCTCCAGGTTGGTCGGCAGCGGGCCCTTGGCCTTGAACGCCTCAACCTGGCTGGTGGCGTTGGTCAGGAACTCGGCGAGCTTCGCCGCCTCCTTCTGGTACTTGCTCTGCTCCGGCACGGCCAGCCACGAGCCGCCCCAGTTGCCGCCGCCGCCCGGCACGGCCGCCACGTCCCACTTGCCCTTGTTGGCCTCACCCGAGTTGTCCGCCACGATGCCGAGCATCCAGGACGGGCAGAAGGTGGCCGCGAAGGTGCCCTGCTTGAAGCCGCCCGACCACTCCGGCGACCAGGTGGACGCCTTGGCCGAGATGTCGACCATCGAGGTGGCGGTGTCCCAGGCAGCCTTCACCGCGGGGCTGCTGTCCGCGATGATGTTGTTTTCCTTGTCGTAGAACAGGTCGGTGCCCTGCTGGAAGAGCACGCCGTTGGAGACGGCGGTGATCGAGTCCACGAACGCCTTGCCGGTGGCCTGCTTGTACTTCTTACCGGCCTCGTGGAAGCCGTTCCAGTCCGGCCAGAGCGCCGAGACGGCGTCCCGCTCGGTGGGCAGACCGGCCGCCTCGAACAGGTCCTTGCGGTAGCAGACGGCGAGGCTGCCGACGTCGGTCGGCAGGCCGATCAGCCGGCCGTCCGGCGCCTTGCCCAGCTCCCACTTCCAGGGCAGGTACTCATTCGAGTGGTCGGCGACCAACGGAGTCAGGTCGGCCCAGTTGCGCGGGTTGGCCTTGAACTCGTTGAGGATGCCCTCTTCCAGCGCGGTCACGTCGGCCGCGCCCTTGCCGGTGGCGAGGTAACGGACCAGCTTGGGCCGGTACTCGCCGAGCTGTGCGGTCTTGCGCAGCTCGACCTTGATGCCGGTCTGCTGCTCGTACTGCTTGACGAGTTCGTCGTAACCCATCTCGCCGAAGGTGTCGACGACCAGCTTCGCGGGCTTCTCGCCCTCGGCCGGCGCGTCGTCATCATTGCCGCAGGCCGCGAGACCGCCGACGGCGGTGATCGCGGCCAGGGCGGCTGCCGCCATGCGGGAACGCCGCGTGGTGAGGCTCATCCTGACCCCTCTTTCAGTGGTGAGGCTGGTTTATGTGTGGTGGGGGGTGCCGCAGCGCCTGCCGGCACCGACTGATCAGCCGGCGTCGGCGTCCCACGGCGCGGGATTGTGATCCACGCCTCTTGGGAACGCTCCCATGAGATTGCCGGCAGGTGTCGGGAGTGTCAATAGGCCAGTGGGAGCGATCCCAGATCGTTACCGCGCGGACCGTTTGGGCCGGGAGACATCGGGGAACGTCACCGCGCCGGATCGGGCCGCGAGCCGGCGGTCAGCAGAGCCGACGCAGCAGCGTGTCGACCCGGCCGGCGTCGAAGGCCACCGGATCGAAATCGGCGCCCACCCAGTCCCGCATCGTCCGGTGCTCCGGATGGCTCGGCTCGGCCAGCGCGGCCAGCAGCACCAGGTAGCCCTGCGGCCCGCCGACGTCCTCCGGTGGGCAGGCCCGCTCCCCGTCGAGACAGCTCGGGTAGCGCTCGTCCGACTCGGCGGTGCGGGCGTCCTCCACCAGCAGGTCGTGCTCCCACCAGTCACCGAAGTCGTACGTGTAGTGGAACCGGCTCCCCTTGCCGACCACCGCGTCCAGCCGGACGTCCAACTCGTCGTGCACGGCCAGTTCGCCGTCGGGGTCCGGCTCGCCGTACTGCACGCCGTCGATCTCGAACGAGTGCAGATGGCAGTCACGCCAGCCCATCGCGTGCTGCACCACACGGTGCACCCGATCCAGGGTGTAGCCGCCGGGCACCAGCACCCGGCGCCAGATCGCCGGACTGACCCCGGACAGGGACATCCTCAGCTGGAAGATCTGACGCGGCATGGGTGTCCCATCCTCCCTCGGCATAGGCTGCGAGCATGATCTGCCGAGCGTGCCGGGCGCGGCGGCACGACGACTGCCCGGGCCGGAACTGGTGCGACTGCCAGCACCGTACCCCCCGACCCACCCCTCCCGTCACAGGTCCGGCCGGCGAATGAGCGACAAAGCGTCGATTTCCGTCCTCTGGCCGGACCCGTCACCCGGGCCGGTCGACGACGAGACACTCGTCGCCCGCTACGGCCGCGCCGACCGGCCGCACCTGCGGATGAACTTCGTGACCAGCGTCGACGGCGCGGTCAGCCTGGACGGCTACTCGGCCGGGTTGTCCGGCGCGCCCGACAAGCGGGTCTTCGGGCTGCTGCGGATGCTCTGCGACGCGCTCGTCGTGGCGGCCGGCACGCTGCGCCACGAGGGCTACCGGGCGCTTCGCCTCGACGAACGACGCCGGGCCTGGCGGCACGCCCACGGATTGACCGAGTACCCGACCCTGGTCGTGGTCTCCGGGACCGCAGACCTCGACCCGGCCCAGGCCGCCTTCGCCGACGCGCCCGTCCGCCCCGTGGTACTCACCCGCCGTGAGGCACCGGCACCGCCCGGACTGTCCGCCGTGGCCGACGTGGTGCGCTGCGGCGACGACCGCGTCGATCTGACCGCCGGGCTGGCCGAACTGCGCCGTCGCGGGTTCGGTCAACTGCTCTGCGAGGGCGGTCCGCAGCTGTTCGGTGCCCTCACCGGCGCCGACCTGGTCGACGAGGTGTGCCTCTCCGTCGCTCCCCTGCTGGCGGGGGCGGGTCCTGGCCGGATCGCGGCCGGCGACCCGAGTCCGGCCGCCCGGAGGCTGCCGCTGCGTCACGTGCTGCTCGCCGGTGACGGCACCCTGCTGCTGCGCCACGCCCGGAACTGACCGGCCCGCCCCGGCCCGGCGCTGGCGGGGGGCCCGGCCAGCGGAGTTGGCGGAGTTTCCGCGAGAACGCGGCCAGCTCACTAGCGTGAAGCCCGCATCGGTAGCTGCCGGAGGGCGGGGGCGTTGACGCACGAGGTGATCGAGCTACGGGTCCACGGGGTCTCCGGCACCTCCGCCGAGACGCTGCTGGACCACCCGATCGTGATCCGGGTCGCCGGCGACGACAACGCCGGCTTCTACCGGCCCCGGCCCGGTTTCGGGACCAGCGACCGACCCTCGCGACTGCGGGTGGAGGCGTACCGCTGGGGTGCGCTGACCGCCGGCCGTGCCGTACGAACCCTGTCGCTGCTGTTCCTGCTTCCGTTCATGCTGATCAACGTCGCTACTTGGGCGCGACCGGTGACCGGCGGTGCGGGCGGGGCGGTCGGACCCCTGTGCCGGCTGCTCGCCGCCACCCTGACCGCCGCGTTCATGCTCTCCATCGTGGGCGTCACGATCGACGTCATCGGCTGGCAGTGCGTTCCCTACCAGCCCTGCCGGGCCGGACGCGGGTACCTGTCCTGGCTGGCCGAGCTGCCTGTCGGGCCGCGCCTCGCGCTGCTCGCGCTGGTACCGATCGGCGCGCTGCGGCTGCTCTGGTGGCTCGGCGCGCGGTCCGCCCGGGCGTTCGAGGCGTTCCCGGCCTCGCGCGGGCAGGACCGTACCAGCGGCGGGGAGGACCGGGTCGACATTCCGGGCTTCTGGAACGACGCGCTCGTGGTGCATCGACTGCGTGCCATCCACGTGGCGGTCGGGCTCGGTGTGCTCGACGCGAGCCTGCTCGGTGCACTGATACACATTCATCCCACGCGGATGGCCTACGCGCTCTTCGGCGCGGCGTGGGTGCTGCTCGCGGCCTGCGTCGTCCTGCTCTGCATCCCGGCCCGCTCGGTGAACAACGCTCCAGGCCGCGGCCCGGTCAATCTGCGCGGCATCCGGCCGCTACGGGTGGCCGCCATCGTGCTCACCCTGCTGACCCTCGGCTACGGCGCGGTGTCGACGGGGCCGGAGCCACCGCAGGGAAAACTGCCCGGTTACGAGGGCGGAGTGGCCGCGCTGATCGCGACGCAGGCGGCCCTGCTCGTCGGTCTCTTCGTCACCACCTGGCAGCAGCGGCGACGCAGCCGAGCCGGCGTCCCGTCCTGGCTGCACGGACTGGGCACCCCCACGTTCGCCGTCGCGGCGTTCGCCGCCGCGTACGGGTTCGCCGCCGCACTGGTCTACCGCGTCGCCGACATCCTCGATCGCGGGGATGTCCCGAATCCGGCCTGGCCCAGACAACCCGGCGCGCCACCGCTGGAACCGCCGGTCTCCTACCGCTGGGCGGCGTTGGCCGGTCTGGTCGCGATCCTGGCTGTCGCCACGACCACGCTATGGCGACTCATCGTGACCCGCCGGCATCGTCGCCGGCTGGCCGACGAGGTCGTCCGGTGGGATTTCCCCGACCTGCCGCCAGAGGCCCTGCCCCAGCGGAGGGCCGTGCGGGAGATCGTCGCCCGGGCCGCAGTCGTCGAACAACTCAGCCCGGTCTTCGCGGTTTTCCTGCTGTTGTCGTTGCTCGGCGCCGCCACGGTCGCATTGGACGTGGTCGGCATCGGTCCGTCGGAGCTGGCACGACGGTTGGACGACCAGGGCGGCATGGCGGCTCTACGGGTGGCGGTCGCGACCGACATCGGCGTGTACTTCATCGAACTGATCGCCCTCGGGATCCTCCTGCTGGGGCTGCTGTCCTACCGGTCCGAGGAGACCCGGCGCGCAGTGGCGGCGGTCTGGGACCTGGGCACCTTCTGGCCGCGAACGGTGCACCCGTTCGCACCGCCCTGCTACGCCGAACGGGCGGTGCCGGAACTCGCCAAGCGGGTCACCGCACTGACCAACCACGGCGCGGTGATCCTGTCCGGACACAGCCACGGCTCGGTGCTCGCCGCCGCCACCCTGCTCCAGTTGCCTCCCAACGCGCTAACCCGGGTGGCGCTGCTGACGCACGGCAGCCCGCTGCACCGGCTGTACGCCCGGATCTTCCCGGCCTTCTTCGGCGACCCGATCCTGTACGAGTTGGGCGAGCGGATCGGCTGGCGGTGGGTGAACCTGTGGCGAAACACCGACTCGGTCGGTGGACCGCTCTTCTCGGCACACCGCACGGGACAGCCGCCGCAGGTCAAGGGGCCGGCCGGCGCGGTCGACCGGCGGCTACGGGACCCGCGCGGCCTCACCGTGCCACCCGAGGACACGGTCCCACCGCCGATCAACCGGCACTGGCCGTACCACACCGACGAGGCGTACGAGGCGGCCGTGCGGGAGCTGGCCGGGCGGCTCGTGCCGGGCGCGGGCAGCGGATCCGCCGCCGCGGTGGCGCGCGGTGCGTGACGTGCGGGCAGCGGTGTACGCCGATGAGAGCACGGCGGTGGCACCGGCCCGGCCGTGGCTGGCCGGGACCCTGCTGGCCGGCGCCGGCCTGGTCGACGCGCTGGTGGCGTACAGCAACACGGTGACCGACCCGTACGTGGTGCTCAGTGCGGAAGGCACCCACCACCTCGACATCACCGGCTGGGCGTGGCTGCATCTGGCCGTCGGCACCGCCGCACTGCTGGCGGGGGCGGCGGCGCTGACGGGGCGTCGTCGCTGGGCCGTGGTCGGCGTCGGCAGCGCCGCCGTCGGGATCGTCACCGCCGTGGTCGTCCTGCCCTACCTGCCGGTGCGGGCGGTGCTCGTGATGGCGCTGTACGCGACCGCCGCCCGGCTGCTGGTGCGCCGCCTCCGGGCGGGGCGACCGGAGGACGGCCCGGTCACCGCCCCACCGTAGTCGAGCGGCCCTCGCAGATCCGGCCGGTGCGGGCCGGGTCGGCCTCCCGGTTGGTGGACCAGATCGGGTTGAGCGACAGCAGCAGCTCCGGTGCCTGCCAGGCGGCGCCCATCCGTTGCAGCAGGTCGTACTCGCGGCGTGGCTCCGAAACCGGATCACCGGCGATGAAGTCGACCAGCCGGTCCTGGACGCTCTGCCGACCGATCAGGCCGCCGTGAAAGGCCGGCTGCGAGTAGACGGGCACGCGGGCGTACTCACCGGGTGGTGCCTCCACGGCACTGACCGTGGGTAGGAAGGCGATTATCCGCACTCCGGCGACCGGGCAGAGGATGCGGTTGCGGTAGAAGGGCCCTTCCGAGAGGACCGAGCGGACGAACGGCTGGTCCGGGTTGCTGCCGCTGTCGCGGAAGAGGTTCGACGCGCTGAAGAGCAGGCGCAGTTCCCAGCCGGCCGCCACGCCCCAGCCGGAGTGCCCGGGCGGGGGATAGTAGGCCCGCCCCGGCCGGACCAGCGGGCTGAACAGCAGCGCGGTGTCGACCGGTGAGGGCTGCGGCCAGTTCTCCAGGTAGGTGCTGATCACCAGCGCGCCCTCGCTCTGCCCGACCAGCGCCACCGGCCGGCGGGTACGGCGGTGCACCTCGTCGATCTGGTCGGCCAGCAGCGCCGCGCTGGAGCCCAGCGTCCGGTGGGTGGCGTCCGACCCGTACGGCCGGGGTCGGCCCTGCTCGTCGAGCCCGAGATAGGAGAACCGCTCGACCCGGGGGTCGACCGGTGGGGTGCCGTCCCAGCTCGAATTGTGTCCGGCGAGGACGATCACCGAGTGTCGGATCCGCTCCGGCAGCCGCTGGGTGATCACGGGCGGTTCCCAGGGTCGTTGACTACCCACGGCCAGATTGATCACGCCCTGCGCCGACACCGAGGCGACCAGCACGAGGACGATCACCAGCAGCGCCACCGGCACCCGCGCCCACCGGATCCGGACCGGCAGCGCCGCCGCGCGGACGGTCTGCCGCCACAGCAGCCCGTTCAACGCGCCGGCGAGACCGGTGAGCGCGATGTCCGCCCAGCCAGGGGTCCCGGCGATCAGGGCGGCGGTGAGGGTGAGCACGACGAAGTTCAGCGACGACCAGCCGAGCAGCGCCGCCGACGGCAGACCGCGCCACCAGTTCGCGACCACCCCGGCGCGTTGCAGGAAGGGGGCGACGAGCAGCAGCGGCAGCACCGACGCGAGCAGATACCAGGAGAGCGCCACCACCGAGAACCCGACCGACATCGCCGCCCACGGGGAGATGATCACAGCGGCCAGCGCGGCGACCTCCACGTTGCGTCGGACCAGCCAGCGCCACGACGGCCGGGGCACCTCACTCGGCCAGGCCAGGGCGGTCAGCCCGGCGGAGAGCACCCCCCGCAGCGCCACCACCGCCACCAGTCCCACCAGGAAGGTCGACCACGAGTCGTGGTAAACCAGCAGCCACCGCAGGTCGTGGTACGAGTCGTACGGCCAGACGGCGGTGATCTGCGGCGCGAGCGGCCGGGCGGACTGCAGTCCGACGGCGACCAGGAGTGTCGCCTCCGCGGCCGCCGGGGCGGCGGCGAGCGCGAGCAGCCGCGTCAGCCTGCGCCTCTCCTCCACAGCCCCTCCCGTTCTCGTGCAGAGACTGTCGGGAGGCCTCGCGGCGGGACGTCCTGTCAGTCTCCTACCGCAGGATCTCCCGGATCGGCGGGGCTAGGTCGCCGTTCCGCGCCACACCACCCGCACGTCGGGTCAGAAAGTCGTCGCCCTGCGCGATCGCCGCGGAGCGGCGGCGTGGTCTACGCCGCGTCGCGTGGCGGCCTGTCGTACTCCTCCGGCAGGATGCAGGGCGTGTGCGCCGACCACGACGACCGACCGACCGGAGTTGCCCGATGACCGACCAGGGGTTCGACGGCCCCGGCGAGGGGGTGGGTCGGGTGCTGGGCACCGCCGACGCCACTCCCCTGCAGTTCTGGACGGCGGTCTCTCCGGGCAGCTATCTCCAGCTCGATGACGTGGTGGTGACCCAGCGTGAGCTGCCCGACCGGGAGCCGGTGACCATCGCCGGGGTGGTCACCCAGGTCCGGGCGCGGCACGAGGGCGCGCAGTTCGACTCCGATGTCTTCGCCATCGCCGACGGCACCCTGCCGGCGCAGGTGCAGGAGGCAGCCGAGATCACCACCACCCGGGTCGATCCCGAGTTCTACGTGCCGCCGCAGCCGGGTGCGGTGGTGCACCGGGCCGAGGGCGACGCCCGCGCCCGCGCGCTGCACTTCGACCGGATGGAACGGCGGGTCCCGATGGGCACCGGTCGCGATGGTGTTCCGGTCTACCTCAACGCCGACTTCCTCGACGGCACCCGGGGCGCGCATGTGTCGATCTCCGGCATCTCCGGGGTGGCCACCAAGACCAGCTTCGCCACCTTCCTGCTCTACTCGGTCTTCCGTTCCGGTCAGCTCGGCGGCGACGCGGTCAACGCCAAGGCGTTGATCTTCAACGTCAAGGGTGAGGACCTGCTCTTCCTCGACCATCCGAACGCCCGCCTCGACGATCCGACCCGCGCCGCGTACGCCCGGCTCGGTCTGGTCGCGGACGCCTTCCCCGACGTACGGGTGTACGCACCGCCCCGGGTCGGTGACTCCTCCGGCACGCCGGACGTGAGCAGCCGGCTCACCGGAGTGGACAGCTTCTACTGGACGCTCAGCGAGTTCTGCGCCGACCGGCTGCTGCCGTACGTCTTCGCCGACGCCGACGACGAGCGCCAGCAGTACACGATGGTCGTCCACTCGGTCGCCGCCCACCTGGCCCGGTACGCCCAGCCCGCCGACGGCGGGGTCAGCATCGACGGGGTCCGCCTCGGCAGCTACGGCGACCTGGTCGACCACGTCGTCGAGCAGCTCAGCGACGACGAGACCCGCGGCGACTGGGCGGGCAGCGCGGTGGGCCTGGGCACGGTGAACGCGTTCGCCCGCCGGCTGATCGGCAGCAAGAAGGACCTGTCCCGGCTCATCCGCGGCGACCTCGCCACCCGCCGCCCACACTCGATTAACACGGCGGAGTCCGCCCAGGTCACCGTCGTCGACCTGCACAATCTGCCGGACCGGGCGCAGCGCTTCGTGGTCGGCGTGACGCTCAAGAGCGAGTTCGAGCGCAAGGAGAAGTCCGGCACCGCCCGCCCGCTGCTCTTCGTCGTGCTCGACGAGTTGAACAAGTACGCCCCGCGCGAGGGCTCCTCGCCGATCAAGGAGGTGCTGCTCGACATCGCCGAGCGGGGCCGTTCGCTCGGTGTGATCCTGATCGGCGCGCAACAGACCGCCAGCGAGGTGGAACGGCGCATCGTCACCAACTCGGCGATCCGGGTGGTGGGTCGGCTCGACCCGGCCGAGGCGTCCCGCCCGGAGTACGGCTTCCTCCCGCCGGCGCAACGGCAACGGGCGCTGCTGGCCAAGCCGGGCACGATGTTCGTCAACCAGCCGGACATCCCGGTGCCGCTCTGCCTGGAGTTCCCGTTCCCGGCCTGGGCCACCCGGGTCTCCGAGGCGGGTGCCGCGCCGTCGCAGACCCTGCGGTCGATCACCCAGTCCGCCGATCCGTTCGCGGTGGTCGGGTCCGGCGGCGCGGCCGACGACGACATTCCGTTCTAGCCCGGGGGTAACAGCGTGAAGATCCTGCACACCTCCGACTGGCACGTGGGCAAGGTCCTCAAGGGGCAGTCGCGGGCCGAGGAGCACAAGCAGGTGCTGGCCGGGGTCATCGAGATCGCCCGGCGGGAACGGCCCGACCTGGTCATCATCGCCGGTGACCTCTACGACACCGCGGCACCGACGCCGGAGGCGACCCGCCTGGTCACCCGGGCGCTGACGGCGCTGCGCCGCACCGGCGCGGACGTGGTCGCCATCGGCGGCAACCACGACAACGGCCCGGCCCTGGACGCGCTGCGGCCGTGGGCCGAGGCCGCCGGCATCACCCTGCGCGGCGGCGTACGCGAGGATCCGGCCGAGCACGTCATCGACGGCACCACGGCGGGCGGGGAGCGCTGGCGGCTGGCCGCGTTGCCGTTCCTGTCCCAGCGGTACGCCGTACGTGCGGTGGAGATGTACGAGCTGACCGCCGCCGAGACCACCCAGACGTACGCCGACCATCTGGGCCGCATCCTGGCCCGGTTGACCGAGGGTTTCGACGAGCCGGACCGGGTGCACCTGGTCACCGCCCACCTGACGGTGGTCGGCGCGGCCACCGGCGGCGGGGAACGGGACGCGCACACCATCATGGGTTACGCGGTGCCCGCCTCCGTCTTTCCCGGCACGGCGCACTACGTGGCGCTCGGGCACCTGCACCGCGCCCAGCGGGTGCAGGGGCCGTGCCCGATCCGCTACAGCGGCGCCCCGCTGGCGGTGGATTTCGGGGAGCAGGAGAACGTCCCGGCGGTCACCCTGGTCGAGGTCACCGCGACGACGGCGGCGCGGATCCGCGAGGAGCCGGTGACCGCGGCGACCGCGCTGCGCACGGTACGCGGCACCCTCGCCCAGCTCGCCGAGATCACCCCACCGGAGGGCTGGCTGCGGGTGTACGTGCGCGAGCAGCCCCGCGCCGGGCTGCGGGAGGAGGTGCAGCAGTTGCTTCCCCGGGCCCTGGAGATCCGGATCGACCCGGAGCTGGTGCCGGCGCCGGGCACCGGAACCCGGGTCGCGCAACGGTCCGGCCGCTCACCCCGGCAACTGTTCGCCGACTACCTGGACAGCCGGGGGCACGCCGACGAGGGTGTCCGGGAACTCTTCGACGAGTTGCTCGAGGAGGTTGATCACTGATGCGGCCGATGCGGCTGGACCTGGCCGGTTTCACCGTCTTCCGCGACGCCACGACGATCGACTTCACCGACGCCGACTTCTTCGCCCTGGTCGGGCCGACCGGCTCGGGCAAGTCCACGGTGCTCGACGCGATCTGCTTCGCGCTCTACGGCACGGTGCCCCGCTGGGGCGGCACGCGTGGGCTGGGCAACGCGCTGGCCCCGTCCGCCACCGAGGCGCGGGTCCGGCTGGTCTTCGAGTCCGGCGGTGCCCGTTACGTCGCCACCCGCGTGGTGCGTCGGGACGGCCGGGGCAACGTCAAGACCGCCGGCGCCGGGTTGCAGCTGATGCCCGAGGGCTTCGACGTCACCAAGCTGGACACCGGCCTCAGTCCGGACGATCTCGGCGAGGTGGTCGCCGGCACCCCGGCGGAGATGGACGCCGCCGTGCTGGAGGCGGTCGGCCTGCCGTACGAGCAGTTCACCAGCTGTGTGGTGCTGCCGCAGGGCCAGTTCGCCGATTTCCTGCACGCCCGGCCGGCCACCCGTCAGCAGATCCTGGTGAACCTGCTCGGTCTCGGCGTCTACGAGCAGGTGCAGCAACGCGCGACGGCCCGGGCCGGGCAGGCCGAGGCGAAGCTGGAGGCGGTCGACCAACTGCTCGCCGGGCTCGCCGACGTCGACGACGCCGCGCTGGAACGCGCCGCCGGCCGGGTCGACCGGATGCGGGAGCTGGCCGGGTCGGTGACCGCCGCCGTACCGGAGCTGGAGGCGGCGCGCACGACGGTGCGGGAGGCCAGCGCGGCGCTGGCCACGCTCGACGACGAACTGGCCGCGCTGGACCAGGTCCGGGCACCCGACGGGGTGGCCGAGGTGGCGCGGGCGGTGGCCGCAGCGCGGGCGGAGTCCGACGCGGCGACGGCCGCGGTCGCGCTGGCCGAGGAGCGTGAGGAGAAGCTGCGCGGCGAGCTGGCGGCCGCCGGCGAGGAGAGCGCGCTGCGGCTGCTGCTGCGGGCGTACGCCGACCGGGAGCAGCTCTCCGGCCAGGCGGAGCAGGTGCGGGTCGGGATGGACGCGGCCGGCGTCGAGCACGACGCGGCGGTGCGGGCGCTGACCGAGGCGCAGGCGGCGGCCGAGCGCGCCGAGGCGGAGCTGGCGGCGGCTTTCCAGGCGCACGAGGAGGCGAAGACCGCCGACCAGGCGATGGCGGTGCGGGCGCAGCTGGCCGACGGCGATGCCTGCCCGGTCTGTGAGCAGACGGTGGCCCGGGTGCCGACGATCCCCGCGGGTTCGGCGGTGACGCGGGCGGTGGCGGCCGGCAAGGCGGCCCGGGCGGCGAGCGACAGGGCCAGAAAGGTGGTCGCGGAGCGCGACGCGGCCGCCCGGGACCTGGAGCGGGTGCTGCTGCGCTTCCGCGCCGAGCATGACGGGCTCCGGGCGCGCCTGGCCGAGCTGGACGAACGCCTCGCCGGGGCGGCCACCGTCGAGGCGCTGCGGGCCCGGCTGGCGGAGCTGGCCGGGCTGCGGCAGGGGCTGGACGAGGCGACCGCGGCGGTCCGCGCCGGCCGGGACGCCGCGCGGCGGGCCCGGGGTGCGATGGAGGCGGCGCAGGAGCGGCTACGGGCGGCATGGCGACGCTTCGACGGCATCCGCGACGCGGTTGCCCGGTTCGGACCGCCGGCGACCGACCGGGACGACGTCGCCGCCGCCTGGACCACGTTTACTGACTGGGCGCAGGAGCAGGCGCAGCGTCGTCGGTCGGAGCGGGCCGGGCTGGCCACCGCCGTGGCCGAGGCCGAGGCGGCGGCCGGCGCGATCGCGGACCGGATCGCCGGCTTCTTCACCGACGCCGGGCTGACCGCCCCCGACGACCCGGTCCAGGCCGCCACCGTCGCCGTGGAGCGGGCCGAGGCGGACCTGCGCCGGCTGACCGAGCGGCGCGACCAGGCCGGTGCGCTGCGGGAGCAGCGGGCCGGGCATGAACGCGAGGCGCAGGTGGCCCGGGCCCTGGCGGGGCACCTGCGGGCGAACAATTTCGAGCGGTGGCTGCTGGCCGAGGCGCTGGACCTGCTGGTCGACGGCGCGTCGGGGATCCTGCGGGAACTCTCCGGCGGCCAGTACGATCTGGTCCACGACAAGGGCGAGTTCTTCGTGGTCGACCATCACGACGCCGGCCTGCGTCGCGGGGTGCGGACACTCTCCGGCGGCGAGACGTTCCAGGCGTCGCTGGCGTTGGCGCTGGCGCTGTCGGAGCAGTTGGCCGGGATGTCCACCACCTCGGCCAGCCTGGAGTCGATCGTGCTCGACGAGGGCTTCGGCACCCTCGACGCGGCCACCCTCGACACGGTCGCCGCCACGCTGGAAAATCTGGCCGCCCGGGGTGACCGGATGGTCGGCGTGGTCACCCACGTGCCGGCGCTGGCCGAGCGGATCCCGGTGCGCTTCGAGGTGCGCAAGGACGCCCGCTCGGCCCGGGTCGAACGGACCGGCCGATGAGCGGACGTGGGCCGGTGGTGCGGACGTGAACCGGTTCTTCGTCGACGCCTGGGACCCCAGCTACGGGGCGTCGTTCGAGGCATCGCCGGCCGGTCCGGCCGCGCCGAGCAGCGCCCAGGTCGAGGCGGAGCACGAGCTGCCAACGGTGGACTGGCGGGCGATCGGCCCCCGGGCGGGGGTCCGGGCGCCCGACGTGGTGCTGCTGGTCGACGGGGTACGCCGGATCGACGCCAGCGTGTGGACGGCCGAGGAGGACGGTGGTTCGTTTCCCGGGCTGGCCGCCTCGTACGCCGCCGGGGTGGTGCGGTGCGACCTGGACCGCGGTGCCGCGCAGCTGGCCGGTGCCACCGTCGGGCGCGGGTTGTTCACCGCGAGCCCGTCGGCGACCGACGTGGTGGCCGGCAACGTCCGCTACCCGGTGCACCGGGTCAGCGGCAGCGGCGAGCTGGCCAAGCTGCCGGCGGCGGTGCAGGGGCCGTTGACCGCCCTGGAGGTGCAGGTCTCGGCCGCCGCCCGTACCGACGACGACCTGCTGGTGGTGGACGGGCCGTTGCGTAACCGACGGCAGCTGCCCCGCACCCTCGGCTACATCAAGACCCAGCACAGCCAGTACCTCGACGCCCGACTCACCGCCGTGGTCACCGGTCTCCCGCCCGGCCACCGCTCGCCGGTGTTCCGGCTCGGCACCGCCTGGGGCGGCTGGTCGTGGTATCTGCGGCTGCCGGTGGCCACGGGTGCGCCGTGGGCGGGGATCGTGCGGCTGGAATGCTCCGCCGACCTGGAGATCGCCGAGGCGGTGCAGCTGGCCGACCTGTCGCTGGTCACCCTGCCCCGGTTCGCCTCCACCCCGTACAAGGACCCTCGGGCACCGCAGAACCTGGTCCCGATCGCGGGGCTGGAACGGCTGCTGCGTTCCCGGCTGGGCGACGCGCGGCTGCTGCACCGTGCGTTGACCGTCGCCGCCCGCAACGCCGCCGCCCGGGCCGGCCGCTGATGGGCCGACGGCGTGACGCCGACCGGATCGCCGAGCAGGTGGACACGGGCCTCGCCGAGCTGGTGCCGGATCCGGACCGACCCGGCTCGTGGACGCTGCTGCTCGACGGCGTGCCGCAGTCGCATGTGGACCTGACCGACCCCACGCATCTGGAGTTCGAGTACGTCCGTCGGCTGGCCGCCGCGATCGACCTGGTCGCACCCGCGGGTGCTCCGCTGCGGGTGCTGCATCTGGGCGGCGGTGCGCTGACCCTGCCCCGGTACGTCGCCGCCACCCGCCCGGGCTCCACCCAGCGGGTGGTGGAGGTGGACGCCGCCCTGGTCGATCTGATCCGGCGGGCGCTGCCCTGGCGGGCCGATCCGCGACTGAAGGTACGCGTGGGTGACGCCCGGGCGGTGCTGGCCTCGTGCCGGGAGGCCAGCTACGACGTGATCGTCGCCGACGTCTTCGCGGGCGCGCGTACCCCGGCCCGGCTGACCTCGGCGGAGTACGCCGCCGAGGCGGCCCGGGTGCTGCACCCGGCGGGCTGGTACCTGGCCAACGTCGCCGACGGTCCGCCGCTGCGCCACGCCCGTGGCCAGGTCGCCACGGTGCGGACCATGCTGCCCCGAGCGTGTCTGGTGGCCGACGCCGCCGTGCTGCGCGGTCGGCGCTACGGCAATCTGGTGCTGATCGCCGGCCGGCAGGATCCGCCGGTGGCCGCGCTGGCCCGCCGGGCCGCCGGTGACTGGTTTCCGGGCCGGGTGCTGGCCGACGCGGAACTCGACCGCTTCACCGGCGGCGCCACGGCGGTGCACGACGCCGACGCCACCGACTCGACGCCACCGCCGCCGGGGATTTTTTCCACCCGACGTTGATCCGTTCGGTGCCACCGTCCGTACCAGTCTGCAGCCATGCCCGTGGGGGGACGGCTTTCTGTCCATGGACGTCGGAGGTCTGCATGCACGCACTGGCGGTCGGTTGGCAGGGCGACCGGGTGCGGGTGGACTGGATGTCCGCCCGGTCCCAGTCGCGGCCGACCACGTCCACCCGTGGGGTCGACTCCCGCGCGGCGTCTCGCCAGAATAGCCCGGTGACGCCGCGACCCGCCCCTGGCCGCCACCAGGCTTCCACCACCGAGGCCGCCCACTCCGACCAGTTGGTCCGCACGCTCTACGCGGAACACGCCGGTCCGCTGCTGATGTTCGTGATGCGGCTGACCGGTGGCGATCGGCAGCGGGCCGAAGACATCGTCCAGGAGACGCTGCTACGGGCCTGGCGCAACGCGCACCGGCTGGGTACGCAGGGACAGGGGTCGCTACGGCCGTGGCTGGTGACGGTGGCACGACGCATCGCCATCGACGAGCACCGCAGCGAGCAGGCCCGACCGGCCGAGACGTACGACCGGGACCTGACCGCGTTCGCCGAGGCCGACAGCACCGACCGGGTGCTGCGGTCGATGACGGTGGCGGACGCGCTGCGAACGTTGAGTCAGTCGCACCGGGAGATCCTGGTGGCGACGTACTTCCGGGGCCGGACGGTGCCGGAGGCGGCCGAGGAACTCGGCCTGCCACTGGGCACCGCGAAGTCGCGGGTCTACTACGCGCTGCGCGCGCTGCGCACAGCTCTGCAGGAGAGGGGGGTGACGGAATGAGCCGGGTTGACCACATGGACGTCGCCGCGTACGCGCTCGGCGTGCTGGACGAACAGGACATGGAGCGGTTCGAGGAACACCTCGCGACCTGCTGGGCCTGCGCCGCCGAGTTGGAGACGATGGTGCCGGTGGTCGGGCTGCTCTCCGACATCGACGAGGAGTCGATCACGGCGTTGGAGCAGACCCATTCGGATCCGGTCCTGCTGGACCGGACGCTCGTGGCGCTGCGTACGCATCGTCGCCGGGCCCGGTTCCGGCAGGTCCTCGCGACCGCGGCGGCCGTCGTGGTCTTCGGTGGGCTGACCGGTGTGGTGTTCAGCAATCTCACCGACAGCAGCACCCCGCCGAATTTCCGCGCCGGACCGGACACGAGCGCGCCGGTCGATCCCCCGAACACCCGTCCCGGCAACCCGGGCGACCCGGGCACCGGCGGCAACGAGCAGGAGGGCGAGCAGGTCAACGTCACCGACCCGACCACCGGTGTGCAGGCGACGTTCTTCCTCATCTCGAAGGACTTCGGCACGAAGATGGACTTCAGCCTGCGCAAGCTGCCGGGACCGCGCACCTGCCGCCTGGTGGTGGTACGCGACGACGGCTCCACCGAGGTCGTCTCGACCTGGTCGGTGCCGGACGGCGGGTACGGCACGAACGCCAACCCGCAGTTGCTCGCCCTGTCGGCGGCCACGTCGACGAAGCTGGACGACATCAAGCACTTCGAGGTGCAGGAGGTGGGCGCCCGGGGTGCCACGGACACTCTGGTGACCGTTCCCGCGGCCTGATCGCGTCCCACGAAGGCCCGCCTCCGCCGAGGCGGGCCTTCGTCGTCCCGACCGCCAGCAGCGGATACGGACTCACACGGACAGAGGGCCCAGACGGTTCAATGAATATTTGTGAACTTGCCCACCCTTTTGGATTCAACCTTGACAGCGCCCGCCCCGTACTTCCCGGTGAACTTGTCAAGCATGAGGAGGGCACGTGGCACAGATCAAGCGGACCGTCATCGCCGTGAGCGCCATGGTGGCACTCACGGCCTGCGCTCCCCCTGGCTACGACGGCACTGACGCCGGTGCGGCCGAGCCGGTCGCCGTCGCCGCGGCCGAGCCCACCGCGAGCGTCGACCCCGAGGCCAGTGCGGAGCCGGGCGCCTCGGCGTCACCGGGCGCGGAGGCCGAGACCGACGCTCCCCTGCCCGACGGTGTCGAGCTGACCAAGAGCCTGACCGGCAAGAAGTTCCCCCGGATGGGCAGCGCGGTGGTCAACCAGGACGGGTTCATCCTGTACCGCTTCGACCGCGACACCAACGACCCGCCGTCGTCCAACTGCGACGGGCAGTGCGCCGAGGTGTGGCCGCCGGTCCTCACCGACGGCAACCCGCAGCTCAAGGGCGTCTCCGACGACGCCGTCGGCACCATCACCCGCGAGGACGGCACCCGCCAGGTCACCCTCGACGGCTGGCCGCTCTACACCTACATCGGTGACAAGAAGCCCGGTCAGTGGAAGGGCCAGGGCGTCGGCGGCACCTGGTTCGTGGTGAGCCCGGACGGCAGCAAGAACCTCGAGTGCCTGCCCAAGGGCACCCCGAAGGCCGTCGCCCCGCCGTCGAAGACCGAGTCCAACGACTCCGGCTCCGACTACGACTACTGATCCAGCGACGCGCCGGTGGCCGGCCGCAGCCAGCGATGGCGCGGCCGGCCACCGGCGTCTGTCACGCCCGTTCCCAGGGGCTGGGCACCGGGAAGTAGGTGTCGAGGAAGGGCGTGACGACCTTGAGTTGCGCGGCCAGGTCCTCCTCGGTCGAGAACGCGTCGTTCAGGCAGAACACGTGCCGGTCCCGCCGAGCCAGCAGGTGCGCGAGCCGGGCGGGGGTGTCCGGGTGGGACAGCTCGGCGATGGTGTAACTGAGGTCGCCCGGCACCGCCCGCCCCGTGTGGAACGAGTAGTAGTGGTGCAACGACGAGGCGATCGAGATGTCCGTCAGGCTCCGGAAACGGCTCGCGGCGGTCTGCCGGTGCTGGGCGGAGAAGGTCTCCTCGATCTCGTAGAGCACGCTGCGCCGCAGGGCGTGGGGCATGTGCTTCATCTTCTGGGCGAGCACCGTGCCGAACCGCTGGGCGATCAGCGCGCGATTGTTCTTGCCCGCCGCCGACGAGGGAATGTCCCCGGCGGTGGGCGGGCCGGGCGGCACCAGGGCGGGCGAGGGAAAGAACCGGGAGATCCCGTTGGCCAGGAAGAAGTCCCGGGGCAGCACCTCGCAGCCGAGGAAGACGTCGTCGTTGAAGTAGAGGAATTGTTCGGAGAGCCCGTCGATGTGGTGCAGCTGGCTCTCGATGGCGTGTGAGTTGTAGGTGGGCAGCACCGAGCCGTCGGCGAAGATCTCCCGGTGGCTGACCACCTGGATCCCGGGTGCCGACGGGTCCAGCCAGCTCGGCACCTGGTCGTCGGTGACCAGGTACACGTTGCGCACCCACGGTGCGAAAAGATGCAACGACCGCAGCGAGTAGCGCAGCTCGTCCCGACTGAGGAAGCGGGCCGCGCTCGCCGCCTCGCTGTGGTACGGGCTGCCCGTCGTCGCGGCACGACGCCGTCGCCACTCGGGATCGGTGCCGTCCACCCAGGTGTAGACGACGTCGATCGGGAACGTGACGTCGTGGGGACGTCGTCCGGCGAACTCCGGCCTGGTCCGAGCCGTCGCCGGAGCGGTCGCGGGTGCCAGCGCGGTGAACAGCGACTCGGACACGACGATCGAGGGTGCCGGCACCGCGACCTGCTCGGCCACCGGGTTGCGTCGGGGTGCCACCAGGGCTGCCCCCTGTCGGGTCCAGAACTCGATCTCGCACCCGTACGCCTGGCCGAGCACGAGCCGCCGTCGGGTGTCTGTCCAGTACCAGGTCACGCGAACCATCGGGGCGTCGGCGAGGCGTTTCCAGGACTTCGGCTCGAAGCCCGGAAGCGGTGACTGTTCGCCGCTGGCGCCCGCCGCCGTGAGGTAGCCCGGAACTCGGGCACAGACAGCAGCGAGAGCGGCGTACGCCCGGTCCCGGTCCGCCGCGTCCACCGCCACCACCGCCGACAGCTCGGATCGACCGCGGACGCGGAAATAGTCCACGCCCGCCTCGTCGAACGCCGCGGTCACCGCAGCCAGATTCTCGGTCCGGGCACGCAGCGGCGTGGCGTCCGCCGTGACCCGGGCAACCCGGGGTGCCTGGTCCGCGACGACGACCGCCCGGTCGCCTCCGGCGAGCAGCTCCGGTTGCCGCCGCGCCAGCCACTCACCCCGACGGGCCGCGAGCTGGGTGTCCCGGGATGCCCGGGCGACCCACTGCTTCAACTGGTGCCTGGTGCGCGGACTCACCTTCTTCGCGATGGCCCGACGCGTCTGCGGGCTGAGCACCCGCCGGTAGACGTCCACCAACCCCGACGGTTCCGCCAAGGCTCGCGGCACCTCCGGTTCGCCGCCTTTCCCGTCGGTCATCTGTCGTCCTCCGGCCCGGCACCGGCCGCCTGCGGCCGGGGATTGTGGCGTGAGTTCCGGTTCACCGCTGCGGGCCCGGGAGTGCGGCGATGGCAGCGGCAACCCGCTGGCAGTTCTGTTGATCCTGGATGGCGAAGAACTCCGCCGCCCGTCTCGAATACTCCTCCTCGCGAGTGCACCCGTTCTCCAGGTAGGCGACGATGGCATCGACTGTCTCCGCCGCCGACTCGCAGACCGGGCCGAAGCCATGCTCGCGGTGCTCGAAGTATCCTCGACGGTAGCCCCCGATCGAGAAGTATTCATCGCTGTCGAAGTGAGCGTAGATCAACGCGGTGCCCAGGTAGGCGACGTCGAAGGCCGTGGAGGAATAGTCGGTGATGAACAGGTCGCACTGCCGAAGGGCATCCTGCACGCTGCGTTGCGTCTGATCCACCACAGCGAAGCAGGATTCCGCCGGCACCATGCTCGTCGACATGGCTCGCATCTCGTAGTGCGGAAGGAATTCCAGCACATACCGATGACGCTGAAGAGCCTGCTTCAACTCTTCACTGCCGAAAAGTTCCCGGAGGAACTGAGCGTAACGGGACGACTCGAACGGGAACCGAGGACGCAGCGACGGATTGTATGAGGGGCTGACCAGATAACTACGCCAGGTGGGCATCAGCAGGATCCGTCGGTGCCCCCGATCCGGAAGCAGTGCATCGAAGCGAGGGAAGCCCAGCCGTTGCGCAGCACTGCCGTAGTCGAAGTGGTCCGATACGTACTCAGCCTCCTTGCCAGCGGCGGCCACGAACAGGTCGACCCCCGTCTTCGCGCGGTGCAGACCGCCACTGACGTCCTTGTCCGTGACACCGTGCTGGAGGAAGACGCGAGCCGGACCGATGCGCCAGTTCAAGTGCTTGAGAAAGGCGGTACGGTCCCAGCGGCTCGGCAGCATGTACGAGTCGATGTCATACGAGTTGATCAACTTCGTGGCGTGCAGCATCAGGAACTTGTGTCGGAACGAGTCGTACGCGACGACGTTGCCCAACCCGCGCAGTCGCTCCCGGTCAGGGCTGTCCTTCGCGATCACGTAGTAGGCGTTCCGCCTGCGTTCGACGGTGCGCAGGTAGCGGAACAGGTGCCAGGAGTTGTCCTGGGCGGTGTCCTTGCGCTCCCCGATCAGCCAGATGTCCCTTGTCCGCAGGAACGGTCGGGTTAGCAGACGCACCAGGCGCTGCTTCCAGAACGGCTGACGCGAGGCGACGTGTCGCAGATCCTTGCGCAGAAGCATGCGCCGCCATCGGCGTCGGCCTGAAGCGCCTCCGGCCTTGAGGACCTGCAGCGTGGCATCCTCCCTCCCGTTGAAGCCGGGCAGGATACGGGTGTCGCCCGCGAGCTTCATCGGCGCGTCGCGGAGAAAGGCGGCGGAGATCAGGCACTGCCGCGACGCCTGGCCGGTCTCGGTCATGAAAACCAGTCGCAAGCTGTGGCTGCCGCTGCGCAATTCGGCTACCGGAATCTCGGCAGCGAAGCCCGCCCACTCGCGGTTGTTGTCCGGCGACTTCAGATCGGCACGCCGCTGGAGCATCGCCGGTACGGTAATGCCGCTGCCCCTCACCCGAAGCCCGAGGGGAGTATCGATCGGGCGGTTCATCGGGAGCCCGTTGACGAGCACCTGCCCGGACACCTTGAGTGTCTCGCCGGAATCGCTCAATCGCACCTGTTCGAGCCGTACGGACACGCTGCTCACCTTCGTGAGCGGAAGGAATGCCGGCGGAATTGGATAACCCAAGAACAAGTCACCCCCGCAAGCCACCACCCCTTGCACCCGCTCCCACGGACGGGCGAACAGTTCGAAGTCGTACGACTTGAAGGCCAGGTAGGCGACCCGGTGCCGGGTGTCGGCGGTCCATTGAGCGATGAAGGACGGTTCGATGTCCTGGTAGATCCGGCTACACCTCTCGAAGATCCTCCACAGGTCCTTGTCCTCGAAGAGAGTGTGCGCGCGCATGGCGAAACCCTGGTAACTGCGAACGAGGAAGCGTTCCAGCACCTCCCGCCGGAAGACGTCCAGGTCGGAGCGCATCTCCGCCAGCGTCTCACACAACTCCAGGTGGTCCCAGTAGTTCTTCTCCCGAATGAACAGGTTGTCCATGATGGAGTTCCCGCTGACCCGACGGCGGTACTGGTAGACCACCTCGTCCACCAGAGCGATGCGTTCCGCCTTGAGCAGCATCGGAATGGCGAGGAACGCGTCCTCGAAATGAACCCCTTCCCGGAAGCGGAAACCGTGCCGCCGAAGCTGACCGAGGTCGTAGAGCTTGTGACATGGCCCGGCATCGAAGATCAGGTCCGGCGCGTCAACGACTGATTGCAGAAGCCGATCGCCCTTGCCGAACGGTTTCTTCCACAGGAAGGCGGTGGGCTTCGGAAAGGTGTCCATGTCACCGATCGCGATGCTCGCCTTGTGCGTCACGATCGCGTTCAGCAGCACCTCGATGGCGCGTGGGGGCAGAATGTCGTCCGAGTCGACGAACGCGACGTACGGTGTCTCCGCCATGTCCAGCGCCAGATTCCGAGCAGCACCCGGTCCACCGTTGACCTGCCGAACGGCCGTCACATTCGGGTGCTCGGCGGCGAACTGCTTGGCCAGCAGGTCGGATCCGTCGGTGCTGCCGTCATCGACCAGGATCACGCGGCACTGCGCGAACACAGTCTGCGCCGCGATCGAATCAAGGGTCTCGGGCAGGAAGTCCTCGACGTTGTAGACCGGGACGATGATCGTGACCTGAGGAACGGGGCCTACCACTCGAAGCTCCAGTGAGATGTGTGCGTGGGTGCGCGTTGACTGCGGTGGCTCGACGCCGGGGTCAGCCGTCCGGCCTGGTGAGAATGTCGCGGTCGTCGGACCTTCTGAATCTGCTGTTCGGCAGGGTCGGTGCGTCGACCTGGTTGGGTCGCCGGCTGGTCGGGACGGCCTGACGGGAGCGGCGCCACAGCGCGCTGGCGCCCTGCTTCCGGCGCTCCGCCACCTCCTCCTCCGGCAGCTCGAACGGTGCCGGGAAAGGCAGGTAGCGGGGCAGGAAGTCGGCCAGCATCCGCTCCTGCTCAGCGAGCGCCCGGGGATCCGAGTCGGTGTCGTTGAGGCAGAACACGTCGCGGTGACGCCGGGCCAGCAGCTCGGCGAGGCGGGCCGGGGTCGAGGGATGGCCCAGGTCCGCGTACTCGTACTCGATGTCGGCCGGCACCGCCTGCGCCGTCAGGTAGGCCCAGTACTGGTGCAACGACGACGGGATCGACAGGTCCTCGTGGTGGCGGAACCGGTGCTGCGCGGTGGCGGTGACGTCGTCGTGCAGCACCGCCTCGATCTGCTGCATGATGCTGCGGCGCAGCGCGAACGGGGTGTGCTTCATCTTCTGCGTGATGGTCACGCCGAACTGGCGCTGGATGTGCCGACGGTTGTTCTTGCCGGCGGCGTTCACCGGCGGATCGGTGGGCTTCGCCTCGCCGAGCCCGAACTGGGCCGGCGAGAGGAAGAACTTCGCGATCCCGTTGGCGTGGAAGAAGTGGGTCGGCAGCAACGGGCGGCCCAGGAAGACATCGTCGTTGAGGTAGAGGAAGTGCTCCGCCAGCCCTTCGATGCGGTGCAGCCGGGCCTCGATGGCGTGCGAGTTGAACGACGACAGGCCGCCGAGGTCGGCGAAGAGATCGGCGTGCGGCACGATGGTGATCATCGGGTGGTTCGGGTCGAGCCAGCTGGGCAGTTGGCCGTCGGTGACCAGGAAGATCCTGCGCAGCCAGGGAGCGAAGCTGTGCAGCGAGCGCATCGAGTACCGCAGCTCGTCCCGGTTGTAGTAGCGCGACGAGTTGGCCGCGATCTCGTGCAGCGCACCGCCCGGGGCACCCAGCGCGACCTGCTTGCGCTCCAGCCACTCCGGATCCGAACCGTCCACCCAGGTGTACACCGCGTCGATCGGGAAGCCCACCCGGTCCGGGGCGCGGACGGTGAGGTCGCGACGGGTGCCGTAGGTGTGGTCGTCGGCCTCCGGAACGAAGTGGCTGAGCAGCGCCGCCGCGACCCGGACGGGCTCGGCCCGGGCCGGTGCCTCGTCGATCACCGCGTTGTGTCGGGGCGCCCGGACGACGTCGCCCACCCGGCTCCAGAACTCGATCTCGCAGGCGAACTGGGCACCGAGCACCACGTCGGCTCGGGTGTCGGTCACCGGGAACCACACCTGGATCACCTCGGTCGGCGCCAGGTCCGGCTGGTTGCGTCCGGGCCGTACCTCGACGGTGCGTACGTGCGCGCCCGACAGCGCCGGCGCCGAGCGGACCAGCCGCCGGACGGCATCGCGCTGGTCCACCAGGATCGCCACCGAGCTGCGCAGGTAGTCGTCGTTACGCAGGCAGTGGTATTCGATGTCGGCGGCCTCCAGGGCGGCGGTGACCGCGGTCAGGTTGCGGTGCCACATCTCCAGTGGGGTCGCGGCGGCGACCACCTCGGCCTGGGTGCGGGCGCCGTCCTCGGTGACCGTCACCCGCGCGCCGACCGGATGCAGAGCGTCGCCTCCGCGCGGCCGGGTGAAGGTACGCACCAGACCGAGCCGCCGGTGTTCGGGAAGCAGCTGAAGCAGCTGCCGCCGGAGAGCGGGCGGCAGGAGGCGGTAGACGCGGAGCGCTATCATCCGACGGACCGTTCACACTGGACGGACACGGGAAATCAACGCTGGCGGATGCCGACTGATACGCCGTGCGCCAGGCGCTCTGTACGAACAACCGCACCAGCAGTCATCCCCGTTACCCTCCTGCACAGCTCCCCGTGAACGCGAAGGGCGACCGGTCGGTAATTCATCCGGCGCACCGTGCCGTTTCCGGACGGATCTGACCCTGCGCAGGTCGGACCATAGCAGCGTGTTCACCTGCGGGACAGTTGCGCTCGTTCGGATGGACACCGTGTCGACATCTGGGAGCCGGATAGGTCCCCCGATGCTTGATTCGCCCGAAGAATCCTGACCGATCAGGTGGTGCGAGGACCGAACGGATGGTCGACGGAAACTAACCGAGCAACGTCTACCGAATCTGCCCGGGTGGGCCGGCGGCGGGACGCCTCGGCGAGGTGACACAGTGAGGTGGTGACGGGGAAGGGACCGACCGAGCGCCGAGTGCTGCGAGCACCGTCCGGCTATCGTCTGGCCGCCTCGGTCCGTCCGCTCACCTTCAGCCCGTACGACCCGAGTGCGCGGATCATCGCGGGCGTCTTCTGGTGGGCGGCGCGCACCCCCGACGGACCGGCCACCCTCGCCCTGCGGACCGAGGCCGGCGACCTGATCGCCGAAGGTCACGGCCCGGGCGCCGGCTGGGTGGTCGAGCACGCCGACTCGGTGGCCGGGCTATGCGACGACCTGACCGGATTCGCGGATCTCGCCGCCGCCCACCCCGTGGTGGCCCGGCTGGCCACGCAACAGGCCGGATTGCGGATGCCGGCCACCCGCCTGGTCTTCCCGCGGGTGCTGCGGGCCGTCCTGGAGCAGAAGGTCACCGGCAAGGAGGCCTACCGGGGGTACGCGGCGATCGTGCGCCACTTCGCCGAGACGGCGCCGGGACCGGTGCGGCTGCTGCTACCACCCGACCCTGCGGCGATCGCCGCCGCGCCGTACTGGGTCTTCCACCCGTTCGGGGTGGAGCAGCGCCGCGCCGAGACCCTGGTGCGCGCCGCGAAGGTGGCCGACCGGCTGCAACGGTGCGCCGACTCGGCCCAGGCCAACCGGTTGCTGCGGTCCATCCCCGGCATCGGCCCGTGGACCGCCGCCGAGGTGGTCCGGGTCGCCTACGGCGACGCGGACGCGGTCAGCGTCGGCGACTACCACGTACCCAACACGGTGGCCTGGGCCCTGGCCGGCGAGCCGCGCGGCGACGACGCCCGGATGCTGGAGCTGCTGGAGCCGTTCCGCGGGCACCGGGGGCGGGTCTGCCGGCTGTTGGAGGCCGCCGCCGTGCAGGCGCCGAGGTACGGCCCCCGCGCACCGATCCGCTCCTTCGCCCATTTCTGAACGCCGCTCTCCAGGCACGTTCTCAGGCGGCCTCGCGCAGGTCGGCCAGGCTGACCGGGGTACGTCGACGCAGCAGGTCCGCCAGCTCGTCCACCGACCCCACCTCGCCGAGCACGTTCTTGCCGCCGCCGAAACGCCGGGGGTAGCGGTGCACCAGCCGGTACACGTACCGGCCGTGGACCAGCTCGACGCTGACCCGCCACCGTCCGCAGCACCCGCACACCAACTCCGACACCCCGCGAAAGTAGCTCTGACCTGCGGTTTTCCGATTCGCCCGGGGCGGGACGTGCGGGGCGTCGGGCGGACACCTCGCCCACCGTGCGGCCGTGATCCGCCTCACCACTGTCGGTGCCGTCTGGTTGACTGATCGCCGTGGACCTGCCGATCAACCCGCCGGTGGAGCCGATGCTCGCCCGCAGCGTCTCCTCGATCCCCACCGCCCCGGGGATGACCTACGAGCCCAAGTGGGACGGCTTCCGCTGCATCGTCTTCCGCGACGGTGACGAGGTGGAGCTGGCCAGTCGGGGCGGCAAGATGATGACGCGTTACTTCCCCGAGGTGGTCGAGCAGGCCCGCCGGCAGTTGCCGCCGCGCTGCGCCGTCGACGGCGAGCTGATCGTGATCCGCCGGGACGGCCCGGACGGGCAGCCTCGGCTCGACTTCGAGCTGCTGGCCCAGCGCATCCACCCGGCGGCCTCCCGGGTGAAGCTGCTAGCCGAGACGACCCCGGCCGACTTCGTCGCGTTCGACCTGCTCGCGCTCGACGACGAGAGCCTGCTCGACGCCCCCTACCCGACCCGCCGGGCGCGGCTGGAGCAGGCGCTGGCCGGGGTGCGGCCCCCGGTGCACGTCACCCAGGTCACCACCGATCCCGACACCGCACGACGCTGGTTCGACGTCTTCGAGGGCGCCGGCCTGGACGGGTTGATCGCCAAGCCCGCCGACCTGCCGTACGAGCCGGGCAAGCGGCTGATGTCCAAGGTCAAGCACGCCCGCACCGCCGACGTGGTGGTGGCCGGGTTCCGCTGGCACAAGTCCGGTCCGGTGGTCGGTTCGCTGCTGCTCGGCCTCTACGACGACGCCGGGGTGCTGCACCACGTCGGGGTGAGCGCCTCGTTCACCATGGCCCGCCGCGCCGAGCTGCTGGAGGAGCTGGCCCCCTACCGCGACGCCGGCACCGACCACCCGTGGGTGCACGGCGACCACGAACGCGGGCAACGCATCCCGGGCGGGGTCAGCCGGTGGACCGGCACCAAGAACCTGGAATGGGAGCCGCTGCGCCCGCAGCTGGTGGTTGAGGTGGCCTACGACGCCATGGAGGGCGATCGGTTCCGGCACACCGCGCGCTTCGTCCGCTGGCGACCCGACCGGGACCCGCTCTCCTGCCGATACGATCAGCTCGACCGGCCGATCCGGTTCGACGTGGACCAGGTCCTCCGGGGCGATCCGGCGGTGTCGGCCGAGTCCGCATAGCTTGGCCGTCGATCTGATCACGGAGGCTCGTTCGTGACCCGTACGCCCGACCGGATTCGCCGTTTCCGGCTCACCGTGGCCGGCCTGACCGCCGCCGTCGTGGTCACCGCCGGCTGCACGCTGCCGGCGTTCGCGCCGCGCACCGACACCGAGGGCGAGGCCGCTACGCCGGGGGCGGCACCGACCTGGCGACACTGCCCGGAGGTGCCCGACGAGGTGATCGGGCGGAGCGCACCGCAGATGCGGTACGAATGCGCGCGTATCCAGGTGCCCCGGGACTGGGCGGGCGGCAGCGCGGCCACAACCGGCCCGGGGGCCGGTGAGACCTTCGAGATCGCGCTCATCCGGGCCCGTTCCGCCAGCCAGCGCGACCGGATCGGTTCCCTGCTGGTCAACCCCGGCGGTCCCGGCGGGTCCGGCGTCGACGCCGCCGTCTATCTCTCCTTCGGTGAGGAGTACGGCGGCCTGCCGGATGCGATCCTCGAACGGTTCGACATCGTCGGCTTCGACCCGCGCGGGGTGGCCCGGTCCAGCCCGGTCGAGTGCATCCCGGACGCCGACCTCGACGCCGTCTTCGGCTTCGAGCCCGACCCGGAGAGCCAGGAGTCGTTCGACGAGTTCGTCGCGCTCAACCGGCGCATCGGCCAGGGCTGCGGCGACAAGTACGGCGACCAGCTACCGCTGTACGGCACCGAGCAGGCCGCCCGCGACATGGACGCGATCCGCGCGGCCCTCGGCGACGAGAAGCTGACCTACCTCGGCTACTCGTACGGAACACTGCTCGGTGCCACGTACGCCCAACTGTTCCCGCAGCGGGTGCGGGCGCTGGTCCTCGACGGCGCGGTCGACCCCCGGCAGGGGCTGATCGAGGGTTCGGAGAGCCAGGCGATGGGCTTCGAGCGGGCCTTCGACAACTTCACCCGGTGGTGCGCGGCCAACGCGGCCCGCTGTCCCATCGCCCCGGACGCCCGCGCGGCGGTCACCTCGGCGATCGACAAGGCCCAGGTCTCCCCGACCCGCTCGACCGACGGTCGCGAGGCCACCGCCGGCTGGATCTTCTACGCGATCGTCTCGTCGCTGTACTCGGAGTCCGGCTGGCAGCAGCTCGCCCAGGCCATCGACCGGCTGGAGGCCGGCAACCCCAACGAGGTGTTCCGGCTGGCCGACAACTACACCGACCGCGACGACAAGGGCCGCTACAGCAATCTCTTCGACGCCAACCTGACCATCAACTGCGCCGACGAGGAGGAGCGTCCCAACCTGGAACGGATCCGCCAGTTGCAGTCCCAGTGGCGCACCCAGTACCCGCTGTTCGGCCCGGCCCTGGCCGCCGGGCTGGTCTCCTGCACCGAATGGCCGGGCGGCAGCGACCCCTACCCGAAGGGACGCGCCGACGGCGCCCCGCCGATCGTGGTCGTCGGCACCACCGGTGACCCCGCCACCCCGTACGAGCAGACCCCGGCCCTGGCCGACATGCTCGGCGTCGGCCGGGTGCTCACCTGGGAGGGCGAGGGCCACACCGCGTACCCGCAGACCACCTGCGTCACCCAGGCCGTCAACGCGTACCTCATCGACCTCACCGTCCCACCCGAGGGAAAACGCTGCCCAGCACGCTAGTCGTAGCTGCCTGGCAAGGTCCTACTAGCCCACTTCGCCCCTGCATGTTCAAAAGAAGCGGAAGTCGATGGCATCACGCAATACCAGCTCATCGAAGTCGGTCTGTTTGATACCCCAATCGGCGTACGCCCTGTAGCGCGCCGGCAAGGTCACCAACAGTCCGACCAGCACATGACACAGCGCCAGAATCCAGCCGCCGACCAGAAGAAAGACCATGGCGAGCACGAGCACGATGGGCAGCAGACGCAGCCACCAGACCGACATGCGGTAGACGAGGCTCCGCCTGGCGCCAGGCGGAAGTGAAGCCCTGAGCTGGTCGCCTGCTGGCACGTCGCCACCATACTCGTAATGACACTCTCCGTCGGCGACGTTCTCCCCGGGGGCCAGAGTCGCGCCACCACTTCATCCAGGTGGCGCAGCAGAAGGCGATCCGACACGACGTATCGGTAGACGCGCTTAGCCGGGTCTTCCGGCAGGCCGAGTTCGTCAAGGAACTCTCGCCCGAGCGGGGCCAGGCCCATGTGGCGGATGGTATCAGGATCACCTTCATTTTAGGACCCGCTGCCCGCGAACCGCTCCCTCCCTGGCGGCAAGCCAGATTGCGGTGCTGCCCTTACCTTGCCAATTCTTCCGGCTCAACACCTAGTACTAGCTTTTCAAGCGCCTTAGGCATCGGGCCGAAGCTGGCAATCCAATCCGCCACAAGGTAGATCACGCCAGATTCATCCATCCCCAGGAAGAAGCGACCATTATCCAGTTCGCCAAGCGGAGAGAGTTGGTGACCCACCCGCCTACTCCAGCCCAAGAATCTATCCTGTTCGCCAAGGCAGAGCGTTGGATCGAACTCGAAAGGTTCACGAGCAACCGAGACTCCCGGGCCACTTACATCAACCACCAACCCTCCGAACTCAACGAGAAAATTGGTTGCGGCCTCGCTAATGCAATACTCGCTCTCCAGCAACAAGTTCTTCCACGGAAGAACATTGATGCTACGCCCGGGATGCCAGCCGGACCCTCTCAATATGCGCTCAACCTCAGGTGAGAACCGACGCCCTTTCTCGCCCATCACGCAAACCATTGCAATCTAAAGAACCTGGAGAGCACACTGCAGCTTGGACACGGACCGATCGGCTTGCCGTGTTTTGGAAGGGTAGCCTTCTTCCGGATCAGGACAGCCGCCGCTCGGGCGCCAGTCGGGTCCATCCCTTGATTCAGCGAGTCGGAGAGACATTGCGCCAGACCACAGCGACCATGGCCATGTCCGCGATACCTCTTCGGAATAAGGTTCAAGACGTCCTGTACGCGTCGATGCAGCCTCGGGGCTTCACCCCTCTTGCTGGCATTAGCAATCACCACACGGTTGTTCAGCTTGACGGTGAGGGAACCCTCGCAGACCCTTACGTCGACGGGAGCGACCCGTGCGGAGTCAGCCGGGCCGCGGGAGGTGGACCTGCCCGAGTTTGAAACGGTCGGCACATCCTGGGCGAGGAATCCCCGCCGCGCCACGCCTGTCGCGGCCTCGGACGGCATCGAGTCCCACGCCCTGGCTGGCGGGGCCGCGGCGAGGATGCCGTCGGGGCCAGCGACGGTGAGTGCCCCGTCCACCACGGACACCGTGGCCGAGCCGCCAACGACGTAGGGTGTCTCGCGGACCAGCGGGTTGTCCGCCGCGGCTGCGCTCTTGACCACGAGAAGGTGGGAGAAACCGCCGCGCTCGGCTCGGACCACCAGGTCGACGTCCGGATACACCTCCGGGTACGTGATGGTGTCGGCAGAGACCTCACCGACCGGCAGCGCCTGCGGCCAGCCGAGCGAGAAGGTGGCGCCGGCACCGGTCATCGTTGCGAAGGTGCCTTCCCCGCCCGGTGAGAAGAAGACCTCGGCCGTTGACGCGACCGGACGCACGAGGCCGTCGTTTCCGTGACCAACGTCGTGTCGATGTCTGCCAGGATCCGTTCCGCCTGGTCCACTGCGGTTCGGCCCACGACCCGAAGGTGAAGTCACCGGACGGCTGAGCGAAGACCTTCGTCGTCTCCGAGGCCGAAGCCAGCACCTCGACGGCGGTGTCGCAGGACCGGGCCAGCGTCTGAGCCGCGTGTTCCGAACTGGCGGCCGGTGACGCGCCGTTGGGGCAGGGGTCGGCGGCTTCGGCCGCTGCCCGATCAGCGGGCCACACCATCGAGAGCGATGTCGCCAACAAAACACCGGCCACAGTGGACCGAATCCAGGCAGGACTAACCGACAAGCCACACCCCCGTGAAGCAACGTGATCAAGCTTGTCGCACAACGTACAGATAGACGGAGTCCAGCACTAGGGCGAATCTGGGGCGGCACTCTCCGTGTACCCATTACGGCGCAATGACCGGTTTTAGCGACGCCGAGGTTTCGCGGTGGTTGCTGTCCATTCACCCTTGATGGCCAGTTCGCTTCGTGCCGGCTTCGCTGCTGCGCGGCGTGCCGATGCTCGCCGCGCACCCCCCGTCGGATCAACGCACCATCGACAGCAACCCAACCAAACGCACCTAGCTAAGGGCGGGCGGGCGTGCGGTAATGGCGTACGACGCGGGTGACGAGTTCGCGGTCACCCTCGACGCGTACGGTGCCGGCGCGTTCGGCGTCGGTGAGCGGCAGGCCACCGAAGAGCACCTCGCTCCAGGCCGTCGAGTCGGCGGTCACGGTCGCCACCGGGTCGACGGCTGCGCCGGGCTGGACGTCCAGCAGCCCGTCGATCGCGGCCAGCCGATACTCGCGTACGGGAGGGCCGGGCTGGCGGGTGTCGTAGAGGCGCAGGGCGGTCGGCGGCAGACCCTCGGGGACGGGGGCCGCCATGGTGCGCATGGCGAGGGCCATGGCGTCGGGGGTTATGCCACCGCTGGTGCACGGGTCCGGCCCGGACGAGTACCAGCGACCCAGGGACGCCAGGACCGACTCCAGACCACGGCCCCACTCGGTCACGGCGTACGCGCGGGTGCGCGCCAGGTCGGTAAGCGTCACCTGGTCGACGATGCCGGCCTGACGCAGGGATCTGAGCCGGTCACTGAGGACGGCTGGCGTGATGCCACGGACGGACTCCTGAAGGTCGGCGAAACGCTTGGGGCCGAGGAGCAGTTCGCGGACGACGATAAGCGTCCACCTGTCGCCCACCAGGTCAAGGGCGTTGGCAGCCCGGCAGGCGTCGCCGTGGTGCGCGTAGGTCAACTTGGCAGGCAATCCCGATCAACTTCTTTCACACGAGTAGGCACTATGTTTATAGTAGCGATATGCAGAGTATGGATACACCGCCAGCGCCTCCGGTGGTCGACCGCGACACCTGGCTTCGGGAACGGAACGCGCTGCTCGTACGGGAGAAGGAGCACACCCGGGCGGGTGATGCCATCGCCGCGGCCCGCCGTCGCCTTCCGATGACCGCGGTCAACCCGGTCAAACTGGTCGGCGAGCAGGGCCCGGTCTCGTTGCTCGACATCTTCGACGGGCGTGACCAACTCGTGGTCTACAAGCACATGTGGCACCTCGGCAAGCCGTTCGAGGAGCAGTGCGAAGGCTGCACCATCAGCATCTGGAACTTCCACGAGGCTAGCTACCTGGCGGCACGGGGCATCAGGTTCGCGGTCTTCGTTGAGGGACCGTACGAGGAGATCGCACCGTTCCGCGAGTTCATGGGCTACCTCCACCCGTGGTACTCGACGTACGGCATCGACGAGCCCGCGGTCGCCGGCGGCGGCAACATCGCCTGCTACCTGCGCCGGGGTGACCGGGTGTTCCTCACCTACGAGACGACCGGACGCGGCGTTGAGGCGATCATGGGCTCGCTCAAGCTGCTCGACATGACGGCCTACGGACGACAGGAAGCCTGGGAGGACTCCCCCGACGGCTGGCCGCAGGCCGACCCGACGTACAGCTGGTGGCGCAAGGACGGCCGCCCGGTAGCCCAGTGGTCCCGCCCCGGCGCCACGCCCGTCCAGTCGGACCAGCACCACTGCCACTGAAGTCTGTCGGAGGCACAGCGACGTATCGGCCTCGATTCCTGCGTCAGGACGCTCCGAGAGCGATCAGGCAGAGCAGGTCAGTCCCAGGCGATCGGCGGCCAGGTCGCGAACCGCTGAAGGGTCGACGCCCAGGTCCTCGAGCAGTTGCCGGCAACTCCCGTCAGATGCGGTGACGGCGGCGTAGGCCAGGTGGGCACTGCCCGCTGGCAGCCGCGCGCCGAGGCTGGCCAGTTCACGCGCCTGCTCGGCGATCTGGGCGGCCGCCAGCGTCCACGGCGGATTGTTCCGGTCGGTCTGCCATGCACGCTTCCGGCGCGGTCCAGCCATCTCTCCGCCGTAGTCTGTCGCGACGATCGCCATGCTTGCCTCCTGACGGGCCGCTCCGAAGCAGCCGAGCAGGAGATCGTTCGCGGCATCGGCTGGCGTGGCCGGTTGCAGGTTCGCGGCCTGCAACTCCTCCTCGAGGACGAGCACCGCCATGATCAGATGCGCTGACGACGTGCGGTCGTGCCCGAGCCGAACCGTCTCGGCGACCGCCTCCAGTTCCAGCCAACCGAGCGCTGGCGTGGTCTGGGCGAGCAGCCGACTGGCCGAGACGGCGAGGCTCTTCTTGAGCCGAACTGCCGGTCCGGCGGGGCGCAGGCCGGCAAGTATCCCGATCTGGCGCAGCGGATCAGCGATTCCAGACCACGGCGGTTCCCGATCTCCCCGGGGCCAGAGTCGCGCCACCACTTCATCCAGGTGGCCCGGCAGAAGGCGATCCGACACGACGTATCGGTAGACGCGCTTTTCCGGGTCTTCCAGCAGCGCCTCAAGTAGGTGATCACTGCCCACGCACGGTGCTCGACGCAGCACCGCGAGACGGGCGGCAAGCCACAACACCGCCGTCGCCGAAGCCTCCCAACCTGGCGTCTCGGCGATCCGGTCCCGCGCCGGACCGGGCCAACCGAACGCTCGCCAGTACGCTTCCCGCATCGCCCGTGCCATCTCAAGCGTCAGTTCCACCGGCAGCTCAGGAGCATCACACGGACCCGGCGATTCCTCCGCGGGTCGCGGCTGTGGTCGCACCGGGACCGCAGCCGCAAGTTGCGGATAGCGCCCGAGCAGCCCGAAGAGCAAATCGTCCACGCCGACGGTCGTCCTCTTGAGACGCGCCGCCTTACGTCCGGCTTCGCGCAACACCGAGTGAAGACCCCCGCCTACTGCGATGGACAAGCGTCTCCTCCTCAGCGCCCCGCCGCATCGACCCTAGCCGGGGTTGGCCGCTACCGCTTCGATACCGAACGCCGCTCAGCAGCCGCGTACCCCGGCCGATCGGCTCGTGCCGTTATGGGACGCTCGCAGGATGAATGAGGTGATCTTCCGTGAGGCGGTCCGGGCGGATCTGCCGGCCGTACTCGATCTGCTCGCCGACGACGTGCTCGGACGTACCCGTGACGTCGGGGAGGTCGACGCCACGTACGAGAAGGCGTTCGCGGACATCACCGCCGACCCGCGCAACCAGCTCGTGGTCGGTGAGACCGACGGCGAGGTGGTGGGGTGCATGCAGCTCACCTACATCCCCGGGCTCGGCCGGCACGGCGCCGAGCGGCTGCTCGTCGAGGCGGTCCGGATCCGCTCGGACCAGCGCGGACGTGGCCTGGGCCGGCAGATGATGACCTGGGCGATCAACCAGGCACGGGAGCGCGGCTGTGGCCTGGTGCAGCTCACCACAGACAAGAGCCGCCACGACGCGCACCGGTTCTATCGCGACCTCGGCTTCGTCGCCAGCCACGAGGGCATGAAGCTCAGTCTCTGACACCGGCGGACGGGGGGCCTGCCAGTCTGGGTCGCCCCACGTCGCAACCGAGGACGGTGGCCCAGAAGGTCGTCAGCGTCGCCAGACTCGACCCGTGGGCCAAGGACCGGGCGGACTTTCGGATCAGCCAGAAGTCCCCCTCGGGTAGGACGATCGCCCAGCCGATCGGGATGTCGTTCTCGGCCACGAGCACCAGCAGTTCCGGCTTGCTGTCGACCTCGATCTCGGGCAGGTCCGTCACCTCGACGGACCACATCCCCTGCTCCCCACTCACCGGTAGCTCCGCCGGTGGCATCGCCGCACGGCGTGGCGGGACCGCCACAGCCTGGCCAGCCGCAGCAGGGGCCGCTGCTGCGGCTGGACCGTCATCGGGGCGTTCCGCTCGGGTTGATCGGTGTGGTACGCACCGGCTCGCTCCTGGTACGCGGACCGTTGCACCACGTCGATCGGTTTGTCCTGCCGTTGAAACCACTTCCACCGAGCCACCACGAGCCTCCCGCGAACACGCATCGATATTGCCGATGCCTGCCACCATCGCCCCGCGCTTCGTCAGTCTGCAACGTCTCATGCGGAGATTCGGGAAAAGATATTGACGATGTGTCATCTGGGCCTCGATGCTGTTCCAAACGAGACACTGGCTGCACCGATCTGAGACGGGGTGACATGAGCGACGTTGGCTCTTCGGTGCCACGGCGGCAACTGGGCAGGTTGCTGCGCCAGGCCAGGGAGGAAGCCGGCATCAACCTGGAGGCTGCCGCCGAGGCTCTCGAATGGTCGCGCGCCAAGATGTACCGCCTGGAGAGCGGACAGACCTCGCTCCGCACCCATGATGTGACGCTGATGTGCCAGCACTACGGCACCTCCGCCGAGCTGACCGAGGTCATGGTCAGCCTGGCCCGGGAAAGCAAGAGTCGGGGTTGGTGGCACGCCTACGGTGAGGCCATCCCGGCATGGTTCGAGTTGTACGTCGGGCTGGAGGCGGCGGCCCGCCGCGTGCGGCAGTACGAGCCGACGCTGATTCCTGGGTTGCTCCAGACCGCCGAATACGCTGCGGTCATCTTCAGCGCCAAGGCTGGCCGGAGCCAGGATGAGATAGCGCAGAAGGTCGCGCTACGCATGGAGCGTCAGAAGCTGCTCGCTCGCCGCAGCCCAAAGGCTCCCAGCTTCGAAGCCATCATCGACGAGGCCGTGATCCGCCGCCCCATCACCGACCTGGACGCCTGGCGCAGCCAACTCGCACACCTGGTGAACGCCGCACAGCGACCGAACGTCTCGGTCCGGGTACTGCCGCTGGGCAGCGGCCCTCACGCGGCATCCGTTGCCGGGTCGTTCATCATGCTGGACTTTCCAGCGGTCGGCACGCGGCCCGCAGAGCCGTCGACCGTCTACAGCGAGTCGCTGACCGGCAGCCTCTACCTGGACAAGCCGACAGAAGTGGCGGCGTACGCTGACGCCTGGGCCACCCTTCTGGATCTTTCACTGGGCGTGCGCGAGTCTGAAGATCTGATCGGGACGGTTATCAAGGAGACCTTCGATGAATGACCTGACCAACGCCCGGTGGCGCAAGAGCAGCCGGAGCGGTGAGGGCGAGTGCGTCGAGGTGGCCGACAATCTGGCCGGCGCAGTCGGGGTGCGGGACAGCAAGGACGCCGACGGGCCGGTGCTGCGGTTCGACGCCTGCCAGTGGCGCTCCTTCGTGAACGGTGTGAAGGGTGGCGCCCCGAGCTGACGCTCGATCGGCGCGGGCGCGTTGCCCGCCGTAGCGCGGGGCTGGTTCGATCATCGGCATGGAGATCTTTCTGGCCACACTCCTCGCCCTGGTCGTCGGCCTTCTGCTCGCGCAGGCGCCGAGCCGTCGCGAGGTGGCCCGCACCGCGTACCGGCTGACCGAGCTGGAGCGGCGGCTGACCCTGGTGATGGATCACCTCGGTGTCGCCGACACCGATCCGCTGCCCCCGGTCGTCCGGGAGCACCTCGCCCGCGGTAACAAGATCAAGGCGATCGCGGAGTACCGGAAGGCCACCGGAGCGGACCTGCTGACCGCCAAGACCGTGGTGGAGGCGGGCGACACGCGCCGGTGACGGTCAGCGAGGGCGGTCGCGGTCCTTGGACGGCTGGACCCGCTTCGGCTCGCCGGGCATCTTCGGGTGGTCGGGTGGGTAGGGCAGGTCGCCCTCGCCGCCGGCGGCGTCCCGCTCGGCCCACTCCAGCAGCGGCGTGATGTCCCACCCGGCGTCGTCGATGCCGGCGTGCGGGTCACCCTGCTTGGCCAGCCGTTCCGGCACGGTACGCAGGTCGAAGTCGTCCGGGTCGACGTCGGGCAGTTCGTCCCAGGTGACCGGGGTGGAGACGGTTGCCCGGGCGTTGGCGCGCAGCGAGTACGCGCAGGCGATGGTGCGGTCCCGCGCCATCTGGTTGTAGTCGACGAAGACCCGCTCGCCGCGCTCCTCCTTCCACCAGGCGGTGGTGACCAGGTCGGGCCGGCGGCGGGCCAGTTCCCGGGCCAGTGCGATGGTGGCCCGGCGTACCTCGACGAACGTCCAGCGCGGCTGGATGCGCAGGTAGACGTGCACGCCCCGGCCACCGGAGGTCTTCGGCCAGCCGGGCACGCCCAGCTCGTCGAGGATCGCGCGCAGCTCGGCGGCGGCCGTCGCGGCGTGGGCGAAGTCGGTGCCGGGCTGCGGATCGAGGTCGACCCGCAGCTCGTCGGGCCGGTCGACGTCGGCGGCGCGGACCGGCCACGGGTGGAACACCACGGTGCCCATCTGCGCCGCCCAGGCCACGTGGGCCAGGTCCGCCGGGCACAGCTCCGCCGCCTTGCGACCGCTGGGGAAACTGATCTCCGCGGTACGCACCCAGGGCGGCACACCCCGGGTCGGCACCCGCTTCTGGAAGAACATCTCCCCCTCGATGCCGTCGGGGAAGCGCTGCAAGGTCGTCGGTCGGTCGCCCAGCGCCCGCATGATGCCGTCGCCCACGCTGAGGTAGTAGTGGAAGACGTCGGCCTTGGTGAAGCCGCGCTCCGGGAAGATCACCCGATCGGGGCTGGACAGTCGTACGGTGTGCCCGGCCACCTCGATCTGCTCGGCCGCAGCCTTCGTGCCACCCATTGCGCGACCATATGCGACGGGTACGACCTTCGGCGTACCGTTGAGCCGTGACTCTTCCCGACAGCGAACTGCCCCGCACCGAGGACGAGTGGCGGGTCCGGCTCAGCCCCGAGGAGTTCCGGGTGCTGCGCGAGCACGGCACCGAGCCCGCGTGGACCGGCGAGTACGTCGACACCAAGACGCCGGGTATGTACCGGTGCCGGGCCTGTGGTGTCGAGTTGTACCCGAGCGACACCAAGTTCGACTCGCACTGCGGCTGGCCCAGCTTCGACGACGCCATTCCCGGCGCGATCAAGGAGATCGAGGACAACTCCCTGGGCATGCGTCGCACCGAGATCCGCTGCGCCCGCTGCGACAGCCACCTCGGGCACGTCTTCCACGGCGAGGGCTTCACCCCGAAGAACACCCGGCACTGCGTGAACTCGCTCTCCATCCGCCTGGACCCGAACGACGCCTGACCGGGGCACACAGACCGCCGCCACTGCGGCCCACGCAAGCCGGGTCCGGCCTACGCCGCGCCGGCAACGCCCCGTTTCGACAGGCAGGTCGGCCTGTGCCGATGCCGCGCCGGTCCGGGGTACGCACGCCAGGTCCGGCCCGCGCCGACCCGCGTCCGCTCCGGCGGGGGTTCGCCCGGCCGGGCGGTCAGTCAGCCGCCGGCCGGCCCGCCATCAGTGCGACCTGAGCGGTACGCGACTGCTCGACGCGCCGGGCCAGGTCGAGCACCCGGGCGTCGGTACCGGCCGCCAGGTGTGCCCGGGCCAGGTCGGCGGCGGCCTTCTGATGCGCGCTCAGCACCTCGATCAACACCGTGTCGACCTCGGTGTCCGGGGCGTCGCGCAGCCGTTCCAGTTGCTCCGGGCCGGTGCCGTGCCCGGCGTGGTCGTCGGCGCGGGCGCTGCGCCCGGCCTGCGCCAGCCAGCCCCGCGCGGTTGCCAACTCGTCCGCCTCGGTCACCTCGACGGCGGCGATCAGTGTCCGCAGCTCGCCGTCGACGAGCCGCCCCCGGACCAGTCGGACGATCTCCAGGGTCTGTTCGGTGTGCCCGGCCATCATCGACAGGAACAGCAGGTCGATACCGGTCATCTCGCTCGCGACGGTCGGCGTCGCACCGGCGGCGGCCACCGGAGGCGGCGTACCGTCGCCGGAGCCATCCCGCCCGGACGGCGCGGGCGAGCCGCCACAGCCGGCCGCCAGCAGCACGGCGAGCAGGTACAGCGGCAGCACGAACAGCCCGGCCCGCCGCGCACCCGCCGCAGCACGCGCCCTGGCCGGGCCGGCCGGCGACACGCCGGCACGGGCGAGGGGTCCGGACGGCGCGGCCGGGCCCGACAGCACCGCCGGCTCCCACAGCGCCGCCGGGCCGGACGGCGCGGCAAGCGGGAGGTGCGGCCGCGCCCGACCGCACCTCCCGGTGGTCAGACCAGGCTCCACAGCGCCGGTACGTTCGGCGGCTCCCACCCGGCGATGGCGGTGTGCGCCTGCCGGCAGCGGTAGGTGCGGCCGCCGTAGGTGACCTGGTCGCCGACGGCGTACGCGCGACCGGCCGTCCAGGTGCCGCCGGCCGGCGGGTTGGTGGTCGGGGCGACCGTCGGGGTGGGCGACGGTGCCGGCGGGTTGGTGGTCGGGCTGGGGCTGGGCGTCGGGTTGCCGCCGCCGCCACCGATCTGCAGGTCGACGCAGGAGTAGAAGGCGTTGGCGGTGTCGGAGATGTTCCACACCGCCAGCACCTTCTGCCGGCCGGAGTAGCCGGAGAAGTTGACCGTGTGCGTCACGGTCGCGCCGGGCTGGCGTCCGCCGCCGTCGAAGCGCGCGACGCGGGTGCTCCCGATGAAGTACTCCCAGTCGCGGGTGGCGTGCATGGCCGTGTTGACCCAGGTGAACGTCACCGTGCTGCCGACCGAGGTGGCCGGCCAGCCGCGGTTGTCGTCGTTGAGGACGGCGAAGTGCGCGATGTTGGCGTGGCAGTTGCGCAACCCCTTGGGGCCCTCGACGCTCTGCGGTTCCCATCGGATCTGCCCGCAGTCGGGCACCCGGTTCTGCGCGCAGAGCGCCTGGCGGCTCGGTGGTGACGAGACGTAGCCGTGGGCCTGCGCGGGGGCGGCGACGGCCAGGGTGGAGATCATCGCGCCCGTCGCGACGAGCGGAAGGGTGATTCTTCGGCGCATGACGGCAGCTCCTTGTCGGCGTGTTGCCTGGTGAGGTGCCACCAACATAATTTAAACCTTGTTAACAGTAAAGACCACTGTCAATAAAAGATAGGGCCCCTCCGACGCAGGAAGGCCCGCCACCCGGCCGCTGCGGGCGGGTGGCGGGCCCCCCTGCCAACCCCTCAGCCGCCGGGCCGGACGATGACTTCAAACAGCACCGGCGTGAGACAGGACGCCCACACCGACGCGAACAGCAGTTCGGCGTTTGACGGCAGGCAGAGCCGCAGTAGGAGACCGCGGCGCCGCCCGCGCCCCTGCTCAAGACCCAACCTCCGGTCAAGCCGATCCCCTGCGGCGATCGACAGGCCCATCCGAGTAGCGCTGGCCATGCACGCCCCACTGGCGAACGTGAGAACCACCGCAAGGATGGTCAGCAGCGCCACCGCAGCCGGACCTCGTTGCCCACTGCTGCCGGTCAGCAGCGCGAGCGGCATCGAGCAAGCCAGCGCGACGATCAGGACACTTGCCCACCCAAGGACGCGCACCAGGTTCGCGATCTGGGCATCACTTCGGCTCCTCGGAAACCCACGCGTCCACGAGCGCAGTTCCGCAGCAGTCGTCGGCGCTTCGGTTGAAACGAGGTTCCGATTGAACCAAAACCAACGGAGCGGCCTGGATAGAAGCAACGGGAGGTAGCCACCTAGATCACGCAGCCTTGGCTCTGACATACCCTCTGACCTCTTGGTTGTCAACACAACATCAACCCGCCGCCGCGCCGAACGTCGGTGCAGCCCCCACCCGGCGAGCCCGGGACGGACGGGCTGGAAGGTGGCTTGGGCGAGCCGTTGTTACCGCCACCAGGCTTACCACCGCCCGAATTGCCTCCACCAGACCTGCCGCCACCGGAGTTGCCACCCGAGTTCTGGCGACGCTCGCCGCCATTGACGATCATCTCGTGCCGACTCTCGCTACAGTTGGCGAACGCCTTGCAGCTCTCGAAAAGAACGTTCTCGGCCAGAAAGACGTTACCCACGTACTCGTAAACAGCCTCCCTTGTTTCAAGCGCCACTTTCTCATTGTGCAGGTCGAAGACCTTGCGGTATCCGTCCATACGCTCGTTCATCAACGGGGCCCGCGACTGGTAGGACATACCACGACTCCGAGTGATGTCGAGCACGCGATTCGTTGTCTCCACAGTGTCCGCTGCCGCATTCTGGGCCTTCGTAACCTTGGCGGCCTTCGCGCCCAACGCCAACACCTTTCCGCCGGGAATCAGGCTAAGCGCCCCGACGCCGCAGTCGGTGGCGTTCCGCTGGTAGCACGATTTGGCTGTGTCGATGGCGCCAAAGCCTAGCGAGAGTGTGCCCAACACCGCTCCGACCGGCTGCGCACCAGGAATCACTGCGCATGCAATCGCCGCAACGCCGAGTACCGCCGAAATCGTGCCAGCGTTGTCAACGACTCCACGCACTGCCGACTTGGCGGCTGAAACAGCTTGGGAGAGCAAGCCCCCGTTGCCCCGGTTCTTGGACCACGGCCACATTCCGTCCGGGTCGGTCAGAGTAGTCGGATTGTTGAAGGCGTACGCGTAGCCGTGCAGGCTCTGCGGTTGCAAGTGGTCAACGACCGGGTCCACGGAGATGAACCTACCCAGTTTTGGATCGTAGAGCCGGGCCCCCAGGTGGGTCAGACCGGTGCCGTCCCGTGTCCCGCCGACGAAACCCTTGTCGGCCGCGCCGGGCCAACTTCCGGATGAGCCACGGACCTCGCCGAAGGGCAGGGTGCGCTGTCGGGCGACCGTGAGGTTCGAGTTGTCCACGGTTGCGGTTGCGGTGTTGTGATGGTCGCCGACGAGCCACTGCAACGAGGTCGCGGTACGGACCGCGATGTTGACGCCACTGTGCTGGTAGAAGCGGGTGCCTACGGCGGCGCCGCTGGTCGGCTTGCGCACCTCGGTGCCGCTCGGCAGATAGAGGGTGGCGCCGGTGCTGTCCCGCCGGATCAGACGGTTGCCGTCGGCGTCGTAAAGGAAGCTGGTGCCACCAGTGACGGATTCCAGCCGGCCCTCCTTGTCCCAGGTCAGGGTCTGCGAGCCTGGGTCGCCGGAACAGGTGTTGGCGGCGGTGCCCGCTGGCCGGCAGATCATGTTGCCGGACTGGTCGTACCGGAATTCCTGGCTCTTGGTTTCCGCACCGCTGTAGTCGATCTTGTTGACCGCGTGCGGCTTCGCACCCACCGAGCCGGACGCCGGATGGCGCAGGTCCAACACATTGTTCGTCGCGTGGCGGGTCTCCCTGGTCCGATTGCCGGTGCTGTCGTACTCGTAGCTGTTCCAGTAGGGTGCCGGGCCACCCAGGCCGTTGATGCTCGGTGCCGTGCCGCAGTTGCCCGACGTCGGACTCCAGGCAGAGGTCAACCGACGAAGGTGGTCGTATCGGTAGCACTGCGTCTCCGGAGTCTGCCCGCCGTTCGGCGTATCCAGGATCCGGCTCAAGTTACCGAAGTCGTCGTAGAAGTACTCCAGATTGAAGATCTCATTGGCCAGCTCGGGGATCGCCGATGCGGTGCTCAAGCGGCCGGTCCTGGCATCGGTGGTGTAGGTCAGCCAGGTCCTCTTGCCGACGGCACCAAGTACCCGCTGACTGAGCTGGCTCAGCTTGTCGTAGGTCGCGCTATGGATGTAGATCTGCGCGGCGCTCACCAGGCCGGTCGGCAACGCGACGTCGTTGTACGCCTGCACCAGCGTCTCGGCGGGGAGGCCAGCCGCCGCTGGCAAGGTGGTCCTGGTGACCTTCCCGTCGGCCCGGTATTCGGTGCCGAAGGTGTAGGTGCAGGGTGTGGTCAGACCTGCGGCGCAGAGACCACCTTCGCTGCTCGGGATGGTCACTTCCGTGCCCTGGGACCGTCCAGCATTGTCGTAGCCCTTGACCGCGATGGTGTAGGCGTTGGCCGAGCCGGCTGGCTCGTACCGGGTCGAGGCGCTGAGCTTTCCCACCCCGTACGGCAGGGTGTCATAGGTCCACTTGGCGCGCATCGGCCCGGTGACCGAGCCCTCGTGCAGTGAGACCTTCCGGCCCAGGTCGTCGTACTTGTGGGCGAGCATGACGCCGCGCGCGTCCTTGACCGTCGAGATCTGTCCCACGGCGTCATAGCTGGTCTCGGTAGCGCCCTTGTCCGGATCCTCATCCTTGATCTTCCGACCACGCTGGTCGTAGCTATACCGCCAGAGGTTCCCCACCTGGTCGGTGACCGTCGCGAGTTCGCCTCCGGCCGTGTACGTGTAACGGGTGCGCTCGAAGGTCGCTGGGTCGTCACTGCCCAGTTGACTCGCGTTCTTGTACTCCCGCAACTCCACATTGCGGCCTAGAGCATCGGCGATGGTAGTCGTCGCAGTTCCACCATCCGGCGGCCGGACATTGGTCCGTTCTCCGGCGTAGGTCGTGACCGTTCGCCATTTCTCGGTCGAGCCTGCCCACAGAATCTCGTTGGTGAGTCGTTCCGCACCGTCATACACGTTCTCAGTGACGGCCGGGATCGCCGGCCAGCCAGGACCAGCCACCAGGTTGGTGTCCGGCGCCGCGTTCGTGGTGTCGTAGTAGGGCTTGGCGACCTTCTCGACGAGTCCGCGGGAGTCGTAGATTTCGTCAGTGAGGACACGGCCGCCGCCCGGCGCCTGGGTCTGGGTCTGGCGCAACCGAAGTAGGCCGTCGTAGAGGTTCACGCCAGTCAGGTAGCTGCTCCCCGTGCCGGTCAACTGTTTCGTGGTAACGGCGGTGGGTGCGTTGCTGCGCAGCCGGTAGGCGAACTCAAGGTTGGGTCTGGTCGGATTCGTGCTCTTTGATTGCCCCGGCAACCACACCCGGGTCAGCCGGCCCAGAGAGTCATAGCTCAAATCTGTCCGCAGGTTGTTGGGGTGGTCGATGATCTCCGACGGCAGCCCCCACTCCGGTGCCGTCACCGTGGTGTTGGTGTGCCCCAACGCGTTGGTCAGCATCGTGGACGTGACGGGCCCGGTAAGAGCCGGTGTGTAGCTAGTCCGGGTCCGTCGGTCGAGTGCGTCGTACGACTCGGTGACCCGACCGTTCGCGTCGTACCGGACTCGACCGGTCGTGATCCAGTTCGCGGTGGATCCGGTCCAGGAGTCGAGTTCCTCGACCTTCGCCACCAGCCCGCGGACCGGCAGGAACGTGTCCCAACTGTTGGTCTCCAGATCGTACGTGTTCCGCCTGCCGGACAGCGTGTTCGCCGCAGAGGGGGTGCCCGCGCAGTTGACGCTCACCTTCTCCTCTCGCTTGATCTTGTCGAGCATCCAGTTGGTCTCGTTGCGGGCGTACCAGATGCGGTCGCAGGTGTCGTCGTCGACTCGGCCTTCATCGCCGAGATCCTCGATCCGGGTCGGCAGGTTGTCGGAGTTGAATTCAGTATTGACCTTGGTCCATCGTGCTTCGCCGTTACTGAGCTTGGTGCGGTTGCGAACGGTTCCGATGTTGGTCATCCACGCTTTGAGCGGGCCGCTGGTCGCGGTGGGCCCTTGCCGCACCGGAGTATTGATCGTGCCGTAAATCCACGATCCACCCGCGCCAAGAAGCGTGGTTTCCTCCAGCAGAATGCCGGAGTACGCCTCGTGATCCTGGATCGAGACGCCCTGCGAGTCAGTCACCGTGACCTGCCGGGTACCGCTTGGCTGCTTGTCGCCATGCATACCGCGCAGATAGCGGTACTCGACGGCGGACTGCACGCCGGATTCCAACCCCTTGCGGACCACGACGCGGCCGTACCCTCGGAACTGTCCCCAGGTGCGCTTCTTTTCCTCGACCAGTTCCGAGTCGTCGTAGCGCCATGCCGGCTTGTCGAGGTAGTCGTAGTTGATCTGTTCGTGAGTGAAACCGCCCGTGTTGTCGTACACGTCGATTCGCCTGATCCGGTACTTGTGGAACCAGTCCTTCGTCGCCTCCTCGCCGACCGGGGCGTACCACTGGGGATAGCAGCGCTTGTCGTTGGCGTGTTCCTCAGGCAACGTTGACCGGGTGCACTCGGTACCCGAGTACGCCAAGCTGATCTGTGCTCCCGACTCGGTGGTGATGGTGCCGAGCCGGTACCGGAACAGATTCGACCGGCCATCCGCCGGCCCATCGACCCGGTTGGCCAGCGGGTCCGCCTGCGGGTCCAACACGATCTCCGGCTCAGACTCCTCGACGGCGCCAGTCCGGGTCGCCTTGCCGGTACGCGTGATGCCGGCCAGCCACATCGGCTTGCCCTCGTTGCTTCCCGCGTGCAGATAGGTGTGCCGCAGGGTCACCCATTCCACGTCGTGATAGACGCCACCGCCACCGCTGTAGACCTGACTACGCACCCGCTGAAGTCGCTTGCTGGTCCAGAAGGTCGGCGACAGCACGTTGGTGCACGGCGCGGCCCCGCAGTACTGATCCCACGGGGTGTCCACCCACGAGGCTTCCGTCGCCTTACCGTTGCTCCAGCAATTGCTCGTGCACCGGTCCGCCACGTCAAACAGGACCCGAGCTGCGGCGTGCGTACTCGATCCGGCGTTCGCCCGGTTGCCGTACTCGATCTTCGACAGCCAGCCGCCTCGGTCGTAGGTGGTGCGCTTGGCCGGATCACCCTCACGTCCGTAGGCACCCGCCTCCTTCTGATAGAAGTAGGTCATCGTGTTGCCATGCGGGTCAACGACATGGTCGAGGTTCCAACGCCAAGCCTGGGTACGTCGGGACGCGGCGAAATTGCCTGCAGTGTATCCGGCCTCATTTGGGTGGTTTCCGTATACAGGCATTGTCCACGTCGAATCGGTAGCAGTCGCACCTGAAGCCCCGCCATGATTCACATTTCGCCCGAAGAAGTACTGCGTCCCGTCGCGCGTGGTCACTTTCCAGAACTCGCCGTCGTCATCGCCGTTGCCGTTTGCGGCGTCCTTCTCCAACTCGATCCGGGAGCCGTCATCAGTGACCCCCTTCCAAGTCTTCCCGGTCGCCTTGACCAGCTCGGTCGCTCGTCCGTTCAGCGACAGGGTTGCGTTGCCCTCCGGCTTCTTCCAGCATTGATCGCCGCTGTTCACACTGTTGTTGTTCGGGGTGACACCGTTTACGGCGTCCTTGTCCGCAGCGCAGGGCACGAACTTTCGCTCGATGTAGCCGGGCCACATCTCCCAACCGTCGCCGATCCAGGAGCCCTGGGTGTTGTTTCCGGCAGTTCGCCCGTCCAGTGCGCTGGATGAATAGGACAGCGCCATGGAGGGAACCGGCCCACCCACCGCTGGCACCGTTCGCAGCGGATACTGCCAGCTGAAGTCACCGGTTTGCTGCGACACCTGCCAGGTAGAGGCTGGGCTCAGGCTGGTCGCTCTGTAGTCGCCGTTGGTTCCGGCCGGCCCACTGGCGAGCGCCACCGTGGTGGCCGCGCCCGTAGCCGACAATGGAACGACGGCATCCACAACTCGCTTGTTGACATCGTTGTCGCTCCGCAGCAGTTGTCCGCTCGGCAGTGTCATCAGCCGCAGCCGGGAACTCCAATCGCCACCGTACGCATCGGCGAAGCCGCTGTAGTCGACCTGCACCCGCACCGATCGCGCGACGGTTCTTGGCTGTCGGTTGGCTCCGGTCAGGTTGTCGCCGTGGCTGATGTCTAGTACCACGCCGGCCACCCCCGCCGCTGCGGCGTCACTCCGGTCGCGGACCGTCACCCGAACCCGACCGACAGGCTCTGCCGTTCCACTCGGATGAGCAGCGTCCGATACCCAGACGGGCAGGCCGCCGGCGCGTGCCCTAGCTGGTGATGCGTAGCGGCCAGCATCGGCATTCGACATTCGAACAGTGGACAGATCGGCGAGTGCGGTGCCCGGTGCCGGCCACGTCACCTCGAGCGGTCCGCGCACCTCCTTATCCTTTGCCGTCCATGTCGGACGGGGCTGATGTTCGACGGGTCGAGCCGCGACGCCGGAATTCTGCTTCTCGACAGACGGTGGTTGCCATCTCGGTGCGGCCAATGCAGGGACCTCACCTACCAGGGTAGTCACCAGAACAGCAGCCATAAGGCACGAGAGCTGCCGGCGAGCGAACCGAGCGGACCGTGCTGTATGTGCAGTTTGTTGGTGTGCTCCAGGACGATTCATAGCTCACCTATCTGCTGGTTCCCACACCCGGCTCAGGGGTGGTGGGTAAGATGAATGTCGCGCTAGGCCGGCCTGGCGCTGGCCTGCATTTTGCGTTTCGGCCAGCACCATTCACTGCCGCGTGACCACTTTGAGCGCCGGTGAGGGTGAGGTGACCAGCGCGAGATGATGGCTAGTACAAGGGCACGGCAGCCACGCGGCGGGATCGCCGGACCGACGTCCCGCCGCGCGTTGATCAGCCGTTGTAATCGAGGAAGCGGTTACTGGATCGCGTGTTGGATGATCTCTGTATCGACCCAGACTCGCTGGGAGGCGTAAACGTGGTCGATCTCTCCGGTCCAGTACTCTGCTGGCCCCGCGCCGACCCGGCCGCGGCCGAGCACGAAACCCCCGGCGGCTGACCATGGAGCACTGGTGGCGGCGGTGGCCAGTGCCCCACCAAAGTCCGGTGTCCCGTTGACGTAGAGCCGAAGCTGACCGTGGATCTGGTCATAGACTCCGACGAGGCTTACCCACTCCTCATCGAGGACGTACTCTGCGGTGCAGGCGGCATCCTGAGCAGCCGATGCAGCATTGCTGCGGGCAACGCTAAAGCACCAGGCCGGGTCGTTGACACCGTCCCCGTCGAGATCGCGGTCATCGCGGTAGCCGAGGCGGAACATCGATGTGTTCGTACCCTCTTGGGAAACCACCGTACGGCTTGCCTCGCCAGCGCCGGACTTGAGCGCCCAGGCCGCAACGGTGAAGCCGGCCACGTTGACGGTGTCGAGCACCGGTGATGCGGTGCTCGCGCTTCCCGTCCCATCGACTGCCAACGCGGCGGTACCCACTCGGCCTGGGCTGGTCCAGCTGGCACCGCGTGAACTGAGGGTGGCAGGCCGGCTGTCGGGTACCGACGCGGCGGTGCTGCCTGCGTTCTCGTCCAAGGTCCAGTGCCACGAGCCGGCACTCGGCCTGACCAGGAACTGGTAGATGCGCGGATCGGAAGTGGCTCCTGCGGCGTTGCGGGCCTGCACGGCCAACACGTTCACACCGTCCTGGCTCGGGGTGATGCTACGGGTGAGACCACCCTCCTCGACGACCGACATGTCGTCGTAGTAGACCGGGCGGGAAATGGGTTCGATCCCACCGATCCCCCCTAGGTGCGTCGCCGATCCATTGTAGAGGCGAATGCTGGCCTGCGTCGCACCTGCAGGTAATGTGACCGAGAGGCTCAACTGCTCCCAAGCGTCGCTCTTCGAGACTCTGTTTGAAACGAGGCGACGTGAGCCGTCCTCACCCCGGTAATCCACAACAATTCGTCCGGCGAACGGCACGATGCTCGACATCACCTGCATGGTTTCTTGCGGCACGTAGATCCAAGCAGAGATGTTGTATCGCCGCCCGGGTGTCATCCCCACCTGAAGTCCACTCTCGCTGCCGAAGGTGGCATAGGTGTCCGTTGTCGTCGGTTCCGGAGTTCCCCGAACCATTAGTGAGTCCGAACCAGAGCGACCTCGGTTGGTCACCCTAGAGATGACTGCTCCGGGTGACGCCGCGAACCCGCTGGTATTGGTGGAGACATATCGCTGATTGGTCGTAAGCTTCTGGGTCCCAGTCGCGGTGCCGGCCGACACCGTCACTGTTGGCCCACCGTTCAACGAATATACATACTGGGCAATCTCCGTAGCGCCGTTGGCGCCGAAGACGAAGGTGCCCGGCTGACCAGGACCACCGTTCCACGTACCGGTGGCCTTCTCGCTGTACAGCGAACCGGACACCGTCGGCAGCGACGGATCTGCCGTGTCGACCGTGAATGTGAACCATCCCGAGTAGTCTCCACAGACGTGCGCGTCACACGCACGCGCTCGCCAGCTGTACACGCCGTCGGGTAATTTGCTGCCAGAGGTCGGCACGATCCGCCAAGGTTTCGCGGTTCCGGACTTAACGCCGGTCACCGCGTTACCGGACCTAGCCTTCAGACTGGTCCGCGCACTGTCGTACACCTCGTACTCGACCCTGAGCGTGCCGGCGTCCGGATCGGTGACCCTCGCCGTGATCGTTGGAGTGCCGGAGCGAACGATCGCCGGCGAAGCGCAGGCGCTGTAGCAAGAGTCAATGCTCTGGTGAGTCGGCATGGCCGGCGAACGGTTGTAACTGAGCGAAACGTAGGGCCGGTAGTTGGACGCTTCGGAGGAGAAGAACCTCTTCCAACCCCGATGGTCGGACTCACTGCCGGCCCGAAGGCCCACCGTCGCCGTCGAACTGCTTGAGCTGTTGAAACTGGACTGGAACGTCTTCGAGACCGAAATTGACACCCAGCCATCGGCACAGCCGCCGTACCCCTTGGTGAGCGTGGATGTGCCGTCCAGTCGTACCCAGGTCGGCTGGTTGTTCCAGCGCACGTTGCTGTTGACAGAGGTGGTCTCCCATGACTGCCACGTCGCCGCAGTGCAGGACCAGGAGTGATAGTTCCAGAGAAACAGTTCCGCAGAGAGCACGTTGGCGCCGTTGTAGTCTGATAGACCCGAAAAGCTCAGAAAGGAACGCGCCGTGCACCCGGAGCCACATCCATTTGCGGCATCGTCGCTGTAGCCCAGCTTCAGATCGGTCGACCCGGACTGATCCGACGAGAATGTGTTTTGCACGAAGGTGTCGAACGCCGGAGTGAGGTTGACCGCAGGGTCGATGGTGATCGGGTACTCAAGCCCTGGTTGGGAAAAGAAAGTCGGGTCAGGGGTGAGGACCAGATCGGAGCCGCCCGCGCCATCGGATTTCAACTCCAATCCGACGTCCGCCCGTCGGATCCGCTCACCAGTGCGTGGAGAGATTCCCTCGTCCCACATCTCCGCGTGAGAAACGACAACGGCTCGGCCAGACTTTGCACGCAGCCGGATCCCGCGGCCTGGTGCCGAGTCGGCCGTCATCGCCGATCCGGTACGCCACGGCATGGCGATCCGGTCCAAACCACCGGCCGCAGCGGCGTTCTTGACGAGCAGAAAATACTCGTAACCCGCCGGGCTGGCCTCCACCCTGAGGTCAACGCCGGGCCTCACGTCTGTATAGGTCGCCGTCGCGCCGGACAGTACCGGCTCCGGAAGGGCGCCCCGCCAGCCGAGCGTCGTACGCTCGGGACCGGATCCGAGAACTACCAGGTCATTGACGCCGGCTGGCCGTTTGCCTGCCAGACGCAGCCCGCGAGCATGCACTCTGGGGCCGACGCTACCGTCGGACTTGCGCTCGAAGTTGAGGTCAATCTCCGACCACTGCCCTGACGCGTCTCGCACCCGCTCCGGGGAGAGCGAAATCTCCGACCGGAACGTGCCGTCGGTCTGTGCCCAGGTCCGCATGGTTTCCGACTTCAGAGCGGCAACCTCCACCGGTACGCCAAAGCGGCGCGCAAGGGCCACTGCCGTCGCCTCATCCGGCGCCGACCTTGGAGCTTCCTGGGACGCGGCCGCAGCGGGCGCCATAGCGACCGAAGCTGACGTCTGAGGCAGCGAAGCATTGGGCACCAATGGCAGCGCCGCGAGTAGGGAAAGGGCGGCGGCATTTACGATCCACCAACGTACCCTTGGTGAGAGTTGATTTCTATAAACACGCACGAACGCCCCCGTAACTATTCGATGATCGTCAAGATGTTACCGATGCGCACATGGGAAAAAATCATCGCTCTAGACGATTGAAGAGAGCCGATCAGTATGTTTGCCCCACAAGATCAGCGTTCTGCCCCAACGACACTAAAGGGATGATCGATCCGATTTGCCAGAGGCAGCTCGCTCCAGAAGACCGGGGTAACCACATGAAAACCGCCGAAGTTCGAGCCCCGGCAGACTCGACCATCACTGCGTTCGTCGAAGCGGGCCCAGCCAACCACCGCCGCAAGGCATAGACCCGATGACAGCGGACAGAGCCGGGACCGGCCGCCCGCCAAGATCTTTCTGTCCGTTCTAGCAACCGAATGCACCGAATGTTGGATGATGGCGTTAAACGTCCACTTTTTGGAGGTGCGGGCATGGCTACCTGCGAGGTCTGCGGCAACGACTACTGGTTGGCGTTCGAGGTGCGTACGGTCAGCGGCGACGTACACACCTTCGACAGCTTCGAGTGCGCCATCCACCGGCTCGCCCCGATCTGCGAGCACTGCGAAATCAAGATCGTCGGCCACGGCGTCGAGGTCTCCGGCCGCTTCTTCTGCTGCGCACACTGTGCCCGGTCGGTGGAAGCCGAGCGGGGTGCCGAGATCCGCGACGCCGTCGGTGCCCGTCCCGCCTGACGACTCAGCGAGCACCAGGACCCCCAGCGCAACGCACTAGCCTGGCGGGATGTCGAGTACCGAGTTGCGGGTCGCCGGTTTCGCCGAGTTGGATGCCCGCACCTTCCACGACCTGGTGCGGCTACGCGTCGACGTCTTCGTGGTCGAGCAGGAGTGCGCGTACCCGGAGATCGACGGACGTGACGTCGAGCCCGGCACCCGGCATCTCTGGCTGGACCACGACGGCCATCCGGTGGCGTACCTGCGGATTCTGGCGGAGCCCGGCGGGGTGGCCCGGATCGGGCGGGTGGTGGTGGCGCGGGAGGCCCGCGGCGCCGGGCACGCCGGCCGGCTGATGACGGCGGCCCTGGCCGAGATCGGTGACCGGCCGTGCGTGTTGGACGCGCAGTCACATCTGGTCGACTTCTACGTCCGGCACGGCTTCACGGTCAGCGGGCCGGAGTACGTCGAGGACGGCATCCTCCACACGCCGATGCGCCGGAAGCGGTGAGCGGCCCGAATCCGGTGCTGGAAGCGTTTCGACGACCCCTCGCAGCGGGTGCTGGAAATCGCTTTCCTCATTGACGCACGACGATCGAACGTGCCATCCTTCCCGTCGAGCCAGCACACGATGGCCACTCTCACGGCACGGGAGAGGGCAACTCCCGAGCGTCCGGGCGATGTCGAGATCCGACGACTCCCCTTGGGGGTTCCATGTCCAATTCGCTTAGATCATCGCGCGCACTGTGGCTGCTGGCCGTCGCAGCCGTCGCCACGCTGCTGCTCACCACGGCACTGGTCAGACCCGCCTCCGCGCACGGCTCGGTGGCCAACCCCGTCTCCCGCAACTACGGCTGCTGGCAACGCTGGGGCAACGACTTCCAGAACCCGCGGATGGCCACCGAGGACCCGATGTGTTGGCAGGCGTGGCAGACCGACACGAACGCCATGTGGAACTGGAACGGCCTCTACCGCGAGGGCGTGGCCGGCAACCACCAGGGTGCCATTCCGAACGGTCAGCTCTGTTCCGGCGGACGCACCGAGAACGGGCGCTACCGGGCGATGGACGTGCCGGGCGCCTGGCGGACCACCTCGGTCGGCAACAGCTTCCGGCTCAAGTTCTACGACCAGGCCAGTCACGGCGCGGACTACATCCGGGTGTACGCCACCCGGCAGGGCTACGACGCGCTGAACACTCCGCTGGCCTGGTCGCACCTGGAACTGGTCGGTCAGATCGGTAACACGCCGGCCTCGCAGTGGCAGCGGGAGACCGGCGGGGTCTCCATCGAGATCCCGGTCAACGCCCCGGGCCGCACCGGCCGGCACGTCATCTACACGATCTGGCAGGCCAGCCACTCGGACCAGTCGTACTACATCTGCAGTGACGTGCAGTTCGGTGGCGGGTCCAACCCGCCGCCGACCACCCCGCCACCGACCACGCCGCCGCCCACCACTCCCCCGCCGACCACGCCGCCGCCCACCACGCCGCCGCCCGCGGGCGCCTGCTCGGCGACGTACCGGGTCACCAACAGCTGGTCCGGTGGCTTCCAGGGTGAGGTCCAGGTGACCGCGGGCAGCGCGCCCATCCGGGGCTGGACCGTGCGGTGGACGTACGCCAACGGCCAACAGATCAGTCAGTCCTGGAACGCGACGGTCACGTCCAGCGGTTCGACGGTGACCGCCCAGAACGCCGGGCACAACGGCAACCTCGGTGCCGGAGCCAGTACCACCTTCGGGTTCCTGGCCTCGACCAACGGCACGAACAGCACGCCGACGCTGAGCTGCACGGCGACCTGACCCCGGGCGGGGTCGCGCGGCACACTCCCTCAGGCGCGGCCCCGCCCGGCCCGGTCAGCGGCGACCGGCACGTCAGGCATCGGCACCCGGCGGGGTGGCCAGCACCCGTCCGGTGGTGGTGGTGCCGGAGCCCTGCTCCGGAGCGCACCAGCCACGTTGACGTACGCCGATGCTCCGTGGCACGCTTCCCTCGGAGCCAACACCACAGGGTTAACGCACATCGGCACGGGAGAGGCAACTCCCGAGCGTCCGGGCGCAGTCGCGAACTGACAATTCCCTTGGGGAGCTCCATGTCGAACGTACTCAGATCACCACGCGCTGCCTGGCTGCTGGCCGTCGCGGCCGTTGCCCTGTTGCTGCTCACCACCGCGCTGACCAACCCCGTCTCCGCCCACGGCGCCACGGTCAACCCCGGGTCCCGCGCCTACGGCTGCTGGGAACGCTGGGGTGGTGACCACCTGAACCCGCGGATGGCCACCGAGGACCCGATGTGTTGGCAGGCCTGGCAGGCCAACCCGAGCGCCATGTGGAACTGGAACGGCCAGCTCCGCGAGGGTGTGGGCGGCAACCACCAGGCGGCCGTACCGAACGGCCAGCTCTGCTCGGGCGGGCGTGCCGAGGGCGGTCGCTACAACGCCCTCGACACCCTGGGTGCCTGGCGGACCACCCCGGTCCCCAACAGCTTCCAGTTGAAGTTCTTCGACCAGGCCAGCCACGGTGCCGACTACCTCCGGGTGTACGCCACCCGGCAGGGTGTGGACACGCTCACCAAGCCGTTGGCGTGGTCGGACCTGGAGTTGGTCGGCCAGATCGGCTACACGCCGGCGTCGCAGTGGCAGCGGGAGGTCGACGGGGTGTCGATCCAGATTCCGGTGAACGCGCCGGGCCGCACCGGCCGACACATCATCTTCACCGTCTGGCAGGCCAGCCACTTCGACCAGTCGTACTACCACTGCAGCGACGTGCAGTTCGGTGGCGGCACCACCCCGCCGACCACCACGCCGCCCACGACCACGCCGCCGACCACCACGCCGCCCACCACCACCCCGCCGACCACGACCCCGCCCACCACCAACCCGCCGGTGACGGGTGCCTGCTCGGCGACGTACCGGGTCACCAACAGCTGGTCCGGTGGCTTCCAGGGTGAGGTCCAGGTGACCGCCGGCAACGCGGCCATCCGCGGCTGGCGGGTGAACTTGACGTACGGCAGCGGCCAACAGGTCAGCCAGGCCTGGAACGCCACGGTCAGCTCCAGCGGCTCCACGGTGACCGCCACCAACGTCAGCTACAACGGCAGTCTCGGTGCCGGTGCCAGCACCAGCTTCGGCTTCCTGGCCTCCGGCAGCAGCACGAACACACCGACGGTGACCTGCACCGCGACCAGCTGACCCCGGCCGGGGCCGCGCCACACTCCCTCAGGCGCGGCCCCGCCCGGCCCGGAGTGTTGCGGTGTTAATAGGGGCCCCCTGTACTACGCCAGGCGTTAACAGGGGGCCCTTCCTTGCACCTCAGGCGAGGGCGGCGACGATGTCGGCGATCGGGCGGCGGCGACCGGTGTAGAAGGGAACCTCCTCGCGCACGTGCAGCCGGGCGCGGGAGGCGCGCAGGTCACGCATCAGGTCGACGATCCGGTGCAACTCGTCAGCCTCGAAGGCGAGCATCCACTCGTAGTCGCCGAGCGCGAAGCTGGCGACCGTGTTGGCGCGGACGTCCGGGTAGCCCCGGGCCATCTTGCCGTGCTCGGCCAGCAGCTCCCGCCGCTCGGCGTCGGGCAGCAGGTACCAGTCGTACGACCGGACGAACGGGTACACACAGAGGTAGGCCCGGGCCTCCTCGCCGGCCAGGAACGCCGGAATGTGGCTCTTGTTGAACTCCGCCGGCCGGTGCAGCGCCATCTGCGACCAGACCGGGGTGAGCGCACGACCCAGCGCGGTCCGCCGCAACCGCAGGTACGCGTCCTGGAGGGCGTCGCTGGACGAGGAGTGCCACCAGATCATCAGGTCGGCGTCGGCGCGCAGGCCGGCCACGTCGTAGGTGCCGCGCACCACGACATCCTTGCCGGCCAGCTCCTCGATGAGCGACTCGACCTCGCCTGTCACGTTGTCCCGCAGCGACGGCAGCGGCGCGCTGGCCCGGAACACCGACCACATGGTGTAGCGGATGGTGTCGTTGAGTTCCTTCAGTCGGGCGGCGTTCGTCTGCTCGATCATCTCCCCGATCCTTCCAGTGCTGTGATGATCTCCTCGGCCGCCGTCTCGCCGGAGCGGACGCAGATCGGGATGCCGACCCCGTCGTAGCCGGCACCGGCCAGCCGCAGCGTCGGATGGGCCGCCCGCAGCGCCGCCCGAGCGACGGCGACCCGGTCGAGGTGACCCGGGGTGTACTGCGGCAGCGCACCGCCCCAGCGCTGCACGTGCCCGCCGACCGGCGCGGGCAACGGCACGCCCAGCACCGCGGACAGTTCCCGGTGCACGGTGGCGGCGAGATCCTCGTCGGGGCGCTGGAGCTGCTCCTCGTCGCCGTACCGGCCCACCGAGGCACGTACCAGGGCCAGCCCGTCCGGCCGGCGCAGGTGCCCCCACTTGGTGGTGAAGAAGGTGGACGCCTTGACCAGCAGCCCCTCGGTGGAGGGCACCAGGAAACCGCTGAGTTGCGGCAGCGCCGGATCGGGCAGCACCAGGGTGACCAGGGCGACGCTGGCGTAGTCCAGCCCGCCGATCACCTGCGCCGTCTCGGGTGCGACGCCGGCGAGCAGCCGCGCCGCCGGTCGGGCCGGCACCGCCAGCACCACCGCGTCCACGTCGACGTGCTCGGCGTCCCGGGTCGGGCCGACCGTCAACCGCCAGCCGGCGGTGGTCGGGGTGAGTTCGCGTACCGCCGCGTTGCTGCGGATCGTCGCGCCGCTGGCCGTCACCGCCGCGTCGACCAGGGTGCTCAGCCCGCCGTCCAGGGTGCCGAAGACCGCCTCGCCGGGGGCACGCGGGGCGGCGGCCTGTGCCGCGCGTACCGCCGCGAGCAGCGTGTGCTCTACCCGGGCGGCCCGGGCCAGCGCCGGCATGGTGGTGACCAGCGACAGGTCGTCGGCGCGGCCCGCGTACACCCCGCCGAGCATCGGGTCGACCAGCCGGTCCACCACCTCGTCGCCGAACCGCGCACGGACCAGCGCGCCCACGGAGACGTCCTGGTCGGCACCGAGCAGCGGCCCACCGCCGTCGTGGTCGGCCTCCGGGGCCACCCGGGCGACCGCCGCCACCTTCTCCAGATCACCGGGTACGCCGACCAGCGTGCCGCCCGGGATCGGGCGCAGCCCACCGTCGACGGCGAGCGCGGCCTGCCCGACGGTGGGGTGCACGATCCGATCCGCCAGTCCGAGCCGGCGGACCAGGGCCACGGCGGCGGACTCCCCGCCGGCCGGATCCCGCATCAGGAACGACTCGGCGCCGAACTCGACCGGGCCGCCGGCCAACTCGCCGGTGCGCAGCTTGCCGCCGAGCGCGCCGGACTGCTCGTACACGGTGATGTCGAGGTCGGCGGGGGCGCGGTCGCGCAACCGGACCGCGGCGGCCAGGCCGGCGATGCCGCCGCCGACCACCGCCACCCGCCGCCGCGTCGCCATGGCGGTCAGTCCTGCCCGGCCGGCCGGGCGGATAGCTCGTGCACCAGCGCGACCACCCGGGTCAGCACCTCCGGGTCGGTCTCCGGCAGCACGCCGTGGCCGAGGTTGAACACGTGTCCCGGCGCCGCCCGACCCTGCTCCAGGATCCGGCGTACCTCGGCCTCCACCACCGGCCACGGGGCCAGCAGCAGGCACGGGTCGAGGTTGCCCTGCACGGCCCGGTCCGGTCCGATGCGGTGGGTCGCGACGTCCAGCGGGGTACGCCAGTCGACACCGACCACGTCGGCGCCGGCCTCGCCCATCGCGCCGAGCAGCTCGGCGGTGCCGACCCCGAAGTGGATGCGGGGTACACCCGCGTCGGCGAGCCCGGCGAGCACGGCCGTCGAATGGGGCAGCACGAACCGTCGGTAGTCGGCCTCGGAGAGCGCACCGGCCCACGAGTCGAACAGCTGCACCGCCGAGACGCCGGCCTCGATCTGCACCCGCAGGAACGCCAGGGTCACCTCGGCCAGCCGGCCCGCGAGGGCGTGCCACAGCTCGGGCTCGCCGTACATCAGTGCCTTGGTCTTGGCGTGGGTCCGCGACGGGCCGCCCTCCACGAGGTAGCTGGCCAGCGTGAACGGAGCCCCGGCGAAGCCGATCAGGGGGGTGTCGCCCAGCTCCTTGACCAGCATCCGGACCGCCTCGTCGACGTACCCGACGTCGTCGCGGCCGATCGGCCGGATCCGCTCGACGTCGGCGGCCGTGCCCACCGGCTCGGCCACCACCGGCCCGGTGCCGGGCACGATGTCCAGGTCGACCCCGGCGGCGGCCACCGGCACCACGATGTCGCTGAACAGGATTGCCGCGTCCACCCCGTGCCGGCGGACCGGCTGAAGGGTGATCTCGGTGACCAGGTCGGGCCGGCGGCACGACTCCAGCATCGCCACGTTGGCCCGGATCTCGCGGTACTCCGGCAGCGACCGGCCGGCCTGGCGCATGAACCAGACGGGCGTGTGCGGAACGGACCGGCGGCGACACGCCCGCACGAAGGGCGAGTCGGCGGGCCCGCCGGGGCGGGGTTCGTCGTCTCGGGCGGCGGTGCCCGTGGTGTCGGTGGTCATCGCGGCCATCGTGCCACGCGGCCGATCGTGGCCCCGCCCCCACCGCCACCTTTGTGACGTAGGTAGGCATCGGGCGGTCGCGGAGCGTGGTCACCTTCAGTACAGTCAGGCGAAGATGGACGTCGATGAGTTGAACGAGGAGAAGCGGTGGGTCGAATTACGCGTCGGTTGACTGCCGGAATGCTCGGATTACTGCTCGGTTCGGCCGTCGGGCTCGCGCCGGCGCTCGGCGCACCCGTGACCGCGAGCGAACCGGATCCGGTGATTCCCTTCATCATCGGAGGGGAGGACGCCACTCAGCCCTACCCGCCGATCGCCTCACTGCAACTCGACCGCGACGGCACCTTCGGCCACCACTGCGGGGCGGTCCTCATCCACCCGCGGCACGTCGTCACCGCGGCGCACTGCGTGACCGATGAGGTGCCGGCACCCGTCGAACCCGCGACGCTGCGCATTCGTATCGGTTCGGCGGAGCACGCGGCCGGGGGCCGGATCGTGGCGGTCACCAAGGTCGTACCGCATCCAGCGTGGGACTGGAACACGGGCGATGATGTCGGAGCCGATGTTGCCGTGCTCCGCCTGGCCGCCCCGGTGTGGCTGCCGCGCTACCCGATCGCCGGCCGGTCACCCGCCGTCGGTGCCACCATCCGGGAACTCGGCTGGGGAGCCACCACGCCCACCTTCGGCGGGCCGCTACCCGAGCGTTTGCAGCAACTGGACCGCTGGGTGGTACCGCCCGAGGAGTGCGCGGGCGGGCGGATCACCGTTGGGGAGATCTGCGTCCACGGCGCACCCGGCGGAGCCTGTTTCGGCGACAGTGGCGGCCCCGGGCTGCTCCGGATCGGGCAGGTCTGGACGGTCGTGGGTGGCACCAGCCGGCTGGGTCGGGACTGGCAGCTTGGGCCGCCGTACTGTGGCGTGCAGATGATCTACACCGACCTGACCTATCACCGGCCCTGGATCCGGAGCGTGGTACGCGCCGGGTGATCGTCGGCGCGCCTCGCGGCGGCGGCCCGGGCAGCGGAATAGGCTGCGGACATGGCCCCCCCGATCGCGCTTCCCGACACGTTCGCCCGCGCGGTCGCAGGGCTCCGGTCGGCGACGTGCCGGCCGGAGATCCTGCTGGAGGAGGTGGGTGCGCCGCAGCGACTGGCCCCCTACTCGTTCGCGATCTCCGCGTCCGTGCTGCGCGACGGCGACGAGGTGGCCACCGGGCGGCTGATCCTGCTGCACGACCCGGCCGGACACGAGGCGTGGCAGGGCACCCTGCGGCTGGTCACCTACGTGACCGCCGAGATGGAGGTGGACCTCGCCGCCGACCCGCTGCTGCCCGGGGTGGGATGGACCTGGCTCACCGACGCCCTCGACGCGCAGGAGGCGGGGTACCGGGCCATCGGCGGGACGATCACGCAGACGATGTCGACCCGGTTCGGTGAGCTGGCCGGTCCACCCGCGGCCGGCGACATCGAGATCCGCGCCTCCTGGACGCCGACCGACGTCGACCTGGCCCGGCACCTGGAGGCCTGGTGCACCCTGCTCGCCTCCACCGCCGGGCTGCCGCCGCCGGGCGTGACCGCCCTGCCGGAGCGCCGCCCGGCCACCACCGGCTGAGCCCACCCGGCCCGGCTCCGCCGCCGCGCGTCGCGGAATCCGCCCCGCATGGGCCGAATCCGCCCGGCCGGACACCGCCGGCCGACACGCGGCGGGACGGGTGGCGGCACTCGATCCACTCGCGCACTAGGGTTGTCAGGTGACCGACGAACCACCCCTGCGCCGTCGGGCCGCCGCAAGCCGTACGGGAAACGACACCACGCCCCCGCCGTCGGCGCGGCCGGAGCCGTCGGACGCGGGGACCGAACCCACCGGCGGCCAGTCCGTGCCGCTGACCGCACCCCGTGAGGGCACCCCTGAACCGGTCGCCGCCCCGGAGCAGTTCGCCGAGGTGGTGGCCCGGTTCGCCAGCGGTGCCGGACCGGTGGCCCTGGACGCCGAACGGGCCTCCGGCTACCGATACAGCCAGCGCGCGTACCTCGTCCAGCTGCGCCGCGCCGGTGCCGGCACGGTGCTGATCGACCCGCTGCCGCTGCCCGACCTGAGCGCCTTGGACGCCGTGATCGCCGAGGCCGAGTGGGTGCTGCACGCGGCCAACCAGGATCTGCCCTGCCTCGCGGAGCTGGGGCTGCGCCCGCGCCGGTTGTTCGACACCGAGCTGGCCGCGCGGCTGGCCGGTTTCGAGCGGGTGGGGCTGGCCGCGCTCACTGAGCAGTTGCTCGGGTTCAGCCTGGAGAAGCACCACTCCGCGGCGGACTGGTCGAGCCGGCCGTTGCCGGAGTCGTGGCTGACCTACGCCGCCCTGGACGTGGAGCTGCTGACGGATCTGCGGGACGCGCTTGACGCGGAGCTGACTCGGCAGGGCAAGTCCGAGTGGGCGGCGGAGGAGTTCGCCGCGCTCGTGCGCAGCGTTGACCGGCCGCCCCGGGTACGCGCCGAACCGTGGCGGCGGACCTCCGGAATCCACCGGGTCCGTGGCGCACGGGCGCAGGCCCGGGTCCGCTCCCTGTGGTACGCCCGCGACCAGATCGCCGCCCGGCGGGACACCGCACCGGGGCGGGTACTGCCCGACTCGGCAATCGTCGCGGCGGCCGAGTTGGACCCGAGGGACGAGAAGGCACTGCTCACGCTGCCCGGCTTCGGCGGCCGGTCGGTGCGGCGGTTGGCGCGTACCTGGCTGGCGGCGCTCGACGACGCCCGGCAGTTGCCGGACGACGCCCTGCCGGTGGCGCCGACGGTGGAGGGTCCGCCCCCACCGCACCGGTGGGCGGAACGGGATCCGGCGGCCGCCGCCCGGCTGGCGCGCTGCCGCGAGGTGGTGTTGCGGGTGGCGGGCGAGCACAACCTGCCCCCGGAGAACCTGATCTCCCCCGACACGATCCGCCGGATCGCCTGGCAGCCGCCCGAGGAGATCACCGAGGCCACCGTCGCCGGGGCCCTCCGCGACCACAACGCCCGCGAATGGCAGATCACCCTCCTCCTCCCCGACCTCGCCAACGCCCTGATTCCCACCCTCCCCCCACCCACCCCACTCCCAGGTTGATCATGAAGTTGTTGTCGTCCGTCGCGACGGGCGACGACAACAACTTCATGATCAACGGAGTGTGGGTGTGGGGTGGGCCACAGGGGGAGGTGGAGCGCGGGGTTATTACTGGCGAGTAGCATCGGGGAAACGCCAGTGCTGCGACCCTCGTTCGGTCCGTCGTCCGCCTGGCGGCGCGACGACCGGATCGTGGTCGAATAGGAGGCTCATCGTGCCCCGTGAAGTCCGGGATGTCGTCTTCGTCGACGGCGTCCGCACCCCCTTCGGCAAGGCGGGTGGCATGTACGCCAACACCCGCGCCGACGACCTGGTGATCCGCTGCATCCGCGAGCTGTTGCGCCGCAACCCCCAACTGCCGCCGGAACGGGTCGAGGAGGTGGCGATCGCCGCCACCACCCAGATCGGCGACCAGGGCCTGACCATCGGTCGCACCGCCGCCCTGCTGGCCGGGCTGCCCAAGACGGTCCCGGGCTTCGCCATCGACCGGATGTGCGCCGGGGCGATGACCGCCGTGACCACCGTGGCCAGCGGCATCGCCGTGGGCGCCTACGACGTGGCGATCGCCGGCGGCGTCGAGCACATGGGCCGTCACCCGATGGGCGAGGGTGTCGACCCGAACCCGCGCATCGTCGCCGAGAAGCTGGTCGACCCGTCCGCGCTGGTGATGGGCGCCACCGCGGAGAACCTGCACGACCGGGTCCCGCACATCACCAAGCAGCGCACCGACGCGTTCGCCCTCGCCTCGCAGCAGAAGACCGCGAAGGCGTACGCCAACGGCAAGCTCCAGGACGACCTGGTACCGGTGGCGATCCGCGACCCGGAGACCGGCTGGGGCCTGGCCACGGTGGACGAGGCACCCCGGGACACCTCGATGGAGAAGCTCGCCACCCTCAAGACCCCGTTCCGCCCGCACGGCAAGGTGACCGCGGGCAACGCGGCCGGCCTCAACGACGGCGCGACCGCCAGCCTGCTGGTCGCCGAGGACGTCGCCCGCGAGCTGGGCCTGCCGGTCGCGATGCGGCTGGTCTCGTACGGCTTCGTCGGGGTCGAGCCCGAGGTGATGGGCGTCGGCCCGATCCCGTCGACCGAGAAGGCGCTGCGCATCGCCGGCCTCACCATCGATGACATCGGGCTGTTCGAGCTGAACGAGGCGTTCGCCGTGCAGGTGCTCGCCTTCCTCGACCACTTCGGCATCGCCGACGACGACCCGCGGGTCAACCCCTGGGGCGGCGCGATCGCCATCGGTCACCCGCTCGCCTCCTCCGGCGTACGGCTGATGACCCAGCTCGCCCGTCAGTTCGCCGAGCACCCCGAGGTCCGCTACGGCATCACCGCCATGTGCATCGGCATCGGCATGGGCGGCACGGTCATCTGGGAGAACCCGCACTGGGAGGGTGGGAACAAGTGAGCGCACTCGCCGCACCGAACGAGGTGGTCACCAGGGCCCTGCTGCGGCAGGTGAACGTGCCGGGGCTGGACCGTCCGGCCGCCCTGATCACGCTCGACAACGGATTCGACCACACCAAGCCGAACACCTTCGGCCCGGCCGGCCTGACCAGCCTGGACGAGGCGATCAGCGCCGCGCTCGCGGCCGAGCCGGCGTTCATCGCGGTCACCGGGAAGCCGTACATCTTCTGTGTCGGCGCGGACATCACCGGCCTGCCGCAGCTCGCGGACCGCGAGCAGGCGCTGGAGATCGGCCGCCTGGGTCACCGGGTCTTCGCCCGGCTCAAGGACAGCCAGATCCCCACCTTCGCCTTCGTCAACGGCGCGGCGATGGGCGGCGGTCTGGAGCTGGCCCTGCACTGCCACTACCGGACCCTGTCGGCCGGCGCGGCGGCCCTGGCGCTGCCCGAGGTCTCCCTCGGTCTCATCCCCGGCTGGGGTGGCACGCAGCTGCTGCCGAACCTGATCGGCATCCCGGCGGCCACGCAGGTGATCATTCAGAACCCGCTGATGCAGAACAAGATGCTCAAGCCGAAGCAGGCCGCCGAGCTGGGCATCGCGGACGTGCTGCTGGAGCCGGCGGACTTCCTGGAGCGATCCCTGGAGTGGGCCGCCGGCGTCGTCCGGGGCGAGGTCGAGGTGACCCGGCCCGAGGTCGACAAGGACATGTGGGCGGGCGTGCTCTACTTCGCCCGGCAGACGCTGGACCAGCGGCTGCACGGCGCGGTGCCGGCCGCGTACAAGGCCCTCGACCTGCTGGAGACGGCGAAGGACGCGGACTTCGCCACCGGCACCGCCGCCGAGGACGAGGCCCTGGCCGACCTGGTCTTCTCGGAGGAGCTGCGCAGCGGCCTGTACGCCTTCGACCTGGTGCAGCGGCGGGCCAAGCGGCCGGCCGGCGCGCCGGACAAGGGCCTGGCCCGGCCGGTGACCAAGGTCGGCATCGTCGGCGCCGGCCTGATGGCCAGCCAGCTGGCGCTGCTGTTCGCCCGCCGCCTCCAGGTACCGGTCGTCATGACCGACCTGGACCAGGCCCGGGTGGACAAGGGCGTGGGCTACGTGCACGCGCAGTTCGAGAAGTCGGTCAGCAAGGGCCGGATGGACAAGGGCACGGCGGCGAAGCTGTACGGCCTGGTGTCGGGCTCGGTCGACAAGTCCGTCTTCGCCGACGCCGACTTCGTCATCGAGGCCGTCTTCGAGGACCTGAACGTCAAGAAGCAGGTCTGGGCCGAGCTGGAGAAGATCGTCAAGCCGGAGGCGGTGCTCGCCACCAACACCTCGTCGTTGTCGATCACCGAGATGGCGGCGGAGCTGGAGCACCCGGAGCGGGTCGTCGGCTTCCACTTCTTCAACCCGGTCGCGGTGCTGCCGCTGCTGGAGATCGTCCGGGGCGAGCGGACCGACGACGCCACCCTGGCCACCGCGTTCGCGGTCGGCAAGCAGCTGAAGAAGTCGAGCGTGCTGGTGAAGGACGCCCCGGCGTTCGTGGTGAACCGGCTGCTCACCCGCTTCCTGGGCACCGTGTTCGCCGCCGTCGACGCCGGCACTCCGCTGGAGGTGGCGAACCGCGCCCTGGACCCGCTGGGTCTGCCGATGCGTCCGCTCGCCCTGCTCCAGTTGGTCGGGCCGGCCGTCGCGTACCACGTGGGCGGCACCCTGCACGCCGCGTTCCCGGACCGGTTCGGCGTCAGTGAGAACCTCAAGCGGATCGCCGACTCCGGCCAGCCGATCGTCGTCGACGACGAAATCAACGCCGAGGTGGCGAAGCTGCTGGTCGTCGGCGACCAGCCGCTGACCGAGGAGCAGGTTCGGCAGAACGCGCTGGACGCGCTGGCGCAGGAGATCCGGCTGATGCTCGACGAGGGTGTCGTCGCCGAGGCGCAGGACATCGACCTGTGCATGATCCTCGGTGCCGGTTGGCCGTTCCACCTGGGCGGTGTCACGCCGTACCTGGACCGGACCGGCACCAGCGAGCGGGTCACCGGCCGACGCTTCCTGCCGCGGGGCGCGGCCCCCCGGGCGGGCTGACCAGGTGTATGGGGGGTAACGCGGTGGCCACCCCGGCGGGGGGCCCCACCGCGATCGCCGTTCCGGCGACGGGGACCCACGGGTTTGAAACACCTGACTAGGATGATCGACTCCATCTGAAATCAGGAGCTGCAGGTGTCCAACCCCTCGGACGAGCACAACAACCCGTCGACCACCGGTCCGGCCCCGGATCCGCACCCCCAGCCCGGGGCCGCGCCCTACCCGCCGCCCGGTCAGCCGCAGGAGGCCGGCCCAGGGCTCGCCGGTCCGCCGCCGAAAAAGTTCGGGGCCGGGAAGATCATCCTGATCGTTCTCGCGGTCCTGCTGGTGCTCTGCGGCGGCGGTGCCACCGCTATCTGGTTCGCGGTGAAGGACGACGTCAGCGACGCGGTGGAGGCTTCCCGGACCCGCATGGTCGCCCCGGACACCCTGGCCGACCGCCCCAAGATCACTGACCCGGAGTTGCAGCAGGCGGCCGAGGAAATGGTCAACGACATCCGGTCGACCGTGACCAACGAGACCAGCGCGGTCGGGGCGTTCTACGGTGACCCGGCCGAGGAGGACCTCGTCATGATCGCGGGTGCGTCCGGTCTGATGGCCGACCCGAAGCAGGAACTGGACGCGATGGTCGAGGAACTCTCCACCGAGCTGGCGCTCAGCAACATGACCTCGGTCGAGCCGGGTCCGCTCGGCGGTGAGGCCCGGTGCGGCGACGGCCGCTCGGAGGACGTACCCCTGGGCATCTGCACCTGGGCCGACCGGGGCAGCGTCGGCCTGATCGTGATGTTCTTCTCGTCCCGCGCCGACGCGCAGGGCGAGTTCGTCACCATCCGCGGCCAGATCGAGCAACGCGACTGAGCCGGTCCGCGGCGACCTCGTGAGCGAAGGCCGTTTCGGCGGAACGGCGGTCCCCGTCATCAGGGGCTCGCCGTCCCGCCGAAACGGCGTCGCTCCGATCAGCCGTCCGTCGAGGATCCCTCCGCGGCCTGCCGGGCCGCCGCCTTCTCGGCGGCGCTGCGCAGTACGCAGAACTCGTTGCCCTCCGGGTCGGCGAGCACCACCCAACCGGCACCATCGGGCCGGATGTGGTCGGCGACGTGGCGGGCACCGATGCCGAGCAGCCGCTCGACCTCCTCGTCCCGGGTCCGGTCGTTGGGTTCCAGGTCGAGGTGCAGGCGGTTCTTCACCGTCTTGCCTTCCGGTACGGCCAGGAAGAGCACCTCCGGGCCGCCCGGGGGCAGCAGCATCGCCTCCGGGTCACCCGGGAAGTCGTCCGGCTGGCGGGGGCACTCGAAGACCTGGGCCCAGAAACCGGCCAGGGCGTACGTGTCGTGACAGTCGATCCCGATGTTGTGGATTCGTGCGCTCATTGTTGTCCCTCGTGGTCGTCGCCACCGGCGTCGAAGCCTGTCGGCTACCGGCCGACCGACCGCCGGGACCGGCGAGCCTGCGGGAGGCATGACACGGCATGGCGGGGTCGGAGGCGGCCCTGCGGGCACGGACGTCGGGGCAGTCAGAACTGGCGTGTCTGGTCCGCTGAGTTGCGGGACAGCAATCCCGCTGAAGGTGCCCCGCGAGGATGAGCGGTCAGCCGGCAAGGCGGGGCGCGGACAGCATCATGGTGAACATCGACGCACCCCCCTCCTCGATCGGGCTGACCCGGAGATCTTCGCATCGCCGCGCCTGGAGAGCAACACCGTGCCAGTGAGCTCCAACGACGTCTGCTCGACGGGCGGCAGGAGCCATGCCTGTCACACCTTGAGGAGATCGACGTCGTACATCGCTATCGACACGTCACGGGAGGCCAGCGTCAAGTCTTCGGCGGTCGCCTGCGCCACCAACATCCGGTCGAAGGGGTCGCGGTGATGCGGTGGGAGACGACCGGCGAGGATCGCGTGCCCGTGGGTCACCGGCAGTTCACGAAAGCCCATGTCCCGTACCCGCTCGGCGAGATCGGGCGGTCCGGCGAGTTTGCCGGCCGCCTGCTTAATGGTGATCTCCCACAGGCTGACCGGAGACAGGAAGATGTCCGGGTCGTGGCGAAGCCGCTCGAGGAACTGCGCGTCAAGAGTGTCGTCGCCGACGATGGCCCACAGTGCGACGTGGGTGTCGAGCAGCAAGCTCATGCGCCGATACCGAAATCGGTGGCGATCTCCGCGTTGGTCTGGGGCGAATCCCAGTCACCCGACAGGTCCACCTGCCCCGCGAGGGAGCCGATCGCGGTGCGGTTGACCCGCCGCACCAACGGGACGACTTTCGCCACAGGGGTGCCCGCCCGGTCGATGATGACCTCCTCGCCGCGTTCCACCCGCTCGATGATGCGCGACAGATGGGTCTTGGCGTCATGCATGTTGTAGTGCACAGCGTCGGCCGACATGCTCCACCTCCCGGGTTAGCTAGCACGTTAGTCTACCCCGGCTGAGCTGGGCGGCTTCCGCACTCGCCGCGCTTCAGCGGGCGGCTTCCGCCGCCGGCAGGCTGACCGTCACCTCCAGGCCGCCGCCGGGTTGCGCGACGGCGGTCACCGTGCCGCCGTGGGCGTCGCAGACCGCCCGGACGATGGACAGGCCCAGGCCGGACCCGCGTGCCCCGGTCCGCTCCCGGCCACCTCGCCGGAAGGGCTCGAACAGTCCCGGCACGTCGGCCTGGTCGACCTCGAAGCCGGTGTTGCCGACCACCAGCCAGGACCGCTGCCCGTCCGAGCCGGTCCGCACCCAGAGCCGGCCGTGCAGGTGGTTGTAGCGGACCGCGTTCTCGATCAGGTTGCCGGCCAGCCGGTCGAGCAGCCCGGGATCGCCCACCACCGGCGCCGGCTCCAGCGACGTCTCCACCGCCAGCTTGATCCGCTCCACCTCCAGGCGTACGGCGGAGAGCGCGTTGACGGTGCCGGCGGCCAGGTCGCACTCGCTGCGGCGGCCGAGCCGCCGGCCCGTCTGCGCCTCGCTGCGGGCCAGCACCAGCAGCGCGTCGACCAGCCCGTTGGCCCGCTCGGAGGCGTCGCGGACCACGGTCGCCATCCGGCGGTACTCGCCCGTGTCCGCCTCGTCGTCGCTGAGCGTCACGTCGATCTCGGTACGCATCACCGCCAGCGGCGTACGCAGCTCGTGCGAGGCGTTGGCCACGAACCGCTTCTGCGCCTCGAAGGCCGCGGCGATCCGGTCCAGCATGGCGTCGAAGGTGTCGGCCAGCTCGGCCACCTCGTCGTTCGCCCCGGAGTAGCCGATCCGCTGGTGCAGGGTGGTCTCGCCGAGCCGGCGCGCGGTCGCGGTGACCTGGTGCAGCGGGCGCAGCGCCCGCCCGACGACCGCGTACGCTCCGACGACGCCGACCAGGCCGATGGCCAGCAACGCGGCCAGCCCCTTGGCCAGCAGTTCCCCGGAGGCCGACTCGACCAGCCGCTGTTGCCAGGCGGCGGCCTCCAGCGTGCTCCCGTCGGCGAGCACCACGGTGGTGCCGGGCAGCAGTTCGTCGGTGGGGCGCAGCGCATCGCGCACCAGCAGCCAGGCCAGCAGCACCAGGATCGCGCCGGCACCGACCAGCAGCACGCCGTTGAGCAGGGTCAACCGCAGCCGCAGCGTGGGGCGTAACCGCAGCGAAGGCCGCCGCAGTGACGGCCGCCGCAGCGGGGGCAGTCGCCGCCCGGACGGGCGGGTCACGCCGGCGCCCCGGCCGTCCGGTAGCCGGCGCCGACCACGGTCTCGATCAGCGGTGGGTCACCGAGCTTGCGGCGCAGCGTCATCACGGTGACCCGGACGATGGTGGTGAACGGGTCGGTGTTGGCGTCCCAGACGCGTTCCAGCAGTTCCTCGCTGGAGACCACCGCGCCCCGGGCCTTGAGCAGCTCGCAGAGCACACCGAACTCCTTGTTGGTCAGTTCCACCGTCACCCCGCCCCGGGTGGCCGTGCGGCGTGCCGGGTCGACGACCAGGTCGGCCAGTTCCAGCACCGGTGGTGCCGCCGGGGTGGCCCGCCGGCCCAGTGCCTGCACCCGGGCGACCAGTTCGTCGAAGGCGAAGGGCTTGGGCAGGTAGTCGTCGGCGCCGAGCTGCAACCCCTCCACCCGGTCGGCGACCGTGCCGCTGGCGGTCAGCATCAACACCCGGGTCAGCGCGCCGGACGCGGCCAGTTCCGCGCAGATCTGGTCGCCGTGCATCCCGGGCAGGTCGCGGTCGAGCACCACCACGTCGTACCGGGTGACGAAGGCCATCTCGTGGCCGTTGTCGCCGTCGTAGGCGACATCCACCGCCATGCCGCGCTTGCGCAGGCCCCGCGCGATCGCGTCGGCGAGGTTGCGCTCGTCCTCGACCACCAGTACCCGCATGCCCGCCCCTTTTCCGCCGGTCGACCACCGACAACGTAACGTCGCCGACCAAGCGGCCCGTGACGGGAGGAGTCAGCCCGCCAGTTGCCAGATGCCGTAGCCACCGTCGTACAGGCGGCAGGCGACGAGGTCGTACCGGCTTTGGCAGTCGCCGCCCGCGCCGGGCAGCACGTCGAGCCGGCGGGCCGGTGCCCCCGTCGGGTCGAGCCGGGCCAGCACCAGGCCCACCTCGGCGACCGCACGCACCGCGAGCAGTTGCGGCCCGTACTCGTAGCGGGCGACCGTCTCCCACGACCCGTGCTCCGTCAGGGTGCGCCCGGTGGCCAGCTCGATCGTGACGACCTCGTTGATGTTCCTGTCCACGGCGAGCACGTTGCGATCGCCGACCAGCGTGATGTCGAGAGCCCGCTCGCTGCTCCACCGCACCGCCCCGGTGGCCGGGTCGAGGACGGTCACCCCGCCGGTGGCGAGGCCGGCGCAGAGCAGGGATCCGCAGGAGGTGACGTAGGTGGCGGTCGGCACGGTCGCCTGCCAACGCTGGATCAACCCGTCGAGGGTGTGGGCGGTGACGACGTTGGAGTTACGCACCACCGCCACCATGTCGCCGACGACCCACGCCTGCTGGTAACCGGCGGGGTTGTCCTCGGTCCCGGGCAGGCTGTGCCGCACCGTCCCGGTGTCCGGGTCGATCACCTGGACGTCACCGTCCACGGTGGCCACCACGAGGGACGCGATCACGCCGTCGGGCCGCTGCCAGTAGTCGAGGCTGGCCGCCGACAACTCCATGGACCACACCTCACGTCCGGTGGCCGGCTCGATCGCACCCAGGGTGGTGAGGGCGCTGTCGCTGTAGGTGCGCAGCAGCACCCGGTCGGGCGTGTCGAGGATCGCGATCCCGGGCACCCGCCAGCGCTCCTCGCCGGTACGGGCGTCGAGTCGCAGGGTCTGGCTGGTGCCGGTGTCCTGCCGGCCCATCGCGACCAGGATCCCGCCGTCGGCGACGGGCTGCACCCGGTAAACCCGGTAGCTCGGCGGCACGGGTGTCCGCCACAGCGGTGCCGGCCGCTGCGGTGCGACGGTGGTCCGGTCGGGGCGCGGGTAGGCGAGCAGTTCCTGACTGCCGTCGGTGACCCCGGGCAGCGGCGTGACGGTGAAGATCTGGTCCGCGCCGAGGAACAGGTCGCTGCCCAGGGCGGCGGGCACGACCGCGTGGATCCGCCCGGCCGGTGGGGCGGCGCCCGCCAGCGCCAGCAACGCGACAAGCGCCACCACCGCGACGCTCACCCGGCGACCACCGGGCCCGGTTCGCCGGCGCGTCGCCGGCGGCTCGGTCGGCTCGGTCAGCTCACCGAGGTCGATCAACGTCACGCTTGCCCTCCCCTGACACACACCAGACGCGCGGCGGACGGACGAGGTTCCGCCTGTACGATGGCCCGTCGTGGCTGTGCCGGTGGTAGATCCCTCGCTGAACCCCGTCTCCGAGACCGTCGAGACGGAATCAACGACAGCACGTCCCCGGCGTCGGCCGACACGTGCCGACGCGCTGGCCATCGGAGCCTACGTGCTGCTCGGTGTCGTCGTCTGTCTGAACTACTGGGTGGACGTGAACAACCGGGTCTCGTCCCACCTGCCCACCGACCACAGCTGGTTCGAGTGGCTCTTCTCGCACGGTGCGTACTCGGTGCGTCACCTGGAGAACCCGCTCTTCACCGCCCGGCAGAACGCCCCCGACGGGGTGAACATGATGGCCAACACCTCGCTGCTCGGGGTGACGCTGCCGCTGGCGCCGCTGACCATGCTGCTCGGCCCCCAGGTGGTGTACGCGCTCTACCTGGGCGGTGCGCTGGCGGCCACCGCCGGCACCTCGTACTGGATGCTGTCGCGGCACCTGGTGCGCTCCCGGGCGGCCGCCTTCGTCGGCGGCGCCTTCCTCGGCTTCGCGCCCGGTATCGTGCACCACGCCAACGGCCAGCCCAACTTCGTCTCGAACTTCCTGCTGCCGCTGATCGTGGTGCGGGTGTTCCGGCTGGTCGAGCCGGGACGGTGGCGGCGCAACGGGCTGGTGCTGGGCCTCCTGGTCGCGTACCAGATCTTCATCAACGAGGAGATGCTGCTGCTCACGGCGCTGGCCTGCCTGGTCGTCGTGATCGCGTACGCGGCGATGCGTCCCCGCGTGGCGTGGGCGCGGGCCGGGACGTTCGCGGCGGGTCTCGGCACCGGCGGCGCGCTGGCGCTGCTGTTGACCGCCTACCCGATCTGGTTCCAGTTCAACGGCCCGCAGTCCTACCGAGGTCTGCAGGGCGGGGTGTTCCACAGTTGGGGCGAGGACATCGTCGCCTTCGTCACCTTCCCCCGTGACACGATCGCCGGTGACGAGGCGGTGGAGGCGACCATCGGTCTGACCGAGCAGAACACCTGGTTCGGTTGGCCGCTGGTGCTGCTGTCGGTGGTGGCCCTGGCGCTGCTGGTGCGCCGGTCGCTGGTGGCCCGGATCCTCGCCGTGCTGGTGGTGCTCTTCTCGGTCGCAGCGCTCGGCCCGGAGATCCGGTTCAACGGAGAGCTGACCGGCATCGCCGGCCCGTGGTCGTACATTCCGGAGGATCTACCGCTGGTTGAGATGATGATGCCGACCCGGTTGACCCTGGTGACCACCGCCGCGCTCGGCGTGCTGCTCGCCCTGGCCTGGGACGCGGTGGCCGGCAACCGCCGCCCACCGGTGCCGGCGCCGCGCACGCCGGAGGGTACGGCCAGCACCCGGCCACGTCCCCGCTGGCAGCGCGTCGTCGGGTACGCCGCGATCAGCCTCGCGGTGCTGCCGCTGCTGCCCCGTCCGCTGCCCGCCGAACCGGTTGACCCGCCACCGACCTTCATCACCTCCGGTGCCTGGCGGCCGTACGTCCCGGACGGCTCCACGCTGGTGCCGGTGCCCATCCCGAGCAACGTGCACGGCCTGTCCACGCTGCGGTGGAGCGCGCTGACCGGGCACGAGTTCCCGATCCCGGCCGGCTACTTCATCGGCCCCAACCTGGACGGCGAGGGCGTCTTCGGCGCACCGAACCGGCCCACCAGCACGCTCATCTACCGCACCATGGACGCCGGGGTGTTGCCCGAGCTGACCGACGAGAACCGCCGGGAGGCGCTGGCGGACCTGCGGTTCTGGCGGGCGTCGGTGGTGGTGCTCGGCGCGCATCCCCGCGAGCCGGTGCTGCGGGACCTGCTGACCGCGCTGATCGGGGAGCCGCAGCGCGTCGACGACGTCTGGCTCTGGGACGTTCGCGACCGGGTGTGAACAGCCCGGGGGTGAGCAGCCCTCCGGCTCAACGAGCGTCAGGCAGCGGCTCGGAGACGTGGGCGGTGACGATGCGCCAGCCCTCCGGTAGGCGTACCCAGGTCTGGGTCTGCCGGCCGGTGGTGGCGCCCCCGGCGTACCCGAACCGGGTCGTGACGACCGCGAGGTCCGCGCCGAAGGCGGTGACCACCGTGTCGACCAGCCGGCGGCCGGGCGGCAGCGGTGGTTGCGCGGCCCGCCACTTGCGCTGCTCGTCGAGCCCGTACTGGTGGTCGGCGAGGCCGAACCGCACCGTGGCCTCGGAGTCCCAGAAATACCCACAGATCCGTTCCACGTCCCCGTCCACCAGCGCCTGCTCATAGCCGACGAAGGCCGCCGACACCTCGGCGACCACCTCCGTCCGGTCGATCTCCATGCGGCGGGTCCTCTCTGTGCGGGCGGGACGGTAGGTGGGCACACCCCCGGCCGGGCGGCGGCGGACTGGTGCGCGCCGCGCCGCCGCCCGGCCGGGGTGACGTCGAGCTCAGCCGCTCACCGCTGGCTCACGCTTGTCGCCGCCGGCCGGCTCAGCGGCGGCGGCCGGTGCCGGGACGGCCGGGTTCGAGGAGAGGTTGCCGCCGTGCAGTCGGTCCAGTTCGGCCTCCTCCGGGTCGGGCACCCGGGGCGGGTACTTGCCGAGCGCGAAGATCGCGCAGATCACCGCCACGAAGAGGTAGCCGAGCGCCACCTGGCCGTTGGCGTTCCACTGGACCTCCTCGCCGTGGATCAGGCCGATGAACGCGAGCACCGCGCCCGAGGCGGCGAAGACGGCGGCCTGGACGAAGCGTTTGTCGATGATGAAGGCGACGATCGCACCGAGCACCAGACCGGCGAGGATGGCCCCCTCCCCGAGGATCCGCAGGCCGTCGTAGACGACCCCGGCGCCGGCCAGGGCCTCGTCGCCGACCTCGGCGGCGGTGGTGCCGGCCGCCGCCAGGGCGTTGTTCATCTGCCCGGTCGCCCACGCCGCGATGTTGGGTATCAGGGCCGCCACCACCGCCGCCGCATGCGCCCGGGGCGTCGCCTGGAACGCCTGGGCGCCGATCAGCAATCCGATGTAGAGCAGGATCGGCACGATCGCGGCGGTCGGGAAGATCGCACCGAGCAGCGAGAACATCCCCAGGAAGCAGAGCAGCGCGATGACGATCCCGGTCGCCATCGAGTAGCCGGTACGCCCACCGGCGGCCTTCCAACCGGGGTGACCGACGTAGACGGCCGGCGGGAACGGTGAGCCGAGCGCGGAGCCGATGACCGCGCCGGCCCCGTCGGCGAGCAGCACACTGCGTAGGTTGTAGTTGTCCCCGGCGGTGGCCGCGCTCTCCACGTTGGTCATCGCCTCGGTGAAGTTGTACACGCCGAGCGGGATCGCGGTCGCCAACAGCGGCGCCATGTCCGAGAGCCCACGCAGCAGCAGGTCGAGCTGGAAGGTGGGGAAGGCGAACGCGATGTCCCGGGCCGCAGCCGTGACGTCCGGCACCGACATGGCCCCGCCGAGCCAGCCGATCGCGGTGCCGAGCAGCAGGGCGGCCAACCCGATCGGGAAGTTGAACGGCAGCTTGACGTCGGTGAGCAGGCCGATCAGCAGCAGGGCCAGCACCGGCAGGGCGATCCAGGCCAGCCGCCACATCTGGCCGGCCGGGTTCATCGAGATGAACGTGATGGAGATGCCGGCGAGGGTGCCGAGCAGCGCCGCGCGTGGTGTGTAGCGGCGGATGTACGGGCCGACGAACGCGCCGATCAGCACGATCACGCCGATGATGAAGGCCCACGCCAGGCCCGCCTCCCAGGCGCGCACCGGGTCACCGGTGCTGAGGTAGATGGGCAGCATGATGACGAAGATGACGATGAACATGTGCGGCACGCTCGGCCCGTACGGCAGGGCGGTCACGTCCGAGCGGTTCTCCCGCCGCGCCAGCCGCCGGGCCAGGTGGGTGTAGTAGATGTTGCCCGCGACCAGGGCGATACCGAGCGCCGGCAGGATCGTGCCGAACACCTCCCGCTCGGGCAGGTTCACCACGAAGAGGCAGAGCCCGGTCAGGGTGAGCACGTTGACGAGGACGTTGACGCCGAAGCCGAAGAACGCGTTGGTGTCGCCACGCACCCAGTACGGCAGGGACACGGCGGAGGGTCGGGTGGTGACCATGGCTGCTCCCGATCAGGAGGAGGGCTGCAACACGGGGCTGGTCGGCAGCACGGCGAGCACGTCCGCCGAGTCGGCGACCCAACCGAAGATGCCGCCCTGGGCGGCGATCATGTCGAGTCCCACCCGGTGGAACTCCGGGAAGTAGGACCCGACGCAGTCGGCGAGCACGAGGCACTCGTACCCGCGGTCGTTGGCCTCCCGGACCGTGGTGTGCACACACACCTCGGTGGTGACCCCGGTGACCAGCAGGCTCTGGATCTTCCGCTCGCCGAGCAGGGCCGCCAGCCCGGTGGCGTGGAAGGCACCCTTGCCCGGCTTGTCGACGACCGGTTCGCCGGGCAGGGGTGCCAGCTCGTCGACGATGTCGTGGCCGTACTCGCCCCGGACGAGGATCCGGCCCTTGGGCCCGGGGTCACCGATCCGCTTGCTCGGCAGCCCCCGGTTGAGCTTGGCCGGCGGGCAGTCGGAGAGGTCGGGCAGGTGCCCCTCCCGGGTGTGCACCACGGTCAGTCCGGCGGCGCGGACGGCGGCCAGCAGCGCCGCCAGCGGCGCGATGGTCCGCCGCAGTTGCCCGACGTCGTTGCCCAGGCTCTCACCGAACCCGCCGGGTTCGAGGAAGTCGCGCTGCATGTCGATGACGAGCAGCGCGGTGGTCGCGGGATCGAAGGTGTACGGGAAGGGCCGCGCGGTGGCGACGGTCAACATGGCTCACCTCACCTGGTCGTGGCGGCGATGACGTCGTCGGAGGTGGCGACGCAGCCGAAGACGCCGCCCTGCATGGTCACCATGTGCAGCGCGGCGTCGTGGTTGTCCTTGTCGGTGGCTCCGGTGCAGTCGGAGAGGATCAGGCACTCGTAGCCCCGGTCGTTCGCCTCGCGCATCGTGGTGTGCACGCAGACGTCGGTGGTGATGCCGGTGAGGATCAGGTGGGTGATGCCCCGGGTACGCAGCACCAGGTCGAGGTTGGTGGCGTAGAAGGCGCCCTTGCCGGGTTTGTCGACGATCACCTCGCCGGGTGCCGGCGCGACCTCGGGCACGATCTCCCAGCCGGGCTCCCCCTTGACCAGGATCCGGCCGCACGGGCCGGCCGCGCCGATCTCCGCGCCGATCTGCGCCGACCGCCAGCGCTTGTTCGCCGGCAGGTCGGACAGGTCGGGGTCGTGACCCTCCCGGGTGTGCACGACCAGCATCCCGAGTGATCGGACGTGGTCCAGCAGCCGGGCGGTGGCCGGCAGGCCGGCGCGGGTGAGGCCGATGTCGTAGCCCATCGCGTCGACGTAGCCACCAGGCCCGCAGAAGTCGGTCTGCCAGTCGATGCAGAGCAGTGCGGTACGCGCGGTGTCGGCCGCGCCGTCGTACGGCCACGGGTAGGGGTTCGCCGTTACCGGCCCGATCCGGCCCATCCTCTCCTCCTCCGTCCGTCAACTTCGGTGTGCCGTGGCCCGGCGGTAGGCCCGCCAGCCGCCGGCGGCGCTGATGTCCTCGGCCCCCGATTCGACGGCGTACGCCTCGCAGAGGAAGCCGAGCACGTCCCGTCCGTCGTGCAGCCGCACCCAGCCCAGCGAGAGCGGGGCCGGCACCCCGACCAGCAGCTCACCGACGGCGGCCACCGGCAGCCGCCAGAGCTCGACCTCGATCGGGTGTCCGTCCGGGTCCTCGGGTGCGACCCGGACCAGGCCGGGCAGCCCGTCACCATCCGCCGTCTCCAGCCGGTAGAGCCGGTATCGCGGCGCGGTACGCGCGGCACCGGCGAGGGTGGCTCCCCGCTCGGTCAGCTCCGCGTTGCGGGACTCGCCGGTCAGGTGCCGCCCGACGACGGCGATCAGCACCCGCGCGGACGCGGGCGCCGGGTTGGTGGGTACCGTCGTCGGGCTGACGCCCGCCGTGGCCGGCGCCGCCGCGTAGTCGGAGGCGGGTGGATCGGTGGCGGGGCCGGCCTTGTCGGCGGCGGCGTCGGGAGCGGCTGGAAAGGTGGCGACGTCGATGGCCGCGGTGACCGCCGCTTCGGCGGTGGCCCGGGTCGCGGCGGTGAAGGCGGCGGCGATCCCGGCCAGGGTGGTGTCGCTGAACGCCGGGCCGAGCAGGGTCAGGCTCGCCGGCCGGCCCGCAGCGGTGAACCCGTTGGGCACGGTCACCGCCGCCAGGTCGAGCAGGTTGGCGAACTGGGTGTAGCGGCCGAGCGTGGTGTTGCGGCGGATCGGGTCCTCGGCAATCTCGTCGAGCGTGAACGTGGTGCCGACGGTGGGCACGACCAGCGCGTCGATGTCGCTCCACAGCCCGTCGACCCGGGCCCGTAGCTCGCGCAACCGGTGCTGGGCTCGGAAGACGTCGATCGCGTCGTAGCGCCGACCGGTCTCCAGCACGGTCCGGGTGACCGCCAGGACGGCCTCGGGGTGTTCCCGCAGGAAACCGTCGAGCGCGGCGAGCCGCTCAGCTACCCACGGCCCCTGGTAGAGCAGGTCCCCGGCCTCGAAGAAGCTGCGCACCGGCACCGTCCTGGTCTGACCGACCAGACCTCGCAGCGCCTGCACGCCGGCGGCGAACCGGACCGTCTGCCCGGCGTCGCCGAAGAACTCGAGGTCTTCTGCGCGGGGCACCCCGAGGCGTAGCGTCCCGGGCATGCGGGCCACGACCCGCTCCGCCGGCAGCGGACGCCCCCAGGGGTCGGCCGCCGAGACGCCACGCGCGGCGTGCAGCACCTCCACCGCATCGGCGACGTCGGTGGCGAAGACGGAGACGCAGTCGAGCGAGCGGCAGGCCGGCACCACCCCGGCCGTGCTGAGCAGGCCACGGCTGGGCTTGAGACCGACGATCCCGTTCAGCGCCGCCGGTACCCGACCCGAGCCGGCGGTGTCCGTACCCAGCGCGAAACTCACCTGGCCCGCGGCGACCGCGACCGCGGAGCCGGAACTGGAGCCACCGGCGATCAGCCCACCACCGAAGACGCTCTCACAACTGCCGTACGGGGACCGTGACCCGGTCAGTCCCGTGGCGAACTGGTCGAGGTTGGTCTTGCCGACGAGCAGCGCACCGGCGTCGAGCAGCCGGCGCACCACCGGGGCGTCCTCGGCGGCGGGGTACCCGAAGTCGGGACAGCCGGCCGTGGTGATCATGTCGGCGACGTCGATGTTGTCCTTGACCGCGAACGGGATCCCGTACAGCGACAGGGTGGCGGGGTCGGCGGTGGCCGCGAGCTGTTCGGCGCGGGCGAGCAGCCGCCCGGCCGGCACGGTGCTGATCCAGACCGGCCCGCCGTCGGCTCCCGCCAGTCCGGAGAGGACGCGTTCCGCAACGTCGACGGGGGTCAGGCCGCCGTTCCGGTACGCCGACCGCAGCTCCGCAACCGATCCGATCCGCTCTGGCATACAGTCGATTGTCGACTGTTCTGTTACGACGAACGACGCGGTACGTAACGACGCCATGACGGGCGGCGGGTGGGCCTACCCGAGATACGACCGGGCGCCGTGGTCGGACAGCACGGCGAGAACCACCTCCGGATCACCGGCGGCGACCGCTTCGAAGAGGCGCTCGTGCCGGTGGACCCCGTCGGCGGGACGCGCCGCCTCCGCCTCGCGGCGCAGGTTGATCGCCATGTAGAGCTGCAACTTCACCAGGATCGAGTCGTACACCGCGGAGAGCTGCCGGTTGCCGGCCAGCGCCACCAGCGCGACGTGGAACGCCCGGTGCGACTCGGCGACCGCCAGCCGGTCCCCGGTCCGGTTCGCCTCGCGCATCTGGTCCAGCGCCGCCCGCAGCCCGGCCAGGTCGCTCTCCCGCCGCACCGGGATCGCCGACCGCACCGCGAAACGTTCCAGCACGTCGCGCAGTTCGTACAGCTCCCGGACGTCGCGGTCCGACAGGGTGGCGACCCGAACCCCCCGGCGTGGCACATGCTCGACCAGGCCCCGCTGCGCCAGCAGCCGCAGTGCCTCGCGCAGCGGCGCCCGACTGATCCCGAGCCGTCGGGTCAGCTGCTCCTCCACCAGCCGTTCACCCGGGTCGCTCCGGCCGCTGAGGATCTCGCGGGTCAGCCGGGCGACGGCCAGCTCCACCAGACTGACACTCTCCAGCTCGCCCTCTGCCGGCGATGCGGCCACGTCGCTCACGCCGACGAGTCTGCCACCTGTCCCCGTGGCACCCTTTCGGACGCGTCAGCTCGCGAGTTGCCGGACGTCCCAGACGAGCGCGCCGTCGACCTCCCGGGGCGGACCGAGCAGGGCCTCGACCGTACGGCGCACCGGGTCGGCGTGGTGCAGTCCACCCTGGACCACCACGGCGGCGCGCCAGTGCCGCAGGTCGGTCGCCGCCTGCCGACGGTCGGCGTCGCTGATCGGCGGCACCTCGCCGGTGTCGGCCACCCGGCGCAGCAGCAGCGACGTGGGTCGGTCCGGCGCGCCCCAGCGCGCCGCCGGATCGTCCGGGGATCGGGGGCCGATGAAGAAGCCGCCCGGGGCGGTGAAGGCCAACCCGGTCCGGGCGGACCAGAGCATCGCCGGACTGCGACCCGCGTTGGTCACCGGCGGCACCGGCACCAGCGTCCGCCCCGGCGGCACGTACGCCCGCCAGGTCCCCTCCGCCACGAACGCCGGAACCGGCCAGCTCGGGACGGTGCGGATAGGTGTCGGCACCAGCGGCAGCAGCGCGGCGGCCACCGCGCCGGCCCACAGCAGCCGCACCGGCACCGCGTCCGGTTCCGCTGCGCCAACGGTGACCGGGTGCCGGCGTACCCGGTCCAGCGAGAGGGCGACCAGGATGCCCAGCACCGGTACGCACACCAGCGAGAACCGGGCCGGCACCACGTGGTCGAGCAGTGGCAGCTCGGCGATGAGCCGGTACGGTCCGGGCAGGTCGGTGAGCACGCCGTCGAGGCGTACCCGCGCACCGAGGGAGAGCAGGGCGAACACCACCCCGCAGGCGGCGAGTGCCCGGACCAACGGTCGCCGCCACAGCCAGATCGTGACGACCAGCGCCAGTACCAGCAGCCCCGGCCCGAAGAAGGAGTTCTCCTCGGTCGGGTTGGGTGCCAGCAGGCCGGGCAGGCGATGGTCGCCGAGGACGGTCTGCCGGGCCGTGGCGGTGAACGAGGCGACGTCCAGCTGATAGCCGTACGCATGGAACGGCATCCCCCGGTAGTGCCCGGGACCGAAGAACTGGAACCACAGCGGATAGGCCAGCAGGGCCACCGCCACCAGCGCGCCGACGGCGATCCGACCGGCCGTGGCCGGGGCCAGCCGGCGGGCGGTGGCCCGATCGGCCAGCGCGTACCCGAGGACGAAGACGCCAGCGGCCAGCGCCACGAAGAGCAGCAGTTCCTCACCGAGGAAGACCTGGTACGTCACGACCAGACCGAGCAGCACGCCCCGGCGCCACACGCGCGACCCGACGCCCGACCGTGCCCCGACGCCCCACCGTGCCCCGACGCCCAACCGTGCCCCGACGCCCGACGGTGCCCCGGCCGGCCCGGACCGGTCGGGCACGAACACCAGCGCCAGGATCACCGGCACCAGGAACTGGGCGGCCATGTGCAGGTGTGACCCGGCCTGGGCGACCATGCCGGGGGCGAAGCCGCAGACCACACCGCCCACCGCGGCGGCCGCCCGGGACCGCACCAGCCGGCGACGCAGCAGCACGTACCAGGCGGTGGCCGTGCCGGCGAGGCACCCGACCACCGCGACCCCGAACGCCACCTGGGAGCCGAAGAGCAGCGTCACCGGGGTCAACGGGACGCCCAGCCCGAGCACCGAGGTGTTGGCCATCAGGTTCACCCCGCCGGGCGCGTTCAGCGCGTCGCTCCACAGCGGGTTCTCCAGGCCGACCACGGCCCGGGCGGCGTGGGCCAGCATCCATTCGAAGAGGATCTGGTCGCCGGCCTGGTGGAAGAGCCGGTCCGGTCGACCCCACTGCCGGCTGGTCAGCCACGTCGCCAGCGCCAGGTAGCCGGCCACCACCGCCAGGTCCGGGGTACCCGCAAGAAGCCGCCCGCGACGGCGGTCGGTGACCTCGACTTCCCGCTCGGCCGTACCGACCGACATCAGGCCCGGCGGTCGGTGAGTGACCGTACGTCCCACACCCAGACGTCCAGTTCGAGCCGGGCCGGGCCGACCAGTTGCTCGACGGTCTGCCGCAGCGGCTCGGAGTGCGGCTGCCGGACCGGCAGCACCAGCACCGCCGCCCGCCAGTGCCGCAGTTCGTCCAGGGAACGGCGCCGCTGCCGGTCGTCCAGTTCGGGCGTACGACCGGTGGTGGCGACCTCCTCCAGCAGCTTCCCGACACCGCTGGGCCGGCCGCCGAAGCGGCCCGGGTCGCCGGTGTTGCCGTTGCGTGGGGCGAGGAAGTAGCCGCCGGGAATCTTGAAGTCGAGGTTGGTGGAGGCGGCCCAGCGCATGCCGTGGGTGTTCCCCATGCTCGGCACCGGGATCGGCACCAACGTCTGGTCCGGTCCGACGTAGGCGCGCCACCGGTCGGAGGTGATGAACTCCGGCACCGGCGGACGGGAGGTCATCGGCAACGGCATCGGGGTGATCGGCAGCAGCGCGAGCACCAGGCCGGCGACGGTGAGCGTGCGCACGGTCCGCTTGTCCATGGACAACGTGCGGGTCCGCTCGATGGCCAGGGCCAGCAGCACCGCCACCACCACGCTGGTGATCATTCCGAACCGCGTCGGCACCACCGCGTCCAGCAGCGGCAGCCGGACCAGCCATTCCCACGGGCCGACGACCAGTTCCCGGTCCCACCAGGTGATCCGCTCACCGAGGGAGAGGACCGTGTAGAAGACGGCGGTCGCGGCGAGTGCCCGGACCAGCACCTCCCGCCGCAACCAGAGGACGATGCCGACCGCGATCAACGCCAGGCTCCACCCGAAGAAGGCGTTCTCCTCCGAGTAGTTCGGGGCGAGGTTGACGTTGGCCCGCTGGTTGCCGCCGATGGTCGGCGAACCGGGGGCGAAGTACGCGGCGATGTCGTTGCCGTAGTCACGCACGGCGTCGCTGAGCCCGTGGTACGCCATCGGCCCGGCGAACTGGATGTACAGCGGGTACGCCAGCAGCGAACCAGCGATCACCGTGCAGGTGGCCAGCGCCTTGGCCAACGGCCGCCAGGCCGCCGACCAGAGCCCGGGCCGCTGGACGACCACCGCGATCAGGAAGATCCCGCAGCCCATCGCGGTGAAGAGCAGGATCTCCTCGTTGATGAACGCCTGCACGCTGACCAGCAGGGCCAGCACGGCACCGTCGCGGTACGGGCGGGTCGACCGGGTGATCACCATGACGCGCCAGACGATGAACGGCAGCAGGAACTGGCTGATGATGTTCGGGTGCCAGCTGGCGTGCGACAGCATCGCCGGCGAGAAGCCGCAGAACCAGCCGCCCACCACGGCGGCGAGCCGGTTGCTCACCACGTGCCGGGACAGCACGTAGTACCAGGCCGAGGCGGTTCCGGCGAGGCCGAGCGTCACCAGCAGCACGAAGGTCACGGCCGGCCCGAAGAGCAGGGTCACCGGCACCATCGGGATGCCCAGGGCGAGGATGGCCGTGTTGGCCATCAGGTTGACCCCGTCCGGGTAGTTGAACTGCTCGGTGAAGAACGGGAACTCCCCGTGCAGCACCACCCGCACCGAGTGGGCGAGGAAGAACTGCACCTGGGCCGGGTCGCTGCTGTAGAGCGAGGCCACCCGCCCGGCCGGGTCCACCCAGATCTGGCTGGTCACCCAGAGCGCGGTCAGCAGGAACCCGCCGAAGACCGCGAGATCGCGGCGACGGCGCGTCCAACGGAACCGGCGTCGGCGGGCCGGCGCGGCAACGCCGGTGTCGGTTCCCCGCGTACCGTCCGCCGGTCCGGCGTCGGTCAGCTGCCGGGTCGTCCCGGCCTCGGTCGCCGGGGCCTCGGTCGCGGGTGCCGGGGCCTCGGTCGCGGGTGCCGGGGCCTCGGTCGCGGGTGCCGGGGCCTCGGTCGCGGGTGCCGGGGCCTCGGTCGCGGGTGCCGCCCCGTCGACCGTCGGTGCCTCCGGCGCGGTCCGGACAGCACCGTTCCCCCCGTCACCCACGGTGACGACTTCGGACGGAGAGTCGGCGACGTCGGCAGATCTCGGCGGCGCGGCGGCGCGGGTCTCAGCAGGCGTCACAGTCGGCGGAGTCTACCCGAGTAGGGAAATAGCCCCAAAGTCGACGCGGTGTCCGCTGTGGTCGGTCCGCACCCGCGCGACGCAGCGTAAGGCGACACGAAGCGTCGCCGGGACATCTCGTACTATTGCCCTCCGACACGACAACGCGATCCGATCGGGGGGCGTGACAGGTGGCTCCAGCCCGCTGGCGCGGCTTCACCGCCACCGGCCTGTCCACCCTGCTGATCGCCGCCACCGCCTGCGGGCCGGTCGCCGACCGTCAGCCGCGGGACCTACGGGTCGGCTACGACAGCATGGACGGTTCGTTGACGGTCTGGCCGCCGCGCGGATCGCTGGCCGAGGACGCCGCGGCGACAGCCGCCGTGACCGAGGCGGTACTCGACTGGCGCTCGCCCGTGGACGATCGGGTGCACGTGCCCTCCTCCGGCATTCTCTTCTCCGGTGAGGTGGACGGCGTACCGTTGGCCCTGGTCGCCGCGTCGGTACCCGGCGAGGCCGCGTCCTGGCTGTTGCAACTCACCGGCGACGGTGACGGGTACGTGGTCAGCCACGCGACCGAGTACACCGATCCCGGTTACCTGGTCTACTCCGACGTGTTGCCGGTCCAGTCGCCCGACGGGCGGCGGTATCTGACCTCCGAACGGGTCCGGCGGCTGGTCGGGCCGAACGGCCGCGTCGTGCCCGGCGCCGACGGCCTGACCGATCCGGTCGAGGTGCCCCGGTGTCGGGCGGCGACCGTGACGGCCACCCTGCGCTCCACCGAGTCGCTGCCCCGGGGTCGGACCGCCGACCGGCTGCTCGACCTCGGCACCGGCACCGCCGCACCCCGCTATCCGCTGGTCCGCGACGAGAGCGGCTCCGGTCGGCGCGCCCTGACCGGGCTCGACACGTGCCTGCTGGCCGGCGAGGACGGTCCGTTCGGCAGCCTCCTGCGGCGCGTCGGCGACCGGGACGTCCCCCAGTCGGTACCGGCGTCCTGGCCGAAGGCGAAGCTGGCCGTGCGTACGCTCGGCGAGCTCACGCTCGACGACGGCGAGCCGGCGGGCGAGTTGGAGCAACTGACCTGGGAGAGCGCCGAGGGCACCATGAGCGCCGTGGTGTACCGGCCGGCCGGTGGCGGCCCGGTGGTGCTCTCCCCCGCCGACCGGACCAACCCGTTGCAGGTCTACGAGCTGCCGGTGCCGGATCGGCCGCTGGTCGTGCTGAGCTGGCGTGCCACCAAGGACACCACGCTGTCGGTGCCGCCGAACACGACCCGTCTGGTCGACCGCCCCGGCCTGGTGGTGGCCCCGCTCCCCGAGCGCCGCGAGACCTTCAGCCTCGCCGCCGACGAGAAGACCCACTACCGCTCCGCCGGCTCCCCCCGCCGCTGACCCCTCCCCTCCCCCTAGACCTCGTTGATCATGAGGTTGTTGTCCCGCCACGCCGGACGGAGCGACAACAACTTCATGATCAACGAGGCGGCACGGCGCGCGTGTGCGGCACCGGGTGGGGTGGGGTCAGTTGGGGGTGGGGGTGGTCTGGGGGACGAAGCGGGGCGGGTTGACCGCATCGGTGTCGAGGCGGGAGATCCAGCCGGTGACGTCGCGGGCCACGTCCTGGGCGGTCAGGCCGAGGTCGGCCAGGATCTGGCTGCGGGAGCCGTGCGGATGCCAGCCCGCCGGCACGCCCAGGTCGCGCAGCGGCACCCGGACATCCGCGTCGCGCATCGCCTGCGCGAGAGCGTCGCCGACCCCGCCGACCCGGACACCGTCCTCGACCGTGACCACCAGCCGATGCTCGGCGGCCAACTCGACCAGCTCCGCCGGCACCGGACGCACCCAGCGCGGGTCGACCACGGTCACCCCGTAGCCCTGCTCCGCGACCCGGGCGGCAACCTCCGTGCCGAGCTGGCCGAAGGCGCCCACGGCGACCAGCAGCACATCGGTACGCGCCGACTCCACCAGCACGTCGACCGGCCCGACCCGGCGTACGGCGGGCAGGTCGGCGGGGACCGCACCGGTGGGGAAGCGGACCACGGTCGGGCCGTCGTCGACGGCGACCGCCTCGCGCAGCTCCTCACGCAGCGTGGCGGCGTCCCGGGGCGCGGCGATCCGCAGGCCGGGCACCACCCCGAAGACCGACATGTCCCAGATGCCGTAGTGGCTCGGCCCGTCGGGACCGGTGATGCCGGCGCGGTCCAGCACGAAGGTGACCGGCAGCTTGTGCATCGCCACGTCCAGCAGGACCTGGTCGAAGGCCCGGTTCAGGAAGGTCGCGTAGACCGCCACCACCGGATGCAGCCCGCCGAGCGCCAGGCCGGCCGCCGAGGTGGCCGCGTGCTGCTCGGCGATGCCCACGTCGTAGGTGCGCTCCGGGTACTTGCGGGCCAGCTTCGCGATGCCGGTCGGCTCGGCCATCGCCGCGGTGATGCCCACCACGTCGGGCCGCTCGTCGGCGATCGCGACCAGCTCGTCGGCGAAGACGTGGGTCCACTTCAGCGACGGCGCAGCGGTCGACTTGCCGGTGGCGATGTCGAACGCGCCCGGACCGTGGAAGCAGTCCGCCTCGTCCTCCTCGGCGGGGCGGTAGCCGTAGCCCTTGCGGGTGACCGCGTGCACGATCACCGGGCCGCCGAAGTTCTTCGCCGCCCGCAGCGCCGTCTCGACGGCGGCGACGTCGTGCCCGTCGACCGGGCCGACGTACTTGATGCCCAGGTCCTCGAACATCGCCTGCGGTGCGACCGCGTCCTTGATGCCCTTCTTGACCGCGTGCAGCACCTCGTACATCGGCTTGCCGACCAGCGGGGTCGAGCCGAGGGCGTCCTTGACCGTGTCGAGGACCTTCTCGTAGCCGGGGTTCAGCCGCAGCGTGGAGAGGTGGTCGGCGAGACCGCCGATGGTCGGCGCGTACGAGCGGCCGTTGTCGTTGACCACGATGACCAGGGGGTTGCCGGTGGCCGCGATGTTGTTCAGCGCCTCCCAGCACATGCCGCCGGTCAGCGCGCCGTCACCGACCAGCGCGACGACGCTGCGCGACTCGCCGCGCAACGCGTACGCCTTGGCCAGCCCGTCGGCATACGACAGGGCGGTCGAGGCGTGCGAGTTCTCGATGATGTCGTGTTCGCTCTCGGCCTGGTTGGGGTAGCCGGAGAGCCCGCCGCGCTGCTTCAGCTGGTCGAAGCCCTCCTGCCGGCCGGTGAGGATCTTGTGAACGTACGCCTGGTGGCCGGTGTCGAAGAGCAGCCGGTCCCGGGGAGAGTCGAAGACCCGGTGCAGGGCGAGGGTGAGCTCCACCACGCCCAGGTTGGGCCCGATGTGCCCGCCGGTGCGCGACACCTTGGCGATCAGGAAGTCGCGGATCTCGGCGGCGAGGATGTCCAGCTCGGTGGCCGACATCCGCTTGACGTCCTGGGGACCCTGCACCGTGGCCAGCAGCCGGCCGTGGTTGGCCGTGTCCTCTTCAACACTCATGACCGCAGAGTCTATCGGCCCTCGCGCACCCCGCAGCCCGGGCGCGGCGACCAACGGGACTGAGCACCTGATCAGCCCCGCACCCGTGGCCGGCGTGGCGACCTGCGGTCAGGCCGGCGAGAATAGCCCGACCAGTTCCACGTGCCGGGTCATCGGAAACAGGTCGTACCCGCGCAGCGTCGTCAGCCGCCAGCCCAGCTCGGCGAAGACCCGCAGGTCCCGGGCGAACGCGGCGGGATCACAGGCCACGTACGCCACCGCCCGCGGCCCGGCGGCCACCACGTCGCGCACCACCCGGGCACCGGCGCCGGTCCGGGGCGGGTCGAGCACCACCACGTCGACCGGTCCGGTGACCCGGCGACGGGCCAGCGCGGTCTCCACCCGGGCGGCCACCACCTCGACGGTGGGCAGGTCGCGCAGGTTCTCCCGGGCCGCGGTCACGCCGTCGCCGGCCGCCTCGACCAGGGTGACCCGCCCACCCTCGCCGACCCGATCGGCCAGCGCGGCCGCGAACAACCCGGCACCGCCGTAGAGATCCCAGGCCCGCTCCCCCGGTCGCGGGTCGGTCAGCTCCAGTACCGCACCGACCAGGGTGTCCGCGGCGGCCGGGTGCACCTGCCAGAACGACGAGGCGGGCAGCACCCACTCCCGGCCGGCGGCCCGTTCCCGGACCCGCTCCGGGCCGCTGACCCGGCGGCTGGCCCCGGCCGCGACGGCGGTCACCGCCACGTCCCCGCCGGTGGTGGCGACGGCCTCCACCGCCTCGTCGTCCGGCCAACTGGCCCCGGTGGCGGCGAGCACCGGCAGCTCCTGGATGGCCGGGTGGGCGATCAGACACCGGTCGATCGGCACCACCTCGTTCGACCGGTGCTTCAGCAGCCCGGCACGGCCCGCCGCGTCGACCGCGTAGCGGACCCGGGACCGCCACCCGAGCGGTCCACCCGGCAACGCCACCACCCGTAGGCCCAGCGCGTCGCACTGGGTCTCGTCCAGGCCGCCGAGGCGGACGAGTTGCTCCCGCACCACCGCCGTCTTCCAGCTCAGCTGGGCGTCCGGGGCGACGTGCTGCAGGTCGCAGCCGCCGCAGCGGCCCGGTCGCGCGTACGGGCAGGGCGGGGTGACCCGCTCCGGGGCCGCCTCCAGCACGGTGACCGCGTCGGCCCGGACGAAGCCCCGGTGCACCTCGGTCACCTCGGCCAGCACCCGCTCACCGGGCAGCGCGTGCCGGACGAAGACCACCTGGCCGTCCACCCGGGCCACGCAGTGTCCCCCGGGGGCGACCGCCGCCACCGTCAACTCGACCCGCTCGGCCTCCTCCAGGCCGCTCATCGCCCCCACCTCGCCACGCTCGGCGTCACGAGGCACCACCGCCCTGCGCCGCACGACCCGCCCGCTCATCGCGGCTCCCCGTCCGCTCGCTCGCCGTCCAGCGGCGGCACGACGGGTGGCAGGGTGCCCCGCGGGGCGACCCGGGGGCCGCGGACGGGACCACGGGTGAGCGTGGCGTCCATCCGGTCCAGGTCCTTGCCGGCCGTCGAGGCGAGCTGCCACGGCACGCTGGTCACCATCACCCCCGGCTCGAACAGCAGCCGGCCCTTGAGCCGCAGCGCGCTCTGGTTGTGCAGCAGGTTCTCCCACCAGCGTCCCACCACGTACTCGGGGATGAAGACCGTGACCACGTCGCGCGGCGACTCCCGGCGGACCCCGGCCACGTAGTTCAGGATCGGGCGGGTGATCTCCCGGTACGGCGAGTCGATGACGGTCAGCGGGATCGGCACGCCCCGCCGTTCCCAGTCTGCCTGCAACTGCCGGGTGTCGTGGTCGTCGACGTTGACGGTCACCGCGGTGATCGTGTCCGGTCGGGTGGCCTGCGCGTACGCCACCGCCCGCAAGGCGGGTTGGTGCAGCTTGCTGACCAGCACGATGGCGTGGTTGCGGGCCGGCAGCACCGGCCGCCCCTCGTCGGGGGCCAGCTCCTCGGCCACCCGGTCGTAGTGCCGCCGGATGGCCAGCATCAGCACGTAGATCAGCCCCATCGCGACGAGGGCGATCCAGGCGCCGAGCAGGAACTTGGTGATCAGGACGATCACCAGCACCGCGGCGGTCATCGCCATGCCGAACGCGTTGATCGCCCGGGACCGCAGCATCCGGCGGCGCACCAACGGATCCCGCTCGGTCCGCAGCAGCCGGTTCCAGTGCCGGATCATCCCGGCCTGGGAGAGGGTGAACGAGACGAAGACACCCACGATGTAGAGCTGGATGAGCTTGGTCACCTCGGCCTGGAAACCGATGATCAGCAGGATCGCGAAGCCGGCCAGGAAGAGGATGCCGTTGGAGAAGGCGAGCCGGTCACCCCGGGTGTGCAGCTGGCGGGGCAGGTAGCGGTCCTGGGCGAGGATCGAGCCGAGCACCGGGAAGCCGGTGAAGGCCGTGTTGGCCGCCACGAACAGGATCGTGGCGGTCACTCCGACGACCAGGAACAGCAGTACCGAACCGGGCCCGAAGATCGTCTCACCGAGTTGGGCGGTGACCGTCTTCTGCACGTACCCGTCCGGGCCGGCGACGATCTGTAGCCCCGGATCCTCGACGAACTGCAGGCCGGTGAGCCGGGCCAGCCAGATGATGCCGACCAGCATGGTCACCGAGACCAGACCGAGCATCAGCAGAGTGGTGGCGGCGTTGCGACTCTTCGGTGCCTTGAACGCCGGCACCCCGTTGGAGATCGCCTCCACGCCGGTCAGCGCGGCGCAGCCGGAGGAGAAGCTACGCAGCAGCAGGAACGCCATCGCCCAGCCGGTGGTGTCGTGCCACTCGGCGGCGATGACCAGATCTGCGCTGGGGGCGCGCAGGTCCTCACCGAGCACGACGATCCGGACCAGGCCGGTGACGATCATGCCGATTATGACGATCATGAAGCCGTACGTCGGGATGGCGAACGCGCTGCCCGCCTCCTTGATCCCGCGCAGGTTGACCGCGGTCAACAGCACCACGGCGCAGACCGCGACGAGCACCTTGTGGGTCGCCACGAAGGGAATGACCGAGCCGAGGTTGGCCACCCCGGAGGCGACCGACACGGCGACGGTCAGCACGTAGTCCACCAGCAGCGCGCTGGCCACCCCCACCCCGGCGCGCGGACCGAGGTTCACCGTGGCCACCTCGTAGTCGCCGCCGCCGGACGGGTAGGCGTGCACGTTCTGCCGGTAGCTGGCGACCACGGTCAGCATGACCACGACCACGCCGAAGGCGACCCACGGCGAGAACACGAACGCCGAGGCGCCCGCGATGGAGAGCATCAGCAGGATCTCGTCCGGCGCGTACGCGACGCTGGACAGCGCGTCGGAGGCGAAGACGGGCAGGGCGATGCGCTTCGGCAGGAGGGTGTGCTTCAGCCGGTCGGACCGGAACGGCCGGCCGACGAGCAGCCGCTTCAGCAGGGAGGTGGATCGGGCCACAACGGCAAAGCGTACGACCACCGACGGCGGGCGCGTGGGGTGGCCGGCTGCGGGCGGCCCCGATGCCGGAGTACCGTCGGTCCCCGTCCGTGGCCCCGAGGTGGCAGGCTCGCAGGCGACGAGGCGCAGCGGTACGCATCGTGGGAGGCAGCGTGCATGTCGTGATCATGGGATGTGGCCGGGTCGGCTCGACCCTGGCCCACAACCTGGAGTCCCGGGGGCACTCGGTAGCGGTCATCGACCAGGACGCGGACGCCTTCCGCCGGCTACGGCCCGATTTCGCCGGCGTCACCGTCACCGGGGCCGGCTTCGACGGCGACGTGCTGCGCCAGGCCGGCATCGAGCGGGCGGACGCCTTCGCCGCCGTCTCCAGCGGCGACAACTCCAACATCATCTCGGCCCGGTTGGCCCGCGAGACCTTCGGCGTGAGCCGCGTGGCGGCCCGCATCTACGACCAGCGCCGCGCCCAGGTCTACGAGCGGCTGGGCATTCCCACCGTGGCCACCGTCCGGTGGACGGCCGATCGGATGTTGCGGCACCTGCTGCCCGAGGGCAACGTGGAGATCTTCCGCGACCCCACCAGCACCGTCTCGATCGTGGAGGTGCCGGTGCACAAGGAATGGATCGGCCGCCCGGTGCGCACCCTGGAGGAGGCGACCGGGGCCCGGGTGGCGTACCTGATCCGGTTCGGCATCGGCACGCTGCCCACCGCGTCCAGCGTGGTGCAGGAGGGTGACCAGCTCTTCATGCTGGTCACCGACGACATGGTGGCGACGGTCACGTCGGTGGCGGCAGCGCCGGAAGGGGGGCAGTGATCATGCGGGTTGCCATCGCGGGCGCCGGCAACGTGGGCCGCTCCATCGCCCAGGAGTTGATCGAGAACGGCCACCAGGTGATGCTGATCGAGCGCCAGCCACGGATGCTCCGGCCGGCCCGGGTGCCGGACGCGGAGTGGGTGCTGGCCGACGCCTGCGAGCTGACCAGCCTGGAGGAGGCCGAGCTGGCCGGCTGCGACGTGGTGGTCGCGGCCACCGGCGACGACAAGGTCAACCTCGTGGTCTCGCTGCTGGCCAAGACCGAGTTCGCCGTGCCCCGGGTGGTCGCCCGGGTCAACCGGGCCGAGAACGAGTGGCTGTTCACCGAGCAGTGGGGCGTCGACGTGGCGGTCAGCAAGCCACGGGTGATGGCCGCGCTGGTCGAGGAGGCGGTGACGGTCGGCGACCTGGTCCGCCTGATGACGTTCCGGCAGGGCGAGGCGAACCTGGTCGAGATCACGTTGCCGCCGACCGCGCCCTACGTCGGGCGTCCGCTGCGGGAGGTGCCGCTGCCCCGGGACTCCGCGCTGGTGGCGATCCTGCGCGGCAAGCGGGTCCTGGTGCCCAGCGCGGACGACCCGGTCGAGGCCGGCGACGAACTGGTCTTCGTCTGCACCGCCGAGGTCGAGGACGCCGTACGGGCGGTGATGCTCGGCGCGGACAGCGTCGAACGCACCCGCGAGTCACGCTGACCGCAGCACCCCGATCGATCACGGCGGGGCCACCCGGCCGAGCCGAGCAGATCACCGTCGGCGGCGGGTTCAGCTCGTCAGCGGCTCCGCGGAGCGCTCGCGGGTCACCCGCCGCACCGTCCAGACGGTGATCAGCAGCAGCAGCACGTACGGCGGGTAGCCCAGGACCAGCCGCGCCACCCCGAGCGCGGTCTCCATGTCCGCGGCGGCGGCCTCGTCGCCGAGCTGGTCGAACCGGCGGGCCGCGAGGTAGATGGCGGCCTGCACACCGACCTTGGCCAGCCACACCACCCCCCAGAGCACGGTCAGCCTGGTGAAGGTGCGGACCAGCCGGGGATCGTCGCGCCACTCGGCGCTGCCCTTGGCCACCAGCACCGACCAGATCCAGCCGACCAGCGGCTGCCGGATCGCCGCCGAGAGCAGCAGGGCCAGGCCGTAGCCGATGCCGTAGAGGATCCCCGGCAGGTAGAAGTCGCGCGCATCGCCCGTACGCCAGGCGATGGCGGCACCGATCCCGATGCCGAACAGCCCGTTGACCGCGTGCCGCACCGGCCGGCGCTGAGCCAACCGCAACCCGCCGATCAGCACCGCCACCGCCACCGAGGCGATCACGGCGGGCCGCAGCTCGCCGACGATGTTGGCGATCACGAAGACCACCACCGGGATGCTGGACTCGGCCAGCCCTCGCCAGCCCCCGAGCTGGTCGGCCATCTGCTCGGCGACGGTGGGCAACCGCTCCTCGTCCGCCGGCCCGATCTCCGGCTGGGTCGCCGGGTGCTGTCCGGTCGTCATCGCCCGCTGTCCATCCGCAACGCCCGCAAGTTCACTTCGACGGCTCCAGCTCGTAGTACGGGTTGTAGATCACCTTGCGGTCGTCGCGCACCGCGACCCTCCCCCGGGCCGTCAGGTGTCGTCCCGGCTCGATGCCGACGATGTGCCGCCGCCCGAGCCAGACCAGCATCACGACATCGCTGCCGTCGTAGAGCTCCGCCTCCAGCGCCGGCAGGTTCGTCCGGGGGGTGTAGACGACGGTACGCAGCCGGCCGCTGACCGACACCATCTGCCCCCGCGCACACTGTAGGACCGGCATCGCACCACAGCGGGCGCTCTCCCGCTGCAACTGCTGCGCCTCGATCTCGGCCTCGCTCGCGGTGAGCCGTCGCAGCATCCGCCGCAGCGAACCCCGACCCTCGTCGGTGGTCATGAGCTCCGCGTCACCCTCTCCACGCCGGCCGGTCGGTACCGGAACCACCGCCCGGCGACGCCGGACGGCACCCGCCAGCGTACGCCGGACAGGGCGTCTCCGGCGCACCGGAAACGCTCGCCCGGCCGCTGTCGCGGCGGAGCCCCGGCCCCACCGAGCGCTCAGCGGACGCCGGGCGCCGACGCCGCGTCGGCCCCTCCGGCGGCCGGGTCCGCCGTCGCCTGCTCACCCGCCTCGCGCGGCAGCCGCAGTGGCAGCGGCTCACGTACCGGCTTGGCCTCGGCTCCCCGGTCGACGACCAGCCCGTCCAGGCAGTGGGCCAGCGGGCCGGCGGCGGCGGGATCGGTGGCCGCCGCACCCTGGTACACCGCGCGGACCATCCAGCGCGGTCCGTCGACGCCGACGAACCGCAGGTCGGTCAGGCCGTCCTCGGTGCGTACCCGGGCGTGCAGCTCGGTGCCGTACTCGCCGGTGACCTCCTGCGCGGCGGCCCCGTCGGCGAGCAGGGACTGGCGGATCTCCTCGCGCACCTCGTCCCAGATGCCCTCGGAACGGGGGGCGGCGAAGACACCGAGCTGCAGGGCGCTCTGGCCGTGCACCAGCACGACCTGCTGGATCACCCCCTGCTGGTCGGCCTGCACCCGCACCTCGACCCCGGGCACCGCTGGGATCTGCAGGCTGCCCAGATCGAGCCGCTGCACCCCGGCCGGGGCCTCGGTGACGTCGTACGGGCCGCGCGCCGGCTCCGCCGGGGCCGGTACGGTGCCCTCGGCGGTGTCGGGCACGTCGAGGGCCCGCTCGTCACGGGCGTGCCGTCCCGCGGCCCGCTTTCGGGAGAAGATCACTGCGTCCAACCTCCGCTGTTCGCACTCACGGTGCCATCTCGTCCATCCGCGCCGTCCGTGGCCGGCGGCGGTACCAGTCCGGCGTGCCCGCCGGTGGAGCCGTGCCCACCGGTCCCCCGTCCGGACCCGGGCAACTCGGCCACCGGCTGGAAGACCGCCCGTTCCACCCGCTGCACAACCAGTTGCGCGATCCGGTCGCCCCGGGAGATCTTCACCGGCACGGCCCGGTCATGGTTGATCAGGTTGACCAGGATCTCACCCCGGTAGCCGGCGTCGACCGTACCGGGCGCGTTGAGCACCGTCACGCCGAGTCTGGCGGCGAGCCCCGATCGGGGGTGCACCAGGCCCACGTACCCCTCCGGCAGGGCGATCGCCACCCCGGTCGGCACCAGTGCCCGGCCGCCGGGTGGCAGTTCCACGTCGGCGGCCGCCACCAGGTCGGCACCGGCGTCACCGGGATGGGCGTACGCCGGCATCGGCAGCTCGGGGTCGAGCCGCCGGACCGGCACGGGCACCACGTCGGTCACGATGTCCCTCTTTCGTCCGTTCCGCTGGGGGTGACCCTGTCATCCTGCCCGGTACCCGGGCGTCGCCGCGCCGTACCCTGGCACGAGTGAGCCAGTCACCGTCTTCCTCGTCCGTCTCGACGGCCCCGGCCTACACCGAACGGCTGCGTCTGCCCTGGTGGTTGTGGCTCGCAGGGCTCGTCGCCGCGGCCCTGCTCGCCGTCGAGGTGTGGATGGGCGCCGCCGGTGTACGCGCCTGGCTGCCGTTCGCGGTGCTGCTGCCGGCAGCCGTGGCCGGGCTGGCGTGGCTGGGCCGAATCAGGGTCGCCGTGGTCGACGGCGAGCTGCGGGTCGACGACGCCCGGCTACCCGTCCGGTTCGTCGCCGACGCCGTCGCGCTGGACGCCGAGGGTCGGCGTGAGGTGCTCGGCGTCGGTGCCGACCCGCTGGCGTTCGTCGTCCAGCGACCGTGGATCCCCGGCGCGGTCCAGGTGGTGCTGGACGATCCGGCTGACCCCACACCGTTCTGGGTGGTCAGTTCCCGGCATCCGGTCGAGCTGGCCGACGCCCTGCTGGCCGCCCGCGACGCGGCGCGCTGACCGGACACTTCGACGGCGGCGCTGGCGGGCCGCCACCACGTCCGCCGGTCGAGCTGTCCCGACGCACCGGCGATCCGGGTGGCACCGGCTCCGACCCGACCGACGGTCAGGAGGAGCCGGGCAACGCGGGCGGGGCCGGTGGTACGCCGGGCAGGCCACGCCGTTGCCGGCGCAGATCGGCGCGGAGCTGGTCGGCCAGCGTCCGGGTGGCCCGCCGGTTCAGGTAACTCGCCACGGCCGCGCCGGTGAGGAAGGGGCCCAGCGTGGTCAGGTTGCGGCCGAAGCGCTTGAGCAGGGTGTCCCGCAGTTCGTGCCGGGCGGCAGTGCCCAGCACGGCACCCACGCCGACACCGGGCATCATCGGGTTGACCCCGCGCTGGTTGGCCCAGGCCTGCACCAGGGCGACCGTCCGTTCGGTGCCGCCGGCCGGCAGCGGTGCGCCGTAGATCTCGTGCAGCTCGCCGGTCAGCTTCAGCTCCACCGCCACCACCGCGACGGTCTCGGCGGCGAGCAGCACCGGGGCGGAGAGCAGGCTCGGCGTGACCGTCCACTGGACCGCCGAGGCGCCCCCGCCGGCCGCGCCGACTCCCGCCGTCGCCCGGGACGCGTTGCGGACCAGCCGGTCGGCCAACTCCTCGTCGTCCAACCCGGGAAAGTGCCGCCGCAGGGTGGCGAGGTCCCGGACGGGTACGTGGGGGGCGATCTCGGCGACCGTGTCCACCATCCAGCGCAGCGCGGCCTTCGGCTTGAACAGGTCGCCGATTCCCCGGGCGCGGGCCTGCCCCACCAGCCGGGCGAGCAGTTGACGTCGTTTTGCCGGCTCGATCTCGTCGGCGGTCAGCGCCGCGACCGTCGCCCCCAGCTCGCCCGTACCGTTCTCGGCACGCTCGTCGCGCTCGCTCATGAATAACGAGTCAACCAGGTTGGGCGGCGCGGCGCTCGCCGAGCCGGGCGGCGGCGACTCCACTCGGGAGTCGCCGCCGTGATCGTGGTCGTCGCCCTGCTGTCAGACGCACTCTCGGCAGATCAGCTCGCCGTTGCGCTCCACCGCCAACTGACTGCGGTGGTGCACCAGGAAGCAGCGGGCACAGCGGAACTCGTCCTGCTGCATCGGCAGCACCTTGACCGTCAGTTCCTCGTCAGCAAGGTCGGCACCGGGCAACTCGAAGCTCTCAGCCACTTCGGCCTCGTCGACGTCCACGGCGCCCGACTGCGAGTCGACGCGCCGGGCCTTGAGCTCTTCCAGGCTGTCCTCGCCGAGGTCGACCTCGTCGCGGCGCGGGGCGTCGTAGTCGGTGGCCATCGGTTTCACTCTCCCATTTCGATGTTGTCGCTTCCGGTTGTAACGCCGGACGACGCTGTTTCGGTTCCGCTGGCCGGCCACCGCTAGTGTCGGCCACCTGACCCGACGACCGCTCGGGCCAGACGCCAGAGGATCTCCCCGGCGAGCGCGGAACCCTACCCCCCCTTTGGGCGAGGCATGTATACCGCCCTCGTGGCTGAGATGTACGCCCCTGCACGGGAAGTTGTTCCCAATGTGACTCAGGCGACACGAAGATAGGGGTAGTACTACCCCGTTCTCCGATGGCGCGCCGGCATGTCGGACTGTTTCCACGCGACGGCCGGACACCCGTTAACCTCAGCGGCGTACCCGACGGCCGCCGGGACGGCCCGACCGACGGCCGCTGCCACCCACCATTGCCCGGGAGTGCCCTGATGAGCTTTGCGCGAGTGCGAGCACTCGTTGTCGTCGGCATGCTGGCGGTGGTCGCCCTGGTCTTCGTGGTCATCGCCCTGGTCAAGGACACCCAGGGTAACGCCGGTGTCGGCCAGGGTTGTCCCGATGACTGGCCGCGCGCCGACGTGACCCTGCGCGACCACAAGGATGTCAAGATCAACGTGCTCAACGGCACGGACCGTCCCGGCCTGGCCGCCAGCGTCGGAGACGACTTCCGGAACCGGGACTTCCAGGTGCAGAAGGAAGCCAGCCAGAAGAAAAAGATCGACGACGTGGCGGTCCTGCGTTACGGCCCGAAGGGAGTCGGCTCGGCCCACCTGCTGCGGGCGTACTTCCTCGGCAACGCCGAACTGGAGTACAACCCCAAGCGCGAGGACGACATCGTCGACGTGGTGCTGGGCACCAGCTTCCAGCAGTTGGCCACCATCACCGAGGTCAACCAGTCGCTGGGCGATCTCGGCGCACCGGTCGCCCCGCCCGGTTCCTGCCCGATGCCGGTCGACGACTGAGCATCCGACGGGCCGCTCGGCGGCTCGCCGACCGGCCGAGCCGCCGAGCGGTGTCAGGGACCGCCGGAGGCGTCCAGGGCGGCCAGGCGGTCGTGCAGCGCGTCGAACAGCGCCGGCGGGGCGGCGATGACCATCTCCGGCCCGGCGTCCGACCCCTTGAGCCCACCGACGCGCAGGCCGGCTTCGGTGGCCACCAGCGCGCCGGCCGCCTGGTCCCAGGCGGCCAGGCCCTTCTCGTAGTAGGCGTCGGCCCGCCCCTCGGCGACCAGGCAGAGATCAACGGCGGCGGCGCCGAGGCGGCGGATGTCGCGTACGTGCGAAATCAGCTCGGTCAGCACCCGGGCCTGATGGACCCGGCGGGCGGAGTCGTAACCGAAGCCGGTGATCACCAGCGCCTGACCGAGATCGGTCTCGGTGGAGCAGCGCAACCGCCGCCCCTCGCGCCAGGCGCCGCCGCCGACGGTCGCGGTCCACTCCTCGCCGGTGTGGAGGTTGCGTACCACGCCCGCCACCACCTGGCCGTCCACCTCCGCGGCGATCGACACCCCGCAGTGCGTCAGTCCGTACAGGTAGTTGACGGTGCCGTCGATCGGGTCCACGATCCACCGCACCCGGGCCCGGGGGCCGTCGTCGGGCGCCGCCGCGCCGTACTCCTCGCCCAGCACCGCGTCATGGGGCCGTAGCCGGCGCAGTTCGGCGGTGATCTGGCGCTCCACGGCCCGGTCGGCCGCGGTCACCACGTCGGTGACGGTGCTCTTGGTCGCCGCGACCGAGACGCCCTCGGTGCGCATCCGGTACGCGGTCGCCGCCGCGCCCCGCGCCACCTCGATCGCGATCTCCAGCAGTTGCGGCGGCGGTGGCGCCGAGCGCTCCATCTCCGTCCCCTTCCCGCACGGCCGGGTATCCGGGTTCCGCGCGGGTATCATCCTTACAAAGTCCAAAAGCGCACCGAATCGGCGGTCCCAACCGTCGATCAGCCGTGCGGCGCAGGATGGTCGCCGCAGACGGCGTTACAATTCACCCCTGCCCACGCGCCACGGACCGCCCGACAGCCGGCCGGCCCGGGACACGAGGGTTCCTCAACCACATCGCCCGGCGCGGTGCCCCACGCTGCGTCGGACGAACCCGGCCGTGCTCGCTCTTCGCCTCCGGAAGGTCATTCGTGACAGAACCCCGCCAGACCGGCGCCGACGTTCGCTCGCTCACCGACACCCTGATCGCCCACGCGCAGAGCGCCGGCGGCCAGCTCACGTCGGCCCAGCTCGCGCGCACCGTCGAGTCCGCCGAGGTGACTCCGGCCCAGGCCAAGAAGATCCTGCGGGCGCTCTCCGAGGCCGGGGTGACCGTCGTGGTCGACGGGTCGGCCAGCACCCGCCGACGGGTCGCCGCCGCCCGGTCCGCCACCCCCGCGTCCCGGGCCACCACCGCCAAGACCACCAAGAAGGCGGCCGCGCCCGCCCCGACGCAGGCACCCGCGGCCGAGGAGGCGCCAGCACCGGCCCCGCGGAAGGCGACCTCGCGCAAGGCGGCCGGCACCACCGCGGACGTGGCCGCGAAGGCCGCCGCGCCGGCCAAGAAGTCCACCCGGGCCACCAAGGCCACGGTGGCCGCCGCGACGGGTACGGCCAAGCCGGCCAAGGCGGCGGGCAAGGGCCCCGAGGGCGAAGCGGCCGAGGGCGAGGTCAACCCCGAGGAACTCGCCGCCGAGATCGAGGACGTGGTGGTCGAGGAGCCGGCGGAGCTGGCCCAGGCCGCCGCGGCCGACGCGGCGAGTTCCGCCACCGACAACGACTTCGAGTGGGACGACGAGGAGTCCGAGGCGCTCAAGCAGGCGCGCCGGGACGCCGAGCTGACCGCCTCGGCGGACTCGGTCCGGGCGTACCTGAAGCAGATCGGCAAGGTCCCGCTGCTCAACGCCGAGCAGGAGGTGGAGCTGGCCAAGCGGATCGAGGCCGGGCTCTACGCCGCGGAGCGTCTGCGGGCGGCCGACGAGGGCGAGGAGAAGCTCGCCCGGGACATGCAGCGCGACCTGCTCTGGATCTCCCGGGACGGCGAGCGCGCCAAGAACCACCTGTTGGAGGCGAACCTGCGCCTGGTCGTCTCGCTGGCCAAGCGGTACACCGGCCGCGGCATGGCCTTCCTCGACCTCATCCAGGAAGGCAACCTCGGCCTCATCCGCGCCGTCGAGAAGTTCGACTACACCAAGGGCTACAAGTTCTCCACCTACGCCACCTGGTGGATCCGCCAGGCCATCACCCGCGCCATGGCCGACCAGGCCCGCACCATCCGCATCCCGGTCCACATGGTCGAGGTGATCAACAAGCTGGGCCGGATCCAGCGGGAGCTGCTCCAGGACCTGGGCCGGGAGCCCACGCCGGAGGAGCTGGCCAAGGAGATGGACATCACACCGGAGAAGGTGCTGGAGATCCAGCAGTACGCCCGGGAGCCCATCTCGCTCGACCAGACCATCGGTGACGAGGGCGACAGCCAGCTCGGTGACTTCATCGAGGACTCGGAGGCGGTCGTCGCGGTCGACGCGGTCTCCTTCTCCCTGCTCCAAGACCAGCTCCAGCAGGTCCTCCAGACGTTGTCCGAGCGTGAGGCGGGTGTGGTACGTCTCCGGTTCGGGCTGACCGACGGCCAGCCGCGTACGCTTGACGAGATCGGTCAGGTCTACGGGGTGACCCGGGAGCGGATCCGGCAGATCGAGTCCAAGACGATGTCCAAGCTCCGGCACCCGTCCCGTTCCCAGGTGCTGCGCGACTACCTCGACTGATCAGGATCCGTCAACCGAACGTGCCGTTTTGATCACCTGGTGTGCAACGTCGGATGGTGATCAGGTGGTTGCACGATTGTGATCGTTGACGTGGCACCCTGGGGGCACGGCACACTGTCCGTGCCATGTGTGACCTCGGTCCCCCGCGGGCACACAGGGAAGGCGAGGCCCGCCAAGGGTGTTGCACGATAGGTGACCAAGACCGAAGAGAGTGTTCATCGGTGACGACCAGAGGAGGAAGGCGATGACCCCGACCCTCACGCCGCCGCCCGAGACGGTGAGCCCCCCGGCCGCCGATGAACGGTGCGACCGCTGCAATGCCGCCGGCAAGCTCCGGATCACCCTGGCGGGTGGCAGTGAGCTGGTGTTCTGTGGGCACCACGCCAACAAGTACGCCGAGGATCTAGTCAAGATCACCGTACGGTACGCGACGGACCCGGAGTTCAACTGGCGCGGCGCCGACCTGATGGCCAACTGAGGGCTCAGCGACCCCGACATAAGCCGGCCGGAGACATCCAGAGGATGTCTCCGGCCGGCTTTTTGCATCCCCCGCACACCGCTGACCGCTGCCCGCTGACCGCTGACCGCTGCGTTGATCATGAAGTTGTTGCCCTTGGCAAGCGTTTGCCCACCACAACAACTTCATGATCAACCGGGCGGGGAGGTGAACTCGGGGGCGGTGGGGTGAGGGGTTAGAGGGTTTGGACGGTGGCTATGCGTTCTTCGAGTTGTTCGATGGTGGCCTGGGCGCTGGGGGGGCCGCCGCAGATGCGGCGCAGCTCGGCGTGGATCTTGCCGTGCGGCTGGCCGGTACGGTGATGCTGGGCCGCGACCAGGGCGTTGAGCTGGCGGCGTAGTGCCACCCGCCGCTGGGCGGCGCTCATCGGCGCCGCTGGCGCGGCCGTGGGCGCAGCGGACCCCGCCCGCTCGGTCGCCCGACGTCGCTGGGCGGCCAGCTGATCGGCCTGCCGCTTGGCGAGCAGCGACGCCACCTGGTCCGGGGTGAGCAGTCCGGGCAGGCCCAGGTACTCCTCCTCCTCGGGGGTGCCGGCCTGCGCCGCCGTACCGAACGAGGCGCCGTCGAAGATCACCTGATCCAGTTCGGCGGTGGCGGAGAGCGCGGCGAAACGCTTCTCCAGTTCTCCGCTCGCCTGCTCGTCGCGCTGGGCTCGCTCCAGCAGATCGTCGTCGAAGCCCTCGCGGTCCTTCGGCTTGCCGAGCACGTGGTCCCGTTCGGCCTCCATCTCGCTGGCCAACCCGAGCAGGTGCGGCACGCTGGGCAGGAAGACCGACGCGGTCTCCCCCGGGCGACGGGCCCGGACGAACCGCCCGATCGCCTGCGCGAAGTACAGCGGGGTACTCGCGCTGGTCGCGTACACACCGACGGCCAACCGGGGGATGTCGACACCTTCGGACACCATCCGTACCGCGACCAGCCAGCGTTGCTCGGACGCCGCGAACGTCGCGATCCGGGCCGAAGCGCCCGCGTCGTCGGAGAGCACGACGGCCGCCTTCTCCCCCGTCACCTGCTCGATGAGCTTGGCGTACGAGCGGGCCGTCTGCTGGTCGCTGGCGATGACGAGCCCACCGGCGTCGGGCATGCCCGCCTCCCGCAGCACGGTCAGCCGGGCGTCAGCGGCCCGCAGCACCTGGGGCATCCAGTCGCCCGCCGGATCCAGGGCGGTACGCCAGGCCTGGGCGACGAGATCCTGCGTCATCGGCTCACCCAGCCGGGCCGCCAGTTCCTCCCCGGCGTTGGTGCGCCACCGGGTCTCCCCCGAGTACGCCAGGAACAGCACCGGCCGCACCACGCCGTCGCGCAGCGCGTCGCTGTAGCCGTAGACCGAGTCGGCCCGGGAACGCAGCAGGCCGTCGTCACCCCGCTCGTAGCTGACGAACGGGATGGGGTTGTCGTCGGACCGGAAGGGCGTACCGGTCAGCATCAGCCGGCGTACCGCGGGCTCGAAGGCCGCCTTCACCCCGTCACCCCAGGTACGCGAGTCACCGGCGTGGTGGATCTCGTCGAGGATGACCAGGGTCCGTCGGGTCATGGTGCGGCGGCGGTGCACGTGCGGCGCCATGCCGACCTGGGCGTAGGTGACCACGGCACCGTGGAAGTCCGCCGAGGAGTGCAGGTCGGCGTTGCGGAAGGCGGCGTCGAGCTGGATGCCCACCCGGGCCGCCGACTCCGCCCACTGGGTCTTCAGGTGCTCGGTCGGGGCCACCACGGTGACCGCCTCGACACTGCCGTCGGCGAGCAGCTCGGCGGCGATCCGCAGGGCGAAGGTGGTCTTCCCGGCCCCCGGGGTGGCGACCGCCGTGAAGTCCTCGGCGCGACGGCGCAGGTACTCCACCAGAGCCTTGCGCTGCCAGGCGCGCAGGGGCGGGAACGTCTCGAGCTCCGGCGTCCGGACTGCCACGCGTTCGCTCCTCTCCGGCCGCACGGTTCCCGGCCGCAGGCCGGCGGACCCGGGCCGAGGGGCACGGTGCCCGCCCCACGAAAATGCCTCCGCGCAGCCGAGCCGCGAAGGCCGACTCAGCATAACCAGGACCGGTCCCGGAGCCCACGCGACGCCACAGCGGCCACAGCGTGCCCTGCGCCACCATCGCTCACTCGGGCGAGAGCCCCGACCGGCCGGGGGGCGGCGGGCGCAGCGTCGCCACCGGCGCCGACCAGCGCCGCCGCAGCGCCACCAGGCGTACGCCGAAGACCAGGACCACGGCGGCGGTGAGCGGGACCGGCCCGGTGTAACCCAGGCCGTACAGCAGCACCACCACGATCGAACCGCCGAGCGACGCGACGGCGTAGATCTCCCGCCGCAGCACCACCGGGATCTCACCGGTGAGCAGGTCTCGCCCGAGTCCACCACCGATCGCGGTGAGCATGCCGATCAGGCAGGCGCCGACCGCCGGCACCTGGGCCTCGAGAGCCTTCAGCGTGCCGACGACGGTGAACAGGCCGAGCCCGGCCGCGTCCAGTACCAGAACGGTGGTACGCAGCCGGGCCAGTTGCGGGTGCAGCCAGAAGACGGCCGCCGCGGTCACGGCGGCGGCGGTCGCGTACCGCCAGTCGGCGAAGGCCAGCGGCGGAACCTCGTCGATGACCAGGTCCCGGACGATCCCGCCACCGAGGGCGGCCACGAAGCCGACGAAGACGACGCCGAAGAGGTCAAGTCGTTTGGCCACCGCCGCGGAGGCGCCCGAGGCGGCGAAGACCGCGACCCCGGCCAGGTCAGCCAGGAGAAGGGCGGTGGAGGTGGTCACCGCCGCAGGTTACGCGGGCCGTCGCGGGGGTCGCCCGGCTCAGTCCTGGTACGAGTCGTAGATCTCCTTGCACTTGGGGCAGACCGGCGAACCCGGCTTGGGCGTCTTCGTGACCGGAAACGTCTCCCCGCACAGCGCGACGACGAAGGTGCCCATGACGGCACTTTCGGCGATCTTTTCCTTCCGGACGTAGTGGAACATCTCCGGACCGGTGTCGGCGTCCTTCAGCTCGGGACGTTCGAGGACCTGTGTACTCACGTCTGCACCTCCGACCGACAAGTTTGGCAGGTCACCCTCACCCGGTCCACCTGAGGTGACCCGCGTGGCGGGCGTACGGTGAGCGATTGTGACCGACTTTCACCTTCGCTACGGCACCGAGGTGGCCCGGGCCCTGCGCGAGCAGGGTCCCGTGGTCGCCCTGGAGAGCACCATCGTCTCGCACGGGCTGCCCCGGCCGGACAATCTTCGGGTGGCCCGGCAGATCGAACAGGCCGTCCGGGAGGCCGGCGCCGTGCCCGCCACCATCGGCATGGTCGCCGGGGAGCTCGTGGTGGGCCTGGACGACGCCGAACTGACCCGACTGGCCACCGCCGACGGCGTGACCAAACTCTCCGTGCGTGACCTCGCGGTGGCCGCCGCGACCGGGGCGGACGGTGCCACCACCGTGGCCGCGACCAGCGCCGTGGCGGCGGCGGCGGGCATCGGCGTGTTCGCCACCGGTGGCCTGGGCGGGGTGCACCGCGAGGCGGCGCAGACCTTCGACGAGTCGGCCGACCTGGTCACCCTGGCGCGTACTCCGATAGCGGTGGTCTGTGCCGGGGTGAAGTCGATCCTCGACGTCGGAGCCACCCTGGAGCGTCTGGAGACCCTCGGGGTGGCCGTGGTCGGCTACCGCACCCGTCGGTTCCCGGGCTTCTTCATCACCGACGGCGGCTTCGACCTGGACTGGTCGGTCGACTCGCCCGAACTGGTCGCCGACGCCCTGGCCGCCCGCGAGCAGCACCGCGCGCACCGTGGCGGACTGATCGTGGCCAACCCGCTGCCCACCGACGAGCAGCTCGACCCGGACCTGCACGACCGCACGCTCGCCGAGGGTCTTGCGCTGCTCGAGCGCGACGGGGTGACCGGAAAGGCCGTCACGCCGTACCTGCTGGCTCACTTCCACTCCGCCACCGAGGGCGCCAGCCTGGCGGTCAATGTCCGGATCATCCTCCGCAACGCCGATCTCGCCGCCCGGATCGCGGTCGCCGCGGCCCGCCGCCGAGCCGACGCACCGGCGTGAGCGGGCGAAGCGAGGCGGCGGCGTGAGTGAGGCGGCCGGGCCGGGCGGCACCCCACCCCGCGCGGACGGCTCCCGGGACCGACCCCGGGGCGGCCGCGTCCTGGTCGTCGGTGACGTGGTCACCGACGTGGTGGCGGTGCTCGCCGGTCCGCTGGCCGCCGGCTCCGACACCCCGGCGACGATCCGGTCGACCGGGGGCGGGCAGGCGGCCAACACCGCGTCCTGGCTCGCCGCCCAGGGCGTACCGGTGACGCTGGTGGGCGCGGTCGGTGACGACGGCCCCGGACGTGACCGGGTGACGGAGTTGACCGCCGCCGGAGTCGACTGCGCGGTGGAGCGGGTCGTCGGGTCCGCCACCGGCACGGTGATCGTGCTGACGGCCGGCCACGAACGCACGATGATCACTGAGCGCGGTGCGAACGTGCGCCTGCGCCCCGGTCACGTCGACGCGGTCCTGGCCGGCACGCCGGACGCGACACATCTGCACCTGTCCGGGTACACCCTGCTGGACGCCGACTCCCGGCCAGCCGGCCTGCGGGCACTGGCCGGCGCCCGCGAGCGTGGCCTCACCACCAGTGTCGACGCGGCCTCGGCGGCGCCGCTGCGGGCGGTCGGGGCTGCGGCGTTCCTGACCTGGGTACGCGAGGTCGACCTGCTACTGGTGAACGTCGACGAGGCGACGGTGCTGGCCGGCGGACTCGAACCGGCGGCGCAGGGAAGGGCCCTCGTCGCCGCCGCCCGCCGCGTGGTGGTCAAGCGCGGCGGGCGCGGCGCGACCTGGGTGGATCGCGATGCCGCACTCGTCACCGTGCCCGCCCGCCGGGTGGCGGTGCGCGACGTGACCGGGGCGGGTGACGCCTTCGCGGCGGGCCTGCTGAACGCCTGGCTGGCCGGGGCGACCCCGCACGCCGCTCTGGCCCGGGCCACCGATCTCGGTGCCGCGGCGGTCGCTCAGGTGGGTGCCCGCCCGGCTCGCTGAACGCGGGCCCGGCGGGATCAGGGTTCAGCGTCGATGATCTTGTGTGGCCGCTCCTCGGCCGCGAGACTCAGCGGGGGTGGAGCCGCCTCGGTCGCCGAACGCGACGAGAATCGGTTGGCGAGGCGGTGGCGCTCCTTGGGAGGTCGGTCGTTGGCCAGCAGCACCGCCAGCCACGGGATGAGCACCATCCCCAGGGCGACCAGGGGCAGCCAGAGCCAGAGCAGGGGTGCCCGCACGCCGACCAGGATCGCGCCGACGATCACACAGACGACGCGGACGCCCATCATCACGACATAGCGCCGCTGCCGGCTGGTCAGTTGATCATCCTGGCTGCGCGAGGCGTCGGTGATGAGGATCGGCCGGTACGCCTGATGCTTCACCGTGGTACCTCCTCCGGAGGGGTCGCACCCCATCCTGTCACTCCGACCGGACCAGCGGCGAGAATCGTCGTCCCCGGGCTGGCGTGTTACGTACGTGGTACGCTGACCGGGTGGGCAGCAGGTTCAGCTTCACCGACGAGGCGCTGGCCAATCTGCGCGTCTACGACGTCACGCCGGGGGAAGTCTGGGAGGCGCTGCACAGCGGCCGGCGGGTCATCCGTCACCTCGGCGACGACGTGATGGTGGTCTACGCCGCCACCGCCCGCGGCCGTCGGGTGGCCGTGCTACTGGCCGAGGCCGACGGCACCGACAACGACTGGGACGTTCTCTCCGCCCGCGAGCTGAGCGACGTCGAGACCAAACGCTATGACGAGGCCGTGCGACGATCTCCGGAGACGAGGAGGCGGTGACGATGAACCGTCACGACGCGACCAAGCAGTTCCACAGCGGCGGCGACCGGTTCGCCGATCTGATCGACGAGAGTCAGGCGGTCGAGCTGCCCAGCCCCGACACCGAGACCCCGATGGTCAGCCGGTCGGTCCGCCTGCCGTTGGAGACGTACGAACGGGTACGGGCCGCCGCCGACGCCCGGGGCATCGGTGTGACCACGCTGATGCGGCAGTGGATCGAGGCCGGCCTGGCCGACCTGGACGACTCGGCCACCGTGTCGCTGGCCGACGTGCGACGGGCCATCGCCTCCCTCGCCCACCCGAGCGCCGCCTGACGAGCGCCGCCTGACGAGCGCCGCCTGACGAGCGCCGCCCACGGGATCAGGTCGGGAAGTTGCCCCCACCCGGTTCCATGCGACCCAGTGGAGAGGCCGAGGGCTCCATCGGCCGGTGCCGGCCGCGCAGCACGTCCACGACGACGACCACGGCCAACCAGGTGGCGACCACGGACAGCGCGAGCATCGGTGTCCCGAGCAGGAGCAGTGGCGCGGACCCGACCAGCGCCAGCACCACCAGCACCCGCGCCCGGGATATCCGGGCGAAGATCTCGTACTCGAAACGGATCCGCCCCGCCAGGAACAGGACCGGGCCGCCGACGACGAAGAGCAGCCAGGCCGGTTCGACCCGGTCGAACGGCTTCACGATCACCAACTCGTAGCCGACCCCGGTGAGCAGCACGCCGAGCACCATGACCAGGTGGGTGATGGACGTCGAAGCACCGAGTCGACCCGGCGTACGGGCCAGCCGCAGCGCCTCGGCGAGCAGGTGGCCGGCGCGGTGGAAGTAGATCCGCCAGAGCAACGCGGTGGTGAGGAAGGCGACCGTGAAGGCCGTCGCCGCCAGTCTCCCGTAGCCCTCGCCGCTGTAGGTGATGCCGATGACCAGGATCGTCTCGCCCAGCGCGATGAGGAAGATCTGCTGGTAGCGCTCGGCCATGTGCTCACCGGCGATCCGCCAGGCCGAGGCCGGTGCCCGGCCCAGCCCGGGCACCGGCCAGCCCAGCAGATATCCGACCATGTCGATGCTTATGGCCATGACCCACAGCCCGAACCGCATGCCGTCGAGCCCGACGGCACCTGCCAGCCAGAACACCCCCGATACGGCCGCCCACGCGGCGAGCCGCCACGGCACGGTACGGCGCGGATGGCGGCCCAGGACGGTGGCGATCAGCACGGGACGGCCGATCACCGCCGCCAGGTACGCCACCACGAACAGCAGTGCCCGCTCCTCGAACGCCCGGGGCAGGGTGACGGCCATCACCAGGCTGCAGAACATCGTCCCGACCACGACGAACTCGATCGTCAGAGCTTCCGGCTCATACCGGCTGGTGACCCAATTGATCAACGTCCAGACGTGCCAGATGACGAGGAAGAGGATCAGGGTCTCCAGGAAACCCATCACGGTCAGCCCGTGCTCGATCTCGTCGATGAAGCGCACCGACACCCGGGTCAGCGCGAAGACGAGCGCCAGGTCGAGGAAGAGCTCCAGGAAGGTGGCGCGCGACATGCCGGTCTCGCCGCGGAGTAGCGCACCGCCCCGCTGCGCCGCCATTGGCCGCCCCCATGCCGTCGTCGCCGGCGGCCCCGGTCTAGTCCTTGCCGGCCTTCGCCGCCGCCTTCATCTGCTGTTTGTACTCCCGGACCAGGCGCAGCGACTCGGCATCGGTGACATCGGCGACGGATCGGTGCGCGTCCGGGTCGCCGTAGTCGCCGGCCGCCTCCTGCCATCCCGGCGGTCGTACGCCGAACCGCTTGCCGAGCAGCGCGAGGAAGATCTGTGCCTTCTGCCGACCGAACCCGGGCAGAGCGGTGATCCGTCCGAGCAGTTCACGGCCGTCGGCCGGGTCGGCCCAGAGCCGGGCGGCGTCGCCGTCGCAGCGCTCGACCAGCACCCGGCACACCTCTTGCACGCGGGCCGCCATCGCCTTCGGAAACCGGTGCAGCGCCGGCGGCTCGGCGAAGATCGCCACCAGTGCGTCCGGGTCGAACTCGGCCAGCTCCCGGGCGTCCAGGTCGTGTCCGAGCCGCTGAACCAGGACGTACGGCGAGGAGAACGCCTTCTCCATCGAGACCTGCTGGTCCAGGACCATGCCGACCAGCAGGGCGAGCGGGCTGCGGGCCAGCAGCCGGTTCGCCTCCGGGTCGATGGGCAGCGCGAGCGTCATGCCCCCATCCTGCCCTTTCGCGGCCCGGTCGACGTGATCCGCCCCCTACCGCGATGGCGGGTGAGGTTAGCCTGTGCTAACTTCCGGTCGGTCGTTCCGACCTGGGGAAGGGTCTCACCGTGTCAGTCACCCGCCGCGCCACCGCGCTGCTCGCCGCCGGCCTGCTCACCGTGGGCCTGGCCGCCTGTGGATCCGACGGGGACGGTGACACCGATCCCGGCAAGCCGGACGACAAGCAGATCACCGTCTACAGCGGGCGCAACGAGCAGCTGGTCAAGCCGCTGTTGGAGAAGTTCACCGCGCAGACCGGCATCACGGTACGGCCGCGCTACGCCAGCACCGCGCAGCTCGCCGCCCAGCTGGTCGAGGAGGGCGACAAGTCACCGGCGGACGTGTTCTTCGCCCAGGACGCCGGTGCGCTGGGCACCGTCGCCAAGCGCGGGATGTTCAGCACGCTGCCCGAGGCCACCACGTCGAAGGTGCCGCAGACCTACCGGGCCAGCACCGGCCAGTGGGTCGGCGTGAGCGCCCGGGCGCGGGTACTGGCCTACAACCCCGACCTGGTCCCGGCCGACCAGTTGCCGAAGTCCGTCTTCGACCTGACCGACCCGGCCTGGAAGGGCAAGGTCGCCCTCGCCCCGACCAACGCCTCGTTCCAGGCGTTCGTCACCGCGATGCGGGTGCAGCACGGTGACGCCAGGGCCGAGGAGTTCCTGGCCGGGATCAAGGCCAACGACCCGCAGATCCGCGACGGCAACATCAAGATCATCGAGGACGTTAACAACGGCAGCGTCCCGGTCGGCCTCGCCAACCACTACTACCTGGGCGAGATCGCCAAGGAGCAGGGCACCACCCCGGAGAACCTCAAGGCCAAGCTGCACTTCTTCTCCGGCGGAGACACCGGCGCCCTGGTCAACGTGGCCGGCGTGGGGGTGCTCAACCGCTCCGCCAGCGACCCTGATGTGCAGCAGTTCCTGGACTTCCTGCTCGGCGAGGAGGCCCAGACGTACTTCGCCGAGCAGACCTTCGAGTACCCGGTGGTCGCCGGCGTGCCGGGTCCGGCGTACGTGCCGCCGCTGGCCGACCTGGCGGTGCCCGAGGTGGACCTGAACGACCTGGACACGCTGGAGGCCACCGTGACCATGATCAAGAATTCGGGGCTGGTCCCCTGACCGCTCCGCCAACCGTCGCAGGGCCGCCCCGCACCGCGGTGGCCCTGTCGGGCATCTCCGTCCTGCGACGGCTGGCCCCCCGGCCGGCGCTGCTCGCGGCCTCCACCGGCGCGGTGGCCGTCGCCCTGATCCCGCTGGTCTACCTCGCGGTACGCACCGCCGAGGCGGGGTGGGACCGGATCGTCGCGGAGCTGTGGACCGAGCGGGTCGGCCTGCTCGCCCTGCGCAGCCTCGGGCTGGCCACGGTGGTGACGGCGGCCTGCGTGCTGCTCGGGGTCGGCACCGCCTTCCTGGTCACCCGCACCGACCTGCCCGGACGTCGACTGTTCGCGATGCTGGCGGCGCTGCCCCTGGCGGTGCCCACCTACATCGCGGCGTTCGCCTGGGTCTCGACCGCGCCGCGGCTGGAGGGCTTCTGGCCGGCTGCGCTGGTGCTCACGCTCTGCTCCTACCCGTACGTGCTGCTGCCGGTGGCAGCCGCGCTGCGCGGCGCGGACCCCGCCCAGGAGGAGGTCTCCCGGTCGCTGGGGCGCAGCGGCTGGCGCACCTTCACCGCGGTGACGTTGCGGCAGATCCGACCCGCCACCGGCGCCGGGGCGCTGCTGGTCGCCCTCTACGTGCTCTCCGACTTCGGCGCGGTCTCCATCCTGCGCGCCGACACCTTCACCCGAGCCATCTTCGTCGCCTTCGACCTCGGCTTCGACCGCACCGGAGCGCTGGTGCTCTCCGGTGTGCTGGTCGCACTGACGGTGCTGCTGCTGGCCGGCGAGACCGCCACCCGCCGACGCGGTGCCCGGTACGCCCGACTCGGCGGCGCGCGCCGTCCGGCACCACGGGTGGCACTGGGGCCGGCACGCTGGCCCGCGGTGGCGGCCCTGGTCGGTGTCGCCGGGTTGGCCCTCGGCGTTCCGGCGGTCAGCCTGGGACGGCGGCTCGCCGCCGGGGTGTCCCGTCCGGGTGCGCTGGCCGAGGTGCTCACCGCGGCCGGGAACTCGCTGACCGTCTCGCTGGCCGGCGCCGCGTTGACCATGGCGCTGGCGCTGCCCCTCGGCCTGCTCGCGGCCCGCGCGCCGGGGCCGTTGACGACCACCCTCGACCGGCTGGCGTACCTCGGTCACGCACTGCCCGGTGTGGTGGTCGGACTCTCCCTCATCTTCTTCGGCATCAACGTGGCGTACCCGCTCTACCAGACCCGCTGGCTGCTGGCCCTGGCGTACGCGACGCTGTTCCTGCCGCTCGCGGTCGGTGCGGTGGCCGGCGCCGCCGCCCAGTCCCCCACCGGGCTGGAGGAGGTGGCCCGCTCCCTCGGTCGCGGACCGTGGACGGTCCTGCGGACGGTGACCCTGCCGCTGGTCCTGCCGGGCATCGGCGCGGGGGCCGCGCTGGTCTTCCTCACCGGGATGAAGGAGCTCCCCGCCACCCTGCTGCTACGCCCCACCGGAACGGACACCCTGGCCACCGAGCTGTGGACCAGTACGGCCGTCGGTGCGTACGCCGCCGCCGCGCCCTATGCCGCGCTGCTGGTGGCGATCTCGGCACTGCCCACCTGGCTGCTGGTCGCCCGCAGCGGGTTACTCGACAAGGAGAAGCAGCCATGAGCGGAAGGCCGTCATGAGCGAGGTCGTGGTCAGTGGCGTCATCAAGCGGTACGGACGGGTCACCGCCCTGGCCGGGGTGGACCTCGACGTGCCGTCGGGTCGGCTGACCGCCGTACTGGGCCCGTCCGGCTGCGGCAAGACCACCCTGCTGCGCTGCCTCGCCGGTTTCGAGCGGCTGGACGCCGGCGAGATCCGCATCGACGGCAAGCTGGTGGCCGGCGGGGGCCGGCATCTCCCGGCCCACCGCCGCCACATCGCGGTGGTGCCCCAGGAGGGCGCCCTCTTCCCCCATCTCAGCGTGGCAGACAACGTCGGCTACGGTCTCGACCGATCCGCCCGTCGGGTCGACCGGGTCGAGGAGGTGCTGGCCCTGGTCGGGCTAGCCGGATTCGGCGGCCGGATGCCGCACCAGCTCTCCGGCGGGCAGCAGCAGCGGGTGGCGGTGGCCCGTGCCCTGGCCCCCCGCCCGTCGGTGGTGCTGCTGGACGAGCCGTTCAGCGCCCTCGACGCGGGCCTGCGGGCCGCGCTGCGCCACGACGTACGTGAGGCGCTGCGCGCCGACGGCGCCACCGGTGTGCTGGTCACCCATGACCAGGGTGAGGCGCTGTCGGTGGCCGACCAGGTGGTGGTGCTGCGCGACGGGCGGGTGGTGCAGGCCGCCACACCGACCACCATCTACCGCGAGCCGGCCGACCCCTGGGTGGCGGACTTCGTCGGTGACGCGGTGCTGCTACCGGCCGTCGTCGAGGGGGGCGCCGCGCGGACCGCGCTGGGCGTCGTACCGGTCGCCGGTGCCGTGGCGGACGGTCCGGTCACCGTGCTGGTCCGCCCCGAACAGGTTCGCTTCACGGCCGGTCCGGGCGCGGTCCCCGCGACCGTCCTGCGACACGACTTCCACGGCCACGACGCGCTGGTCGGGCTCCGGCTGACCGACGGCACCCGGGTCACCGCCAGGATCCTCGACGGCGACGCCGCCGTGGCCCCTGGCGGTGAGGTGACGGTGCGCGTGGACGGTACGGCTCGGGCGTTCCCGGCGGACGCCGCTCCCGGCCGTCCGGCCGCACTGCCGGTGGACCTCGCCGGGTGAGACGGGCACCAACGTGAGGCGGCCCGGCGGATCGGGTCGAGCCGTCCGCCGGGCCGGTGCTCACGTCGAGGTCAGTTGACCACGAAGAGCAGGCGGTTCGGCGAGCCCGAGCCGGGGCTGGTCACCACGCCGGTGGTGGCGTTGTTGATCAGGTAGCTCTTGACCTGGGCCGGCGAGTAGGACGGGTTGGCACCGAGCACGAGGGCGGCGGCGCCGGCCACGTGCGGCGAGGCCATCGAGGTGCCGCTGATGGTGTTGGTCGCGGTGTTGCTGGTGTGCCAGGCCGACGAGATGCTCGAACCCGGGGCGAAGATGTGCACGCACGAGCCGTAGTTGGAGAACGAGGAGCGGGCGTCGGTGCTGGTGGTCGAACCGACGGTGATCGCGGTCGAGGTCCGGGCCGGTGAGTAGTTGCAGGCGTTGGCGTTGGAGTTGCCCGCCGCCACCGCGTAGCTGACGCCGGAGGCGATCGAGTTGGCCACCGCGTTGTCGATGGAGCTGCTGGCGCCGCCGCCGAGGCTCATGTTCGCCACGGCCGGCTTCACCGCGTTGGCGGTCACCCAGTTCACGCCGTTGACGACGCTGGTGGTGGTGCCGCCGCCGGAGCAGTTGAGCACCTTCACCGCGACCAGGCGGACACCCTTGGCCACACCGTAGGTCGAACCACCGACGGTGCCGGCGACGTGGGTGCCGTGGCCGTTGCAGTCGGTGTTGTTGCTGTCCACCGTGTTGGTGCCCCAGGTGGCCCGGCCGCCGAAGTCGTTGTGGCTGGTGCGGATGCCGGTGTCGATGATGTACGCCCGCACGTTCGAGGCGGTGTTCGGGTAGGTGTAGGTGGTGCTCAGCGGGCGGTTCCGCTGGTCGATGCGGTCCAGGCCCCAGGTCGCGTTGGTCTGGGTCGCCTGGAGGGTGATCACCTGGTCCTGCTCCACGTAGGCCACCGCCGGGTTGGCCGCGAGCCGGGCCGCCTGGGTCGCGTTCATCTTGGCCGCGAAACCGGTCAGCGCGGCGCTGTAGGTGCCGGAGACACTGCCCCCGTACCGCTTGACCAGGGCGCTGGCCCGGTCCGGCACGGCGGAGCGAGCGGTCGACGAACCGGCGGCACCGACGACGTCGGTGCGCAGCACGACCAGGTAGCTTCCGCTGACCGCGTTCGACACGCCGGCGCCACGGATCTCGCCGGTGGGTGCGGCTACCGCCGCGGTGGTGCCGGCCGCCGAGACGGCCGCCGCGGTGGCGACGACGGCGAGCGCCCGGATGAGCTGCCGTCGCGCGGTGGACCCTGAGGACATGGTGCCTCCCTTACCTGGGCGGCCGACCGGGCTTCTGGCCGGGCGGTCCGCACCCTGGACTGAGTTGGAGGAGATGCTAGCCTCAGATCGACGAATATGACAGAGATGCTCGTCGATAGATTTCAAATGTCACGGGCGGTGCTCTCCGGAGCCGACGCCACCAGGCAGGATGACGGTGTGGACGGACACGACATGCTGCTCTCCCCCGCCGGCGTCGAGGCGCTGCGGACCGCGCTGACCCGGGCCGGCTTCACCGCCAACGGCATCGCCGGGCGACTCGGCCCACAGGCGACCGGCGGAGTCGCTCGCAACGACTTCCGGGCCGCGCTGCGCGCCACCACCGACGGGGATCCGCTCGCCACCCTGATCCGGGTCTTCATCTGCGAGCAGACCGAGCCGGAGGCCGCCGTCGCCGCCGCGCTCGCGCCGTTGTCGCTCGCCGAGGCGCTCGACGCGGGGCTGGTCGAACGGCACGACGACGGCCTGCGGATGGGCCTGGACCTGGAGCCGTACGGCGATGAGTGGTGGGTGCTGGCGGACGTGCCGGCCAGCGCCCGCCCCGGCCGCCCGCTGCACGCCGAGCACGTCCTCGGCATCGGCGGGGCGACTCAGACGATGATCGGGGCCGCCGTGCGGCGGCCGGTGGACACCGCGCTCGACCTCGGCACCGGCTCGGGGGTACAGGCGCTGCACCTGGGCACCCACGCCCGGCGGGTCACCGCCACCGACGTGTCGCGGCGCGCGCTGCGCTTCGCCGCCACCACCGCCGCCCTCAACGGCCAGGACTGGGAACTGTTGCGGGGCGATCTGGTGGCCCCGGTCGCCGGCCGTCGTTTCGACCTGGTGGTGAGCAATCCGCCGTTCGTGGTCGGACCGGGCGTCACCACGCATGTCTACCGCGACTCCGGTCGGGTCGGCGACGCGATCGGCGCCGAACTGGCCGCCGCCGCACCCGGGCTGCTGACCGAGGGCGGCACCATGCAGTACCTCGCCAACTGGGTGCACGTGGCCGGCGAGGACTGGGGCGAACGGGTGGCTGGCTGGTTCGCCGGCACCGGCCTGGACGCCTGGGTGATCCAGCGCGAGGTCGCCGACCCGATGGCGTACGTCAACCTGTGGCTGACCGATGTCGGGGAGGCCGCCGACCCGCAGCGGATGGCCGACTGGCTCGACTGGTTCGACGCGCACAAGGTCGAGGCGATCGGTTTCGGCATCGTCTCGCTGCGTCGGGGTGGCCACGACGACCCGGTGCTGCGGGTGGAGGACCTGCGACAGCGGGTCCAGCCGCCGATGGGCGACCGGATCGCCACCTGGTTCGACCGGCAGGACTGGCTGCGCGGGCGCGACACCGACGGGCTGCTGGCGGCGCGCTACCGCGCCACCGACGGGCTCCAACTGCGGCAGGAGGCCACGATGGGCCCGGACGGCTGGGCGGTGGACCGGCAGGTCCTCACCATGCCCGAGGGACTGCGCTGGACCGAGGAGATCGACCCACTGGTGCTCGCCCTGGTGGGCGGGGCCGACGGACGGCTGCCGCTACGGGACCAGCTGGCACTGCTCGCCGTCGCCCACGACGTGGTCGCCGGGGAGCTGGCCGAGGCCGCCGGGCCGATCGTGGCGCATCTGGTCGAGCGGGGCTTCATCGAGCCGGTCGTCGCCTGATGCGGGCGGTGGTGCAGACCGTCGGTCGGGCCAGCGTGACCGTCGAGGGCGAGGTGATCGGCGCGATCTCCGACGGGCTGCTGGTGCTGCTCGGGGTGACCCACACCGACACCCCGGAGACCGCCCGGACGATGGCCCGCAAGGTGCACGAGCTACGCATCCTGGACGACGAGCGGTCGGCGACGGACGTCGCCGCGCCCATCCTCGTGGTCAGCCAGTTCACCCTCTACGGCGACGCCCGCAAGGGCCGCCGGCCGAGCTGGACCGCGGCGGCCCCGGCCGAGGTGGCCGAACCGCTGGTCGAGGAGGTGGTCCGAGCGCTGCGCCAGCGCGGCGCCACGGTCGAGACCGGCCGGTTCCGGGCCCACATGCTGGTGGAGAGCGTGAACGTCGGCCCGCGCACCATCCTCCTCGACCTATAGCGCAACCTATGGTTGCGCATACCGACCTGACCACCTAGAGTCATACGCAACCATTGGTTGCCAGTCTGGAGGGGTGCGATGGAGTACGGGAGCATCGAACGGGAGATCCACGTCGACGCCACGCCGGAGGTGGTCTACGAGGTCGTCACGGCGCCGGAACATCTGCGGCAGTGGTGGCCGGACGACGCGGATCTCGACCCGGTCCCCGGTGCCATTGGCTTCGTCTCCTTCGGCGACAGCTCGACGCCGAACGTGCACATCGAGCCGCTCACGGTGGTCGAGGCCGATCCGCCCCGCCGCTTCTCCTTCCGGTGGGTGTACGACGCCTCCGCCGTCGCGACGCCCACCAACTCGCTCCTGGTGACCTTCGAACTGGTTCCGTCGGGTGCGGGGACGCTGCTGCGGCTCACCGAGACGGGGTTCCGGGAGAAGGGCTGGGAGGCGGCCGTGCTCGAAGAGCACTACCGCGACCATGTCACCGGCTGGGACCACTTCCTGCCCCGTCTCGTCACGTACGTCGCCCGGCTGGTGTCGACCCGATGAGCGTCACCGTCGACGACGATCTCTGGTCGGCGGTCGGGGACCCGACCCGGCGACGGATGCTCGACCTGCTGCTGAGTGACGGCGGCGGCACGGCGACCACGCTGAGCGAGCAGTTGCCGGTCACCCGGCAGGCGGTCGCCAAGCATCTCGGCGTGCTCGATCGGGTCGGACTGGTCCACGGCACGCCGTCCGGACGCGAGCGCCGCTACGAGGTGGACGAGGCACAACTCGCTCGCGCGGTCGCCCAACTGTCGTCGGTCGGCGCCACCTGGGACGCCCGGCTCCGCCGGATCAAGCGCATCGCCGAGGCGATTCAGCGCAGCCAGCAGGGTTGAACCCACCCGAACGACCGTCGCCACAGCCGCGGTGACGGTGATGCAGCCTGCCCGGAAGCGGGCGATCTATCCGGAGATGAGGTATCGCAATGCTGGACATCCTGCACCGGATCGGCGTCCGGTCAACCCCCGACGACGTCTACGCCGCCCTGACCACGGTCGACGGGCTAGCCAACTGGTGGACGAGAGACACGGACGGCGACGGCGCGGTCGGAGGGGTGCTCCGGTTCCGGTTCGTGCCCGGTGGCTTCGACATGAAGGTCCTGGAGAGCCGGCCCGCCGAGCTGGTGCTCTGGGAGGTGGTCGACGGCCCCGAGGAGTGGATCGGCACCCGGGTCCGCTTCGAGCTGAAGCAGGAGGACGACTTCACGATCGTGCTGTTCCGCCACGAGGGCTGGCGCGAGCCGGTGGAGTTCATGTCCCACTGCAGCACCAAGTGGGCGACCTACCTGATGAGTCTCAAGCGGCTGGTCGAGACGGGTAAGGGTGAGCCCGCGCCGCACGACGTGCAGATCAGCAACTGGCACTGAGGTACGGCGCGGGCCTGCGGAGTTCAGCCGAAGAGGCCGCGGCGTTGCAGCGACTGACGCAGCCAGCCGTCGAGGTGGGCGGCCCAGTCGGTGTTGGCCGCCGAGGCGTGCTCGACGGCGAAGCGACCGAAGACGTCGCGGCCCTCGGTGAACAGCCCGCCCCGCTTGTCCAGTTCGAGCACCACCTGCACCTGTCGAGGGTCGGTGACGAAGGTGACCTCCAACTGCTTCATCGCGCCCGCGTACTGCGGGGCCGGGTAGAACTCGATCTCCTGGTAGAACGGCAGCGTCTGGTGGACGCCATAGATGTGCCCGCGCTCCACGTCGGCGCGCGCGAACCGGAAACCGAGCCGCAGCAGCGCCTCCAGCAGGCGTTCCTGGGTCGGCAGCGGGTGCACCGCCACCGCGTCCAGGTCACCCTTGTCGACGGCGCGGGCCACCTCCAGTTCGGTACGCAGACCCATGGTCATCCCGTGCAGGTGCTGCCCGTACAGCTCGGTGAGCGGGGTCTCCCACGGCACCTCGAACCGGAACGGGATGTCGTAGCGCTGCCCGGCCTCCAGCCGGAACGGGCCGGTGACCTGCTGCCGCTGGAACTCCTGGTTGGTGGCGTACTCGTTGTCGCCGCTCTCCACCTCCACCCGGGTGAGCAGCCCCAGGGCCACGTAGGACACGTCGACCCCATGGTCACCGCCGGTGACGGCGATGTTGCCCTCCAGCTGACCGCCCGGCCGGCAGTTCGGGTTCGCCAGCACCGTCTCCACCGACGGGCCACCGACTCCCATCGCCTGCATGAGCCGCTTGAAGACCACGATTGCCTCCGTCGTTCATCGCCCGCATCGGGGCGGGGTACGTCGGCCCGACGGCCGACCGCTGGCACGGTAACCGTCGCTGACAAGCCGCGCCGGCCGAACCGCCGGGACGCCGCCGCACCGAGTGCCGACTCAGCCGCTCGGAAGAACAGCTGTCGGTTCCCCGATCGCCTCACTCCCGTTTTACGCCGCGACCGCCAAGCTGTTTGTCACCGGCGCAATTGGCCGACGGACACGGCACGGACGTGGACACGGGGAGAGACAGAGATGGTCCAGCAGATGACGGAGCACAGGACGCACGCCGGCACCGAGGCGGAGCACGGCGTCGACACCCTGACCGACCTGGACGCCACCGACGAACGCGGCGTCTCCACCGACCTGGTCCGGGCGTACCTCAATGGAATCGGTCGGACGAAGCTGCTCACCGCCGTGCAGGAGGTGGACCTGGCGAAGCGGATCGAGGCCGGCCTGTTCGCCGAGGAGAAGCTGAACACCTGCACGCCGGTCTCCGAGGAGCTGCGCGCCGACCTGGAGCTGGTCGCGCGACAGGGCCGGACCGCCAAGAACCACCTGCTGGAGGCGAACCTGCGCCTGGTCGTCAGCATCGCCAAGCGGTACACCGGCCGTGGCATGGCCTTCCTCGACCTCATCCAGGAAGGCAACCTCGGCCTCATCCGCGCCGTCGAGAAGTTCGACTACACCAAGGGCTACAAGTTCTCCACCTACGCCACCTGGTGGATCCGCCAGGCCATCACCCGCGCCATGGCCGACCAGGCCCGCACCATCCGCATCCCCGTCCACATGGTCGAGCAGGTGAACCGGATGGTCCGCGCCCGGCGGGAGCTGGCGGTGTCGCTGGGGCGGGAGCCCTCGGTCGCCGAGGTGGCCCGCGCGCTCGACGTACCGGAGTTCCAGGTGATCGAACTGATCTCGTACGACCGGGAGCCGGTGAGTCTGGACCAGGCTGTCGGCGAGGACGGGGAGAGCGCCCTCGGTGACTTCGTGGCCGCCGTCGACCCCTCCGCCGGGCCGGGTGACGCCGCCACCCAGGGCGAACTGCGTAACGAGGTGAGCATCGTGCTGGCCACCCTCTCCCAGCGGGAGCAGGCGGTCATCCGGCTGCGGTTCGGCCTCGACGACGGTCGGCAGCGCACCCTGGACGAGGTCGGCCGGGAGTTCGGCCTCTCCCGCGAGCGGATCCGGCAGATCGAGAAGGTGACGCTGCTCAAGCTGCGGGCACCGGAGCGGGCGCAGCGACTGGAGGCGTACGCCTGCTGAGTTGAACCTCCACGCGTCGGCCCGGCGGTTCGCCGGGGCCGACGCGTGTCCGCTTGACGGCAGGCGCACCGACCCGGTAGAAACCTCTTGGTTATCAAACCGGAAGGTTATATGCCGTGCCCAGCAACCTGGATGCCACCTTCGCCGCCCTCGCCGATCCGACCCGGCGGGCCATTCTCGCCCGGCTGGCAGCCGGCGAGGCCACCGTCACCGAACTGGCCGCGCCCTTCCCGATGAGCCAGCCGGCGGTCTCCAAACACCTGCGCGTGTTGGAACGCGCCGGTCTGGTCAGCCGGGGCCGGGACGCCCAGCGACGCCCGTGCCGCCTCGAGGCCGCGCCGCTGCGGGAGGCCACCGCCTGGCTCGCCGCGTACCGCGACCACTGGGTCGAGCGCTTCCAGCGTCTGGACGCCCTCCTCGACGAACTGCGCTCGGTCGAGGAAGGTCACGGCACCGACGGCGGTGCGACACCGTGATCGACGACCATCTGGTGGTCGACACGCCAGGCGACCGGGAGATCGTGCTCAGCCGGGTCTTCGACGCCCCGGCGCGCCTCGTGTTCGCCGCCTTCACCCGCCCCGAGTTGCTCGTCCGCTGGTACGGCGCAGGCGGTTGGCAGTTGGTCGGGTGCGAGGTCGACCTGCGGGTGGGCGGGCGATGGCGGTTCGAGTCGCAGGGCCCGGACGGGCAACGGATGGTCCAGCGCGGGGTCTACCGGACGGTCGCCGCGCCACACGAACTCGTCTGCACCGAACGCTTCGACGACCAGTCGTATCCCGGCGAGACCCTGGTCCGCCACCGGTTCACCGAACTCGCCGGGCGGACCACCGTCACCACCACCCTGCGCTACGCCACCCCCGAGGGACGCGACACCGCCCTGCGGTACCCGATGGCCCGTGGGGTCACCGAAAGCTTCACCCGACTCGCCGAACTGCTCACGACGGAAACCGGAGGAAGAAGATGAACTGGACGCTGGAAGTGGTGGTCGTACCGGTCTCCGATGTGGACCGGGCCAAGGCGTTCTACGCCGACCAGCTCGGCTTCGCCGTCGACCACGACACGGTGATCGGCGACGACGTACGCATCGTGCAGCTGACCCCACCCGGTTCGGGCTGCTCGATCGTCATCGGCAAGGGCGCCGTGCCGCAGATGCCGCCGGGATCGCTGAAAGGGCTCCAACTCGTCGTGCCGGACCTCGCCAAGGCCCGCGCCGAGCTGCTCGAACGAGGCGTCGAGGTGAGCGAGATCCAGGTGCTCGGCGAGAATCCGCGACCGGTGCCGGACCCGCTGGACAACGTCGGCTTCGTCTTCTTCGCCGACCCCGACGGCAACGCCTGGGCGGTGCAGCAGATCTCCAGCCGAGCCTGATCGGCCGCCGCAAGGGGTGTTAAGAAGGGGCCCTTCCTATACACGAGGCGTTAAGAAGGGGCCCTTCCTTCACAGCCGGCGGGGGCCCGTGTCGGGGCGGGGCACGGCGGTGGAGCCGACCCGGACGTGCGCGTGCAGCACCGACAGGCCGTCCGGTCGGGCGAGCACGGGATTCAGCGTCAGCGCCCGCACCCGGGGCTGATCGTCGGCGAGTCGGCCGACCCGCAGCAGCAGGTCGGCCAGGGCGGCCCGGTCCACCGGCGCGGCGCCACGGTGACCGCGCAGCAGCGGCGCCGCGCGGGGCGCGTCGACCAGCTCGGCGGCGTCCCGGTCGGTCAACGGGACCGCCCGCCACGCCCGGTCGCCGAGCAGCTCGGTGGCGACCCCGCCGAGCCCGAACCCGACCACCGGCCCGAACGCCGGATCCTCGACCAGTTCCACGACGCAGGCCACGCCGGGCGGCACCATCGGCTGCACCAGGACATCCGCGCCGAAGGCCGACGCCAGCTCGGAACAGGCACGGCGCACGGCGGCGGCGTCGGGCAGGTCGAGGCGGACCGCACCGAGGTCGAGACGATGCCGCAGCCCCGGGGCGGCGGCCTTGAGCGCCACCGGGAAGCCGAGCCGCGCCGCCACCTCGACGGCCTCGTCCACCGAGGAGGCGGGCACCGACTTGACCACGTCGATGCCGTACGCGGCCAGCAACGCCGCCGCGTCCGTGTCGTCCGACCGCAGCGCCGCCTGCGCCGCCACCGGGTCCACGTCGGCCAGCTCGGGCAGCGTGCCGGACGGCCGGCGCAGCCACTGCGCGTACGCGGTGACCCGGCCCAACGCCCGGACCGCCTCCTCCGCGCTCGGGTACGACGGCATCCCGGCCGGCGCCCGGCCGACGAGGAACGTGGCCACCGCCGGTTTGCCGCCCGACAGCGCGGCGGGCACGGCGGCGGTGAAGTCGGCCTCGGTGCCGGTGAACTGGCCGGGCAGCGGCGGGGCGAAGAGCGCCACCAGCGCGTCGACGCCATCGTCGACGGCGGCCGCGGCCAGCGCCTCGGCGAACTCGGCGGCGCTGGCCCTCGGCCCGACGTCACGCGGGTAGCCGTCGGCGACGGTGAGCCCCTGGGCCGCGCAGGCGGTCGCCGCCAACCCGGTCAGCGCCGAGGAGTTGCCGACCACACCGACCCGGTCTCCGGCCGGCAGCGGCTGGTTGGCCAGCAGCACCCCGACGTCGAGCAGCTCGCTGACGGTGTCCACCCGGATCACCCCGGACTGGGCGAACAGGGCGCTGACGGCGGTGGCGTCCGGGCCGGCCGAGTCGCCCACGCCGGGCGGTCGCGCCGGCGAGGCCAGGGCCACCACCGGCTTGTCCCGGCCGATGCGCCGGGCCAGCCGGGCGAACTTGCGCGGGTTGCCGAAGGTCTCCAGATACAACATGATCACGTCGGTGGCCGGGTCGTCCTGCCAGTACTGCAACAGGTCGTTACCGGAGACGTCGGCCCGGTTGCCGGCCGAGACGAAGCTGGACAGGCCCAGTCCCCGCCGGTCCGCCTCGGCCAGCAGGGCCACGCCGAACGCGCCCGACTGACTGAAGATGCCGACCCGGCCGGGCACCGGCAGACGCGGGGCGAGGGTGGCGTTGAGGCGTACCTGCGGGTCGGTGTTGGCCACTCCCAGGCAGTTCGGGCCGATCACCCGCATGCCCGCCGCGTGGGCCGCCCGGACCAGGGCCCGCTGTGCGGCGGCACCCTCGACACCGGCCTCGGCGAAGCCGGCCGAGATGACGACCAGGCCGTGCACGCCGGCGGCCGCGGCGTCGGCGACCACATCCGCGGCGGCCTCCGGCGGCACCGCCACCACCGCCAGATCGACCGGCAGGCCGGCATCGGCGGCCGAGGGGTAGGCCGGCAGACCCGCCACCCGGGCGGCGCTCGGGTGCACCGGCACCACCGACCCGGTGAAGCCGCCGTCGCGCAGGTGGCCGAGGACCGCCGCGCCCACGCCCTGACCGGTGGCGCTGGCACCGTAGACGGCGACGCCACGCGGGGCGAGCAGTCGGGCGATGGACCGCGCCTCGGTGCGGTGCTCCCGCCCGCGCTGCACCTCCAGCGTCGTCTCGGTCGGCGCGATCGGGAAGCTCAGGTGCACCACCCCGTCGGCGAACTGCCGTTGGATCTGGTACCCGAAGTCGGCGAAGACCCGCAGCATCTGACCGTTGGCCGGGAGCACCTCGGCCACGAAGTTGACGATCCCCGCCCGGCGGGCGGCGTCGGCGAGATGCTCCATCAACACCGAACCGATGCCTCGCCCCTGGTAGGCGTCCTCGACCACGAAGGCCACCTCGGCGTCGGGAGACTGCGGACCGAGCCGTTCGTAGCGGCCCACCGCGACGATCCGGTCGCCGGCCAGCACCACGAACGCCTCCCGGTCGCGGTGGTCGACGTTGACGAAGCGGTGCAGGTCCCGCTCCGGGATGCGTGGGTACGGCGAGAAGTAGCGCAGGTAGCGGGTGCGCTCGGAGAACCGCGAGTGCATCGCGACGATCTCCGGCGCGTCCGACGGGTCGATCGGTCGCAACTGGACGGTGCTGCCGTCGCTGAGCAGCACATCCACGGCTTGTTCGGCAGTGGTCACCTCGGACGGCCCTCCCCGGCCGGCTCAGTCAGTCACGCGGATCGTGCGGGTCGAGACCGAGCAGCGGGAAGACCGCCTTCCGGGTCGCCGCGATCGCCCGATCCACCGGGTTGGGCTCCCCCGTGGGCTGCCACGGTTCGTACCCCGGGTCGACGTAGTCGGTCATCCGCAGCGGCACGTCGAACCCGGGACGGCGGGCCATGGCCAGTTCCCGCCAGGCCGGCGGGGTCAGCGTCGCCGGGTCCAGCGGTGCGCCGGTGGCCACCGCCAGCAGGTGCGTCCAGGCCCGGGGCACCACCTCGACCAGGGCGTACCCGCCACCGCCGGTGGCCACCCAGCGTCCGTCGCAGAGCTCGTCGGCGAGCGCCCGCAGCGCCAGGTAGGTGGCGCGCTGCCCGTCGACGGAGAGGTGCAGGTCGGCAAGGGGGTCGATGCGGTGCGCGTCGGCCCCGCACTGGCTGAACAGCAGTTGCGGACGGAACGCACGCAGCACCGACGGCACGACCGCGTGGAAGGCACGCTGCCAGTCGGCGTCGTCGGTGCCGGGCGGCAACGCGATGTTGACCGCGGTGCCCGCCGCCTTCGGGCCGCCGGTCTCGTCCGGGAACCCGGTGCCGGGAAACAGGGCGAGCGGGGTCTCGTGCAGGCTCACCGTCAGCACCCGCGGATCGTCCCAGAAGATCTGCTGCACCCCGTCGCCGTGGTGCACGTCGACGTCGACGTACGCGATGCGCTCGGCGCCCAGGTCGAGCAGCCGGGCGATGGCCACCGCCGGGTCGTTGTAGACACAGAACCCGGCGGCGCGGGCGGGCATGGCGTGGTGCAGGCCACCGGCCACGTTGACCGCTCGGCGGGCCGTGCCCCGCCACACCGCCTCGGCCGCGGTCACGCTCGCCCCGGCGACCAACGCGCTGGACTCGTGCATCCCGTCGAAGACGGGATTGTCCGAGGTGCCCAGACCGAAACCGGCGAAGAGCGGGTCGCGCGGCGCGATCCGGACCGCGTCCAGGTAGCGCGGGGCGTGCACCCGGGTGAGCAACGCGTCGTCGGCGGGGGTCGGCGGCACCAGGCGCACCCCGGGCCGGGCCAGGACGCCCAGTTCCCGGGCGAGCGCGATGGTCAGCTCCACCCGCACCGGATCGAGCGGGTGGTCACCGAGGTCGTAGGCGAGCAGCGACTCGTCCCACACCACCACCGTGTCGTCGGACATCTGCCCATGGTCGCATGCGGCCCACCCGAGCACCCGGCGGCCGGCCGCACGCAGTCAGGCGTCGGGCCAGTCAGGCGTCCGGCCGGTCAGGCGTCCGGCCGGTGGCCACCGGCCGGTCCGGGTCGGCGACCCAGTGGCTCCACGAGCCGACGTAGAGCGCGGCGTCCGGACGGCCGGCCAGGTGCAGCGCGAGCACCGCCTGGGCGGCGGTCACCCCCGAGCCGCAGTACGCACCGACCGGAGCCGCCTCGACCACTCCGGCGGTGGCGAAGCTGTCCCGCAGCGCCTCGGCGGTCGGGAAGCGCCCCTCGGCGACGTACTCGGGCGCGGGCAGGTTCACCGCGCCGGGAATGTGACCGGCGACCGGGTCGATCGGCTCGTGCTCACCCCGGTACCGCGGCGCGGCCCGCACGTCGAGCAGGACACCCTCGCCGGCCGCCAACCGCGCGGCCGCCGTGGCGTCCAGCACCGGCAGGGCTCCCGGGCGGAGGGTCACGTCACCGGGCACCGGGGTCGGTTGCTCCGTGCTGGTGGGCAGGCCGGCAGCCGTCCAGGCGGGGTAACCACCGTGCAGCAGCCGGACCGGCCGGTGCCCCGCCCAGCGCAACGTCCACCAGGCCCGGGCCGCCGACATCCCGTCGCCGCCGTCGTACACCACCACGGGATGACCGGCCCGTACGCCCGCGGCCCGCAGCGCCGATTCCAGGGCGACCGGGTCAGGAAGCGGGTGCCGCCCGGCCGGGCCGGGAGCGCCGCACAGCGCGGTGTCCAGGTCGACGAAGACGGCGCCCGGCAGGTGCCCCGCCAGGTAGTCGTCGCGCCCCGGCGGGCCGGCCAGCCGCCAGCGGACATCGAGCAGGGTGGGCGGGTCGACCCCGTCGAGTTCGGCGGCGAGCCGATCAACCTCGACCAGAAGATCCTCGGTAGCGGACATGGCCTTCAGTCAACACCACGAGTGACATGCCCGGCGGTTCGGCACCGGACGTCGAGGATGCGGCAGGGTACCATCGAGCACTGGAGGGCCGCTGACACCATGAAGTCTCACGACCTGGTCGATACGACCGAGATGTATCTGCGTACGATCCTCGAACTCGAGGAGGAGGGCGTGCCTCCGTTGCGCGCCCGGATCGCCGAACGGTTGCGCCAGAGCGGCCCTACCGTCAGCCAGACCGTCGCCCGGATGGAGCGCGACGGCCTGCTCACCGTCGAAGGTGACCGGCACCTCAGCCTCACCGAGCAGGGGCGCAGCACGGCCGTCTCGGTGATGCGCAAGCACCGGCTCGCCGAGCTGCTGCTGGTCAACGTGATCGGGATGCCCTACGAGGAGGCCCACGAGGAGGCCTGCCGTTGGGAGCACGTGATGAGCGACGCGGTCGAGAAGCGGGTCTACGACCTGCTCAACCGGCCGACCCGGTCGCCCTACGGCAACCCGATTCCGGGTCTGGAGGAGCTGGGTTCGCCGGGCCTGGCCGAGCCCGAGCCCAGCGACGGCGAGCGCAACCTGGCCTTCCCCGGGCTGGCCGGCAAGGTCGTCGTACGCCGGATCTGCGAGAGCGTGCAGACCGACGCCGAGGTGCTCCGGCAGCTGCACGCGGCCGGCGTCGACCCGGGTGCCACGGTGACCGTGGCGCAGGAGCGCGACGCCGTGTCGATCGACCGGTCCGGCGAGAGCGTCCGGCTGCCTCGCGAGATCGCCTCCCGGGTCTTCGTCGCCGCCGCCTGACTTCCGTGGCGCCTGCCGCCTCGCCCTTCGCCGGCACTGCCTCGCCGGCACTGCCTCAACTGACGTAGGGGCAGTGTCGGCAGCCCCGGCCGCAGCAGGTCCCTCGGCGAGCCAGAAAGCCCGCCGTGAGGACGAACAGCCCACTGCCCGGATCGAGGTAGCCGGCGTCCCCCGCCGCGAGGGCGGCGGTGTGCGCGGCGAGGATCCGCTGCCGGTCGGGGTGATCGGGCGACAACCGTGACGGGTGCGGCTCGGTCAGGGGCCGCGCCGCCAGGGGCCGTCGTTCTCCGCTCACCCCGGGCAGTCTAGGTTTTCCCCCGGCGCTGTCGTTTCGCACCGGGCCCCGCTCCTCGGTGGGGCTCAGGATGAACCCGTCAATGGAGGACACCGTGGCCCAGTACGCAGTCCTGATCTACTCGCCCGCGCCGGCCGACCCCATGGACCTCACGCCCGACTACGTCGCCCTGCTGGAGCGGTACCCCGCGCAGGTGGCGGAGCTGGGTGGGCAGATCGTGACGGGCTTCGCCCTGCAACCGAGCACCACCGCCACCGCGGTACGCGGCGACCTCGTCACCGACGGCCCGTTCATCGAGGCCAAGGAGGTCGTCGCCGGGTTCTTCGTCCTGGAGGCGCCCGACCTGGACACCGCATTGAAGATCGCCAAACTCAACCCGGCCACCATCCACGGAGGGGTGGAGGTCCGGCCCCTGTTCACGCCGCCCGCCGAGTGAGTGACGGCGAGCGCGCTTCCGGGCCGTCCTCGGCCGTGGAGGTCGAGCGGGCGGTGGCGGACGCGCATCGCCGCGAGTGGGCCTTCGTGCTCGCCGCCACCGCCCGCGTGGCCGGTGACTTCGATCTGGCCGAGGAGTCCGTCCAGGAGGCGTACCTGGCCGCGCTCGGCGCGTGGGCCCGGGACGGCGTACCGGACCGGCCCGGCGCCTGGCTGACCGCGACGGCCCGCCGCAAGGCCCTCGACGTGCTGCGCCGACGGCAGGTGTTGCGCGCGAAATTGCCCCTGCTCGTGGAGCCCGCCGAAACGGAGCCGGACATCCCCGACGAGGCCGCCGTGCCGGACGACCGGTTGCGCCTGGTCTTCACCTGCTGCCATCCGGCGCTGGCCCGGGAGGCCCAGGTGGCGCTCACCCTGCGCCTGGTCTGCGGCGTGAGCACCGGTGACATCGCCCACGCCTTCCTGGTCCCCGAACCGACGATGGCCGCACGGATCACCCGGGCCAAGAAGAAGATCGCCGCCGCCCGGATCCCCTACCGGGTACCCGAGGCCGCCGACCTGCCCGAACGGCTGGACTCGGTGCTCACCGTCGTACACCTGCTCCTCACCACCGGGCACACCGCACCCTCGGGTGGCGACCTGGTCCGCGGTGATCTCGTCGAGCGCGCGCTGCACCTGGCCCGGATGCTGGCCACCCTGATGCCCGACGAGCCGGAGGTGCGTGGTCTGCTCGCGCTGCTGCTGCTCACCGACGCCCGCCGGGCCACCCGCACCGACGCGGCGGGCCGGCTGCTGCGGCTGGAGGACCAGGACCGTTCCGCCTGGGACCGGGACGCCATCGGCGAGGGGCACCGCCTGGTGATGGAGGCGCTGCGCAGCGGACGGCCCGGTCGGTACGCGTTGCAGGCCGCGATCGCCTCGCTGCACGCCCACGCGCCCAGCTACGCCGCGACCGACTGGCCACAGATCGTCCAGCTCTACGACGCCTTGCTGGCCCGCTGGCCCTCACCGGTGGTCGCGTTGAACCGGGCGGTGGCCGTGTCGATGGTGGACGGACCGGCCCCGGCACTCGCCGAGGTCGACGCCCTCGCCCAGGACGCCCGACTGGCCGGCTACCACTACCTGCCGGCGATCCGCGCCGACCTGCTGCACCGACTCGGCCGCGACGCCGAGGCGGCCCAGGCCTACCGGATCGCTCTCGACCTGGTCGACAACGACGCCGAACGCGACTACCTCACCACCCGCCTGACCGAACTCCCCACCCCCTGACGGCTCCGCCCGCTGCCCGCCGATCATGCATCGCTGGTCGCCGAGACGATCGACGGCATGATCGACGGGCCTGGTGCCGGGGGAGGTCACCGCGTGAGCGACCGGACCGCCTTTCGCAGCTCGTCGACGGCGACCGCCTCAGTCTCGTAGGCCGTCTCGATCGCGGTGGCCAGAGCGGGGAAGTCAGGATCGACCGGTGGCCGCCGGTCGAGTTCGGCACGAGCGGCCCAGAACGCACCGGCCGCGGCCGAGCGCTCGCCGTCGCCCTGGTCGCCGAGCGTGACGGCCGCCGCGAGATCGGCGCTCAACTCGCGGAGCTGCAGGTAATCGGGCACGTCGGCGGGGAGCGCCGCCTCGGCCACCGCGTGCCAGGCCGCCGCCGCGTCGCGGAAGCGGTCCCCGCAGGCGGTGAGGTCCGGAGCGCGCAGCAGGGCGGCTGCCTCGTCGAGGAAGACGGCGTAGAGGTCACGCAGGTGCCCGCCGGTGGCACCCACCGGCGCCACGCCCTCCCAGATGGACAGCAACGCGCCGACCAGGCCCACACCGTCCGCGAAGACGGTCGGCCATCCCTTCGCCGCCCGGGGGTCGACGGTGGACCTGGCCCACTTGCGCCAGGCCGGCAGGGCGAACGAGGTCGAGGACCCCCCGAGGCCGGCGACGCAGTCACCGAGCCCGGCCAGCACGGCCGCCGCGAGGTCCGTGCCGCCCGGACCTTCGATCTCCCACAGACAGTTCCGGTACGAGCCGACGCGGGCCCGGGCACGATCGAGGCGGTCGCTGTCCACGGTGAGCGGACCGAGGTTCCGGTCATCGAGCCGGACCCCACCACCGGTGCGTGCGTACGCCACCACCTGGTGACCGCCAAAGCCGTCCAGGTGCTCGGGAAGATGCCAGTAGCCGACGAGCAGCCGGTCCGGCACCACGATCGCCGGGTGCCCGGCGTCGAGGGCGCCATTCAGCGCCGCCTGGGCCTTCCGCACCCCGCCGGTCCGCTCCACCCGGAACGGCACACCGAGCCGGGTCAGCGTCGTGTCGGTCCAGTCCAGGTAGTTCCACCGATGCCGGAAACCGAGCGTCAGCACGGCGGTGTCGTGCGCCGCGAACTCCCACAGGATGTAACCCGCACCGAGGCCGCCGCCGACTCCGAGCACCATCGCCTCGGAGATCTCGCGTCCGTGGTGGTGCAGCACGTTGGCGATGTTGGCGGTCTCCGGGTGGATACCGCCACGCAGCGCGTACCCGTGGTCGGTGTGCTCGCGACCGGAACCCACGATGTGCCGGCGGGCCTCGGCGTAGCGCTCGCCGGTCTTCGCCATGCGGGCACGGATGCGGGCCTTGAGATGCTTGTCGCTGGTCATGATGTCCTCGTCTGCGGCGCGTCGACCCGCCCGCCCCACGCCCGCGACGGTGCGACGGCCAGCAACCGGACATTCGCGAACCAGTCTCGTGCTCCCCCGAGGCCGTGGAACCCCTTGCCTCCGCGATCGCCCGGCAGCGTGGGCACCGGGTCTGGAGGTCGGGCGCGGGGGCGCGCCACACACACCCTACCGCAGCCGCCGCCCGCCCTCGCTCCTCGTCAGCCGGGCACGGCCCGCGACTCTGGCCGGCCCTCGCCGGAGTCGCGGGAGACGGGAGGTGGGAAGGTCGCCCGGTAGTCGCGAGGGCTGACGCCGACGAGTTGGCGGAAGCAGGCCCGGAAGGCGGTCGGCGAGGCGAAGCCGACCAGCTCGCCGATCCGCTCCACCGGCTGGTCGCTGCGCTCCAGCAGGTGCTGGGCCCGACGGACCCGGTGCCGGCTGAGCCACCGCATCGGCGTGGTGCCGGTCTGGTCGCGGAAGTGCCGGCTCAGCGACCTCGGGCTCATCGTCGCGTAGGCGGCGATCTCGGTCAGGGTGAGCGGACGATGCAGGTTGTCGGTCAGCCACGACAGCAGCGGTGCGAGGCTGTGCCCGGCCGGCGCAGGTGGCTCGTACGCGACGAACTGCGCCTGTCCCCCGGCCCGCTCCAGCGGCATCACGCAGCTACGGGCGGTCTCGGCGGCGACGGCGGCACCGTGGTCGCGGCGCACCACGTGCAGGCAGAGGTCGAGCCCGGCGGCGGCGCCGGCCGAGGTGAGTACCGGCGTGTCCTCGACGAACAGCACGTCCGGGTCGACCTGGACCGTCGGGTACCGGCGGGCCAGCTCGGCCGCGGCCGCCCAGTGGGTGGTGGCCCGCCGCCCGTCGAGCCGGCCGGCGGCGGCCAGCACGAAGGCGCCGGTGCAGATCGAGACCAGCCGGGCGGGGCTGTCGGCCAGCGCCGCGCGGACCGCCTCCGGCAGCGGCGCGTCCAGGTCGGCCATCCCCGGTACGACCACCGTGTCCGCCTCGGCGAGCGCGGACAGGCCGTACGGCACCCGCAGGCCGAGCGCACCGGCCCGGACCTCGTCGGTCGCCCCGCAGACCCGCACCTGGTACGCCGGCCTGCCGTCGGCCAGCCGGGCCCGGCCGAACACCTCGACCGGCACGGACAGGTCGAACGGGACCACACCGTCGTACGCGACGACCACCACCCGGTGCATCCGCCCATTCTGGCGCGAACCTGTCGGTCGATGGCTCGCCGACCCCTGCTAGACACCGCCGCCGGTACCTAGATTGGCCGCTCATGAACATCGTCGTGCCGCTGCTCATCGGCGTCCTCTACGTCTGCCTCAACTCGCTGATCCGGGAACCGCACCGCCGCCGCTTCAACGCCATCATGATCGCGGGGGCGGGGGCGGCGTACCTCAGCGGCGGCGGGCTCGGGGCGTGGGAGTTCCCGTTCGTGGCCGTGCTGGTCTACGTCGCGTTCCGAGGGCTGGAGTCGTGGCGGTGGATCGGTGTCGGTTGGCTGCTGCACACCGGCTGGGACGTCGTGCACCACCTGAAGGGCAATCCGATCATCCCCTTCGCCCACGACTCGTCGTTCGGCTGCGCGATCTGCGACCCGGTCATCGCGCTCTGGTGCCTGACCGGCGGCTGGTCGCTGCGGGACCTGCCCCACCTGCTGTCGGCAGGGCCCGTCGTCGCTACCCGAACCAGATGATCTCCTGCCCGTGCCCACGGGTCCAGGCCAGCGGCTGCCCGTCGAGCGCGAGCACGTTGAGGTGCGCGTCGCTCGGTGGCTGCGGCAGTCCGGCGTACGGCAGCACCGCCGGCCCCTCGTTGGCGATCCAGTGACCCGGCAGCCCGCGTACCAACTCGGCGAAGGCCGCCCGGCGCGGTGCCGGCACCAGGTAGAGCACGCTGGTGTGGAAGACCACCAGGGTGGCGTCGGCCGGCGCCTGTGCGGCCAGCGCCCGCAGGTCGTCGACCAGGTCGCCGCGGACCAGCAGCGGCGGGTCGGCGGCGGCGACGGCCGCCGCCGCCCGTAGTCGGTCTCGGCGATGCTCGTTCTCCGGCCAGATCAGGGCGTCGAGCCACGCCACGTCGGCCGGATCGGTCACGTCGAGCGGGTTCAGGTCCAGGCCGGCCCGCCACACCACCTCCGGCCGGTGGTCCGGCGGCGTCAGGTTCGTGGCCACACAGTCGAGCACCGGCTCCCCCGCACCGATCAGGTGGCCGTCGGGTGCGCTGCCGGCGTACCGGTAGGCGTACCGGTCCGGGTAGAGGCAGAGCCCGGCGGAGGCACCCACCTCCAGCAGCGCCAGCGGCTGCGGCAGCGCCGCCAGCAACGGCAGCAGTACGGCGCAGCGCCCGGCCTCGTTGGTCTGCGTGACCCGGGTACGGATCTCCGCCGCGACCGCCGCCCAGTTGGCCAAGGTGTAGTCGCGGAACGCGGCCGGTTCGTCCACCGGCCCACCGAGCAGGCGCACGACACCGAAGAGCAGATTCGGCTGCTGCTTGGCCTCCGGCAGGGTGCCGAGCAGGGCGAGCAGTTCGTCGTCGCGGGACACCGAGCGGGCCAGCCGCTCGTACGAGGCAGAGACCCCGCGCGCCTCGCGCTCGGCGAACCTGACGTAGCGCTGAGCGATCGTCATGGCCCGATCATCCCAACGGATGGCATGCCAAGGTCAAATGTCGGCCCGGGATCTGAGTCACACGTGGACCACGGCAACGCGCTGGTCCTTCGGCCGCTCCGGCTCCTCGACGAGCCTGTGCAGGTCGTCCGGGTCACTGGTCAGCAGCACCACGGGACGCGTCAATTCCAGAGCCGTCGCGGCCACCACGGCATCGGTGGCGCACCGATGACCCGACAGACCGGCTGCGCCGAGAAGCTCGCCCGCACGGCGACCAAGCTCCGCGCTCACCGGCTGCACGGTGATCCGGGACAGCACCCGGTGCACGGTAGCGTCGCGGGGCCCGCCTCGTAGCACTTCGGTCAGGGTCAGCGCGCTGACGATCACTCTGGCGCGGCGTTCATGGGCGGTCTGCAGGAAGGCTCGTACGCGCTGGTCTCCCGCCGCGAGCTTGACCAGCCCCTCGCAGTCGAGAACGAGTGCGCCACCCGCGCCCACTACACGTCGGGCCACGAGCGCCTCGCTTCGTCCAGGGCCTCGTCGGAGATCGGGCCGTGCTCCGCTTCGAGGAGCGTGGCGAGTTCCGCGAGGAGGTCCAGTTCAAGCTGCCGCGCAACCGCCTCGGTCACGTACTGACTGAACTCCCCACGCCCCACCCGCTGTTGCACGGCGGCGGTGAGATCTTCGGGCATCGACACGCTGACCTTGCGAGCCCGGCTCACCAGACGCAGCCGCCGACCCGATCTGGCGGACGGATCAACGAGAAGACGTGCCAGCGCGGCCCGGATCTCCGGAGACGCCGACTCGGGATCGTTGAGTGCGCCCGCCAGCTCCGATATGAGATGAGGCGTTGCCTCACCCTCACCCTCCGGCGTCGAGGGTGGCGGAAGCGGCTCTGCGGTCATCATCCGATGCTACCGCTGGTGGCAACCGGTTGATTCCCCGACACGCACCCGAGTTACGGAGCGCCCACCAAGGCGCTACCTTCAGGGATGGACTGCTATGTGTGTCGCAGCGAGGAGCGGTTCGACGCGCTGCCGCCCCGGGAACGCGTCGATGTCGACGAGCGCTGGCGGGTGGTGCACGCGTTCGACAGCCGGCTGCCCGGCTGGCTGGTGCTCGTACCCCGCCGGCACGTCACGTCGATCGCCGAACTGACCGACGCCGAGGCGTGGCCCGCGTGCCTTCGCCTACCTCAACGCGTCACCCGACGAACGTGTCCCCGAGGCCGACATGGACGCCCTCGCCATCGAGCTGCGCAGACACCTCGCCTGACGAGCGGGCTTGACCAATCTTGGTACGAAAGCGCCCCCGGGAGGGCAGTTTCGGTCCAAGATCCCGAGAGACGACAGAGCCCCGGGCGGGTGCCCGGGGCTCTGTCGTGTGCGCGGATCAGCTGCAGCCGCTGGTGGAGCCGCAGCCCTCGCAGACGTAGCAGCTACCGGCCGGGCGCATCTTCGTACCGCAGGTGAAGCAGAGCGGCGCGTCGGCGGCCTTGCCGATCACGGCCTCCAGCAGTTCGGTGCTGGAACCGACCGACGGTGCCGGCTTGACGGCGGCGACGTCGGAGAGTTCCTGGGCCGGCTGGGCGACCGGGCCGGCCTTCGGCTCCTCCGGCCTGGTCTCCACCGGGGCGGAGGCGGCCATCGCGGTCAGGTCCGTGCCGTTCGCCTCGGCCTCGGCCTCGGCGGCGAGCTGGGCGGCCCGCTCCTTGGCGGTGAAGATGCCCAGCTCGGCGCGGCGCTCGTACGGCAGGAAGTCCAACGCCAGGCGACGGAAGATGTAGTCCATCACCGAGGCGGCCATCCGCACGTCCGGGTCGTCGGTCATGCCGGCCGGCTCGAAGCGCATGTTGGTGAACTTGCTGACGTACGTCTCCAGCGGCACGCCGTACTGGAGGCCGATGGAGATGGCCACCGAGAAGGCGTCCATCACCCCGGCCAGGGTGGAGCCCTGCTTCGACATCTTGAGGAAGACCTCGCCGAGACCGTCGTCCGGGTACGACGAGGCGGTGAGGTAGCCCTCGGCACCGCCCACGGAGAAGGAGATGGTCTCGGACGGGCGCTTCTTCGGCAGCCGCTTGCGCACCGGGCGGTACTCGACGACCTTCTCCACCACCGGCTCGACGGCGGCGGTCGGCTCCGGCTCGGCGGTCTTCTTCTTCGCCGCCGACAGCGGCTGGCCGACCTTGCAGTTGTCCCGGTAGATCGCGAGGGCCTTGAGACCGAGCTTCCAACCCTCGAAGTAGATCTTCTCGACGTCCTCGACGGTGGCCTGCTCCGGCATGTTGACCGTCTTGGAGATGGCGCCGGAGATGAACGGCTGGACCGCCGCCATCATCCGCACGTGGCCCATCGGCGCGATGGAACGCTCGCCCATGGCGCAGTCGAAGACCGGGTAGTGCTCCGGCTTGAGGCCGGGGGCGTCCACCACGTGCCCCTGGTCGGCGATGTGCTCGACGATCGCCTCGACCTGCTCCTCCGGGTAGCCGAGGGAACGCAGGGCGCGCGGCACCGTCTGGTTGACGATCTGCATGGAGCCGCCGCCGACCAGCTTCTTGAACTTGACCAGCGCCAGGTCCGGCTCGACGCCGGTGGTGTCGCAGTCCATCATCAGGCCGATGGTGCCGGTCGGGGCGAGCACGCTGGCCTGGGAGTTCCGCCAGCCGTTCTTGTCACCGATCTTGTTGCCGAGGGTCCACTGCTTGGTGGCCTCGCGGACCACGGCGGTGGCCACCGTGCCGGACGGCTTGATCTCGTCGTTGGCGGCGGCGTGCTTGCGCATCACCCGCTTGTGCGGCTCCGCGTTACGGGCGTAGCCGTCGTAAGCGCCGACGATGCCGGCCAGCTCGGCCGAGCGACGGTACGCCGTGCCGGTCATCAGCGAGGTGATCGCGGCGGACAGCGAGCGGCCCTGCTCCGAGTCGTACGGCAGGCCGGAGGCCATCAGCAGGGCACCCAGGTTGGCGTACCCGATGCCGAGCTGCCGGTACGCCCGGGTGGTCTCGCCGATCTTCTCGGTCGGGAAGTCGGCGAAGCAGATCGAGATGTCCATCGCGGTGATGACCAGCTCGACGCTCTTGACGAACTTCTCCACCTCGAAGCCGCCGTCGGCGCGGAGGAACTTCATCAGGTTCAGCGAAGCCAGGTTGCACGAGGAGTTGTCCAGGTGCAGGTACTCCGAGCACGGGTTCGACGCGGTGATCCGGCCGGTCTCCGGGCAGGTGTGCCAGTCGTTGATGGTGTCGTCGTACTGCAGGCCGGGGTCGGCGCACTCCCAGGCGGCCTGGGAGATGGTGCGGAACAGCTTCTTGGCGTCGATCGTGTCGATCACCGCGCCGTCGAGCCGGCCACGCAGGTCGAAGCTGCCGCTGTTCTCCACCGCCGACATGAACTCGTCGGAGACCCGCACCGAGTTGTTGGCGTTCTGGTACTGCACGCTGACGATGTCGGCGCCGCCCAGGTCCATGTCGAACCCGGCGTCACGCAGCGCGCGGATCTTGTCTTCCTCGCGCGCCTTGGTGACCACGAACTCCTCGATGTCGGGGTGGTCGACGTCGAGGATCACCATCTTGGCCGCGCGCCGGGTGGCGCCGCCGGACTTGATGGTGCCGGCGCTGGCGTCCGCGCCGCGCATGAAGCTGACCGGCCCGGAGGCGGTGCCGCCGGAGGAGAGCAGTTCCCGGGAGGAGCGGATCCGGGACAGGTTGACCCCGGAGCCGGAGCCGCCCTTGAAGATCAGCCCCTCCTCCTTGTACCAGTCCAGGATGGAGTCCATCGAGTCATCAACGGCGAGGATGAAACAGGCGGACACCTGCTGCGGCGAGGGGGTGCCGACGTTGAACCAGACCGGGGAGTTGAAGCTGAACACCTGGTGCAGCAGCATCCAGGTCAGCTCGTGGGCGAAGACCTCGGCGTCGGCCGGGGAGGCGAAGTAGCCGTACTCCTCACCGGCGGTGCGGTAGGTGGTGACCACCCGGTCGATCAACTGCTTGAGCGACCACTCGCGTTCCGGGGTCCCCACCGCGCCCCGGAAGTACTTGGTGGTCACGATGTTGGCCGCGTTGACGCTCCAACTCTCCGGGAACTCCACCCCGCGCTGCTCGAAGTTGATCGAGCCGTCCCGCCAGTTCGTCATCACGACGTCGCGACGTTCCCAGGCGACCTCGTCGTACGGGTGCACCCCTGCGGTCGTCCAGACCCGCTCGACCTTGAGCCCTGCGCCCGCCTTGTTCCGTGACCTGCTTGTCGTCACACCGTCCCCCGGCATCTCATCCGCCCCCTCGTCCGCGCGGCCCCGCCGCGCGATCCGACTGTCACTACTGCTGAAAGAAACTCACTGCGCGTGGCCGGCCGCGCCGGCCGCCTCGGCACCGGCGCCCTCCCGGGCGCGCGCGGCGGCCCGCAACATCTCGATCTCCTGCTCGAAGTCGGCGAGCGAGTCGAACGACCGGTAGACGCTGGCGAACCGCAGGTAGGCGACCTCGTCCAGGTCCCGCAGTGGACCCAGGATGGCCAGCCCCACCTCGTGGCTGGGAATCTCGGCGGCCCCCTTGGCCCGGACGGTCTCCTCGACCCGCTGCGCCAGCAGCGCGATCGAGTCCTCGTCGACCGGCCGGCCCTGGCACGCCTTGCGTACCCCGCCGATGATCTTCGTCCGGCTGAACGGTTCGGTCACGCCGCTGCGCTTGACCACGGCGAGCACCGCCTCCTCGACGGTGGTGAACCGCTTGCCACACTCGGGGCAGGCCCGCCGCCGCCGGATCAACTGACCGTCGTCGGCCTCCCGCGAGTCGACCACCCGGGAGTCGGCGTGCCGGCAGTACGGGCACCGCATCGCCCCAACCTCCTCGATCGACCTCGGGTCCCCACCCGCCCTCCGGACACGCCCCAGTGGGCCGGAGCCATCCCCGCAGGATGGTCGCCAGCTCGACGGTCCGGAAGTGCGGTCGGTAGTCAAACCCAACCTGTAGGCAACTTACGCCCATGTGACTACTACATCTAGGGGTCGACCGTATGCCGCCGGCGATCCGAGGTCAAGTTGGCCGGCGTGTCCGGCGCGTCACCCGACAGCCCACCCGCACCACCCGTTCTGCGCAACCGGAGAGCCCAACGCGGACCAGCCGCACCGGTTACCGCCCGCCCCGCGAGAGCATCGACATTTCCTGGCGATCGAACAGACGTACTATTTATCAGTACGGGCCCGAAGTCGTGGTGGATTTCCGCATCGACACGCGGCTGAAGGTCGTACAGATGTTTGAAAAAGACCGATCTCACCTATACGGTCATGAACAACCGGAGGTGACCATGGTCGACCCACCGGTCAGCAGATCACCGCGCGCACCACGAGCCGCCGAGGCACCCAGCGCCGACCAGGGAGGACGGACGTGACCGAGGACCGGGCCAACCGGCCACAGAGCCCGCAGCAGAGCATCGAGGCGGGCCCGCCGGCCGCCCGACGCCGGAGCGTCACCCGCGCCCGCTCCGGCCAGCCGGCCGTGCGCCCGGTGACCCCGGTGGTCAGCAGCTTCCCCGACCCGGCGACGGTCGACCTGACCGCCCGGCAACGGCGCATCCTGGACTTCATCCGGACCTGGGTCGAGCGCCACGGCTACCCGCCGAGCGTGCGCGAGATCGGTGAGGCGGTCGGCCTCGTCTCTCCGTCGAGCGTCGCGTACCAGCTGAAGGAGCTGGAGAAGAAGGGCTTCCTGCGGCGTGATCCGAACCGGCCACGGGCGGTCGACGTCCGCTCCCCCAGCGACGTCGACGACGAGCTGAGCCGGTCCCAGCGGCCCACGCCGGCCTACGTGCCGATGCTGGGTCGCATCGCCGCAGGTGGGCCGATCCTCGCCGAGCAGTCGATGGAGGACGTCTTTCCGCTGCCTCGTGAGCTGGTCGGCGAGGGCGAGGTCTTCATGCTCCAGGTCAAGGGTGACTCGATGCTCGACGCGGCGATCTGCGACGGCGACTGGGTGGTGGTCCGGCAGCAGCCGACCGCGGACTCCGGTGAGATCGTCGCCGCGATGCTCGACGGCGAGGCGACCGTGAAGACCTACCGCCGACGCGACGGCCACGTCTGGCTGATGCCGCAGAATCCGGCATTCGACCCGATTCCCGGCGACGACGCCACCATCATGGGCCGGGTTGTCGCGGTGCTGCGCCGCATCTGATCGCGCAGCTCGACCGGTGCTGACCTTCGGTCAGTACCGGTCGCCCCGGTAGCCGTAGTTGCCGCCGCGCACCTGACCGTACGGCTCGCCGTCGTCCTCCCGGTAGCGGCCGGAGCGACGCCCCCGGTAGTCGGGCTCACTCGGGCCACCCCGCCGGGGTGGCTCCGCACGCCCTCCCCCACCAGGCTGGCCGCTGGCCCGCCCACCGCCAGCGCCGTAGACCCCGCCGCCGGGGCGTCCACCGCCACCGGCCGGTCGGCTACCGCCCGGCCGCGCGCCGTAGACCGGAGCACCCTCGCCGCCGGGCCGGCCGCCACCGCCACCGCCGCCGTAGACGCCACCACCGCCCGACGCCGGGCGGGCACCGTTGCCGGCGGCCGGTCGGCCACCCCCGTAGACACCGCCCGAACGGGCGCCACCCCCGGGCCGCTCGCCCGACGAACCGCCGTAGACCCCTCCGGACTGCGCCCCGCCGTACACCCCGCCGCGGCCCCGGTCCTGGGCCGGGCCGAACCCGTCGACCTTGCTGCCCGGACCGTCGTCATCGTCGCGGTTCCGACCGGCCGGTGCCGGACGCTTGCGGGCCCGCAGGATGCCGAAGATGCCCGCGCCGACCAGCAGGCTTCCGATCACCCCGACCGCGGCGATCAGGTACATGATGTCGTCCAGGTCCAACCCGTCGAGGAACGACTGTCCGGCGGACTTCTGCGCCGCTCCCGCGTCTCCGGCCAGGTTCTTCGGGCCCTCCGTGGAGGGGGTGTAGCTGAGGATGTCGACCGGGTCGTCGTCCTCCAGGTGGCCGGCATCGGAAACGGTCAGGAACGTCCTGCCGTCGGTCGAGTACGCGATCGCCTCGCCGAACGGGTCGGCCAGCGCGGTGACCCGGGGCGTGGTCGTGGTGAGGGCGGTGACGATGTCGCCGTTCTGGACGTCGTACTCGAAGGCGTCGGCGTAGGTGCGCAGGACCACCCGGGAACCGTCCGGAGAGCGGGCCGCGCCGGTGATCGCGACGCGACCGAAGGTGCTCAGCGGGTTCTCCGTGTCCGTCCTCGGCAGCGCGATGTCGCCGAGCTTCTTCATCGGCACCGGCTCTGTGTCACCGGTCTTGAGCGCCCCGTCCGGAGTGAAGATCTCGGCCTTGCCCGCCGTCACCTTGGTGATGATCAGGGGAAGCTTGTCGTCCCCGATCAGCAGCGCCTCCGCGTCGCGCGGCTTGCCGTCCGGGTAGGAGAGCCGGTGCAGTTTCGGCTGCGCGCTGCCGTTGATCGGCATGCTCCAGACCGCCACCCGCTCGCGGCGCTGCCGGCTGGTGACGTTGTCGCCGGTGTCGGCGATCCACAGCGTCTTGCCGTCCGGCGAGACGGCCAGATCCTCGGTGTCGAACGGGCCGCCACCGGAATAGGGCACCTCGCGGACGACCTGGCAGTCCTTGTTCAGGTAGAAGACCCGCTTGCGGTTGTCCTGCTCGGTGCTGTCGTTGATGACGATGTAGCCGTTCTTGGTCACCACCAGGCCGGACAGCTCACGCAGCCGCGAGTCGGTGACCGAGCACTGCTTCTTTCCCGCCGCCGTGACCGGCGACCCGACCACGGCCGGGGGTCCCACCGCCGTCAGCGGGGTCGCACCCTGCGCGGCCTTCGCGGGTGACGGACCAGGTGCGGCGAGAGCGGCACCGGTGACCGTCACGGTGGCCCCCAGCAGCCCGAGGGCAACCGTGACGGAGGAAACAGTGCGGAGCATGAAAGAAGTGTCGCATGCCGCAGATTTCCTTAGGGTGACGCGGCTCGGCGGTCACCGGGTGGTACGGACCGCCTGCGCGGCGTCGTCGTACGGGGCCAACTCGGCCGCCAGTGCCTCGTTGACCCGTACGTGCAGCATCGTCCCTTCCGCCAGGTGCGCGGTGCTGAGCACCTCGCCCTGCCGGTGCAGGCGGGCCACCAGGTCGCCTCGGTCGTACGGCAGCACCACGCGTACCTCGACCGCCGGACGGGGCAGCCGCCGCTCGATCGTCTCGCGCAGGTCGTCGATGCCGCGCCCACTGTGTGCCGAGACGAAGACCGCCTCCGGCCAGAGCCGCTTGAGCCGCAGCAGGGTCTCCTCGTCGGCCGCGTCGATCTTGTTGACCACCAGCAGCTCGGGCAGCCGGTCGGCACCGACCTCACCGAGCACCTCCCGGACGGCGCGGACCTGCTCCTCCGGGTCGGGGTGGGCACCGTCGACCACGTGCACGACCAGGTCCGCCTCGGCGACCTCCTCGAGCGTCGAGCGGAACGCCTCGACGATCTGGTGCGGCAGGTGCCGGACGAAGCCCACCGTGTCACTCAGCGTGTAGACCCGCCCGTCGGACGTGGTGGACCGGCGGGTGGTCGGGTCGAGGGTGGCGAAGAGCGCGTCCTCGACCAGCACACCCGCCCCGGTGAGGCGGTTCAGCAGGCTCGACTTGCCGGCGTTGGTGTAGCCGGCGATCGCGACCGCGGGTACCGCGTTGCGGGTACGGCGGGCGCGCTTGGTCTCGCGTACCGTCCGCATGGCCTTGATCTCCCGGCGGAGCCGGGCGATGCGGTGGCGGATGCGCCGCCGGTCGGTCTCCAGCTTCGTCTCACCCGGACCACGCACGCCGACCCCACCGCCGGCGCCGCCACCCCGGCCCGACCCACCGGTCTGCCGGGACAGCGTCTCACCCCAACCACGCAGGCGGGGCAGGAGGTATTCCAGCTGGGCCAGCTCGACCTGCGCCCGGCCCTCCTTGCTCTTGGCGTGCTGGGCGAAGATGTCGAGGATCAACGCGGTGCGGTCGACCACCTTGACCTTGGTGCGCTGCTCCAGGTTGCGCAGCTGCGACGGGGACAGCTCACCGTCGCAGATCACCGTGTCGGCACCGGCGGAGAGCACCACCGAGCCCAGGTCGTCGACCTTGCCGCGCCCGATGTAGGTCGCCGGGTCGGGGCGGTTGCGACGCTGGATGAGCCCTTCGAGCACCTGCGAGCCGGCGGTCTCCGCCAGCGCGGCCAGCTCGGTGAGGGAGTTCTCCGCGTCGACCTGGGTGCCCTCGGTCCAGACACCGACGAGGACCACCCGCTCCAGCCGGAGCTGTCGGTATTCGACCTCGGTGACGTCGGTCAGCTCGGTGGAGAGACCGGGGACCCGTCGCAGCGCCTGCCGTTCGGAGAGCTCGTACTCGCCGGTGGTGGTGTCGAGCTCGTCGTCGGGGATGGAAACGTAGGTCTCCTGGTCTCGCAAGCGATCTCTCCTGTCCGTTCTGTGCACGTACCGAGCAATCCTGACATGTGTCAACGCCCGCTGCACCTGGTATATGCCCACCTGCGAACCGGCGCGAGCGGGGGCGGGTGCCGGCGGCCCGAGACGGGCGAGTAGAAATGCGGACGAGCCGTTCAGCGCCGACGGAGGGACCTGCGTGGCCACCACCCGACTGCCCAGTGCCGGATTCTCGATCACGATCCGGATCGCCGTGCCCGCCGACGCCTCCTCGATCGGCCGGCTCACCACGTCGGTGGGTGAGGCCGGGGCGATCGTCACCGCGCTGGACGTGGTCGACTCCGATCCGACGAACGTGATCGTCGACCTGACCTGTGACACCGCCGACGCCGGCCACGCCGACCAGGTGGTCGACGCGCTCAGCGCGCTCGACGGCGTCGACGTCCGCAAGGTCTCCGACCGCACCTTCCTGCTGCACCTCGGCGGCAAGATCGAGGTGAGTCCGAAGGTCGCCCTCCGGAACCGGGACGAGCTGTCGCGGGCGTACACGCCGGGTGTCGCCCGCGTCTGCCAGGCGATCGCCGACAACCCCGCCGACGCCCGCCGGTTGACCATCAAGCGCAACACGGTCGCGGTGGTCAGCGACGGCTCGGCGGTGCTGGGGCTCGGCAACCTCGGTCCCGCCGCCTCACTGCCGGTGATGGAGGGCAAGGCCGCCCTGTTCAAGCGCTTCGGCGGGGTGGACGCCTGGCCGGTGGTGCTGGACACGCAGGACACCGACGAGATCGTCGCCATCGTCAAGGCCATCGCGCCCGCGTACGGCGGGATCAACCTGGAGGACATCGCCGCGCCGCGGTGCTTCGAGATCGAGGCCCGGCTGCGCGAGGCGCTGGACATCCCGGTCTTCCACGACGACCAGCACGGCACCGCGATCTGCGTCCTGGCCGCCCTGACCAACGCGCTGCGCGTCGTGGGCAAGCAGCTCGCGGACGTCCGGGTCGTGGTCTCCGGCGCCGGCGCGGCGGGCACCGCGATCATGAAACTGCTGTTGCGCCAGGGCGTCGGCGACATCATCGCGTACGACCGGCAGGGTGCCCTGCATCGCGGCCAGACCGACCTCAACCCGGCCTGGCGGTGGCTGGCCGAGAACACCAACCGGAACGGTTACTCCGGTGACCTGCCCGGTGCGCTGGCCGGGGCCGACGTCTTCATCGGGGTGAGCGCCCCGAACCTGCTCACCGGTGACGACATCGGCACGATGGCCAAGGACGCCATCGTCTTCGCGCTGGCGAACCCGGACCCGGAGGTCGACCCGCGCGAGGCGCGCAAGCACGCCGCGGTCGTCGCCACCGGCCGCTCCGACCAGCCGAATCAGATCAACAACGTGCTCGCCTTCCCGGGGGTCTTCCGGGGCATGCTCGACGCACACGCCGAGGAGTTCACCGAGGAGATGGCGATCGCCGCCGCCCGGGCCATCGCGGACGTGGTGGGCGAGGAAAAGATCAACCCGACGGTCATCGTGCCCAGCGTCTTCGACTCCCGGGTCGCTCCGGCGGTCGCCGCCGCCGTCCGCGCCGCCGCCCAGAACCCGGCCACCACCCCGCCACCCGCCGCCGACCCCGGCCCCGCCGACCTCCCCGAGATCGCCGCCACCGCCTCCGCCACCCCCTGACGAGGCCTCCCCACCGCCCCCACCCACACGTGTTGGGTGGGGAGGGTCAGGGGCGCAGGGTCGGGAGGGTGAGCTGGCCGGTGGCCACGAGGACGGCCGGGCCGGAGAGCCAGCAGGAGTTGGGCGTGACCGTCACGGTGAGGCGGCCGCCGGGGACGTCTACGGCGACGGTGCCGGTGTCCCGGCCGGCGTCGCGCAGGGCCACCGCCGCGACGGCGCAGGCGCCGGTGCCGCAGGACAGCGTCTCGGCGGAGCCACGCTCGTGGACGCGCATCAGCACGTGCGCGTCGACGCCGGCAACCGGAGCACCGGCGGTGATGAACTCGACGTTCACCCCGCTGGGGAAGAGCGTCGCGTCGACGTCCGGGGCCCTGGTCAGGTCCAGCCCGGCCAGGTCCAGCCCAGCGGGTACCGGGCAGACCAGGTGGGGGTTGCCGACGTCCACCGCCGTGCCGGGCAGGGTCAGTCCGCCCAGGGCGGCGGCGGAGGCGCCGTACAGCCGGGGGCGCCGGAGCTCGACGGCGATGGAGTCACCCTCGATCCGTGCCCGCACCACGCCGGCTCGGGTGGCCACCGGCAGTGCGTCGCCGGCAGGCACGGCCAGCCCGGTCTCCAGCAGGTACCGGACGAAGACGCGGGAGCCGTTGCCGCACATCTCGGCGAACGAGCCGTCGGAGTTCCAGTAGTCCATGAACCACTCGGCCTCCCGGGCCAGGCCGGCACCGTCGGCGTGCTTCGCGGCGCGGACCACGCGCAGCACCCCGTCGCCGCCGAGGCCACGCCGCCGGTCGCAGATCGCCGCCACCAGCTCCGGTGTCAGGTCGAGCGCGCCGTCCGGGTCGGGAAGGATGACGAAGTCGTTGCCGGTGCCGTGCCCCTTGGTGAACTCCACGCTCACATCATCGCGCAGCTTCGTCGAGGACCCGCATCGCGGCCGGGACAAGCCCCGGGTCGGCCGAGTCGAGCCAGTGCACCCGCGGGTCGCGCCGGAACCAGGAGCGCTGGCGACGGACGAAGCGGCGGGTGGCGCGGATCGTCTCGTCGTGCGCCTCGACCTCGGTCAGCTGCCCGCGCAGAAAACGCAGCACCTGCTGGTAGCCGAGCGCCCGGCTGGCCGTACGCCCTTCCGGCAGGCCGCGCTCGACCAGCTTCCGGGTCTCCGCGACCAGCCCGTCGTCCCACATCCGGTCGACCCGGACCGCGATCCGCTCGTCGAGCAGCGCGGTGTCCAGGTCCACGCCGATCTGCACCGCCGGGTAGTAGGGCGTGGGTTCGGGCAACGCCGCAGTGAACGGTCCACCGGTCAGCTCGATCACCTCCAGCGCGCGCACGATCCGCCGGCCGTTGCCGGGGAGGATCCCGGCCGCCGCGGCCGGATCGGCCTCGCGTAGGCGCGCGTACAGCGGCGCCGGCCCGAGGGCGGCCAGTTCGGTTTCCAGACGCTGTCGCAGCACGGGGTCGGTGCCAGGGAACTCGAACTGCTCCAGCACCGCCCGCACGTAGAGCCCGGACCCGCCGACCAGCAGCGGTACCCGGCCCCGGGCGAGGATGTCGTCCACCGCCGCCCGGGCCAGTCGCTGGTACTCCGCGACGCTGGCCGGTTCGGTGACCTCCCAGATGTCGAGCAGGTGATGCGGCACGCCGTCACGTTCGACGGCGGTGAGCTTCGCCGTGCCGATGTCCATGCCCCGGTAGAGCTGCATCGAGTCGGCGTTGACCACCTCGCCGTCGAGGGCGTGCGCCAAGGCGATGCTGAGGGCCGACTTGCCCGCCGCGGTCGGTCCGACCACCGCGACCACGGTCCCCGGGGCGGTCACGGCCGCTCCCAGGTCGCCACGAAGTAGGTCACGCCGTAGGGCGTGGCGTGGTAGGTCAGGTCACCGCGCCAGTCGCCGCCCGCCGCCCGTGCGGCACCGGCGAGCACCTGCCAGGGCGCCCGCCCGGCGGCCTTCAGCTGCGTCGACAGCCCAGGGTCGAGGCCGAGCAGAGCGTCGCGGTCGGCGTCGGCCAGGGCTCGGGCGACCGCCTCGTCGTACGCCTCGGCGCGCGGATCGGCGTAGCCGGGAGCCTTCTCGCCCCGGCAGGCAGACCCGTCCCCCATCACCAGCAGGGCCCACGGTTCGCTCGAACCGAGCCGGGCGCCGAGGTCGGCACAGGTCTCGACCGGTTCGTCGGCACCGACGGCGGTCATCCGCCAGCTGACTCCGCCGGCCTGGGCCGCCGGCCGGCGGCCGAGCAGCCAGGCACCGACGAGCAGGCTGAGCGGAAGTCCGTCGGTGCCGGCCCGATCGTCCGGCGGGCCACCGAGGCGCACCCGCAGCGGTATCCCCCAGGGCGCGAAGCTGCCCCGATAGGGGGGTTCGAGGTGGCCGCCGCGGTCACCGGCACCGACCACCACGACGCTGCCGGCACCGGAGGCGCACAGGCGGTCGACCGCCGCGTCGCAGGCGGCGCGCAGGTCGTCCAGCTCGGTGGCGGCCGCACCGGCGATCTCGGGAACGAGCAGCGGCGGGTGCGGGCAGACGGCGGCGGCGACCAGTGGCACGAGGCAACGGTAGCGGCCCGGTATCGCTGCGCCGCACGTGCCGCCCCGCAGGGGACGGAGCGTGCGGCGCAGCGGCTCGTGCCGGGGCGAGAGTCAGCCGGCCTGTCCGCCCCAGCCACCCTGGATCATGGTCTGGAACCGCCACTGTCCGCCGGTGCGGACCAGCAGGTCGGCGTAGCGCACCCGCTGGGTCGCCCCGTCGACGGTGAACTCGGCGTCGGTGAAGACCACCACCAGGCTGGCGGTGAGGAAGTACGGCGTGCGGCGGGACTCCATCGTCACGTCGCCGCCGGCGCCGAGCACGCCACGCATCATCTCCACGTACTCCGCCCGGGTGAGCTGCCGCGCGGAACCCTCGCCCGCGGCGTCGTCGGTGACGGTGTTGAGCGGGAACAGCGCCAGGTCGGCGGTCCCCTCGGCGTCACCGGCGGCGGCCAGGGCGTCGTACCGCTGGAACCAGTCGTCGAGGGCGGCCAGGTCCTCGGCGGTGGGAACGAACCCCGGGTCGGTCGGCGGCGTGAGGGTGCTGCGGGGCTGGGTCATCTGTCTCTCCTCGCCGGTGCCCGGCGCGGGCACCTCGATCGTACATTGTACCGTACGCCGTACGGCGAAATCCGGCACGCCGACCGGATGGCGCTGACAGGGGACTAGGACACCGTATGGTCACGGTCGGCGATAGGCGCTCGACGCGGACCGGGGCACACCTGTGACAATGCCCGGAGAAACTTGGCTGCGCGGTGGCGGCGCCGGGGAGTGTGCTCCCTGGGGCCGGGAGAACGAGGATGGGCACATGAGCGACTGGACTGCCTTCGGACGGGTGGACGCGGACGGCACCGTGTACGTCAAGACCGCCGAGGGCGAGCGGGTGGTCGGATCCTGGCAGGCGGGAGCACCGGAGGAAGGCCTGGCGCACTTCGCACGCCGCTTCGCGGATCTGGTGACCGAGGTGGACCTGACCGAGGCACGACTCAACTCGGGTGCGGCGGACGCCAACCACTCGCTCGCCACCATCCGACGGATTCGCGGCTCCCTCGCCGAGGCACACGTCGTCGGGGACATCGACGCGCTGGCGGCCCGACTCGACAAGCTCGCCACCGTGGCGGAGGAGAAGGCCGGCGAGGCCAAGGCCGCGAAGGAGGCCGCCCGCACCGAGGCCCTCGCCCGCAAGACCGCCCTGGTGGAGGAGGCCGAGAAGCTGGCGGCCGAGTCGACCGGCTGGAAGACCGCCGGGGACCGGCTCAAGGAGATCCTCGACGAGTGGAAGACCATCCGGGGGGTCGACAAGAAGACCGACGGTGAGCTGTGGAAGCGGTTCGCCGCCGCCCGGGACGGCTTCACCCGCCGTCGCGGTGCCCACTTCGCCTCCCTGGACGCCCAGCGCAAGCAGGCGCAGACGGTCAAGGAGGAGTTGGTCGCGGAGGCCGAGAAGGTAGCCGAGTCCACCGACTGGGCGGCGACGGCCAACCACCTCAAGAACCTGATGACCCAGTGGAAGGCCGCGCCGCGCGCCTCGAAGGAGGCCGAGCAGCGGCTCTGGGAGAGGTTCCGGGCCGCCCAGGATGCCTTCTTCAGCCGGCGCAGCGAGGTCTTCTCGGCTCGGGACAACGAGCAGCGGGCCAACCTGGAGCGCAAGCAGGCGTTGCTCGCCGAGGCCGAGGCGCTCGACGTCGACGGTGACCCGAAGGGCGCCCAGGCGAAACTGCGGGAGATCCAGGCGCAGTGGCACGAGGCCGGTCGGGTGCCGCGTGAAGCGGCCGCCGGGCTCGAGCGCCGGCTGCGCGCGGTCGACGAGAAGGTCCGCGAGGTGATGGACTCGGCGTGGCGCCGTACCAGCCGCGAGGACAACCCGCTGCTGGCCCAGATGCGTGCCCAGGTCGCCGAGGCCGAGGAGCGGCTGGCCCGAGCCCAGGCCGCGGGCGACACCCGCCGGATCAAGGAGGCCGAGCAGGCGCTCGCCTCGAAGCGCCAGTTCCTTCAGTTGGCCGAGCAGGCCGGCTGACCGTACGTCCCGATGCCCCTGGCTCCCCGCGGGAGCCGGGGGCATCGACGTTTCCCGCTGGTCACAGCGATGTTAACGTACGACATTTACATCGACGCCCATCTGTGATTACCTGGGAAAGCGCTTGCCCGCCCGTCGGGTGAGGCACGGGAGCCGTTCGAACCAATTCAAGGCAGGGCGCATCCAGCGACCGCCACGGCATCGCTGCCGCTGGGCACGGCAGCGTCCGATGTCGAGGCGATCCCTGCCGACCGAGATTCCCACCGATCCGAGGTTGAGGAGAATCGACCGTGCTCTCAATCGTCAAACGTCGTCTGACCGGACGGCTGGCGGCGCTGGCCGCGGTGGCCGTCGCGCTGCCCGCAGCGGCTGTCGCGGTGACCGTCACCCCCGCCGCCGCGGCGACCGTCGACACCGGCGCCTACTACGTGTTCGTCAACCGCAACAGCGGCAAGGCCATGGACCTGTGGAACTGGTCCACCGCCGACGGCGGCGAGATCCGGCAGTTCACCCGCGCCGACGGCAACAACCAGCAGTTCCAGTTCGTCGACGTGGGCAGCGGCTACTACCAGCTGCGCAACCGGCACTCCGGCAAGGTCGTCACGGTGCCGAACTCGAACGACGGCGTGCAGGTCACCCAGGTCACCGCGAGCAGCGACACCAAGCAGCACTTCCGGCTCGCGGACTCCGCCAACGGCGACGTCCGGTTCATCAACCGGCACAGCAACAAGGCGCTTGAGGTGTGGCAGTGGTCCACCGCCGACGGCGGCATGGTCTCGCAGTACGCCGACCTGGACGGTGCCAACCAGCGGTGGCAGTTGGTGCGCCTCGGCAGTGGCACCGTTCCTCCGCCCAACCCGGGTCCGCAGACCGGGCTGGTCGGCTGGGCCACCCAGAACGGCGGCACCACCGGCGGCGGCAGCGCCGGCACCACCACCGTCACCAGCGCCTCGGCCCTGACCAGCGCCCTCGGCTCCAGCAGCGCGGCGGTCATCCGGGTCTCCGGCACCATCAACTGCTCGGGCATGCTGCGGGTACGGTCCAACAAGACCATCCTCGGCAACGCGGGCGCCACCATCGCCGGCTGCGGTTTCACCATCAACGGTGACCGCAACGTCATCATCCGGAACCTGACCTTCCGGAACTGGGGCGACGACGCGATCAACGTGGAGCAGTCGGCCACCAACATCTGGATCGACCACAACACCTTCACCGCCGGCTACGACGGCGCGGTCGACATCAAGCGCGGCTCCGACTTCATCACCGTGTCCTGGAACCGGGTGTACGGCCACGACAAGTCGATGCTGCTCGGGCACAGCGACGACAACGCCAGCCAGGACGTCGGGCGGCTGCGGGTGTCCTACCACCACAACTGGTTCGACGGCAGCAACCAGCGCCACCCCCGGGTCCGCTTCGGCAACCCGGTGCACGTCTACAACAACTACTACAGCAACGTGCGCGGCTACGGCGTGGCGTCCACCATGAACGCGGGCGTCCTGGTCGAGGGCAACTACTTCGAGAACACCCCCGACCCGTTCCACCGGGGCGAGGGCAGCTCCGGCCCGGGCGCGCTGGTGGCCCGCAACAACCACTTCGTCAACTCGGGCAGCGGGCAGAGCGGCGGCAGCGTGGCCGGCATCCCCTACTCGTACACCCTGGACACGCCGAGCAACGTCAAGTCGATCGTGACGGGCGGCGCGGGCGCCGGCCGGATCTCGGTCTGACCCGCACGGTCAGAGCCTGTGTCGAAGTCCCCGGTCGAGCCGAGGCGGAGTCCAAACGGCGTCGCGCCAGGCGTCGCGCGAGCTCGTCGCAGGCCGGCCCGGGACTTCGACACAGGGCCCAGGGCTGCATGACGCGGCCGCAGCCGGGTTCCGCCGGGGGTGTCAGTGGTGGATCCTTTGCACTGCTTCACTCCGCGCAATGGTTTGCCGGCTCACCGTTGCGCGGCTGCCACCACGGCAGCGTAGAAGCCTAGATCGCCAGCTACTTCCGCTTCCCCAGCGTGGGTAGTCCGCCGCTGACGGTCTTTACCGAACTGGTTGATCCGTCCCTGCGCGCGCGGACCTTGCTCGGGTCTTCTCGGGGCATCTGGCCGGGGCGCTCCAGTTTGGTCGTGCCGGCGGCACGAAGCGCCTTGAGCTTGCGCGGGTCGGCCTTGCGCCTAGGTGCGGGCTGGGGGTCGGCACGGAAAAAACTCGGGTCGGTCGCGGGCAGACCGTAGTGCGGCCGGCAGAAGTGCTTGCCATTGACGACGACCGCGGATTGCTGCGAGCAGCCGCGGGTCTGGCAGCGGTTGTCGCGGGGAACTGGGACCTTCGCCCGTGCAGCCCGGTCGTCCACGGCTGCCACCCCCTATCCACAAGTTGCTGATCTTGTGCAACACAGGCTACGGCCGAACTCGGCTCCCGAGAAGACCTTGTCCGTCGAACTGGGCACCTTCAGCGGTTAGCGAGCGGGCGGCGCCGCAGCCGCCTCGCTGGCCGGCTAAATGTTGACCGCCGATTCGCTTCTTTTCTCGTGCGCGGTGGCCGCCGCTGCGATGAGACGCACCTACTGGCGACGGTGACCGCACGCGACGACGCCGGGCGCAGCGTTGCCCCCGCCACCGGCGGTGACCGGCAACCAGGCAGCGGGAACCGCCGCGTCAGCCGGTCAGGCCGACGAAGGTGGCCAGGCGCGCGACGTCGGCCGCCGCGGGTCCGCGTTGGATGACCTGGGCGAGGAGGGTACGGGCGGCCGGGCGGCTGCGGACCTCGGCGGGGGCGATGCGGTCGGCGTGCAGCAGGGCTCGTCCAGCCTGGGCGGGGTCGCCGGTGTCGAGGTAGGTGTGGGCGGCGTCGATGAGGTGGGCGGCGCGGTGTTCGAGCGGCAGCCGGCGCCAGCCGTCGCTGCGGATCGCTTGCACGTGGCGGTGGAGAGCCTCGGTGGTGTCGCCAAGGTGATGGGCGGCGAGGAAGCGGGCCACCTGGACGGCGGCGCGTCCGAAGCCGGTGTGGTGCGGCTCGCTGTCGCTGGTGTGTTGGCCGGCGAGGGCGGCAGCGTGGTCGAGCATGTCGTGGGCGTTGCGCCGGTCCCCGCTGCCGGCGGCGGCGAGTCCGGCCTGGAGGTACAGGGTTCCGCGTACGGAAGGGTCGTCTGCGGTGTCCGCTGCAGTGAGGGCGGTGGACAGCGCGAGGTTCTGGTGGTCGAGGGCGCGTAGCGCTTGCGCGACGGCGATCGTGGCGGTGGCGGTGAGGGTGGGACCACCGGCGGCGGTGGTGACGGCGCGGTCGGCGGCGAGCCAGGCCAGGTGGGGGTGGTCGAGTTTGATCAGCACGGCGGCGGTGACCCGGTAGGTGGATACCAGCAGGCTCCGGGTGCCGTGGGTGGCGTCGAGCAGGCCGGGTAGGGCGTCGAGCAGGTGCGGGTAGCGGGCGTGCTGGTAGGCCATCCAGGCGTACGCGACCTGCTGGCTGGCCTGCTGCGCCGTGATGGTGCGCCGGGGTCGGTCGTGGTAGCGGGCGAGAGCGGCGCGGACGGCGTCGACGCCATCGAGGCTGGGCGCGGTGGGTGGGGGTTGGCGGGGGCCGAGGAGGATCTCCGGGTCGAGGCGCAGCACGTCGGCGATCTCCCGGATGACCGAGTAGCGGTCGAGTCGGCGTACGCCACGCTCGATCTTGTCGACCCAGCTTTTCGACTTGCCGAGCCGGTCGGCGAAGGCCTGCTGGCTCATCCCTCGACGGGCCCGCAGCTCGGCCACGCGCCGTCCGATGGGTACGGAGTTGTGGTCGCGGCGGTGGGGACGGTTCATCGGTCCCCCCGCACCGGCGGCATGGCGTGAGTGGACGCCCCGCAGCGCGGACACCACCGCGACTTCACCCGAAACGCGAACAGCCCGGCCAGAAACCCCAGCAGCACCCCACCGAGCACCATCATTACCACCGCGACACCCACGAGCCCGCAGCTGCCGTCGAGCCACCGAGTCGGGCCACCGCTGGCGACCATAAGCACATCGGACGGAGGCGACCTGCGCCGGTTCGGCGTCGTGCATAGGAGGTAACGCGCATCTCAGATCCCTTCGGGAGTCGGGCTCCCACACCGGTACTCATTTGCCGTACGACCGGTGTGGAGTCATCCCTACAGGACCAAGCGTGACGGATTGTCAGCAGACAATCAAGGTCTCATCAGTCAATCTTTCCGGAATTACCCTCAGCGGGGAAGGCATACACCAGTTCGTACGTCTCGGCGTCGAGCACCATCAGCGAAACCTCGACGCAGCGGTCATCCGCATAGGCGTACCTGGTGATCTCGAAGACCAGACTCCCCTCTCGACGCAGACCCAAGCCGTCGCGCCCGCCCACCCCGTCAATCTCCTCCGGGGTAGGGGCGCGGCTGATGACCCGTTCCACGAACCTCGTCGGCCCGAATCCCTGCTCGGCCAATCGGGCGAACGTCCCGCCCGGCCCGGTGTCCGTGTGCTCGATGCGAGTGCCACGTGTCAAGTCTGTTGGCAGGTAGGCGGTGGCGAGTTGGACGCAGCGCCGGTCCCGCACATACCGGCGATACCTCGACAGCACCGCCTCGCCGGGCGGCACAGCGAGCGCCTCGGCAACATGCGTCGGCGGCACGACATCGCCCACCTCTATATCCACCGCCTTTGGCGGGTTCGCTGCGTCGTGTGCCTGGATCGACAGCCCGCGCCCCCATTGCTTCGGCGACAGGCGGCCGGGGGAGGTACGAGGGATTCGGCCAGCCCGGACGTAGCTGCCGGAACCGCGGCGCGACTCGATCAACCCTTCGGCGCGAAGGCGATCGATCGCATTCTCCGCGACGCCACGCGCCACACCCTCTTCGGTGGCAGCGAGCTCACGCAGCGTTGGAAGCTTGGCGCCAGCCTCGTAGCCCTTGACGCCCTCCCTGATCCTGCGCCTGAGTTCGGCGGCGAAGGTCTCGGCGCTGTGCTTCTTCGTCGGGTCGCTCGCGTTGTCCACCGGATCTCCAACTGTCGTCTGACAGCAGGCTACTTGCGACCCGTGTTGCGAAGCGAAGCGGGCGTCGGGGTCAAATGAATCCCACAGATTACCCTGCGACATCTCGACCGTCTACAGACAGTTTGTCCCTGGGTGGACGGCGTCGGCCGGCTTCGAGCACCAGGCTCGGCGTCGGGCTGGTCAGCTTGCCGGCCGAGTCGTTCGTCAAGGATCTGAGCGAGCATGGAGCGTAACGTCTGGCGCACGTCGAGCCGTTCCGGCAACAACGGCCAGTGCGTCGAGTTCCGAGACCGAGGCACCGCTATCGACGTACGCGACTCCAAGGCCCCTGCCGCCGGAACCCTGAGCTTCGCCCCTGCGGCCTGGGGCACCTTCGTCAGCGGCATCAAGACGGACGGTGCCCGCGCCTGAGCTGCGGCTGTCTGTGCCGTGTTCGCCGATCTCCACCGCCTGAGCGTCAACGGCGTTTCAACTCTGGTCGGGGTCCGGATCAGTTCGCTGAGCGGCGGCTTGTTCTTGGCGTAGTTGTTCGAGCATGGCGGTGTCGGATGCCAGGTCCGGGTGGCCTACTTGGCGGTCGAGGTCGACGACGACTTCGAGTTCGCCGATCGCCTCGTCGAGACGCCCTTCACCGCGATGGATCATCGCGATGTTGTACCTGGTGACGGCTTCGCCGGCACGGTCACCGACCTCCCACAGAATGGGTAGCGCCTGCTTGAGGTAGGTCAGAGCCTGCCGCCGATCCCCAAGCCCGTCATACACGCCGCCGATGTTGTTCAAGGTGACCGCCTCGCCAGCACGGTCCCCCACCTCCCGCCGGATGGGTAGCGCCTGCTTGAGGTAGGTCAGAGCCTGCCGCCGATCCCCAAGCCCGTCATACACGCCGCCGATGTTGTTCAGGGTGGTGGCCTCGCCAGCACGATCCCCCACCTCCCGCGCGATCGGAAGCGCCCGCTCGTAATAGGTCAGAGCCTGCCGCCAACCCCCAAGCCCGTCATACACGCCGCCGATGTTGTTCAAGGTGACCGCCTCGCCAGCACGATCCCCCACCTCCCGCAGGATGGGTAGCGCCTGCTCGTAGTACGCCAGAGCCTGCCGCCGATCCCCAAGCCCGGCGTACACGCGACCGATGTTGTTCAGGGTGGTGGCCTCGCCAGCACGCTCCCCCACCTCCCGCGCGATCGGAAGCGCCTGCTCGTAATAGGTCAGAGCCTGCCGCCGATCCCCAAGCCCGTAATACACGCCGCCGATGTTGTTCAGGGTCGCAGCCTCGCCAGCACGATCATTCGCCTCCCCCTGCTTGGGTAACGCCTGCTCGTAGTAGGTGAGAGCCCGCCGCCAATCCCCAAGCTCGGTGTAAACAAGACCGATGTTGCTCAGGGTGGCGGCTTCGTTGCCGTGGTGGTCGGCCTCGCGGTAAAGGAGCAGGGCCTGCTCGTAGTTTTCCAGGGCAGGCCGGGGCCGACCGGTGGAGGACTGGGCCCACCCCAGGTCATAGAAGGCGCCAGCGTCCGGGCCGAGGGTCAGGGTCGCGGTCGCGAGGGCCTCGGCATCCGCGAAGCGGGATCTGCGTAGCCACACCCTTGCCACCTGTTTCCCGACGTGTCGGGCAATCGCCGACTCCCGGCCCGCCACCGCCAGCCGGTGCACCTCCACCCATTGGGCGAGGGTGGTCATGACGTGGGCTCGGGCGTGGCGGGGTCGGTGATCCAGAGCTTGTAGAGGGATCGTGCGGCGGCGGCGCAGGCCTGGGTGTATTCGTCGTCGGTGAGGAGGGGGCGGATGAGCGGGCGCAGCACGTTGGAGACGTAGTAGCGGGGTTGGCGGGTTTCCGGGTCGGTGCCGTGTTCTATCAGGCCGAGTTGGACGGCGCGTTTCATGTGGTCGGCGGCGTCGGGGGGGTCGTGGACGGCGTAAACGGTGTCGGCGGGCACGGGCAGCTCGACGACGTTGACCTTGGCGAGCATCTTCCGCAGCTCGACGGGTTGGGAGTCCAGGAGGTTCTTGGCGAGGATGGTTTCCCGGCGGAATCGGTCGGCTTCGGCCTCGATGGCGGTGATGAGGCCATCGACGTCGAGCTCGGGGGCGGCGACGATCCGGTCCAGCCAGTCGAGCAGGCGAGGGTTGCCGGCCGCAGCCTCGATGGCGCGTTGGCGGATGTCGGAGTCGATTGGGGAGCCGGGGCGCAGGTTGGGCAGGTTCGCGAGTTTCTTGGCCTGCTCGATGTTGGTCAGCGTTTCGAGTGACTCGATGCGGATGCTGGCGCCGGCCGGTGGAGGGAAGCGGTAGCGGCTGGTGATGATGACCCGGCTGGGGCTACCGGTGTCGCAGATGGCTGTCAGCAGGGCCGGGAGAATGTCGGCCATCTCCGGGGACAGCACGTGCCCGCCGTCGCGTTCGTCGAGGTTGCCGTCCTCGAAGTCGTCGAACACGAACAGACAGGGAGTCTGCCCGAGAGGTCCGTCGACGTGCAGCAGGTGGCGCAGGCGGACCAGGAGGGGAGCCTCGGTGGTGTCGAGCAGCTTGGTCGCTTCGATCTGCTGCTCCATGGTCGGGAAGTCGATCTTGGTGGTGAGTTCCCGGAACTTGGGCAGGTCGACGCGGCCGTACCAGACGGCACGCTGGTGGGTCGGCATGCGTTCGAGCAGCCGGGAGGCGAGGCTACTCTTGCCGAGACCACCCATTCCGGCCAGGACCAGGCCCTCGGCCGCGCCGTCGCCACCGTGCGGTTGTTTGAGGGTACGCAGGCAGCGCTGGATGACCCGCCGTCGTCCGACGAACGCGGCGCGGGAGGCGACCCGGGACAGTTGGGTCTGCGGGTCCAGGAACTCCTGGTCGGCGGGGCGGATCTGGATCCGGGCGCGCCCTTTTTCGTGCAGGGGCGTGACCATGGGGGCGAGTGGGGATCTGTCGGCGTAGACGCGCAGCAGATGCCAGTCGCCGCGCTTGTTCGCGTACAGGTGCTGGCGGGCCTCGACCACGGCCCGGTCGATCGGCTGCCCGGCACCCAACGACTGGTAGAGCTTGGCGGCGAACTCGGTCGCGGAGACGTCACCGACCGGCAGCGCCCACCCCAACACGACCGGAGCTCCAGCGGCGACCAGGCTTTCACTCATCGACGGGAAAGCGCCGGAGTCGGGGGCGCTCCCGGTCAGGCAACCGGAAACGAAGACCAGGCGGGGCCAGCGACCGCCCATCGCTTGGGCGATCTGGTCAGCGGTGGCATCGGCGCGCCCACCGAACTCGTTCTCCATCAGGAAGACGGGTTGACCGTCCGCGCCGATCTCGGCGTGACCACTCAGGTGCAGGACGTCGAAGTATCCCGCGCTGTGGTCGAGACTGACGAAGCCAAGACCTTCCAGGGTGCCGCTTTCCTCCACCACCAGTTCGGCTCCGGTACGGGAGGTGGCAGCCAAGATGGCCGCTTCCTCGGCTTCGTAGCCGAGCACCGGCTCGACACCCTCCGGGGACGTGGCCATGAACAGCACCCGCAACGGCCGGTTCGCGGGCTTGACCTGATCCTTGAGCGCCGCGTTGGTGCCGATGGACCGCACCGGCAGCAGCGGCGCACTGGTAGAGACGGTCAGATACGAACCGTCTACGGCGAGCAACTCCCAGGGCAGATGCCGCAGCCGTTCCGCAGCGGTGATGCGCAGCGTGCTGCCCGGCGGACTGTCCAGGACCGGGGTCAGCCATCGCTCATCGCCGTCGAGAAAGTCAGCCAGCTTCGCGCCGAGATCACGTAGCTGCGGCGCGCCGAACACCTTCTGCGCGAACGCGTGCTGGCTGTAGTCGCGTTCCACCATCCCGATCAGCCTGTCAACAGCCGCCTTGTCCAGGCCACGGGTCTTCGGCGGACCGTCGCCGGTCGACAGGCGCAACTCCGCATAATCGGAGGTCTGCTCGAAGACCTCCAACTCGTACGTGCGCAGCTCAGCCATTGTGTTTTCCGCCCTCAGCTTGCCGCGATTCGACCTGCTGGAACGCGATCTCCAGCTCGCCACTGCTGACATCGGACAGCTTGACCCGGGTGCCGTCGCTGAGCAGGATTGTGACGCTGACGCCCTGCGGGCGGCGGGAGTGCCACCAGTCCCAGATCGTCTTGGCCGTGCCGACCCCGGCGAAAACCAGCCCGATGACGGCGATCACCAGCTCTGCGGAACGCCGCACCTCGACCGGTGACACCTCATCACCCGGCCCGGCCTTCGCGGCCAAAGCGCCGCGCAGTTCCGCAGCCCAACGCGCGGCATCCGACCCCGACACCTCAAGTACGGCAGTTCCCACCGTTATCCCTTCTTGCCTGCTCCAGCTCAACGAGGAACGCTCGCATGTGGTCCAAGTCGGGATGGCTCGTTTCCTCGGCCAGCGCTACCGCTCTTCGCTGGTACTCGACGGCATCATCCACCCGCTTCGATTGCAGCAGCAGGACGGCCATGTTGGAGCTCGCCGTGACCTCTAATCCGCGATCACCGACGATGCGGAGGATCTGCAGAACTTCATCTAACGCCTCCCTGGCTCTATCTAGATCGCCCTCCTGGAACTGAATTGAACTGATGTTGTTGAGGGTCACGGCTTCGCTGGCGCTGTCACCGACCTCCCGCTGGATTGATAGCGCCTGCTCGTAATAGGCCAGGGCCTGCCGCCAATCCCCAAGACCGTCGGACACGCTGCCGATGTTGTTCAGGGTGACAGCTTCGCCGGCACGGTCACCGACCTCCCGCCGAAGGGGTAACGCCTGCTCGTAATAGGTCAGCGCCTGCCGCCAATCCCCCAGACCGTCGTAGACGCCGCCGATGTTGTTCAGGGTGACAGCTTCGCCGGCACGGTCACCGACCTCCCGCCGAAGGCGTAACGCCTGCTCGTAATAGGTCAGCGCCTGCCGCCAATCCCCCAGACCGCCGTACACGCCGCCGATGTTGTTCAAGGTCGTGGCCTCACCAGGACGGTCACCCACCTCCCGCGCAATCGGTAACGTCTGCTCGAAATACGCCAAAGCCTGCCGCCGATCCCCCAACCCGCGATACACGAGACCAATGTTGTTCAAGGTCGTGGCCTCACCAGCATGGTCACCCACCTCCCGCGCAATCGGCAGCGCCTGCTCGAAATACGCCAAAGCCTGCCGCCGATCCCCCAACCCGTCATACACGCCACCGATGTTGCTCAGGGTGGCGGCTTCGTTGCCGTGGTCATCGGCCGCGCGGTACAAGCGCAGGGCCTGCTCGTAGCTGTCCAGAGCCTGCCGGGGCCGCCCGGTGGCAGATTGAGCCCACCCCAGGTCATAGAAGGCACCGGCATCCGGGCCCAGGGTCAGGGTCGCGGCCGCGAGGGCCTCGACATCCGCGAACCGTGACGTACGCAGCCACACCCTCGCCACATGGCGCCCGACGCGCCGGGCGATCACCGGCTCCCCGCCAACCACCGCCAGCCGGTGCACCTCCACCCACTGCGCAACCGTGGCAGCCGACCATGAGCGAGTCAAAAGATCCTCCACACCGGCCAGCACGATACGGCTGGCAACGATCCGGAAGACCACAACGACCAAGATCTGACACCGCAGAACAGGTCGGCACCGTCGAAATAGGACGCGCGGTGACGTGGAGGCCGCAGCGGGTTCGACCACGACGGCTACCGGCGGATCCAGGCGAGGATGACCGCCTGCCTGTGGGCGCTCAAGCCTGGAGGCAGACCGACCCAGCTCAGGGCGAGACGGCGCAGCCGGTCGTCGGCTCGGGCACCGTGGCCGGCGCGCCGATTGTCGGCAGCCCGAGCAACACCCCGGGGGTACGTGGCGAACGCCCCGCCTCGGCCGCGTCGCCGGCCTGGGTCCGCCGGTGCGACAGCGGCGCACCGTCGGCGTTGAGGTGGTGCGGTGCCGCGTAGGTGACCGTGGTCTGCACGATGTCGCCCGGCCGGATCGACCCGGCGAACGAACCGGCGTCGAAGTGCACCAGGCGGCCGTCGCGGGCGCGGCCGGACATTCGGCCGGTGCGCTCGTCCTTGCGGCCCTCACCCACGGCGACCAGCACCTCGACCGTCTCACCGACGAGTTTCTTGTTCTCCGCCCAGGTGATCTCCTCGACGCAGGCGATCAGCCGCTCGTACCGCTCCTGCACGACCTGCTTGGGCAGTTGGCCGTCCATGGTCGCGGCCGGGGTGCCGGGCCGCTTCGAGTACTGGAAGGTGAAGGCGGAGGCGAACCGGGCCTCGCGGACCACATCGAGGGTGCGCTCGAAGTCCGCCTCGGTCTCGCCGGGGAAGCCGACGATGATGTCCGTGGTGATGGCCGCGTCCGGCATCGCCGCGCGGACCTTCTCGATGATCCCCAGGTACTTCTCCGCCCGGTACGAACGGCGCATCGCCCGCAGCACCTGGTCGGAGCCGGACTGCAACGGCATGTGCAGCGAGTGGCAGACGTTGGGCGTCTCGGCCATCGCGGCGATCACGTCGTCGGTGAAGTCCTTCGGGTGCGGGCTGGTGAACCGCACCCGCTCCAGCCCGTCGATCTCGCCGCAGGCGCGCAGCAACTTGCCGAAGGCGTACCGGTCGCCGAACTCGACGCCGTAGGAGTTGACGTTCTGCCCGAGCAGGGTCACTTCCAGCACGCCCTCGTCGACAAGCGCCCGCACCTCGCTGAGGATGTCGCCGGGGCGGCGGTCCTTCTCCTTGCCGCGCAGCGACGGCACGATGCAGAAGGTGCAGGTGTTGTTGCAGCCCACCGAGATCGACACCCAGCCGGCGTACGTCGACTCGCGGCGGGTCGGCAGCGTCGACGGGAAGACGTCGAGGGCTTCGAGGATCTCCACCTCGGCGGCGGCGTTGTGCCGGGCCCGCTCCAGCAGCACCGGCAGCGAGCCGATGTTGTGGGTGCCGAAGACCACGTCGACCCAGGGCGCCCGGCGGACGATGTCGCCACGGTCCTTCTGGGCGAGGCAACCACCGACGGCGATCTGCATCCCCGGGTGCCGGTTCTTGACCGGCCGCAGGTGACCGAGGTTGCCGTACAGTCGGTTGTCCGCGTTCTCGCGGACCGCGCAGGTGTTGAACACCACCACGTCGGGGGTGTCGTCGGCCTCGCCCGCGCGGACGTAACCCGCCTGCTCCAGCAGGCCGGAAATGCGCTCGGAGTCGTGCACGTTCATCTGGCAGCCGTAGGTGCGCACCTGATAGGTGCGCGGGCCGCCCGCCGCTGCGGTAGTCATGACGAGCACAGCGTATCCGGGCCCGAGGGATCGGACGGAACGAGGAGGAGCCATGTGCCGCAGCATCAAGACCCTGCGTGAGCCGTACACCCCGAAGGTCACCGACGCGGACGTGCGGGCCGCGGCGTTGCAGTACGTCCGGAAGATCTCCGGGTTCCGGGCCCCGGCGGCACACAACGCCGAGGCGTTCGACACCGCGGTGGCCGCCGTCGCCGCCGCCACCCGCACCCTGCTCGACGAGCTGGTCGTCCGCGGCGCACGCCAGGCGTGAAGGAAGGGCCCCTTGTTAACGCCTGCGGTAGAGGAAGGGCCCCTTGTTAACGCCCTAGCTGGGAGGCCTGTTAAGAAGGGGCCCCTGCTATACGTCAGGCGTTAAAAAGGGGCCCTTCCTTACACCTCAGGCGGCGGCGAGGGCGGGGTTGACGGAGTCGGGGGCCCAGCGGGAGCGGTGGCACCGCGACCAGCCCCGGCAGCGCGGGTCGGCCTCGGTGCAGAGCCGCCGGTCGCTGAGCACCTCACCGTCGTCGGTCTCCCGCACGTCGAAGTGGACCGGGCGGATGCTGCCGTCGGGAGCGACCAGCAGGTGCCGGGTGTCGTCGAGCGTGTCGTCACGCAGCAGGCAGTTGCGGCCGAGCAACCGGGCCAGCGCCGCGATGCTGGGCAGTTCGGGAAGCCCGTCCGGTACGCCGTAGCAGTCCACGATCGTGGCGAACTCCCCCGGCGCCTGCCAGACGTCGCAGACCACCGCGTACGTCGGCAGCCGGAGCGGATCCGCCACCGCCAGCGGCATCACCACCCGACCGAGCGCGTCGGCCAGCGCCGGGTAGACCTCCACCGGTCGTACCTGGTCGATTCTCCAGTTCCACAGCTCGGTCATGCCGTCTCCTCGCTGTGCTCGTCCCCACCGGCCTCGGGATCGGGCCTTACAGACGATGGTGGGGGGCATTTGCCCCCAGCCGGGGGCAAGTTACCGGTCTGTGACCATTCTGGCCTAAATTTCCCCGAGCCTCATCGCTCCAGGTAGCGGGAAGATGACAGTTTATCGGGTATGGTGCGCGCTCCTGCGCAACGGCACGCGGGCCCGGGCCACTCCGCTCAGCGCAGCACGATCCGGTGCTCGCCCCGGGGCAGCAGCTCACCGATCACCGGGGCGCCCGGCACCTCCCCGGCCACCAACAGCCCGCCGGAGGTCTGCGCGTCGGCCAGCAACAGCCGGTCCTCCTCACCCGCCGCACCGAAGTCGGTCCACGGGGTCACCCACTCCAGGTTGCGGCGGGAGCCGCCGCTGACGTACCCGTCACGGACCGCCTCGCGGGCACCGGCCAGGTACGGCACCCGGGCGATGTCGATCGCCACGGTCACCCGACTCGCCCGGGCCAGTTTCGCGGCATGGCCGAGCAGACCGAATCCGGTCACGTCGGTGCCGCAGCGCACCCCGGCCGCCACCGCCGCCCGCGCGCCGTCCCGGTTCAGCGTGGTCATCGCCGCCACCGCCGCCGGAAAGTTCTCGCCGGTGGCCTTGTGCCGGGTGTTGAGCACGCCGACGCCGAGCGGCTTGGTCAACGACAGCGGCAGCCCGGCCCGCCCGGCGTCGAGGGTGATCAACTCGTCCGGCCGGACCAGCCCGGTCACGGCCAGCCCGTACTTCGGGCCGTCGTCGTCGACGCTGTGCCCGCCGGCCAGATGGCAGCCGGCCGCGCGGGCCACGTCCAGGCCGCCGCGCAGCACCTCCCGCGCCAGTTCCAGCGGCAGCAGCTCACGCGGCCAGCAGAGCAGGTTGAGCGCGACCAGCGGGCTACCGCCCATCGCGTACACGTCGGAGAGCGCGTTGGTGGCGGCGATCCGACCCCAGTCGTACGCGTCGTCGACCACCGGGGTGAAGAAATCGGCGGTGGTCACCAGGCCGGTGCGCTCGTCCAGCCGGACCACCGCGGCGTCGTCGCCGTGATCGAGCCCGACGAGCAGGTCAGCGGCGCCGGAGGCCGGGCCGAGGCCGGCCACCATCGCCTCCAGCTCGCCGGGTGGGATCTTGCACGCACACCCGCCGCCCCGGGCGTACCGGGTCAGCCGCACGGCCTCGGTCATCCCTTCATGATCTCCGTCACCCGGGTCGGACGCCACGGCGCGGAGCAAATTCGGACTCCGGAACCGGATCGCCGATGGTGTTACCGCTCCGTGACCATCTGAGTTGTGTTCCGCCACGTCACCCCGCCTACAGTGGCCGCTACCGGGGGTCGACCGACTCCCGAGAGCGACGAGGAGGACAGACGACGTGGCGACGGGCGAACCGCTCATCGTGCTGGACTCGGTCAACAAGTGGTTCGGGCCGTTGCACGTGCTGGACGACGTCTCACTGTCGGTGGGGCGGGGCGAGGTGGTCGTGGTGATCGGCCCGTCCGGCTCCGGCAAGTCGACCCTGTGCCGCACCATCAACCGGCTGGAGCCGATCAACTCCGGCACCATCACCTTCGACGGGCAGGCGCTGCCGGCCGAGGGCAAGGCCCTGGCCAAGCTGCGCAGCGAGGTCGGCATGGTGTTCCAGTCGTTCAACCTCTTCGCGCACAAGACCATCCTGGAGAACGTCACCCTCGGACCGGTCAAGGTCCGCAAGGAGAAGCCGGCAGCGGCCCGCGAGCGCGGTCTGGCCCTGCTCGACCGGGTCGGCATCGCCAACCAGGCCGAGAAGTACCCGGCCCAGCTCTCCGGCGGCCAGCAGCAGCGCGCCGCGATCGCCCGCGCGCTGGCCATGCAGCCCAAGGCGATGCTCTTCGACGAGCCGACCAGCGCGCTGGACCCGGAGATGGTCGGCGAGGTGCTGGACGTGATGACCTCGCTAGCCCGCGACGGCATGACCATGGTCGTGGTCACCCACGAGATGGGCTTCGCGCGGCACGCCGCCAACCGGGTCATCTTCATGGCCGACGGCAAGCTCGTCGAGGATGCCGCTCCGACGGAGTTCTTCGCGAACCCGCGCAGCGAGCGGGCCAAGGACTTCCTCTCCAAAATCCTCACCCACTAGGCGTCCGGTAGTGGAGCGGGCCGTGACCCGGCAGGCTCCAGTCGAAGAAGGAGAACAGGTATGCGAATGAAGCGGATGGCGGCGATCGCCGCGGTTGCCGGCCTCGCGGTCACGATGACCGCCTGCGGCGGCGACGGCGACGAGGGCACGGGCGCCGGCGGGGTCGTCGGCAAGGCCGAGAGCCAGAAGAAGCTGGTCATCGGCGTCAAGGCCGACCAGCCCGGCCTGGGCCTGCAGACCGGCAGCCAGTACGAGGGCTTCGACATCGAGATCGGGAAGATCATCGCCAAGGGCCTCGGCGTCGAGGAGAGCGGCATCGAGTGGAAGACCACCGTGTCGGCCAACCGGGAGCCCTTCATCGAGCAGGGCACGGTCGACCTCGTGGTGGCCACCTACACCATCAACGACGAGCGCAAGCAGAAGATCAACTTCGCCGGCCCGTACTACATCGCCGGCCAGGACCTGCTGGTCAAGTCGGACTCCACGCTCACCGGCCCGGACCAGCTGGCCGGTAAGACGGTCTGCTCGGTGACCGGCTCGACCCCGGCCAAGCGGATCCAGGAGAACTACCCGGACGCCAAGCTGCAGCAGTTCGACGCGTACTCCAAGTGCCTTCCGCTGCTGGAGAACGGCCAGGTCGACGCGGTGACCACCGACGACATCATCCTCGCCGGCTACGCCGCGCAGGACCAGTACGCCGGCAAGTTCAAGGTCGTCGGCAGCACCTTCTCCGACGAGCCGTACGGCATCGGCCTGAAGAAGGACGACACCGCCGGCTGCGAGAAGGTCAACGAGATTCTCAAGGCCGCCGCCGAGGACGGCAGCTACAAGGCCGCCTGGGACGCCACCCTGGGCAAGAGCGGCACCCCCGCGCCCGAGCTGGACACCACCAAGCTGACCCACTGCGGCGCAGTCTGACCGGTACCGGAGCCGGCACCCCGTGCGGGTGCCGGCTCCGGCCTGTCACCGGCCGCCGCCACGTGCCCCGGGAGCCGAAGCATGCACGTATTCACTGATCCGGACAACTTCGAGGCGTACCTGTCGGGTTTCCTCTGGATCCTCAAGCTGACCGGTGCGTCAGCGGTCTGCGCGCTGGTGATCGGCGTACTGCTGGCCGCGATGCGGGTCTCCCCCGTACCCGTGCTGCGCGGCTTCGGCGCGGCCTGGGTCAACATCTTCCGTAACACGCCGCTGACGCTGGTCATCTTCTTCTGCTACTTCGGCGTCTACGCCACCCTGGGCCTGAGCCTGTCGCAGGACCTGAACCTGAACATCTACTGGCTCGGCGTGATCGGCCTGTCGACCTACACCGCCGCCTTCGTCTGCGAGGCGATCCGCTCGGGCATCAACACGGTGCCGACCGGCCAGGCCGAGGCAGCCCGGGCGATCGGGCTCTCCTTCGCCCAGACGCTACGGATCGTGGTACTGCCACAGGCGGCACGCTCGGTGGTCGCGCCCTTCGGCAGCATCCTGATCGCACTCTGCAAGAACGCCACCATCGTCGGCACCATCGGGTTGATGGAGTCCTCGAACGTCATGAAGGACCTGATCAACTTCAACGGTGACGCCGTCATCGTGATCTTCCTGGTCTTCGCCGGCACGTTCGCCGCGCTGCTCATCCCCACCGGCTACTTCTTCGGCTGGCTGGCCAACCGTCTGGCGGTGAAGCGCTGATGAGCACCAGCAACGTCCTCTACGACCACCCCGGCCCCCGGGCCAAGGTACGCAACGCGATGTTCAGCGTCCTCTTCGGCATCGCGCTGCTCGGCCTGCTGTACTGGATCTACACCAAGTTCGACCAGGCCAACCAGTGGGAAGCCCGGCTGTGGGAACCGTTCACCCGGTCGACCACCTGGACGCAGTTCATCCTGCCGGGCCTGTGGGCAACCCTGAAGGCGGCCGGCGTCGGCATGGTGCTCTCGCTCGCCTTCGGCGTCGTCTTCGCCTTCGGCCGGCTCTCCGACCACAAGTGGGTCAGCGTGCCGGCCGGCATGGTGGTGGAGTTCTTCCGCGCCGTACCGCTGCTGCTGATGATCTTCTTCATCTTCTACGGCGTGCCGTTCCTCATTCAGGGTCCGGTGACCGCCTTCTGGGCCGTGGTGATCGGCCTGACCCTCTACAACGGTTCGGTGCTGGCCGAGGCGTTCCGGGCCGGCATCCGGGCCGTCCCCGGCGGGCAGTCCGAGGCGGCGTACGCGGTCGGCATGCGCAAGAACCAGGTGATGCGGCTGATCCTGCTCCCGCAGGCCGCCCGGGCCATGCTGCCGATCATCGTCAGCCAACTGGTGGTGCTGCTCAAGGACACCGCGCTCGGCTACATCGTGGCCTACCCGGAGCTGCTCCAGCGCGGCGTCAACGACCTCGCCGCCAACTACGGCAACATCATCGCCTGCGCGATCGTGGCCGCCGTGATCTATATCGTGATCAACTCGCTGCTCACCTGGTTCGCCGGTTGGCTGGACCGGCGCACCCGCGTCCGCGCCTTCCGGATGCCGAGGCAGACCGGCCCGGTCGCCCCCGCCAACGCCGCACCCGGCGGTGACGGCACCATCGTCGAACCGCAGGGCTGAGCCCGACAACGAAGGCGGCGCCGGCCATCAGGCCGGCGCCGCTTTTCTACCGAGTCAGCGGGCGATCTCGGTGACCCGGGACTCGCGGACCACCGTCACCCGGATCTGACCCGGATAGGTCAGCTCCTCCTCGACCTGCTTCGCCACGTCCCGGGCCAGCACCGCCGCGCCGATGTCGTCGACGTCGTCGGGCTTGACCATCACCCGGATCTCCCGGCCCGCCTGCATGGCGAAGACCTTCTCCACGCCCTGCTTGCCGGCCGCGATCTCCTCGATGCGTTCCAGCCGCTTGACGTACGCCTCCAGGCTCTCCCGCCGGGCCCCCGGCCGGCCGCCGGAGCAGGCGTCCGACGCCTGGGTGAGCACCGCCTCCACGGTCTGCGGCGGCACCTCGTTGTGGTGCGCCTCGATGGCGTGGACCACGTCCTCGCTCTCGCCGTACTTGCGGGCCACGTCCGCACCGATGATGGCGTGGCTGCCCTCCACCTCGTGCGTCAGCGCCTTGCCGATGTCGTGCAGGAACGCCGACCGCTTGATCAACGGCACGTCCAGGCGCAGCTCGGCGGCCATCACACCGGCGATGTGCGCGGTCTCCACAAGGTGCTTGAGCACGTTCTGCCCGTACGAGGTGCGGTACCGCAACCGGCCCAGCAGCGTGACCAGCTCCGGGTGGATCTCGGTGATGCCGACCTCCACCAGGGCGTCCTCGGCGGCCCGGTGGCAGAGCTGGTCCACCTCCTGCCGGGCCAGCTCGTGCACCTCCTCGATCCGGTGCGGGTGGATCCGGCCGTCGAGCACCAGCTTCTCCAAGGTGAGCCGGCCGACCTCCCGACGCACCGGGTCGAAGCACGACAGCAGGACGGCCTCGGGCGTGTCGTCGATGATCAGATTGACCCCGGTGACCGACTCGAAGGCCCGGATGTTGCGGCCCTCCCGGCCGATGATCCGCCCCTTCATCTCGTCGCCCGGCAGATGCAGCACACTCACCACGCTCTCGGCGGTCTGCTCGCTGGCCACCCGCTGGATGGCGTCGACCACGATGTGCCGGGCCCGCTGCTCGGCGGTGGATCTGGCGTCAGACTCGATGTCCCGGACCAGCAGGGCGGCCTCCCGCTTCGCCTGGACCTCGATCGCCTCCACCAGCTCGGCACGGGCCGCGTCGGCGGTCAACCCGGCCACCCGCTCCAGCTCCCGCCGGCGCTGGTTCTCCGCCTCGGCGAGCTCGGCCTCCCGCTCGGCCAGCGCCGCCTCGCGGGCGGCCAGGGCGGCATTCGCCGCGGTCAACTGGCGTTCCCGTTCGGCGAGCCGCTCCACCTCCTCGGTGTGCAGCCGCTCCCGCTCGTCCATCCGGGTCGCCCGCCGCTCCACCTCGGCGGCCTGCTCCCGGGTGGTCGCGGCGAGCACCGCCACCTCCCGCTCGCCGCTGCGCCGGGCCGCGGTCCGCAGCTGCTCGGCATCCGCCTCGGCCTGCTTGTGCGCCCGTTCGAGCACCGTGTCCGCCTCGGCGCGAGCGTCGTCGAGCACCCGACGTGCCTCCGCGCGGGCGGCCTTCGCCTCGGCCTTGGCCGCCGCCGCCTCGGTGCGGGCCGCCGCCGCCGCGGACTTCGCCACGTCGATGGTGCTGTTCGCCTCGTCGGCGGCGGTACGCAGCGCGGCCAGGGACTGCTCCTGGCGGTCCTTCTCCGCGACGTACGCCGGATCCTCCGGCATTGGACGCGCCTGCAAGCTCCGCAACAACCGCAGCCCGAGGAAGACGGCGCCGAGCACCACGAGTGTCAACACCAGCACGGCCGCCAGGAGCGCGACATCGAAGGCGCTCATACGGCGGCCCCGTCACGTCCGTCGCGGACCTGTGCGGCCTGAGCCGGCGACACCGGGTGCCGACCCGGCGACCCCGAACTCTGCTCACCGTCGTCGGTCGCCCCCGGCTCCGCCGCGCCGGGAGCGCCCGGCCCCCCGCTCATGCCGGCGCTCCGCTCCGTCGCGCGCCGCCAGCGGGCAGCGCCGGACGGGGCCTGAAGGTCGGCTCGCTCCGCTCGCTCATGCCGGGACTCCGGTGAACCTCTGCCGCCTCGCCATGGCGCGCCTCCCCTGAACCGTCGCGCCGCAACAGCCTGCCGGGTGGGCATGCTCCTGCGACTCTGGACGCCCGACCGGAGCGCATGGCCGTGGGGTGGCTTCCTCCGCCGACGTCCCTGGGGCCGTCGGCGGGCCGGGTGCACTGTCACGTAAGCCCGGACCGGCCTGTCCGGAGCTGACGTACGCGGCCGATGTGCCGGCCAAAGTGATGCTGTGTTGTTACGGGATCTATGTTGTGCGCTTAGCCTGCGCTGGTCGGGCAATGTGAGCCTTTATGGCGAGGCTAGGTCTCAACCGGCCTCCGGTCAAGAAGTCATGATCAAACCACCCGGACGGAGAGAAGTTAACCAGTCACCCTCCGGCGATGAATACTCGGACGCCAGTGGGCAAAAAAGACGAACAAGCACCCTCGAGTTGACTCATCGGGGCTGGTCACGCCGACGAGGCGTCAGCGGTCGATCTCGCCCTCGGCGTCTGCGAGCGCGTCGGCGTCGATCTGCTCGGCGAACTCGGCCGCCTCGGCGCTCTGCGCGGCGATCGCGTCCTTCACCGCCCGGATCGCCACGCCGGCCGGGTAGCCCTTGCGGGCCAACATGCCGACCAGCCGCCGGAACACCGCGTCCGGCTCACCCCGCGCGGTGCGCAGCTTCCGCTCCACCAGGGCACGCGCGGTCTCCGCCTCGGTGGCCTCGTCCAGCTCGCCCAACGCCTCGCTGGCCGTGTCGCCGTCCACGCCGCGCTGCCGCAACTCGTTGGCCAGCGCCCGGCGGGCCAGCCCACGGCCGGCGTGCCGGCTGCTCACCCAGGCCCGGGCGAACGCGGCGTCGTCGATGATGCCGACCTCGTCGTACCGGTCGAGGACCTGGTCGGCGGTCTCCTCGGAGATGCCCCGCCGAGCCAACGCGGCGGTCAACTCGGCGCGGGTACGCGGACGCACCGCGAGCTGCCGCAGACAGATCTCCCGGGCCACCTCGGCCTCGTCGCGAGGGGCGGAGGGTACGCCGCCGCGTGCCGAGGCACCGCGCCGGCGGGCGTCGTCCCGGGCGCTGCCCGACGCCGGGTCACCCGGGTCGGACCCGTCCCCGGCGGCGCGGCGGCCTCGCCGGGGACGCGGTGTGGCGTCGCCCGCGCGGGACGGGCTGGCATCCCAGCCCCGCCCCGTGCGGGCACGTCGTCCTGCCACAGGTCAGGATCAGAAGTCGACCGGCGGCAGCTCCGGGCCACCGGCGGCGTCGCCCGCGCCGACCCCGACGCCGAGCTTCTCCAGGATCTTCTTCTCGATCTCGGCGGCCACGTCCGGGTTCTCCCGGAGGAACTCGCGGGCCTTCTCCTTGCCCTGGCCGAGCTGGTCGCCCTCGTAGGTGTACCAGGCACCGGACTTGCGGATGATCGACTGCTCGACGCCGACGTCGATCAGCGAGCCCTCGCGGGAGATGCCCTTGCCGTACATGATGTCGAACTCGGCCTGCTTGAACGGGGCCGCGACCTTGTTCTTCACGACCTTGACCCGGGTGCGGTTACCGACCACGTCGGTGCCGTCCTTCAGGCTCTCGATGCGCCGCACGTCGAGCCGGACCGAGGCGTAGAACTTCAACGCCCGCCCACCCGTGGTCGTCTCGGGACTGCCGAACATGACCCCGATCTTCTCGCGGAGCTGGTTGATGAAGATCGCGGTGGTGCCGGTGTTGTTGAGCACACCGGTGATCTTCCGCAGCGCCTGGCTCATCAGCCGGGCCTGCAGACCCACGTGGCTGTCGCCCATCTCGCCCTCGATCTCGGCGCGCGGCACCAGCGCGGCGACCGAGTCGATCACGATGATGTCGATCGCACCGGAGCGGACCAGCATGTCCGCGATCTCCAGCGCCTGCTCGCCGGTGTCCGGCTGGGAGACCAGCAGGGCGTCGGTGTCGACACCGAGGGCCTTGGCGTACTCCGGGTCGAGTGCGTGCTCGGCGTCGATGAAGGCGGCGATGCCGCCGGACCGCTGGGCGTTCGCCACCGCGTGCAGGGCGACCGTGGTCTTACCGCTGCTCTCCGGGCCGTACACCTCGACGACCCGGCCACGGGGCAGACCGCCCACGCCGAGCGCCACGTCGAGCGCGATGGAACCGGTGGGAATGACCGAGGTCTGGATGACCGGCCGCTCCCCTAGGCGCATCACCGAGCCCTTGCCGAACTGCTTGTCGATCTGAGCGAGAGCAAGGTCGAGCGCCTTCTCCCGGTCAGGTCCTGCCGCCATCGTTGCCACCCCTGCCTTCGCCGGCGTCTTTCCTGAGCTTCGCGTCACGCGGGACACGCTAGGCGCTGGGTCCGACAGAAAACCAGCCGACGGGCCGTGGCCTGTGGACGAGCACCCCGCTGTGGACAATAGCCGAACAGGTGTACGAGTCGGCAAGGGACACGCGGAAGTAACGAATCGGATGCTCAGCGTAGCCGGGCGGGAACCCGGTCGGGATAGGCGGCGACCACCGCGCGCCACACCACGTGCGTCTCCGTGCCGGCCGCGAGGGCCTGCTCGATGGTCCGCCCGCCGAGCTCCGACAGCACCTGGTCGCTGGCGATGCTGGCCGCGTACGCCGGCCCGAACGCCTCGGCCAGGCGCGCCCAGAAGTCGGTCAGCCGCACGTGATCAGTCCTCCTTGTCCGGTGCACCCACCGGCCGCAACGCTAGCGCCAGCAGGGGCGCCACCGCGACCGCGGCGAGCAGGGTCAGCACCGGATAACCCGCCAGTTGCATGACAAACCCGCTCAGCGCTCCGGCCAACGCCCCGGCCAGCCCCATGAGCAGGTCGGACAGGCCCTGCGCGCCGGGCCGCACCGCGTCCGGCACCGATTCCGACAGCAGGGTGGAACCGGCGACCATGGTCGCCGACCAGCCGAGCCCGAGCAGGATGAGCCCGACGGTGAGCCGGGGGGTGTGGTGCCCGGCGGTCCCGGCGACCGCGCAGGCGGCCAGCAGCGTACCGATCCCACCGATGATGACCGGGCGCCGGCCGAGCCGGTCGGTGAGCCAGCCGACCACCGGCGCCAGCGCGTACATGCCGGCGATGTGCAGGCTCAGCACCAGGCCGACGACCGGCAGCACCTCGTCGACGGCGTAGTACTCCCGCAGGTGCACCGGGGTCATCGCCATCACCGCGACCATCACCAGGTGGCCCACGGCCACGGCGGCGACGCCGAGCCGGGCGGCGGGTCGGGCGCGTACCACCGACCAGGCGGCACGCATGCCCGCGCCGCGCCGGGCCGGCGGCGGTGCGGCGACCGGCTCGGCCGCCGCCGGAACCGTGCCGGGCGGGGCAGGCTCGGGCGCGGTCGACGCCGGTGCGGCGATGGGTGCCGAGGCCGGCTCGGGTTCGCCGGCACGGGCCGCCGCGAGTCGGCGGGCGGTGAGCAGTGGGTCGGGCCGCAACCACAGCAGCAGTACGCCGGCGGCGAGCACGAACGCGACGGCGCTGAACGCGAACGGGCCGGACAACGCCGGCAGTCCCCAACCGCTGGTGGTGCGGTCGGCGAGCGCGGCGAAGTTCGGGGCGGCCACCGCGCCGATGGTGGTGGCCCAGACGATCAGCGAGAGCTGCCGGGCGCGACGGTCCGGTTCGGCGAGGTCCACCGCGGCGTAACGGGCCTGGAGGTTGGCGGCGGAGCCGCCGCCGAAGAGCAGCATGCCGAGGAAGAGCAGCGGGACCGACCGGGTCGCCGCGGCGAGCACCACCAGCACCCCGCCCAGCGCGCCGACGCCGTACGCGAAGGCCAGGCCGGGTCGGCGGCCGCGCCCGGTGATGATCCGGGTGACCGGGATGGCGAGCAGGGCGGCACCGATCACGGCGGCGCTCTGCGCCAGACCGGCCACGGCGGTGCCGGCGATCTCGGCGGCCAGCAGCGCGCCGACGGCGATGCCGATGGTCACCCCGATGCCGCCGACGACCTGGGTGGTGAAGAGCAGGCGCAGGGTACGCCGCTGGATCGGCGCGACGTCCGGGTGCGCCGGCAGTGGGGTCGTCAGGTCAGTGGCCAACGGAGACTCCTCGGCAAGGGGTGCCCATCCTTTCGCACCGGCCGGCCGGGCGGCAGCCCGGTTTCGTCACAGCCCCAGGCCGCGGCCGATGATCTCCTTCATGATCTCCGTGGTGCCGCCGTAGATGGTCTGCACCCGGCTGTCCAGCCAGGCCCGTGCCACCGGGTACTCCAGCATGAAACCGTACCCACCGTGCAGTTGCACGCACCGGTCGGCGACCCGGTTCTGCAGCTCGGTGGTCCACCACTTCGCCTTGGCCGCGTCGGTCACCGACAGCCGGCCGGCGTTGAACTCGGCGACGCAGTGGTTGACGAAGGTCCGCGCGATGGTGACCTCGGTGTCCAGCTCGGCGAGAAGGAAGCGGTTGTGCTGGAACTTCCCGATCGGCCGGCCGAACGCCTCCCGGGTGCGCGCGTGGTCGAGGGTGAGGGCCAGCAGCCGCTCCGCGGCGGCGACCGCGGCGACCGCGATACTGAGCCGTTCCCGGGGCAGGTTGGCCATCAGGTGGTAGAAGCCGTGGTTCTCGGTGCCGATGAGGTTCTCCGCCGGCACCCGGCAGTCGTCGAAGAAGAGTTCGGCCGTGTCGTTGGCCTTCAACCCGACCTTCGCCAGGCGACGGCCCCGGGTGAAACCGTCGGTTCCGGTCTCCACCACGATCAGGCTCACGCCGTGGGCACCCTCGTCGGCGGTACGGGCGACCACGATCACCAGGTCGGCCAGTTCTCCGTTGGTGATGAACGTCTTCTGCCCGTTGAGCACGTAGCTGTCGCCGTCGCGCGCGGCGGTGGTGCGTACGCCGGCCAGGTCCGAGCCGGCCCCGGGTTCGCTCATCGCGATGGCGGTGACCAGGTCGCCGGAGCAGAACCGGGGCAGCCAGCGCTTGCGCTGCTCCTCGGTGGTCAGCTCGGTCAGGTACGGCGCCACCACGTCGTTGTGCAGGCCGAAGCCGAGCCCGGAGCAGCCGGCGTTGACGATCTCCTCGACGAGGACCGCGTTGTACCGGAAGTCGCGCTGCCCGCCACCGCCGTAGCTCTGGTCGACGTCCGGGCCGAGCAGCCCGGCGGCGCCGGCCTTGCGCCACACCTCCCGATCGACGATGCCGTCGGCCTCCCAGCGTTCGTGGTGCGGCACCGCCTCCCGGTTCAGGAACGTGCGGCACAGCTCCCGGAACTCGTCGTGGTCACGGTCGTAGAGATGCTGCTGCATGCCGGCAAGTGTGGCACCGTCCGCGACCTCGGCGGGTGGTCGGCCCGGCGCGCGTGGTCGGCCCGGCGCGCGTGGTCGGCCCGGCGCGCGTGGTCGGCCCGGCGCGCGTGGTCGGCCCGGCGCGCGTGGTCGGCGCGGCGCGCGTGGTCGGCGCGGCGCGTGGTGGTTGAGGGTGAGGGCGGCAGGTCAGCCGGCGAGGGCGCGGGCGACCACGGTGAGGTCGGCGACCAGCCCGTCGTACGCGACGTCCTGGTTGTCGGCACGTAGCACGGCGGAGGGATGGATGGTGGCCAGCAGTCGGGCCGGCGGCGCGTCCGTGGTCCCTCCGGCGTTGTCGACCGGTACCCGCTGGAAGTCCTCGGGGTGTTGCGCGGCGGCCGGCCAGGGCAGCAGTTCACCGCGCTGGCGGGTGACCCGGAAGGCCGGCCCGAGCAGGGCCTTGGCGGCGGTCGCCCCGAGCACCACGACCACTTCCGGGTTCAGCTGGGCGAACTCGGCGACCAACCAGGGCCGGCAGGCGGTGATGTGCACCCGGTCGGGGGTCTGGTGGATCCGCCGCTTGCCGCGCAGCTCGAAGCGGAAGTGTTTGACCGCGTTGGTGAGGTAGATGTGTCCCGGGTCGAGCCCGGCGTCGTCGACCGCCTTGCGGAGCAGCCGGCCGGCGGGGCCCACGAAGGGCAGCCCCTTCTGGTCCTCCATGTCACCGGGCTGTTCACCGACGAAAACCACCCGGGCGCTGGCGTCGCCCCGACCGAAGACGGTCTGGGAGGCGTCCCGGTACAGCTCGCAGCCTCGACAGCCGGTGGCGGCGGCGCGCAGTTCGTCGAGCGTTCCGGCCTGCGGCGGGATGAACTGCTGGGCGCCTGGTGCGGTCTCGGTCTCGGCCATGGCGACTGTTATATACCCGTTGGCGGCACGATGCCCGGCTGGTCCAGGAGTCCCACCTCGCGCGTGTGCCCTCTCTGCCGCCTGTCTCGTACCGCGGACCTGCGCCAAGGCAGCAACTTCGGGGAAACTGCTGCCTCACCCCCGCGCCCACCCAACAACTTCGGGGAAAGTGCTGCCTCACCACCGCGCCCGGTGCGCGGGGGCGAGGGGGCGGTCAGGCGGTGAAGCCGGGTGGAGGGGTGGGGCGGGCGGCGCGGAGGATCGTCTCGGCGAGTGCGGGGATCTCCTCCTCGTTCAGGTCGCTGACGGTGATGCGCAGCCCCGGCGGGCCGGCGATCCGGTAGAGCGCGCCCGGCGCGACCGCCCAGCCGGCGTCGCGCAGGGCGGTCAGCGCGCTGGTCTCGTCGTCCACCGGCACCCAGACGTTGATGCCGGTGCGTCCGTGGGCGGGCAGGCCCCGGGCGGTCAGGGCGGCGACCAGGGCCGCGCGGCGCCGTTCGTAGCTTTCCGCCGCCCGGTCGACCAGGGCGGTCACCTCCGGGTCGTGCCAGAGGGACAGCACGAGCCGTTGCAGCACGGTGGAGACCCAGCCGGCGCCGATCCGGATCCGGCCGGCCACCCGGGCCACCGTGGTCTCGTCCCCAGCCAGTACGGCCAGCCGCAGGTCGGGGCCGAAGGGCTTGCTGACCGAGCGGAGGAAGGCCCAGTGGGTGGTCGCGCCGGCGAGCGGATGCAGCGGTACGCGGGCCAGCTCGGCGGCGTGGTCGTCCTCGATCAGCAGCAGGTCGGCGCGTCCGGCGAGCAGGGTGCGCAGGGCGTCGGCCCGGTTGGCGGAGATCGCCGCGCCGGTGGGGTTCTGGGCCCGGCTGGTCACGATCAGCGCTCGCGCACCGGCGGCGAGCGCGGCGGCGACTCCCGCGACGATCGGCCCGTCGTCGTCGATCGGCACCCCGATCGGCCGCAGCCCGAGGGCGGCGACGAGGTCGAGCAGGGCGGCCCAGCCGGGGTCCTCCACGGCGACCGCGTCGCCGTGCCGCAGGTGGGCGCCGAGCAGGCGTTCGATGCCGTCCAGGGCACCGCCGGTGAGGGCCAGCCCGGCGGCCGGCACCCCGTCGGCGGCCAGCCGCGCCCCGGCCACCTCGGCCATCTCGGGCAGCACACCGAGGTCGGGGTAGCCCACCGGGTCGGCGGCGGCACCGGCGAGGGCGGACAGGTGCCGACGCAGCGGGGGCAGCAGTCGCAGGTCGGGCTCGCCTCGGGACAGGTCGCGCAGGCCGGGTGCGGGCGGCGGGTGCAGGGCGGCCCGACGGGCGGCGACGGGTGGTCGGGGGCGTACCCGGGTGCCGTGCCGGCCGGCGGTGACGATGAGTCCGCGACGACGCAGGTCGGCGTAGGCGCGGGAGACGGTGGCCGGGCTGACGGCCAGTTCGGCGGCGAGTGTGCGAACCGGTGGCAGTGGGTCGCCGGGGGTGAGGGCGGCGTCGCGGATGCCGGACTCGATGCTGGCCGAAATATCGACGGCCGTCGCACCGGTCACCTGATAGCGTGCTGACACAAAGATGGGATTGTACTAGAACAAAGGTGGAAGCATGTACCCGCAGACCACCCGCACCACGGCCAGCCGCTCACGGGAGCGGATGAGCTACGACCGGGTCGCCGCGCACGCCGTGCTCGACGAGGCGTACCACTGCGCGCTCGGGTTCACCGTGGACGGTGAACCCCGCGTGCTGCCCACGCTCCACGTACGTGTCGGCGACACGCTCTACCTGCACGGCTCCACCGGTAGCCGACCGCTGCTCGCCGCCCGCGCCGACGGCCTGCCGGTCTGCGTGGCCGTCACCCTGCTCGACGGGCTGGTCTACGGCCGCTCCCAGTTCCACCACAGCGCCAACTACCGGTCGGTGGTCGCGCACGGCACCGCCCACCTGGTCACCGACCCAGGCGAGAAGGCCGAGGTGCTGACCGCCCTGGTGGAGAAGGTGGGTGCCGGCCGCGCGGCGGACAGCCGTCCGCCGAACCGGCGGGAGCTGGCCGAGACCGCCGTGCTGGCGCTGCCGCTGACGGAGGTGTCGCTGCGCACCCGCAGCGGCGGGGTACGCGACGAGCCGACCGACCTCGACCTGGCGCACTGGGCCGGGGTGGTGCCGCTGCGACTGACTCCCGGAGCGCCGGAGCCCGACGTCGGGGTCACCAGGCCGGTGCCGTCCTACCTGCGGCCGGCCCCGTCGCCCTGGCACGAGCCGGCGGCGCTGCGCGGCGACCATGTGCTGCTGGAGCCGCTGGACCTGAGCCACACCGACGACTTGTACGCCGCGACCGCCGACCCGGAGGTCTGGCGGCACCTGAGCCGGCCGCTGCCGAACGGACCGGGACAGCTGCGGGACGTGATCGTTGCGGCCCTGGCCGAGCAGCACCGGCTGGAACGGGTCGCCTGGGCGCAGCGCTGCGCGGTCACCGGTGCGGTGGTCGGCACCACCTCGTACTACGAGATCGACCCGGAGCGCCGGTCGGTGGCGATCGGGCACACCGCGCTCGGCCGGCCCTGGTGGCGTACCGGGATCAACACCGAGGCGAAGCTGCTGCTGCTCGCCCGCGCCTTCGACGAGTTGGGCGCGGTCCGGGTGGTCTGGCACACCGACATCCGCAACGAACGCTCGCAGCGCGCGATCGAACGGCTCGGCGCCCGCCGGGAGGGGGTGCTGCGGATGCACCGGTTGCGCCCGGACGGCTCGTGGCGAGACACCGTGCAGTATTCGATGACCGTCGACGAGTGGCCGAACGCACAGGTCAGCCTGCGGGAAAGGCTTCGCGCGAGGGCCTCCTCGGCCCGATGATGTCGGACGTGCTGGGGATCACCGACATCTGGACGTACGTGCTGGGCACCGTGGCCATCGTGCTGCTGCCCGGACCCAACTCGCTGTTCGTCCTCTCCACCGCCGCGCGACGCGGGGTCGGCGTGGGCTACCAGGCGGCGAGCGGGGTCTGGGTCGGCGACGCGGTACTCATGTTCCTCTCCGCGGCTGGGGTGGCGTCGCTGCTCAAGGCGTACCCGCCGATCTTCCTCGTGATCAAGTACGCGGGTGCCGCGTACCTGGGCTATGTGGGGTTGACCATGCTGCGCGGAGCGTGGCGGCGCTGGCGGGACCGCAACGACCCGAGCACGCCGCGGCTGATCGACGCCGCGGAGCCGGCGTCGACGCGCAGCCCGTTCCGCAAGGCGCTGGTGATCAGCCTGCTGAACCCGAAGGCGATCCTGTTCTTCGTCTCGTTCTTCATCCAGTTCGTCGACCCGACCTATCCCTGGCCCGCGCTGTCGTTCCTGCTGCTCGGTCTGATCGCCCAGGTGACCAGCGCGCTCTACCTGACCGCGCTGATCTTCGCGGGCACGTTCCTGGCCGCCCAGTTCAGCCGGCGTCGCCGGCTGGCCGCCGGCGCGACCACCGCCGTGGGCGCCCTCTTCCTCGGCTTCGGCCTCAAGCTCGCCCAGGGCTGAGGAGCGGCGCGGCGCACCGGGTGAGCTGAGCCCACTGCGGTGCCGGCGTCACGTGCCGCCACCACCACCGCCGCCGCCGCCCTCACCGCCACCGACACCGGCGCCGCCCGCGTCGCCGCCGTAACCGGAGCCGGGTGGCAGCGGCCGATCGGGCGGGCGACTGACGTGGGCCGACTCGTTGATGGTGGCCGACCAGTCGGCGTGCGCCGCCGCGGCGGCGTGCCGGTTGATCGTCTCGCGCAGCCAGCCGTCCACGGTGCTCACCCAGTCTCGCCGGTCGGCACCGACGTGCCAGATCCGGAATCGGCTGATGCTGGTGTGGGTGATCCCGGCCAGCGCCAGCCGCCGGTCGCACCAGAGGATCACCTCGAGACCGGCGGAGTTGGCCACGAAGATCACCTCCAGCTCGGTGATCGGCCCCGCATACAGCGGACCGGCCCAGAAGCCCCACCGCTGGTGCAGGGGCAGGGTCTGCTCCACGCCGGGCAGCCGACCGTCGACCAGCCCGGCCTGACGGACGCTGAAGCCGAGCGTGCCCAGGGCGGCCAGCACGTGCTGCTGGGTGGGCAGTGGGTGGACGAAGACCGGCACCATGGCGCCCTGGTCCAGAGTGGGCTCGATCGCCACCTCCGTACGCAGTCCCATCCGCAGGCTGAGCAGCGGCACCCCGCCGTACGTGGTCACCGGCGTCTCCCACGGCACGGGGAACTCGAAGGGGATCGACCGGGCCCGTCCGGCCCGGAGCACCAGGGCGTCGGCCACCTCGGCCTGGTGGAACTGCACCAGCCGGCGGGGTTCCTGCGGATCGTCCGGCTCGACCGTGCTGACCAGGCCGAGCCGGACGTGCAACACCGGCACGTCGACGGAGCCGGCGATGAGGTTCACCCGCCCCGGCAGTCGCAGGCCGGGACGGGTGCTCGGGTTGGCCAGCGCGGTCTGCACCGTCAGGCCCGTTCCGCCCGATTCCGGTGACACCCCCGTCAGCCGCACCCGTTGCCCCTATCTGAGCCGGCGCACCGCGCGCGGGATGGGGTCGGTCTCGTCGTCGAACTCCCCGATGACCTCCTCCAGCAGGTCTTCAAGGGCGACGAAGCCGACCGGCCGGGTCGGACCACCACCGTTGCTGACCAGCGCGAGTTGCGACTGGCGGGCCCGCATCACGGACACCGCCTCGGTCACGGTGGCGGTGTCCGGAAGGGTGATGGCGTCGTTCATCAGGTCGGCCGCGACGGCGTCCGGTCGGGCGGCGGTGGCCCGCACCGCCTCTCGCACGTGCACCAGGCCGCAGACGTCACCGGCGACGTCCAGCACCGCCAGCCGGGACCGGCCGCTGTCCCGGCTGACCTGCTCGATGCGGCCCACCGGGTCCTCCCGGCGCACGGTCACCATCCGGTCGAACGGCTCCATCACCTGGGCGACCGTCGTGCCCTGCAACTCCAGCATGCTGGTGAGCAGTTCGTGCTGGGCGGCGCCGAGCAGTCCGTGTTCGCGGGACTGCTCCAGCAGCATCCGCAGTTCGTCGGGGCCGTGCACCTGGGCCAACTGATCCTGCGGGTTGACCTTCACCAGCCGCAGCATCGCGTTGGCCACCGCGTTGAGCACCGACAGCACCGGCCGGGCGACCCGGGCGAAGGCCCGGAACGGCAGGGCCAGCAGCAACGCGGAGCGCTCCGGGTGCGTGATCGCCCAGGACTTCGGCGCCATCTCGCCGACCACCAGGTGCAGGAAGGTGACCAGGCTCAGGGCGAAGATCAGCGCGATCACATGACTGGCGCCGTAGGGCAGGCCGACGGCGTGCAGCAGCGGGCCGACCAGCCGCTCGATGGCCGGCTCGGCCAACGCACCCAGACCGAGCGTGCACAGCGTGATACCGAGCTGCGCACCGGCGAGCATCAGCGACAGCTCCCGTACGCCGTCGAGGGCGGCCCGGGCGGCTCGACCGCCGCCGGCCGCCGCCTGTTCCAGCCGGTACCGCTTGCTCGCCACCAGGGCGAACTCAGCGGCGACGAAGAAGCCGTTGAGCGCCAGCAGGACCACCGAGGTGATCAGCGCGAACCCGGTGCTCATGCCGACACCTCCTCACGTCCGCCGGTGACCTGGAGACGGACCGAGTCGGCCACGTGCCGGTCGACCGCGAGCACCTCGACCAGGGCGCGCGGTGCGACCCGGCCGTTGTCCCCGTCGGCCGGCAGGCTGATCTCCAGCCGGTCACCGACCTCCGGCACCCGGCCCAGTTCCCGCATGACCAGCCCGGAGAGGGTGTCGTACTCGGGGCCCTCGGGCAGGGCGATGCCGGTGCTGTCGGCCACCTCGTCGATGCGCCAGCGGGCGGGTACCACCCAGGAGCCGTCATCCTGGCGAGCCGGGGCCCGCTCCGGCGGATCGTCCTCGTCCAGGATCGGGCCGACCAGCTCCTCGGCGATGTCCTCCAGCGTGATCACGCCGGCGAAGCCGCCGTACTCGTCGACCACGCAGGCCAACTGACGGTGCCCCGAGCGGAGCCGGTCCAGCACCGTGGGCAGCGGCAGCGTCTCCGGCACCAGCAGCGGCGGTACGGCCACCGCGCTGACCATGGTGGTGGCGCGCTCGGCCGGTGGTACCCGGAGCACGTCCGCGATGCCGATCACGCCGACCAGGTCGTCGACGCCCTCCGCGCCGCGTACCGGGAAGCGCGAGCGGCCGGTGTCCAGCAGCTCGACCACCCGGCTGATCGGCTCGTACGCCCGCACGGTGTGCACGTCGACCCGGGGCACCATGGCCTCACCGGCGGTGAGTTGCCGGAAGTCGAGACCCCGGTCCAGCAGTTCCGACATCTCCGCGTCGAGGTGCCCCTCCAGCCGCGATTCGGCGATGATCTGTTCCAGGTCCTCCGGGGTGGCACCGCTGGGCAGCTCCTCGATCGGTTCGATACCGACCCGCCGCAGCAGCCGCACCGCGGACTTGTCGAAGAGCTTGATCAGCGGACCGGCGATGGCCAGGTAGATCAGGGTGGACCGGGCCAACGCCCGGGCCACCGGTTCGGGGCGGGCGATGGCCATGTTCTTCGGGGCCAGCTCGCCGAGGACCATCTGCACCACGGTGGCGAGGACCAGCGCCAGCGCGACTGACAGCGGCAGGCTGACCCGGGTGGAGACGCCGGCCACGCCGAGCAGCTCGGCCAGGCCGGCGCCGAGGTACGGCTGGGCGACGTAACCGACCAGCAGGGCGGTCACGGTGATGCCGAGCTGCGCACCGGAGAGCATGAACGACAGCCGTCCGGTGACCTCCAGGGCCCGGGCGGACGCCTGGTCGCCCTCGGCGGCGCGCTGCTTGAGCTTGCCGCGGTCGACCGCGACGTAGCCGAACTCCTGCGCGACGAAGTAACCCGTCGCGACGGTCAAGAAGACGATCAGAAGAAGACCGACGAGGATCAACACGGGAGGCTCAGGGCTCCCGGGGCCGTCGGTGCGTGGGGATGCCGGGGCCTACCCGGCTGGCTACTGCTGCCCTCCTGGGCAGAGGAGTCGATCATGCGGTCATTCTACCGGCGCGGAAGCGGGGCTCGCCCGATGTGCCGGGACAACCCGAGCGTCAGCGGTCGGCGAGTTCGTCGGCGTCGAGCAGGTCCCGGTTCACCCGCCCAGCGCGGTACGCGGCCCGACCGATCATCTGCGCGGCGACCGGGGCGGTGGCCAGTTGGAACGCCCCGACCAGGACGATCATGCCGAGATCGGACGGGCTGCGCAGGCGCAGGCCCACGCCCAACAGCAGCAGCAGCACGCCCAGCACCTGCGGCTTGGTGGCCGCGTGCATCCGACTCAGCGTGTCCGGGAAACGCAGCACCCCGATGGCGGCGGCCAGGCTCAGCAGCGCGCCGGAGACCAGGCTGACGGCGCCGAGCCAGTCGGCGACGACGCCCGGCGTCACGGCCGGTCCCGGACGGCGAACCGGACCAGCGACACGGAGCCGACGAAGCCGAGCAGGGCGAGCACCACCAGCACCGGCAGTGTGGTGGCGTGGCGATTGACCGCCGCCTCCGCGCCGACGGCGCCGACCATGGTGGCGAGCAACATGTCGGCGGCGACGACCCGGTCCAGCAGCGACGGGCCACGGTAGAGCCGGAGCAGGGCGAGCAACGCGGTCACCGACAGCAGGCTGGTGAGGACGACGGCGAGGAAGACGGTCACGGGGACTCCTTGTCAGCGGGGCCGCTACGCACCCGGCGCAGTTCGGCGTCGGAGCCGATCGCCTCGACGATCCGTCGCTCCACGGTCCGGACCTGGTCACGGCTGCCCGCGAGGGCGGCGGGTCCGCGCACGTCGAGCACGTGCACGAAGAGGATTCCGGCGTCCCGGTCCACCTCGACGATCAACGTGCCCGGCACCAGGGAGAGCACCTCGGCGGTGAGGGCCAGGTTGAGATCGGTGGGTACCCGCAGTTGCACGCCGATGATGGCCGAACGCGGGGTGAAGCCGGGCTGCACCGCGATGCGGGCGACGTGGGCGCTGGCCCGGACCAGTTCGACGACGAACCGGCCGCCGAACACCAGCAGACGCCACGGCCGGAGCCGGCCGTCGAAGCTCACCGGAGGCAGTGGGAAGAAGAGCAGCACCACGGCCGCGGCCAGCAGCCCGCCCACCAGGTTGCCCCAGGTGAACTCCCCCCAGAACAGGTTCCAGACCAGCACCAGCCAGCCGTAGGCGATCAGCTGGTCACGCCATCGGCCCACCCGGCTCCGCCGGTTGGACGCGGCGGTCGGGGCGGTCATGACGCTCCGCCGGGCAGCACGGCGCGCACGTACGGGGTGCGTTCGATCAGGTCCGCCGCTGCCTGGCCGGTCAAGTCGAACAGCGGAGCCGCCACCACGGTCAGCCCCACCCCGAGCGCCACCAGGGCGACCGTGGCACCCACCATCAGCGTCGGCAGCGGTGCGGTCGGGGCGACCGTCTCGCAGGGCGAGCGCCAGAAGGCGATGTTCCACACCCGGCTCGCCACGTAGAGGGTGAGCAGGCTGGTCACGGTGCCGACGGCCACCAGCGTCCAGGGCAGCGGCCCGCCCGCGGCGACACCGGCCTGGAGCAGGCCGAGCTTGCCCAGGAAGCCGGAGAACGGCGGGATGCCCGCCAGGTTCATCGCCGAGATGAAGAAGAGCACGCCCACCAGGGGCGCCAGCCGGGCGAGCCCGCCGAGGCGGCGCAGATCGGTGCTGCCGGCCCGTTGCTCGACCAGTCCGGAGATCAGGAAGAGAGTGGTCTGGATCGTGATGTGATGGACCACGTAGAAGATGGCACCGACCAGCCCGGCGACCGTGCTGAGCCCCACCCCGAAGATCATGTAGCCGATGTGACTGACCAGTGTGAACGACAGCACCCGCTTCATGTCCGACTGGGCCACCGCACCGAGGATGCCGACCAGCATGGTGAGGCCGGCCGCCACCATCAGCAGCTCCCCGGCCTGCTGCCCCGGGAAGAGCAGGGTCTGGGTCCGGATGATCGCGTACACGCCGACCTTGGTGAGCAGGCCGGCGAAGACCGCGGTGACCGGTGCGGGAGCGGTCGGATAGCTGTCCGGAAGCCACGCCGACAACGGGAAGACGGCCGCCTTGATGCCGAAGGCCAGCAGCAGCATCAGCTGCAGACTCAGGCGGATGCCGTCCGGCAGCGCGTCCAGCCGCGCGGTGAGCTGAGCCAGGTTGAGCGTGCCGGTGGCCGCGTAGACCAGGCCCACCGAGGTCAGGAAGATCATCGACGCCAGGATGTTGACCACGACGTAGGTGGAGCCGGTGCGGATGCGTGGCGGGGTGCCGTTGAGGGTGATCAGGACGAAGCTCGCGGCGAGCAGCATCTCGAAGCCGACGAAGAGATTGAACAGGTCACCGGCGAGGAACGCGTTGCACACACCGGCGGTCAGCACCAGGTAGGTCGGGTGGAAGATGACCACCGGAGACGTCTCGCCGACCTCCGCCTGGCCCTGCCCGATGGAGTAGAGCAGCACGCAGAGGGTCACCGCCGAGCTGACCACCAGCATCAGCGCGGCCAACTGGTCGGCCACCAGCACGATGCCCACCGGTGCCGGCCAGCCGCCGATCTGCACCACCAGCGGTCCGTGCCGGTACGCCTGCACCAGCAGCACCACGGCCGCCACCAGGCTGGTGCTCAGGCAACCGACGCTGACCGCACGCTGCGCCCACGGTCGGCTGCCCAGCAGCAGGGTCAGCGCGGCGCCCAGCAGCGGCAGCACCACCGGCAGCGGCACGATGGCGCTCATCGTCGCCTCCGGTTCGGCCTCGCCCGCGCGTACCGGCTCATCCCGGACCCTCCTCGCGGTGCGGAGACGGGGCGTCGATCTGCTGAGGGTCGGCGACCGCCGGCTCGCCGGCCAGGTCGGCGGCCGAGACCTCCCGGTGCGCGGCCCGGCGGACGATCTGCCGGTCCTCGACGTCGTCGGGGACCTCGTCGTCGCCGGTCAGGTACCAACTGCGGTAGCTGATCGCCAGCAGGAAGGCGGTGAAGCCGAAGGTGATCACGATGGCGGTGAGCACCATGGCCTGGGGCAGCGCGTCGCTCATCGCCGCCTCGTCGCCGACACCGACCACCGGCGGCTCACCCGCCCGGCCGCCGAAGACGATCAGCAGGTTGACGCCGTTGCCGATCAGGATGACGCCGAGCAGGATCCGGCTCAGGCTGCGTTCCAGCAGCAGGCTGACGCCGCAGCCGACGAGCACACCGATCGTGACGAAGGAGACCAGGTTCGCTCCGGCGGTCCTCATCGCGCCTCCCGCCGTTGCCCGGCCAGCCCGCCGCCGGCTCCGCCCCCCGCCTCGATGTGCCGGTCCACCTCGGCGCCGAGGCTGCGCAGCACGTCCAGCGCCAGACCGATCACCACCAGGTACACACCGATGTCGAAGAAGAGCGACGTGACCAGGTAGAAGTGGCCGATCAGCGGCAGCCAGAGGTCGATCGTCGTGCTCTTCAGCACGGTGCCGCCGGCGACCAGGGAGACCACGCCGCTGCCGACCGACAGCAACAGTCCGACGCCGAGCACCGTGCCGGCACCGATCGGTGCCGCCTCGACCAGTTCGTACCGGCCACCGGCGAGATAGCGCATGGTCAGCGCCAGGCTGGCCACCAGCCCACCGGCGAAGCCACCGCCGGGCGCGTTGTGGCCGGAGAAGAGGAGGTAGAGGGAGAAGAGCACCGCGGTGTGCGAGATCAGTCGGGTGACCACCTCCAGCACGATCGAGCGTTGTCGCTCGGTCAGCGTGGCCCCGCCACGCAGCCAGACCGGCCGGCCGGCCGGCGCCTCGTCCCCGGCGACCTCCCGCCGGCGGGGACGGGGCCCGGTGCGGGACTGATGGAAGATCAGGCTCGCCACCCCGGTGGCGGCGGCCACCAGCACCGCCACCTCGCCCAGGGTGTCCCAGGCACGGATGTCCACCAGGGTCACGTTGACCACGTTGCGGCCGTGCCCCTCCTCGACCGCCAGGTGGGGGAAGTCCTCGGAGATGGAGCGGGCCTGCCGAGCCGCCGCGGCACCGACGGCCAGCGCGGCCACCGTCGTGCCGACCACCACCCCGATCGTCCGCCGGATCAGGCGGCTGCGCCGCAACGGCCGCATCGAGAACCGCTCGGGCAGCCGACGCAGCACCAGCACGAAGATCGCGATGGTCATGGTCTCCACGAGGAACTGCGTCAGCGCCAGGTCGGGCGCGCCGTAGAGCACGAACAGCATGGCGGTGCCGTAGCCGGTCATGCCGACCAGCAGCATCGCGGTCAGCCGCCGGGTGGCACCCACGGCGAGCACGGCGGCGACGCAGACCACGAGCAGCACCACCGGCTGCGCGGGGGTGGCCCACAGGTCCAGCGACCGCGCCCAGGGTCGGGTGAGGAACACCGCCCCGCCCGGCAGCGCGGCCAGCACGATCAGCACCACGCCGAGGTACTGCGGCAGCGATCCCCGCTGGGTGACGCTGGTGACATCCACCGCGAGCCGGTCGAAACGGTGGACCACCCACTCGTAGCCCCGCTGGCCGCTGATCGGCCACCGCAGCCGGGTCAGCACCGGAGCCAGCGGGCCACGCAGCGCGAACAGCGCCGTCCCGCCGGCCAGGGCCAGCATGGACAGGCCGAGCGCCGGGGTGAGGCCGTGCCACAACGCCAGGTGCTTCCCGACGGTGCCGAAGAGTTCGGGGTACGGGCGGAGCAGATGATCCAGCACTCCCGCGGCCGGGCCCGCGACGAGCCCGACGACGGCCAGCAGGGCCGGTGGCAGCAGCAGCGTCGGCGCGATTCGCCCCAGGTCGGTGTCGGTGGCGCCGGGACGGGTGGCGAAGGCTCCCCAGATAAACCTGATGCTGTACGCGACCGTCAGCACGGTGCCGGCGACCAGGACGGTGAGGACCAGCGGTTGCTCGGCGAAGGCGGCGAACACGGCCTCCTTGGCGACGAAGCCGAGCAGTGGCGGCAGGCCGGCCATCGAGGCGGCAGCGAGGACGGCCACGCCGGTCAGCACCGGTGCGGTGCGGCGCAGGCCGGACAGCTCGCGCAGGTCCCGGGTGCCGGCACCGTGGTCGATCACGCCGACGACGAGGAACAGGGCCGCCTTGAACAGCGCGTGCGCCAGCAGCATGGCGACGCCCGCGAGGGCGGCGTCCGCGGTGCCCGCCCCGATGACCACCGTCAGCAGCCCGAGCTGGCTGACCGTGCCGTGTGCCAGCAGCAGCTTCAGGTCGGTCTGTCGCAGCGCCGCCCAACCGCCCACCACCATGGTGGCCAGGCCGGCGATCACCACCACCGGCCGCCACGGGCCGACCGCGGCGAGCAGTGGGGCGAGCAGGCCGAGCAGGTAGACGCCGGCCTTCACCATCGCGGCCGCGTGCAGATACGCGCTGACCGGCGTCGGTGCGGCCATCGCCACCGGCAGCCACGAGGTGAACGGAAGCACCGCCGACTTCGACAGCGCACCGAGCAGGATCAGCAACACCGCGACGACCAGGAAGCCCCCGCCGGGCAGCGGCTGCTGCACCAACTCCGACCAGCGGTAGGTGCCGGCGCGGTGGCCGAGCATGATGAACCCGACCAGCATGGCCAGGCCCCCGAGGGTGGTCACGGTCAGTGCCTGGGCCGCCGCCCAACGGCTCGACCTCCGCTCGGTGCTGTGCCCGATCAGCAGGTACGAAAAGACCGTGGTCAGCTCCCAGCAGACGTAGAGCAGCAGCAGGTCGTCGGCGAGGACCAACCCGAGCATCGCCCCGGCGAAGGCGACCATCACGCCCGCGAACCGCGAGTTGCCGAGCGCGTCGGGCGGGAAGTACCGGGCGCTGTAGCCGAGCACCAGCGCGCCCACGCCACCGACCAGCAGGGTCATCAGCCAGGACAGGGTGGTCATCCGCAGGGCCAGGTCCAGCCCCAGTTCCGAGATCCACGGGTACGTCTCGACCACCGCACCGCCGTGGGTCACGTCGGGTGTGCGTACCAGCGCCCAGCCGAAGGCGGACGCCGGCACCAGCGCCAGCAGGTAGCAGGCACGCGGACCCCACCGGCGGACCAACGGTGGCGCCACGACGGCCGCCACGAGGTGCAGGATCAGCAGTACGAGCACGCGCGCTCCCGGTCGAGGTGGCCGCGACGCCCCTGCGGGGGTGGGGGCGCCTAGCAGCGATCAGACGACAGTTCAGCGCAGTATGGGTGCTTTTCCCGAAATGAATACACTTTCGCCGTCATTGCGGCGGAACATGGGGAAAGACCGAATCAGCTGTGCGCGGCGACGTCCGGCGCGGCGGTCCCGCCGCGACCCGCACGTCCCTCGACGACCAGGTCCGGCCGGCCCAGCTGCGCGGCGGCCCGGTTGACCAGTCGCTGCGCGGCGGCCAGGGAGCGCACCGACAACAGCCGGCCCCGGCTCTCGCGGCGCAGGACGAAGTAGTGCACGGCGGCCCGCACCTGGGCCCGGTCGGCCGCGCTGGCCTGCGCGGTGGAGACGATCAGCTCCCGCAGGCAGTCGGCGAGTCGCTCGGCCAGCTCGAGTTCCGGACCGTGCAGCCCGGCGCGCAGGATGGCGACGTGACTGTCGACCTTGCGGATCAGGACGTCGGTGCCGGATCCCGAACTCCGCTCCTCGACGGCCATCCGACCCCCTCCACCGCTCGACACGACGCGGGTGAAGTTACTTTATGTTGCACCTCAAGAGCAAGCAGTTAAGTGAGACTTAACGGATTCTACGGTCAAGGGCCCTTAAACGCCTTAACAAGACAAACCTCGCCTGACTCACGTCGGCGAATGTCGGTGTCCGGGGGCAGGATGGGGTCGTGGCGGAATCCAGCACGACCCCCGGAGAGCAGGTGCTCTCCCGGTTCGGCCCGGCGACCCGGGAGTGGTTCGGCGCAGCGTTCGCCGCGCCGACGGCCGCGCAGGCCGGCGCCTGGGACGCCGTCGCCGCCGGCCGGCACGCCCTGGTCGTGGCGCCCACCGGCTCCGGCAAGACCCTCGCCGCGTTCCTGTGGTCGCTGGACCGGCTGACCCGCGAGGCGGCACCGGCCGACCCCCGGCGGCGCTGCCGGGTGCTCTACGTCAGCCCGCTCAAGGCGCTCGCGGTCGACGTCGAGCGCAACCTCCGCGCCCCCCTCACCGGCATCCGCCAGGCCGCCACCCGGCTCGCCCTACCCCCGCCGGACATCACCGTCGGGATGCGTACCGGCGACACGCCCGCCGATGAGCGGCGAGCCTTCGCCCGCACCCCGCCCGACATCCTGATCACCACGCCGGAGTCGCTCTTCCTGCTGCTCACCTCGGCCGCCCGTGACTCGCTGCGCGGCGTCGAGACGGTGATCGTCGACGAGGTACACGCGGTCGCCGGCACCAAGCGCGGCGCCCACCTGGCGCTCTCCCTGGAGCGCCTCGACGAGTTGCTGCCCGCCCCAGCACAGCGGATCGGCCTCTCCGCCACCGTCCGGCCGTTGGACGAGTGCGCCCGCTTCCTCGGCGGTGCCCGCCCGGTCGACGTGGTGGCCCCGCGCACCGCCAAGACGATCGAGGTCAGCGTCCAGGTGCCGGTGGAGGACATGACCCGTCTCGACGAACAGGCGGCACCCGAGGACGATCTCGACGGTCCACGGTCGGCGTCGATCTGGCCCGCCGTGGAGGAGCGGGTCTTCGCCCTGATCCGGGCGCACCGCTCGACCATCGTCTTCACCAACTCCCGCCGCAGCGCCGAACGGCTCTGCGCCCGGCTCAACGAGCTCGCCGCCGACGAGACGGCCGAGGCGGCGACGCCCACCGCCGCCCGGGCGCCCCGGACGCCGGCCGAGATGATGGCCCAGGCCGGCGCGGTCGCCGGCGCCCCACCGGTGATCGCCCGGGCCCATCACGGCAGCGTCTCGCGGGAGGAGCGTCGGCAGATCGAGGAGGCGCTCAAGGCCGGCCGCTTACCGGCCGTGGTGGCCACGTCGAGCCTCGAACTCGGCATCGACATGGGCGCGGTCGACCTGGTCGTACAGATCGAGGCGCCGCCGAGCGTGGCCGCCGGCCTCCAGCGTGTCGGCCGCGCCGGGCACCAGGTCGGCGCGGTGTCGCGGGGAGTGGTCCTGCCCAAGCACCGCGGCGACCTGCTCTCCTGCGCGGTGGTCGCCGAGCGGATGGGCGAGGCCGCCATCGAGGAGCTGCACCACCCCCGCAACCCGTTGGACGTCCTGGCCCAGCAGGTCGTCGCGATGGTCGCGCTCGACGAGTGGCGGGTCGGTGACCTGGCGACCGTGGTCCGTCGGGCCGCGCCCTTCGCCGAGCTGCCCGACTCCGCGCTGCACGCCGTCCTGGACATGCTCTCCGGCCGCTACCCGTCGACCGCCTTCGCCGAGCTGCGCCCTCGGCTGGTGTGGGACCGCGCCACCGACGTGCTGACCGGCCGTCCGGGTGCTCAGCGGTTGGCGGTGACCAGCGGCGGCACCATTCCCGACCGGGGCCTGTTCGGCGTCTTCCTGGCCGGTGCGGAGCGGGCCGCCCGGGTCGGTGAGCTGGACGAGGAGATGGTCTACGAGTCCCGCGTCGGCGACGTCTTCCTGCTCGGCTCCTCGTCCTGGCGGATCGAGGAGATCACCCCGGACCGGGTGCTGGTCTCTCCCGCGCCCGGGCAGGCGGCCAAGATGCCGTTCTGGAAGGGCGATCAGCCGGGCCGGCCGGTCGAACTGGGCCGGGCCATCGGCGCCCGGGTCCGGGCCCTGCTCCGGCAGGACGCCGAGGCAGCCCGTACCACGCTGCGGGCCACCGGCCTGGACGACTGGGCCGCCGGCAACCTCCTGGCCTACCTGCACGAGCAGCGGGCGGCGACCCGTGCGCTGCCGGACGACCGGACGGTGGTGGTCGAACGCTTCCGCGACGAGCTGGGTGACTGGCGTCTCGCCGTGCACAGCGTCCTCGGCGCCCGGGTCAACGCACCCTGGGCGCTGGCCATCGGCCGACGGCTCACCGAACGCTACGGGGTCGACGCGCAGGTGCTGCCCGCCGACGACGGGATCGTGGTACGCCTGCCGGACACCGCCGACACCCCACCGGGTGCCGACGTGGTGGCCTTCGATCCGGAGGAGATCACCCAGCTGGTGGAGGAGTCGGTCGGCACCTCGGCGCTGTTCGCCGCCCGGTTCCGGGAGTGCGCCGCCCGGTCACTGCTGCTGCCCCGCCGTGACCCGCGCCGCCGCCAGCCGCTCTGGCAACAACGGCAACGCGCCGCCCAACTGCTCGACGTGGCCCGCGAGTACGCCGACTTCCCGGTCACCCTGGAGGCGGCGCGGGAGTGCCTCCAGGACGTCTTCGACCTGCCCGCCCTGACCGAGGTGATGCGTGACCTGGCCGGCCGCCGGGTGCGACTGGTCGAGGTGGAGAGCGCCCGTCCGTCGCCGTTCGCCCGCTCGCTGCTCTTCGGCTACGTCGGCGCCTTCCTCTACGAGGGCGACGCTCCGCTGGCGGAGCGCCGCGCCGCGGCCCTCACGTTGGACTCGGCCCTGCTCGGCGAGCTGCTCGGCCGCGTCGACCTGCGGGAGCTGCTCGACCCGGCGGTGCTCGCCGAGACCGAACGGCAGCTACGCTGGCTCACCGCGCAGCGGCGTCCCCGCGACGCCGAGGACGTGGTCGAGCTGCTTCGGCAGCTCGGCGACCTCAGCACCGACGAGCTGGCCGAGCGCGGGGCACCCGAGGCATGGCTGACCGAGCTGGCCGCCGCCCGACGGGTGCTGCGGGTCCGCATCGCCGGGCAGGAACGCTGGGTCGGCGTCGAGGACGCCGGCCGGTTGCGGGACGCCCTCGGCGTGGCCCTGCCGGTCGGGGTCGCCGAGGCGTACCTCGAACCGGTCGCCGACCCGCTGGGTGACCTGGTCGCCCGGTACGCCCGCACCCACGCCCCGTTCGCCGCCGCCAGCTGCGCGGCACGGTTCGGGCTCGGGGTCTTCGTGGTCGAGCAGGCGCTGCGCCGGCTGGCCGCCACCGGGCGGGTGGTCTCCGGCGAGTTCACCCCGGACACGGCCGGCACCCAGTGGTGCGACGCCGAGGTGCTGCGCCTGCTGCGCCGCCGGTCCCTCGCCGCGCTTCGCCGGGAGATCGAACCGGTGCCACCACGGGCGCTGGCCACCTTCCTGCCGCGCTGGCAGCAGGTGGGCTCGTCGGCTCGCGGGGTCGAGGCGGTGGCCGCGACGGTCGAGCAGTTGCAGGGCGCCTCGGTGCCCGCCTCGGCGCTGGAACGGCTGGTCCTGCCCGCCCGGGTCGCCGACTACTCCCCCGCCCAGCTCGACGAGCTGTGCGCCAGCGGCGAGGTGGTGTGGGCCGGCGCCGGAGCGATCTCCGGCGGAGACGGCTGGGTCAGCCTGGCGTACGCCGACTCGGCTCCGCTGCTGCTTCCGGTGCCGGACGACACGCTCGCCCGTACCCCCCTGCACGACGCGGTGCTGGACGCCCTCGACGCCGGGCAGGCGCTGTTCTTCCGGTCCCTCGCGGACCGGGTCGCGGCCACCGACGACGCCGAGCTGACCGCCGTCATCTGGGACCTGGTCTGGGCCGGTCACCTCACCAACGACACCCTTGCGCCGCTGCGGGCGGTCCTCGGTGCCGGCGGCGCGCACCGCGCGCGGCCGGCCGCCGCGCGGGGCCGCTACCGGCGTCCCGGACGGGTGGCGTTGCCCGGTCGGGGTGGCCCGCCGACGGTGGCCGGACGCTGGTCCCGGCTGCCGGAGCGCGACACCGACCCGACCCGCCGCGCCGCCGCGCTCGCCGACGTCCTGCTGGAACGACATGGTGTGCTGACCCGGGGCGCGGTCATGGCCGAGCAGGTCGCCGGTGGTTTCGCCGCCGTCTACCCGGTGCTGTCCGCGTTGGAGGAGCGCGGCGCGGCCCGGCGGGGGTACTTCGTCGACGGGTTGGGGGCGGCGCAGTTCGCGGTGCCCGGTGCGGTGGACCGGATCCGTGCCGGTGCGGAGTCGCTCGACGATGGACGCTCCCGGGGCGGGACCGCCGTGGTGCTGGCTGCCACCGATCCCGCCAACCCGTTCGGCGCGGCCCTGCCCTGGCCGGAGCGGGCGGTCGACTCCGGCGACGCGACGACGCCACCGGCCACCGGCCACCGGGCGGGGCGCAAGGCAGGCGCCCTGGTCGTGCTGGTCGAGGGCGAACTGGCCATCTACGTGGAGCGGGGCGGTCGGACGCTGCTCTCCTTCACCGACGACGTCGAGGCGTTGGCCGCGGCCGGCAAGGCGCTGGCCGACGCCGTGCACTCCGGGGCGCTGGGCCCGATCTCGGTGGAACGCGCCGACGGGGAGTCCGTACGCTCGTCGCCCCTGCGCGACGCCCTGACCGCCGCCGGCTTCCGCACCACTCCGCGCGGCCTGCGCCTGCGCCCCTGACGCTGGTCAACGGAGGGATCTGAGGGCCTTCTCGTAACGGGGACGGTCTGCCACGGGAGTCGGTGCCTCGAGGTAGTTGAGCACCACGGTGCCGCTGCGGTAGGCGGCTCCGCTCCACAGTTCGGCCAGATCACCGGCGCTGCTCTCGTCGGGGAAGACGTAGACGGCGACGTTGTCGGTCACGACCAGCTCGGAGCAGCCCAGCCCGAGCCCGTCCGGTCCACAGTCGACCGAACGATCCCGGGCGTTGGCCGCCTTGAGCCCGGCCGCCCGGAACGCCGCCACGACCTCCCGCCCGGTCGGTGCGCCGGCCTGACGCGGGGGCAGCTGCACCGGCGGCGGGCTCGGCGGTCGCCGCTCGGTGGTGCCGTCGGCGTTCGGCCCGGCCGCCGGTCGGGACGCGGGCGGAGCCGCGGCGCTGCCCGAGGCGGCCGGCGCGGGGGCGCTCGGTGCCGGCGCGGGGCTCGCCTCGCTGGTCGGTGTCGTCGCCGCGTCCGCGCCGTCCGACGGGGCCGGATCCGCCGACGGGACGCCGACGGTCGGTGTCGGTGCGGCGGCGGGTGACCCGTCCCGGTCCGCGCCGCAGCCGGCCAGGGCGACGGTGACGACGAGCAGTGCGACGGCTGGCAGGATCCGGTGGCTCACCACCGCAGTCTGCCCAACCGGGAGCGGCCGCAGGCACTGGCCGGTCGGTCAGCCACGCTGTCGGCTATCCGGCATCAGCGCCCCCGGACACATCGGACCCACGGCAGCGCCGGGAGCCGACCCACCGGCTTCGCGCGTCCCGGCCCGGGGACGTCGCCCGCATGGCGGGGACCGCGGGCGTACGATCCAGTGCCGTGACCAGCAGTGCCGCCCGTCAGAACCGGACACCGGTCGAGGTCGTCTCGCTGACCACCGACTACGGCCTCGCCGACGGCTTCGTCGCGGCCTGCCACGGGGTGATCGCCCGCATCGCGCCCGCGCTACGGGTCATCGACGTGACTCACCTCGTGCCGCCGGGCGACGTCCGCCGGGGCGGCACCGTGCTCGCCCAGACCGTGCCGCACCTGCCACCGGGGGTGCACGTGGCCGTCGTCGATCCGGGTGTGGGTACGGCCCGCCGAGGTGTCGGGCTGAGCACTCCCGGGGGCCTGCTGGTGGGCCCGGACAATGGCCTGCTCCTCGACGCCGCCGACGCGCTCGGCGGCGTTACCGGGGCGGTGGAGCTGACCGATCCGGGTTGGCTGGCCCCACGGGTGTCCGCCACGTTCCACGGGCGGGACGTCTTCGCACCGGTCGCGGCCCGCCTGGCCCTGGGTGCGCCGCTGGCCGGGGCCGGCCCGGCGGTCGACCCGGCGACGCTGGTACGACTGCCCGAACCAGTGGTGCGCCGGTTGTCGGACGGGTTCGTCGCCGAGGTGCTGACGGTGGACCACTTCGGCAACATCCAGTTGGCCGCCCCGGCCGAGCTGCTGGACCCGATGCCGGCGCGGGTCCGGGTGAGTTCGGCGACCGGCGACCCGACGACCTCCGACGCGGCCGCCGACCGCGTCCCGACGGAGGGCGGCTGGGAGCGGGAGGCGACGCACGGGCGCACCTTCGGCGATGTCCCGGTCGGTTCCCTGGTGGCGCACGTCGACTCCGCCGGCCGCGTCGCGCTCTCCGTCAACGGTGGACACGCCGGCGCACTGCTCGCGGTCGTCCCGGGTACGCTGCTGCGGGTCCGGGGTTCCGGCGTCGTGGGGGACGCTCCCGGGCGACACGCCTGAAACGTCTACTGCGGAAAGTTGACAAGGTGGATGATCGCTGGGTTCCCGCCGCTTGTCCCTGCTGCGCGTACCGGACCGGTGGCGGCACCTGCCCGGTCTGTTTCTGGACAGATGACGGTCAGGGTGACGCCGACGCGGACGCGGTACGCGGTGGGGCCAACGGGGACCTGAGCCTGTCGCACGCCCGACTCAACTTCGCCGTCTACGGCGCCTGCCATCCGCGCTACCAGGAGCTGGTGCGTACGCCGAGGCCGGACGAACTGCCCTGAGCCGGCCGCGACGACGACCGGTCGACGGGGACTGACGCGGCGGACCGGGCCGGCCGGGGAGGAAACCGGCCCGGCTCGTGGTGCCGCCTCAGCAGAGGGGCACCGACCCACCCCAGACCGCCGAGATGTACGCGTGGCTGACGAACTGCCCGCTGGCGAGGCGGTTCCACCGGTTGGTGGTGCGGTACGGCCCGGCCACGGTCTGCCCGGTCACGTAGCACTGGATCGGCACGTTCGCGTACTGGGCGGCCAGGCCCCGGGACGCGTAGCCGGTGCCGGGTCCGGCCCGCACGTTCAGCGGGCCGTCGCCGACCACCCCCCGGGGACCGGTGCCGGTCCACAGGTACGCCACGTCGACCCAGGCGTTCGTGGTCAACTGCAACCCGTCCCAGAACGTCCCGTCGGCGAGGTCGATGCCGGCCGGGTTGAGCACCACCCGACCGAACTGGTCCCGCCCGCCGTTGTAGCCGTTCTGGTAGGCGGCCTGCGCCTGCGGCCTGCCCTGCGGCAGGTCCTTCCAGTTCTCCCGGACCGCACTCAGGTTCCAGTAGTCGTCGCGGGTGTTCCACGGGCCGACGTCCCAGACCGGGGCGTACTCGCAGCGGCTACCGGTGGTGGTGCAGACCCGCACGGTGTAGTCGCCGGTGTTGCGCGGGGAAAGTCCGCGCCGTGAGGGCAGCGCCACGAAGTGGTCCCGGGTGCGGACGGTGTGCCCGTTGGCGGTCAGCTCGCCGACCAGTCCGATCCGGGTCGCGTACACCCGGTAGGTGAGGCCGGGGGTGGCGGCGGTGGTGACGGCGACGGTGTCGGCGGTGAGCCGGACGGCGCGGACCTCGGCGCGGGCACCCGAGACGCTGCCGGTGAGCACCACCCGGGCCTGTACCCGGCGGACCGGCTGGTCGAAGACGGCCGCCGGCACGGCGTCCCGCCACTCGGTCCAGCCGGCCGCCCGCCAGCCTCGGACCTGGACGGTCGCGGTCGCGCCGGGTCCGGTGGTGACGGTGGCCTGGGCGCGGACCCGGGTCGCCGGGCGGCTGAGGGTACGCGGTGCGGCCACCAGCATGCCCTCGGCGACCGCACTGCGCCGGGCGGGCGCACCGGGTGGGCGGGCGTCGGCCAGCCGGAGGCCCGAACGGGCGTGCCGCACGTTGACGTCGTCGGCGTCGACGACCGACAGGTCGACGTTCCACCGTTCGGCCCGGGCGGCTGACGAGGCGGAGCCGGGATGTAGGGAGATGGCGAGGACGGTGGCCAGGACGAGGGCCAGGACGGAACTGCGGGGATGATTCATCTACATTCTCCTCAGAACTCCCCGATAGTGCCTATATCCGGAGATCGAACAGAAGTGCCATACAAATAGCGATACATGTGAATTGCGCTCGGGTGAGGGAGAATGGTGCCGTGCCCGAAGGTGACACCGTCTGGAACACCGCCCGCGTCCTGGAACGCGCGCTGGCCGGCGCCCGGCTGACCGGCAGTGACTTCCGGGTGCCGTCATTGGCCACCACCGACCTCACCGGCTGGGCGGTACGCGAGAGCGCGAGCCGGGGAAAGCACCTGCTGCTCCGGCTGGACGCCCCCGCCGACACCGGCGAGGCTCGGTGGACCCTGCACTCGCACCTCAGAATGGACGGCACCTGGCGGGCGTACGCCCCGGGCGAACGCTGGACCGCGCGGCCGGCTCACCTGATCCGGGTGGTGCTCCGGGCCGCCGTCGCCACCGCCGTCGGCTACCACCTGCACGAGGTGGCGCTGGTGCCCACCGCCGACGAAGAGCGCCTCGTCGGGCATCTCGGCCCCGACCTGCTCGGCGCCGACTGGGACCCGGCCGAGGCCGTACGCCGGCTCGCCGCCCACCCGGACATCCCGGTCGGGGTGGGCCTGCTCGACCAGCGCAACCTGGCCGGCGTCGGCAACCTCTACAAGTGCGAGGTGCTGTTCCTGCACGGCGTCCACCCCCGCACACCGGTGCGGGACGTCTCCGACCTCGCCGGGCTGGTGACCCTGGCCCAGAAGTTGCTGGCCGCCAACCGGGGTCGCTGGACGCAGAGCACCACCGGCTCGCTCGGGCGCGGCCGGACCAGCTACGTGTACGGGCGACGGGCGCAGCCGTGCCGCCGCTGCGGCACCGCGATCCGCAAGGAGGAGCTGGGCGAGCGGGTCACCTACTGGTGCCCCACCTGCCAGCCCGGCGACCCGGGCTGAACCAGCCCGCCCGCGCGTGACCGCCATGCCGCCAACCTGCATCTTCCACGCGATGGTCCGGGCAGCTCGGAGCCGGTGGACGGCCGGTCACGCGGCCGACCCGGAGTGGCGGCGGGCGACACGCCGGCAGCTTCTCAGATTGGCACGAAAGGGGACTTCCTAACCGGCCACTGCGAGTCGCATGCTGCCGTTGAGGGCTCACGGAACGTCACGTACGCGCGCCCGCGCCGCCACGTCGGGGTGGTGGCCGTCGCGCCCCGATCACCGGGAGAGCCATGGCCGTGTTCCGCAGACTCCGGTCGACCTGGCTGGACCGCGCCGCCCGCACCGACCAGCCGGACACGCCGAGCGCCGTCCCCACCGCCCGAACCGACCCGGACGCGGAAGACGCCACCCGCCCCCAACCCGACCCCGGCGTCCTGACCGCACCGGACGACACCGACCCGGCCCGCCCGACCCGGTCATCGGCACCGGCACCGGCACCGGCACCGGCACCGGCACCGGCACCGGCACCGGCACCGGCACCGGCACCGGCCAGGCTGCCGGACCCGGCGGCCGCACCGCCGGGGCCGGCGCATCCGACACCGGCGAGTCTTGATCCGGCCGCGGTGCCCCGCTGCTTCGGCCCGGTGCCGAACCACGCCTTCAGTCCACTGCCCGTCATCGACGACGACGGGCAGGTGGCGACCGGGACCGGGCTGCGCAAGTTCGTCGACCCGCTGCCCGGGCTCGGCCCGCTGGGGCGTACCCCGCTGGGGGCCTACCTGCCGGTCGCCGTGCCCGACACGATCAGCCATCCCGGCTGCGACTACTACGAGATCGGGCTCTCCGAGTACACCCAGCGGCTGCACCGGGACCTGCCGGCGACCCGGCTGCGCGGCTACCGCCAGCTGAACCTGGGCACCGACCCCGACGGGCACAACACCGTCGCCCCGCCGCGACAGCCCTGGCATCTCGGACCGGTCGTGCTGGCCCGACGCGGCCGGCCGGTACGGATCAAGTTCATCAACCAGCTGCCCGCCGGCCCAGCCGGCGACCTCTTCCTGCCGGCCGATCCCACGGTGCCCGGTGCCGGCCCGGGGCCCCTCGACGGGCCGGCCCCCTACCCGCAGAACCGGGCGGTGCTGCATCTCTCCGGCGCGTTCACCGGCTGGATCAGCGCCGGCAACCCGTGGCAGTGGATCACCCCGGCGGGCGAGATCACCCCCTACCCCACCGGCCCCGGACTGACCCACGTGCCCGACATGGCCCACCCGGGGCAGGGCGCCACCACCCTCTACCACCCCAACGACCAGAGCGGACGCATGCTCTGGTTCCACGACAACACCATCGGCCTGTCCCGGCTGACCGTCTACTCCGGTCAGGTCGCGCTCTACCTGCTCACCGACGACGCGCAGGACCGGCTGATCGCCGACGGGACCCTGCCCGGCGAGCAGCTGCCCCTGGTCTTCGAGGACAAGACGTTCGTACCGGACGACGCCCAACTCGCCGCGCAGGACCCGACCTGGGACCGGGACCGGTGGGGCGCCCGGGGATCCCTCTGGCACCCGCACGTCTACCAGCCCCGCCAGAACCCGTACCGGCGCGACGGGATCAACCCGACCGGCCGGTGGGACTACGGCCCCTGGTCGCGTACCGCCACCGCCGCCGGCCCCGACGCGACCGCCGCCGCCGCCGTACCCAACCCGCACCACGACCCGGTCGGCGACCCGGACGAGCCGCCGGAGACACCGGGCGTGCCGCACCCGAGCGCGGTACCCGCCGCGTACGGGGACACGGTCCTGGTCAACGGGGCCGCGTACCCGTACCTGGAGGTGGAGCCGAAGGTCTACCGGTGGCGCATCCTCAACGCCTGCACCGACCGCTGGCTCAACCTCCAGCTGTACCGGGCCGCCTCCGACGCGTCGATGTGGACACCGGATGGCCGGCTGGCCGACGCCGCCGCCGGTGAGGTGCCGATGGTCGCCGCGGTCCGCGCCCCGGGCCGGCCGGCGGACTGGCCAACCGACGGGCGTTCCGGTGGCGTCCCGGACCCGACGGCCGCCGGTCCGGAGATGATCCGGATCGGCAACGAGGGCGGTCTGCTGCCGGCACCCGTGGTCGTCCCGAACCGGCCGATCGGCTTCCGCTACGACCGGCGCGACCCGACCGTGCTCAACGTCGACCACCACGCCCTGCTGCTCGCCCCCGGCGAACGGGCCGACGTGCTGGTGGACTTCGCCGCCGTCGCCCCGGGCAGCACCCTGATCCTCTACAACGACTGTCCGGCCCCGCTGCCCTGCTTCGACCCCCGCTACGACCACCACACCGGCGGCCCCGACCGCAGCGCCGAGGGTGGCGCGCCACCGACCGTGCCCGGGTACGGCCCGAACACCCGCACCCTGATGCAGCTACGGGTGGCCGGCACCCCGACGCAGCCGTACGACCTCGACCGGCTGCGGGACCGCCTGCCCGGCGCGTACGCGGCCAGCCAGCGTCCCCCGGTCGTGCCGCAACCGGCCTACGACGCCTGCTTCGGCACCACGAGCGCCCCCACCCGGATCCCGGTCCACGCCGACACCGTCGAGTTCACCCCGCCCGGCGGCGCGCCGGTCAGCCTGCCGCTGACCGTCAAGGCGGTGCGGCAGGTCTTCGAGCCCGACCACGGCCGCCTCACCGGCCGGCTCGGGGTGGCCCATCCGCACGGCGGACCACTCGGCGAGGCCATCCTGCCGCTCGGTCCCACCGAGCCGGCGACCGAGGTGCTGCACGCCAGCGACCCGGCCCTGGCCGTCGGCACGCCGGGCGACGGCAGCCAGCTCTGGCGGGTACGCGGATCGGGCCGGCAGAGCCATCCGGTGCGGTTCGACGGCCTGGACGTGCAGGTGGTCGGCCGGGTCGGCCGCGACGGCGCGATCCGGCCACCACACCCCGGCGAACTCGGCTGGAAGCAGGTGGTCCGGGTCGATCCCGGCGAGGACGTGCTGCTCGCCCTGCGACCCGAGGCGCCGGCCCTACCGTTCAAGATCGGCGACAGCGTACGGCTGCTCGATCCGACCCGGCCGGCCGGAACGCGACTCGGCTCCGCCCCGGTCAGCCCCGTCGACGGGCGACCCGCGTCGGTGGTCAACCAGCTGGTCAACCTGGGCTGGGAGTACCGCTGGGGCAGCGCGGCGGCCGGCCACCGGGACCAGGGCATGAGCCGGTCCCTGGTGGTCCGGGTCTCGCCCCGGGCACCGACCGGGCTCACCGCCGCACCGGCCCCCGGCTCGGCGACCGCCCTGCCGGCGATCACCCTCACCTGGACCGGCAACGGCAGTCGCCCCCCGGCCACCAGCCATCTGCTGCAACGGGCCACCGACGCGACCTTCGTCAACGGGCTGACCACCATCACCGTGGCGGCCACCGCGACCCGCTACACCGACGCCACCGTCACCCCCGGCGTCACCTACCACTACCGCATCCGCGCCGAAACCGCCGTCAGCTGCTCCACCTGGTCGAACAGCGTCCCCGCGTCGGTGCAGCTCACCGCGCCCGCCAAGCTGACCGCGACCCTCCCGCCCGCCGCGCCGCTGCGGGTCGCGCTGCGCTGGGCCAACCGCTCCTTCGCCACCGGCATCGACGTGCAACGCGCCACCAACCCGACCTTCACCAGCGGACCGGGCACCACCGCGATCAGCGTCGGCGACCACCACCTCGACCCGGCGGTCGCCCCCGACACCACCTACTACTACCGGGTACGCACCACCTACCTGGGTGCCGCCTCCCCCTGGTCCACCGTTGCCACGGTGACCACCCCGCCCGCCCCCGGCACCCCCACCTCGGTCAGCGTGGCCACCACCGCCCCCGGCCCCGACACCGCGACCGTCGTGCTGGGCTGGGCCGCGAGCACACCCGCCGGCCAGGGCGCCGGCTTCACCGTGGAACGGGCGTTGGATCCGGCTTTCACCCGGGAGCTGGCCACCTTCACCGTCACCGGCCGCGGCTTCACCAACACCGGCCTGGCCCGGGGCGTCACCTACCACTACCGGGTCCGCTCGTTCAACGTCGTCGGGGTCTCCCCCTTCACCGGCCCCATCCCGGTCACCACGCCGCCCTGACCGGCGGAGAGCTGGCGGCAGTACGCCCGTCGCGGCGTAGGTAATGAGATGCGGCAGGTCGGTTCTTCCTGTCCGCGTGAGAGCCCGAGTTGCCGCAAACTGTGGCGGCCCACGCCGCCGAAGGCCGGCCGCTGCAAGGGCCTTCACCGAACAGGCGCGCAGCACCCGCGTGGCCAGTGCCGCGGATCCGCTTTCCTGTCTGTGCGGCCCGCCGCCGGATGTCGACCAAGAGGTTTGGGTCGGGATCCAGTCACGATCCCGACCCAAACCTCTTGATCAACCGGGCCAGACAGGGCCAGGCGGGGTGTTCAGGGGGTGGGGGCGGGGCGGCCTACGGCGCGTAGCTCCGACAGTGCGGAGGCGAAGCCGTGGAGGAGGTCCGTGGCCTCGGTGAGGCGGGCGGCGGCGGGGTGCTCGGTTTCGGGGCGGTACTCCTCGGCGAGGTAGCCGGCGGCGGCGACCACCAGGCGCTCGTACGCCTCCACACCCGTTTCGAGCTGCCCGGTAAGCGCGCGGTGCGCCTCGGCCAGTGGTGGCTTCGCGTCGGCGGGGGCGAGGCGGACCGCGCGTTCCACGCTGGCGACCCGGTTGGCCAGCTCGCGCAGGGAGTGTTCGGCGGCGGAGGCTTCGGCGACGGCCGGTTCGGCGAGACCGGTCAGCCGGCCCGCCATCGAGTTCATGGTGGCGGCGGCCCGGTCGAGGCGCTCCCACGGTTGGGCGGCGGCGGTGCCGCGCAGCGCGGTGCGGGAGCGCACCCGGCGTACCTCGGCCAGCACGCCGGCACCGGCGGGGAGTCGTTCCACGGCGGCGACCAGGCGAGCCCGGTTGCGGGCGGCGACCTGGGCCGGGTCCAGCGGTGGCGGGGCGGGTTGGGCGGCGAGGGCACGCAGATCGATCCAGCGCCACGCGGCCAGCGCGGTGGAAGCGCCCGCGGCGGCGGCCCAGGCCGCGTCGGCCAGCCCGATCCCCGCGTACGGGGTCAGCACGGCGGTGGCGCCGCCGAGGCCGCCGGCCAGGACGCTCCACCGGCGGGCGGAGCCGCGCAGGCGGCTCAGCCGGCGGAAGTACCGGGTGCGCTCGTCCGCTGCCACCGTCGCCTCCTCTGGTCTCCGCTTCAGCCGGCGGCCGTGGTGTCGCCGGTGCCGCGCTCACGGCTCATGTTGGCGCGGATCTCGTCGAGCCGGGCCACCGCCGGGTCGGCCGTGGCCGGCTGTTCGGCGGCGGCGCCCCGGTCGGTGCCCGCGCCGAGCTGCTCACCGGCCATGCTGGCCCGGATCTGGTCCAGCCGGGCCGAGCCGGCGCTGTCCAGGGTCGCCTGCTGGATCTCCAGCATCCGGCCCTCGGCCGAGTTGCCGGCCAGCTCGGCGCGGCCCATGGCGTTGGCGTAGCGACGCTCGATGCGCTCGCGCACCTCGTCGAGGGTGGGGGTGCTGCCGGGGGCGGTGAGCGCCGACATCGACTCCAGCGAGGCGGCGACGCTCTCCTGCATCTTGGCCTGCTCAAGCTGGCTGAGCAGCTTGGCGCGCTCGGCGAGCTTCTGCTGGAGGATCATGGAGTTGTTCTCCACCGCCCGGCGGGCCTGGCCGGCGGCGGCGAGCGCCTGGTCGTGCAGGGTCTTCAGGTCTTCGGCGGACTGCTCGGCGGAGACGAGCTGGGTGGCCAGGGTCTGCGCGGACTGCTCGTACCGACCCGCCTCGGCCTCGTCGCCCTTGGCCCGGGCCTGGTCGGCGAGGACCAGCGCCTGGCGGGCGTTGGCCTGCAACCGCTCGACGTCGGACATCTGCCGGGACAGCTTCATCTCCAGCTGGCGCTGGTTGCCGATCACCGCGGCGGCCTGCTGGACGAGCGCCTGGTGCTGCCGGTGCGCCTCGTCGATGGCCTGCTGGAGCTGCACCTTCGGGTCGGCGTGCTCGTCGATACGGGCGCCGAAGAGCGCCATCAGGTACTTCCACCCCTTGACGAACGGGTTCGCCATCTCCGCGGTATCCCCTCAATCACGTCGCTGTGCCTGCCCCACCCCGGGTGACCGGCTCGGCTACCGGCGATGGTGGGTCCATCGTCCCAGCCGGGCGCCAACACGGCATCCGTACCAGCGAGAGGGGACGTCCGCGATCAAGCCTACGCGGCGGGAGCTACCGCGACCATCGGCCGCGAGGCTCAGGCGGCGCAGACCACGTCCCGGTCGCTGCGGTCGGCGGGGGGCCGGACCCGGGCACTGCGCAGCGTGGCCTTGAGCGGGGAGTCCTGCCGTACGGACACCGCGACGTTGCCATCCGAGGTGACCTGGCGTACGCCCCGACCGGTGCTCTTGTGCACCGCTGCGGCGACCGGCGTCGACTCGGTCGGCTCGTCCTGCACCGGCACCAGCACCCCGGGCATCTGCTCGGCGAGCGCGACCGTGTCGCTGACCTCGCGCAGCAGCTCGGAGAGGCGGGCACCCAGCGCGTCGCAGATCGCCGCGAGCAGCTCGCTGGAGGGTTCCTTCTGGCCGCGTTCGATCTCCGACAGGTAGCCCAGGCTGACGTTGGCTGCGGACGAAACCTCGCGCAGCGTGCGGTGCTGCCCCTGCCGGCGCGCCCGTAGTGCGTCACCGATCACCCGGCGTAGCAGGACCATCGCACCTCCCCTGAGGGACATAGTTCACCCGGTCAACCGGCCCGGCGGTGGCGCCGGCTGTCGGAGCTTTCCCGCAACCGTACCCGCTGTGCGCCGCCACGACATCCCGCCCCGCCCGGTCGTCCCACGGCCGCCACCCACGCACCCCCGATCCGTGGCAGCGCAGCTGTCAGACACGCCGGGACGACAGCACCTCGGATGCCACCGATCGGCCGACGCGCGGGCCCACGGATCGGCTGGCGAACGGGCCGGCGGCACGGGACCCCGGTGGCTCAGGTCGGGTCGGGGGCCTGGATGTGCTCGGCGACCAGGCGTAGTGCCTCGGTCACCGCGGCGCCCCGGATGCGGTCGCGGCCGCCGTCCAGGTCGAGCTGCCGCACCTCGGTGCCGTCCGGGCCGGCGACGGCGACGAAGACCAGCCCGACCGGCTTGCCGTCCTGCGGTTCCGGCCCGGCCACCCCGGTGGTGGCCAGCCCCCAGTCGGCCCCGCAGCGTCGCCGTCCGCCCTCGGCGAGGGCCGCCGCGACGTCGGCGTCGACCGGGCCGCGCTCGGCCAGCAGTTCCTTCGGTACGTCGGCCAGTTGCTCCTTCAACTCGGTGGCGTAGACCACCAGCCCGCCCCGATAGACGGCGCTCGCCCCGGCGATCTCCACGATCGTGGCGGCCAGCAGACCCCCGGTCAGCGACTCGACGGTGGCGAGCGTCTCCTGCCGCTCGGCGAGGCGGTGCACCACACCGGCCGCCGCGGCACCCATCGAACCCTCGGCCTCTCGTACACCCATGATCTGCATCCTTCCCGGGCCGGGCGCGGTCTACGCGTCGCAACGCCGCCGGTCGTCGGCCGGGCCTCGCCTCAGGGTGGCCAGGGAACGTCGACGCGGGTCCGGTGGCGCTCTCACCCCTGGGGACGGCGCAGCCGTGCCGCCTGGGCGATGTAGTCCAGTCCGGTGACGAGGGTGACCGCGACCGCCGCGCCCATGATCCAGGGCCCGACCGGGGCGAGCACCGCCGGCATCGGCCACAGGTACCAGGTGATCGCCAGCACCTGGAGCGCGGTCTTGACCTTTCCGCCCCGACTCGCGGCGATCACGCCGCGGCGGATCACCCAGAACCGCAGCGCGGTGATCCCCAGCTCCCGGGCCAGGATGACCGCCGTCACCCACCAGGGCAACCGGTCGTACCAGGACAGCAGCAGCAGGGCGGCGCCGGTGAGCGCCTTGTCGGCGATCGGGTCGGCCACCTTGCCGACGGCGGTGACGAGCGCGAACCGGCGGGCGATCCACCCGTCGACCAGGTCCGTGACCGAGGCCACCGCGAAGATCACACAGGCGATGACCTGCCATCCGGCGTGCGTCATCCCGGACATCACCACCGAGGCGGCGAAGACCGGCACCAGCAGCAGCCGCAGCGCGGTCAGGGCGTTGGCGGCGTTGACCACGGGCACCCGGGCCACCACCGGCACCGGCGTCGACTCCGTCGCCCCGGTCACGTGAGCGTTCCGCTCGGGTGACGCACCCGGCACCGCACCTCGATCCTCCCTCGCCTCACCCTGGCCCACCGTCACCGTGCCGCGGCGGGCGCGGCGGAGATCATCTCATCCGGCACGGCGAGCAGGTCCACGCCCTCGGTGCCGGTCACCGTGGCCCGGACCAGGTCTCCCGGACGCAACGCGGCGAGGTCGACACCGCCGCCGTCCGGGGCGACCAGCGTGGTCGAACCGTCCACCTCCGGTGCCTGGTGCGCAGCCCGCCCCTCGACGACGCCGCCGTCGACCGAGTCGACGAGCACCTCCACCGTCGAGCCGAGGCGGTCCTCGGCGCGCTGCGAACACAGCTCGTCGGCGAGCGCGCTGAGCTTGTCGTAGCGCCGCTTGATGGTGGCGGCGGAAACCTTGCCCGGCAGTCCGGCGGCCTCCGTGCCGTCCTCGTCGCTGTAGTCGAAGACACCGATCGCGTCGAGCCGTGCCTCGGTGAGGAAACGCACCAGCTCATCGACGTCGCCGCGGGTCTCGCCGGGGAACCCGACGATGAAGTTGCTGCGCGCCCCGGCCTCCGGTGCCAGCTGCCGCGCGGCGGCCAGCAGCTCCAGGAAACGGTCAGTGGAGCCGAAACGCCGCATCCGGCGCAGTACCGGCTCGCTGGAGTGCTGGAACGACAGGTCGAAGTAGGGCGCCACCCCGGGCGTGGTGGCGATCGCCTCGACCAGCCCGGGCCGGGTCTCGGCCGGCTGGAGGTAGCTGGCTCGCACCCGGACGATGCCGTCGATGGCGGCGAGTTGCGGCAGCAGCTTCTCCAGCGCGCGCGGGTCGCCCAGGTCCTTGCCGTAGGAGGTCGAGTTCTCGCTGACCAGCACCAGCTCCCGGACCCCACTCTTCGCCAGCCACTCGGCCTCGGCGAGCAGCTCGTCCGGGGTACGGGAGACGAAGGCGCCACGGAAGGCGGGGATGGCGCAGAACGCGCACCGCCGGTCGCAGCCGCTGGCCAGCTTGAGCGAGGCCACCGGTCCGCTGTCCAACCGGCGGCGCAGCACCGTACGCAGGTGCGCGGGCGTGTGCTCGTCGACGTCGGTGCCACGGCCGTGCCCCGGCAGGGACACCGCGCTGTCGCGGCGGGCGACCGGGGTCAGCGGCAGCAGTTCGCGCCGGTCACGCGGGGTGTGCGCGGCGAACTGCCGGCCGGCGACGACCGCGTCCAGTCGTTCCGAGATGTCCGGGTAGTCGTCGAAGCTGAGCACCGCCTGGGCCTCGGGAAGGCTGTCGGCCAGCTCCCGGCCGTACCGTTCGGCCATGCAGCCGGCGGCGACCACCTTCGCCCCGGTGTCGGCGGCGGCCAGCAGCGTCTGGATGGAGTCCTGCTTGGCCTTCTCCACGAACCCGCAGGTGTTGACGACCACCACGTCGGCGCCCTCGCCGTCGGTCGTCACCTGCCAGCCGTCGGCATGCAGACGGGCGGCCAGCTCCTCCGAGTCGACCTCGTTGCGGGCACAGCCCAGGGTCAGCAGCGCGACCCGGCGACCGTCGGGTGAAGGCGAGGAGGTGGCAGACACCATCCGAGGGTACCGGGCGGCGATGCCCCGTCCGGCGACGGCGGGTCAGCCGGGTCGACTCAGACGGCGGCGGCGAGGATGCGGACCACGCGGTCGAGCAGGAAGACCTCGGTGCCGGCCAGGCCGACCGAGCAGAAGACCGAGATCTGGTCCGCGTGGGTGCGGCCGGGTGCCGCGCCGGCCAGCACCGCGCCCAGGTCGCGCAGCCGGGAGGCGTACGGCGGCTGCGCGGCGAGCATCGGCGGGGCGTACGACATCGCCTGGGCCACCGAGTCGCTGGTCAGCACGGCGGCGGCGTCGAGCAGGTCGGTGCCGAACTCCGCGCGGTCCAACTGCTTGAAGCCGACCGCGTTGACGTGGGTCCCGGGGCTCAGGTCCGCGGCGGACAGCACCGGTGTCGGGCTGGTGGTGGCCAGCACCACCACGTCCCGGTCGCGTACCGCCTCCCGGGCGGTGTCCACGGCGCGGGCCGGGAGGCCGAGTTCGGACCGGACCCGGGCGGCGAAGGCCTCCCGGCGCGCGGCCGAACGACTGTGCACGGTCACCTCGCGTAGGCGTCGCACCGCCGCGGCGGCCCAGACCTGGGTCCATGCCTGGCCACCGCAGCCGATCACGCCGAGGGTGGCCACGTCCGGGCGGGCCAGCACGTCCACCGCCACCCCACCCAACGCGCCGGTACGTCGCGAACCCAGCTCCTCCCCCACGGCCACCGCCCGCACCGCGCCGGTGTGCCCGTCGTGCAGCACCACCACCTGCTCGGTCTCCGGGTGCCCGAACGTGTCGTAGGCCCGGTATCCGTACCACTGCCCGACCAGGTGCCCGGCGGTGAGCACCATCCGGCCGCCACCCAGCGACGCGGCGGCGCGGGGCGGGGCCACGAGTCGTCCGTTGTACGCGGCGAGCAGAGCCTGACGCATCGTGTCCACCGAGGTCGGTGCGTCCAGCGCGGCGGCGACCTCCGGGTCGGAAATGAGCACGGTCACCGGTCCATGGTGCAGCTTGAAGCAAACTTGAGGTCTATCCGGGGTGATCCGTCTCACTCGCGGCCGCGCCACCGTCCGGGTGCTACGGTCGGTTCCGGCGGCCCGCGCGGCCGCCCCGGACGAGTCGTGGGCGTACCCGGTCAGGCCAAGACGCCCCGCGTGATGGACCCGACTCGTCCCGGCCCCGGTGGCCGGGCCCACGTCAAGAGGTGACCCGATGGCCTGGATCGTGCTGGTGCTCTCCGGACTGCTCGAGACCGCGTGGGCGATCGCCCTGGACCGCTCCGTCGGCTTCACCCGACTCGTCCCCTCAGTGATCTTCGTGATCACGCTGGTGCTGAGCATGGCGGGCCTGGCGTACGCACTACGGGAGATTCCCGTGGGCACCGGGTACGCGGTGTGGGTCGGCATCGGCGCGGTCGGTACCGCCGTCGTCGGCATGGTGGCGCTCGGTGAGCCGGCCAACCTGCCCCGACTGCTCAGCCTGCTGCTGGTGGTCGCAGGCGTGGTCGGGCTCAAGCTCTTCCACTGAGGCGCGGCGCGGGAGTCGCGCGGGAGTGTCCCTGGCGTGGCCCTGGCGTGGCAAACGTCCGTAGTGGGTAGAGAGCGGACGGCAGACATGAGACTCACCCATTGGAGGAAGACATGGCCACCAGCACCGTCCGCTCGACCAGCGCCGCCCGCATCTGCACCATCGTGGGTTTCGTGTGCGCGGTACTCGCGCTGTTGCTCAACCCGATCCTCTTCGGAGTCATCGGCCTGGTCCTCGGCGTCGTCGGCGCGGTGCTCGGTGACAAGCCGCTCGGCTGGTACGCCGCCGCGGCCAACGTGGTCGCCATGGTGCTGAGCATGCTGATCCTCAGCGCGCTCTGACCCCTCCCCGAACCTGGAGACGGCCCACTACCCACAGGGCGGTGGGCCGTCTCCGCGTCTGCCTCTACCACCCCGATGGATTCCAGTTACGGACAGCAACCTTCCGCCAGTCGTCACGCTGCGTGACACTGGCGGCCACGCTGCCCATACCTCTTTCGCCGCTTTGCTCTGCTTCAACCCACGCAATAGTCTGCGAGCTGCGGTTATGGAGCGTCTCCCCGCTGCCTTTAGAAGATCGCCCGACACCCTCAGTGACCGTTGCGTATATTGAAGCAGAGCAAAGGGGGTGGGTGGGAGGGACGGCCCGGGGGCGGGTTTGACTGTGTGTAACGGGGGTCAGCCTCGGTCGGCGACCAAGATGCGGTTGCCGTCCGGGTCGCGGACGATCGCCATCCGCTCGCCCCACGGCTGCGTCTGTGGCTCGGCGAGCACCTCCACGCCCGCATCGGCCAGCCGGGCGACCGCGGCCGCGCAGTCCGCGACGTACACCCAGAGGGTGGTCGGCCCGGCCGGCGGCTCACCGTCCTCCTGGCGTCCGATGCCCAGCTGTCCGCCGCCGAAGCGCAGGGACACGTAGGCGGCCTCGCCGGTCTCCGGGAAGCGGTAGTCGACCACCCCGCCGAGCAGCCCCTCGTAGAAGCGCAGCGCGGCGTCGAGATCGGCGGCCGTGATGATCGGGAACAGTTCGCTGGCCAGCGCCGTCCGCTCAGCCATCGCCGCCCCGCAACCCTTCCAGGACCTCCTCCAGCTCGTCCGGCTTGACGAGCACGTCACGCGCCTTGGAGCCCTCCGACGGGCCGACCACGCCCCGGGTCTCCATCAGATCCATCAGCCGGCCGGCCTTGGCGAAGCCGACCCGGAGCTTGCGCTGCAGCATCGAGGTGGAGCCGAACTGCGAGGTGACCACCAGCTCGACCGCCTGCACCAGCAGGTCCAGGTCGTCGCCGATGTCCTCGTCGATCTTCTTCTTGCTCTCCTGCGCCACGGTCAGCACGTCGGAGCGGAACTCCGGCTCGCGCTGCTCCTTGCAGAACTTGACCACGTCGGCGATCTCGCGCTCGGTGACCCACGCACCCTGGATCCGCACCGGCTTCGAGGCGCCCATCGGCAGGAAGAGGCCGTCGCCGCGACCGAGCAGCTTCTCCGCGCCCGGCTGATCGAGGATGACCCGGGAGTCGGCCAGCGACGAGGTCGCGAACGCCAGCCGGGACGGCACGTTGGCCTTGATCAGGCCGGTCACCACGTCGACCGAGGGCCGTTGGGTGGCGAGGACCAGGTGGATGCCGGCGGCCCGCGCGAGCTGGGTGATCCGCACGATCGAGTCCTCGACGTCACGCGGGGCGACCATCATCAGGTCGGCCAACTCGTCCACGATCACCAGCAGGTACGGGTACGGATGCATCTCCCGCTCGCTGCCCGGCGGCGCCTTGATCTCGCCGTTGCGCACCTTGCGGTTGAAGTCGTCGATGTGCCGGACCCCGTTGGCCGCGAGGTCGTCGTAGCGCATGTCCATCTCGCGGACGACCCACTCCAGCGAGTCGGCCGCCTTCTTGGCGTTGGTCACGATCGGCGTGACCAGATGCGGGATGCCCTCGTAGCCGGTCAGCTCGACCCGCTTCGGGTCGATCAGCAGCAGCCGCACCTCGTCCGGTGTCGCCCGCGTCAGAATGGACATGAGCAGGGAGTTCAGGCAGCTCGACTTGCCGGCGCCGGTGGCACCCGCGATCAGGATGTGCGGCATCTTGGCGAGGTTGGCCACCACGTAGCCACCCTCGATGTCCTTGCCGAGGGCGACGACCATCGGGTGGTGGTCGCTGGTGGCGGCACGCGAGCGCAGCACGTCACCGAGCGCCACGTTCTCCGGGTCGGTGTTCGGGATCTCCACGCCGACCGCGCTCTTGCCCGGGATCGGGCTGAGGATGCGGACGTCCGGCGACTTCACCGCGTAGGCGATGTTGCGCGACAGCTGGGTGATCCGCTCGACCTTCACCCCGTGGCCCAGCTCGACCTCGTAGCGGGTCACCGTCGGCCCCCGGGTGAACCCGGTCACCGCCGCGTCCACGTCGAACTGATCGAAGACGCCGGTGAGCGCGGCGATCACCTCGTCGTTGGCCTTGCTACGGGTCTTCGGCGCGGCGCCGCTGCCGAGCATGTTCGCCGGCGGCAGGGTGTAGTCGCCGGCCAGCCCGGTCAGCGCGAGCTGCTCGGCCCGCGTCGGCGCGGGCGAGTGCTCCGGAGGCTCGGCCGGCTTGCGGCTGGCCGGCACCCGGGACGGCGCCTTGCGGGGCAGGACCATGGTCTCCTGGAGGTCCACGTCGTCCAGGTCGTCGAAGTCGTCCGGGTCGACCGGCGGCGCCGCCCGCTTGGTCGGGCGTCGGCGGGTCGGCGTCGCAGACGCCTGCTCCGCCGTCTCCGGCCCGGTCTGCCCGACCACGCTGCCGGCCAGCAGCCCGAGCCGCTCGGGGATCTTGTTGATCGGGGTGGCGGTGACCACCAGCAACCCGAACACCAGCAGCAGGATCAGCAGCGGCACCGCGACCCAGGCGGTGACCGCGCGTTCCAGCACGCTGCCCACGCCGGCACCGATCAGACCACCCGCGAAGTCCCGCTCTCCCGGGCCGGCCGGCTGCTGGCCGATGTGCAGCAACGCGGCGGTGGACACCAGCATGGACCCCCAGCCGACCAGCCCTCGCCCCCGGTGCTCGGGGTCGCCGGGCTGGCGCATCAGCCGCCACGCGCCGATGCCGAGCAGCACCGGCACCACGATGGAGATCGCGCCGAGGAAGAGCCGGACCGTGTCGGCCAGCCGGGCACCGACCGGGCCGGCCGCGGAGAACCAGATCGCGCCCGCACCCAGCAGGGCGAGACCGATGAGCAGCAGGCCGGCACCGTCGCGGCGGTGCTCCGGGTCGAGGTCGCGGGCCGAGGCGGCCTGCCGTCCGGCGGCGCGTACCGCCCAGCCGACGCCGTGGGCCAGGCCCATCCACAGTGCCTGGATCGCCCGGCCGACGTACGCGGCGGGGCCCGGTCCCCTCGCCGACGTGCGGCGCCGCGCCGGCGCACGGGTCTTCTTGGCCGGCTGACGGGCACGACTGTTCGTGCCGCCACGCGGCGACGCGCCGCGCCGCCGACTCGCCTGAGGGGTACGGCCCGCCATAGCATCACCGTAACGGCGGGCCGGGTGATTGGCCGGTCTTCCTGGTCGCTCCGCGTGTCGCAGCGGGGTACCCGCCGCCTGCCGTGATATCTGCTGGCGAGGGAGTGTCCGATGGGGTCGTCGGAGTTCGAGGACCGTGCCGGCGACCCGTTGGCGGGCCACCCGGCCACGTTGCGTCCACTGACCCGTGACCTCGTCGCCGCGGTCCTCGCCCACCGGGGTCACACGGTCGGCGGAGACACCGACGGCCCGCTGGTGGGCAGGTGGGCAGACGGACACATCTGGTTCCTCCGCGCCGGGGACGCCGGGGAACTGCTCCAGGTCCGCACCGTCGCCGCCCGAGTCTTCGCGGTCGGCGACGTGCCACGGCTGCACGAATTCTGCAACACCTGGAACCGCGACCGGTTCTGGCCCAAGGCCTTCGTGCACGTCGACGACGGGGGGCAGGCCCGCGTCTGCGGCGAGGTCATCACCGACCTGGAGCGGGGCGTCACTCCGCACCAGTTGGCTCAGTTGCTCGACCGGGGCATCTCGGCCGGATGTCGACTGGCCGACGAGGTCAGCCGGCTCGTGGGCTCGGGGCGTCCGTGACCGGGCCGGCCTTCGGCGGCGGCCGGAGTCGCGGCCGGGCACGCACCAACGGCCGGGCCGCCGAGCAGGTCCGGACCGACCGGCGGCCCGCCGCCGCCCTCGCCGACGCCCGCGACCTGCCCGACGGCGAGGTGCGGGTCGGTGAACTGGAGCGGGTCGCCGCCCTCGCCGAGGCGGGCGGCGATCGACGGACCGCACTGGAGGCGTGGTCCGAGCTGGTCGAGACGCATCTACGGGGCGAACGGTGGCGGCTGTTCGAGCCCGTCCGGCGCTGCCTGGCTGCGGCAGGACCCGACGACGACACGCTGCGGCGCTACCGGCGGTACGCCGTTGAGGCGCTGCTCGGCACCCCGCGCATCGGCCTGGACCAGACGCACGGGCTACTGGACGGGCTCACCGAACGGGCCGACCACACCGACAGTGCGCTGGTGGCACAACTGCGCTGCCGGATCGCCGATCACACCGGCGACGAACGGACCGCCCGGCGCTGGTTGGCGCAGTGGCGGACCAGCCCACCCGACCCGGCCGCGGGATGCGCCGACTGCCTGTCCGTACGCCAGGCGGAGCTGCTGGCCGGCTGGGGCGACTGGGGCACGGCGCTCGACGTGCTCGATCCCCTGCTCGACGCTCCGGCGGGCTGCACCGCCCAGCCGGAGGCCGCCCTGACCGCGGCGCTGCTGCCGTGGCTGCGGGCGGGCGACGCGCAGCGGGCGGCCCAGGCGCACGTGCGGGCGTACCGCCGGCACCGGGTGGAGCCCGACGGGTTCGGTCACCTCGCCGCTCATCTGCGCTTCTGCGCGCTCGGCGGATATACCGAACGCGGCCTGGAGATCGTCGTCGAGCAGCTGCCCCGGCTCGACCAACCACACGAGGATCTGTCCGTGATGGAGTTCGCCGCGGCGGCGGCGCTGGTCTGCGCGCTGGCCGGCGAGCCGGCCGCCGACCGGGCGGTACGCCGACCGGCCTACCGTGGGCGGCCGCCGGCCGAGGTCACGGTGCGCCAGCTCGGCAGTGAGCTGCTTGCCGTCGCGACCGCGCTGGCCGGCAGCTTCGACGCCCGCAACGGCACCGGGCACCAGTCCGGCCGGATGGCCGCCTGGCTGGCCGAGCGCCCGCTGGCCCCACCCGTGCCACTGCCCGCCGACGACATCCCCGAGCCGGACGGCGACCCCGGGCGTGACGAGTCATCGGGGTGGGAAGACGGGACCGCCGAACTGACCGGCGACGAGATCGGCGCGCTGACCGTGATGATGATCACCGAGGCGCTGGATCGACGGGGTGACGACTACACCGTCGACGCCGCCGGCACGGTGCTGGGACGCTGGGGCGACGCGGTGATCCAGTTCCGAAGGGCCGGGGAACGCCACGACATCCTGCACGCCCGGGTGGTGGCCGGGCGCAGGCTGGCGGCGACCCGGCGGGCCGAGGCGTACGCCTTCTGCAACGGATGGAACCGCGACCGGCTGCTACCCAAGGCGTACGTGCACGATCCGGGCGACGGTGAGCTGGTGCTGGCCGGCGAGGTGACCACCGACCTGGCGTACGGGGTCGCGCCGGATCAGGTCACGGTCCTGGTCGACGCGGCGGTACGCACCGGTGTCGCGTACGCGGAGGCGGTCGCCGCCCTGCCCTGACACCGCGTTCCCGGCCGGGCCGCAAGACCCACCCGGCCGGGAACGGCGGGATCAGCGCCGGGTGCTCAGCGCGCGGAAGTTCTGCGTGGTGATCAGGGTCAGGTTGTTGCGCTGGAGGATCTCGTTGACCGGCTGGTAGAACGTCGTGCCACCGCGCACACAGTCACCGGAACCACCGGAGGTGACGCCCTGTGCCTGGTTGCCCGAGATCCACGAGCCGCCGGAGTCACCGGGCTCGGCGCAGACATTGGTCCGCACCAGGCCACCCACCAGCCCTTCCGGATAGCGGACGGTGACGTTGCGGGCCTGGACCGTGCCGCAACGCACTCCGGTGGTGGAGCCGGAGCGGCAGATCGACGAGCCGACCGGCACCTCCTGCGAGCCGGCCACCCGGGCCACACCGCCCCGGAAGTCGGTCACCTCCGGCAGCACCGTGGTGTTGCTGTTGACCCGTACGAAGGCCCAGTCGTCGCCGGGGAAGGACGAGGCCCGGAAGACGCCCTGCGGCGCGCGGTCGGCACCGGTGGTGCGGTCACCGACCCGCCCGCAGTGGCCTGCGGTGACGAAGCCACCGACCACCGCGAAACCGACCGAGCAGCGGCCGTTACCGATGAAGAACGGCTCGCCGCCACGCACGTCGGCGAAGAGCCGCGGCTGCGCCTCGGTGGCCATCCGCACCGCCTGCCGGGGTACCCCGGCGCGGGCCACGAACCGCCACCCGGCCGCTTCCGCACCCGGCTCGGCGAGCACCACGACGGTGTTCGAGGCGACGTCGACGTACCAGCCGGAGACCTGCTGGGCACGGGCCGCGGTGCGGTCCATCCGGCTCTTCAGGGTGTCGAGCTGGCCGACCCCGCGCTCGACCACCTTCGGCACCGCCCCGGCGGCCCGGACCCGCTCCGCCTGCGCCGGGTTGGCGACCGCCACGTTGAGTTCGCTGCCGTCGGCGCTGAGCCAACTACCGCCGTAGGCCGCGCCGAGGTCCGCCCGGAGCTGGTCGACCACTCCGGACGCCCAGCGTTCGGTCTTCAGTCGAGCGGCCACCTGCGACTGGTCCAGCCCCAGATCCCGCTGCATCGCCTCGACCACTTCCGGGTCGGCACCCTCCACCGCCCCGCTGGGCGGCGCGGCGACGGGCGCGCCGCCGTCACCGGCGAACGACGGCAGCGCGACCGCCGCCGCCGCGCCCAGGGCCGCCACCACGACACCGATGGCTGTCAATCGTCTGCGGTCCATCCACCAAGCTCCTCCCGGCTGGCGTGGGTACGCCTGCCGGCTCGGAGTACGGGCAAAACGCTCGAACGGTTTAACCGGAACGCCGACAAATCGATTTGCTGACGCCGATGGGCCACCGCGCGCCGGGTGCGGTGGCCCATCGGCGTCGGTCCGGTGAGCTCGAGGCTCAGACCTCGACGACGGTGGGAACGATCATCGGACGGCGACGGTAGGCGTCGTTGACCCAGCGGCCCACGGTGCGCCGGACGATCTGCTGAAGCTGGTGCGGGTCGGTGATCCCGTCCGCGGCGGCCCGGTTGAGCGCCTCGGTGACCAGCGGGATCACCGCGTTGAACGCCTCCGGGTCCTCCGAGAAGCCCTTGGCCGAGACGGTCGGGCCCGCGACCACCTTGCCGGTGACCGAGTCCACCACGACCGTCGCGGCGATGAAGCCGCCGTCGCCGAGGATGCGCCGTTCGGTCAGCAGCGACTCGCTGACGTCGCCGACGGCCAGGCCGTCGACGTAGACGTATCGGCTCTTCACGTGGCCCACCAGGCTGGCCCGTCCCTCCACCAGGTCGACCACGTCGCCGTCCTCGCAGAGCACCACCCGGTCCGCCGCCACCCCGGACTCGATGCCGAGTCGGGCGTGGGCGCGCAGGTGCCGCCACTCACCGTGCACCGGCATCAGGTTGCTGGGCCGGACCACGTTGAGCAGGTAGAGCAGTTCGCCGGCCGGGGCGTGACCGGAGACGTGCACCTTTGCCACGTCCTTGTGCACGACCACGGCGCCGGCCCGGGCCAGCCGGTTGATCACCCGGTAGACGGAGGTCTCGTTTCCGGGCACCAGCGAGGAGGCGAGCACCACGGTGTCGCCGGGTGCGATGGTGATGTGCCGGTGATCGCCGCTGGCCATCCGGCCCAGGGCGCTCATCGGCTCGCCCTGCGAGCCGGTCGACATCAGCACGATCTGCTCGGGCGGCATCGACGTCGCCTCGTCGAGACCGACGACCAGGCCGGGCGGAATGTTCAGCAGTCCCAGATCCCGCGCGATGCCCATGTTGCGGACCATCGAACGGCCGATCAGGGCGACCTTGCGACCGTGCTCGATCGCCGAGTCGAAGACCTGCTGCACCCGGTGCACGTGGGAGGCGAACGAGGCGACGATGATCCGGCCACGGGCCTTCGCGAAGATCGAGTCGAGCACCGGGCCGATCTCCCGCTCGGGCGTGACGAAGCCGGGGATCTCCGCGTTGGTGGAGTCCGACAGCAGCAGGTCCACGCCCTCGGCGCCCAGCCGGGCGAACCCGGCCAGGTCGGTGATGCGGCCGTCCAGCGGCAACTGGTCCATCTTGAAATCGCCCGTGTGCAGCACCAGCCCGGCCGGGGTCCGGATGGCCACCGCGAGCGCGTCCGGGATCGAGTGGTTCACGGCGAAGAACTCGCACTCGAACGGACCGAGCCGCTCCCGGCCGCCCTCCCGCACGGTCAGCGTGTACGGCTGGATCCGCCGCTCGGCCAGCTTCGCCTCCACCAACGCGAGGGTGAACTGCGAGCCGACCAGCGGGATGTCCGGCTTGTGCGCGAGCAGGTACGGCACCGCGCCGATGTGATCCTCGTGACCGTGCGTCAGCACGATCGCCTGGATGTCATCGAGCCGGTCGAGGATCGGCCCGAAGTCCGGCAGGATCAGGTCGACACCGGGCTGCTCCACGTCGGGGAAGAGCACACCGCAGTCGACGACCAGCAGCTTGCCGTCGTACTCGAAGACGGTCATGTTCCGGCCGATGGCGCCGAGCCCGCCGAGCGGTATGATCCGCAGTCCGCCCTCCGGCAGCGGCGGTGGAAATTGGGCCTCCTCGTTGTGCGCCTCGGTCACGCGTTCACCTCATTCTGCGACGCCGTCACCCGGCGTCCGTCGTGTCGTTTGATCATTCAGGGAGCGGCAGGCCCGCTGCCGCGCAGTCGGCGCGCAGCTGGGCGATCTCACCGTCGGTGGCGTCAACCAGCGGCGGACGGACCGGCCCGCCCGGCAGACCCCGCACCGTCAGGCCCGCCTTGACCAGGATCACGCCCTGGGTGCGGAAGATCCCCGTGAACAGCGGCAGCAGGCGACGGTGCAGCGCCAGCGCGGTCGCCGTGTCCCCCGTGTCGTACGCCTCGATCATCCGCTTGGTCTCGACGCCGGTGAAATGCGTCGAGGTGCCCACCACGCCGACGCAGCCGACGGCCAGCGCGGGCAGGGTGAGCGAATCCTCGCCGCTGTAGTACGCCAGCTCGGCCCGGCTGGTCACCCAGCTCGTCGCCGTCAGGTCGCCCTTGGCGTCCTTCACCGCGACGATCCGGCCGTGCTCGGCGAGCTGGACCAGGGTCTCGGTCTCGATCGCCACACCGGAACGGTGCGGGATGTCGTAGAGCATGATCGGTAGCCCGGTGGCGTCGGCAACCGCGGTGAAGTGGCGCAGCAGACCGGTCTGCGGCGGCTTGTTGTAGTACGGGGTGACCACCAGCAGTCCGTGCGCACCGGCCTTCTCCGCCGAGGTCGCCAGCTCGATGGTGTGCCGGGTGTCGTTGGTGCCGACCCCCGCCACCACCCGGGCCCGGTCACCGACGGCCTCCACCACAGCCCGGATCAGACGTTCCTTCTCGGCGTCGGTGGTGGTCGGCGACTCGCCGGTGGTGCCGTTGACCACCAGCGCGTCGTTACCCTGCTCCGCGACCAGATGATCCGCCAGCCGCGCCGCGCCGTCGAGGTCGAGCGCCCCCTCCGCGGTGAACGGGGTCACCATGGCCGTGAGCACCCGTCCGAACGGACGGGAGACCGGTCGGACCGGAGCGTCGAGGTGGTCGTGCGTCATGGTGACAACCTATCGGACGGCCGACGACCGGCCACCGGGGAAGGGCTCACCACCCCCGGCCGTGCGGTCGACGCCGTTCAGGACACCTGGGCGTGCGGGCTCTCCGCCACCTCGGTGCCGTCGGGCAGCGTGGAGATGGTGAAGTCGGCGAAGACGTTCGGCGCGACCCGCTGCAGCTGCCGCAGGCACTCCACCGCCAGCTCACGGATCTCCACGTCGGCATGCTCGGTGGCGCGCATGCCGATGAAGTGCCGCCAGGCCCGGTAGTTGCCGGTGACCACGATGCGGGTCTCCGTGGCGTTCGGCAGCACCGCCCTGGCGGCCTGGCGCGCCTGCTTACGGCGCAACGTCGGATTCGCCACGTCGGCGAAGCGCCGCTCCAGCCCCTCCAGCAGGTCGTTGTAGGCCCGAACGCTCGCCTCGGCGGCCTCGACGAACCGCTTGTGCAACTCCGGATCCTCGGCGATCGCCGTCGGCTCCACCATCGCCGCGTCCCGCTCCGGCACGTACCGCTGGGACAGTTGGGAGTACGAGAAGTGCCGGTGCCGGATCAGCTCGTGGGTGAACGAGCGGGACACCCCGGTGAAGTAGAAGCTCACCGATCCGTGCTCAAGCACCGACAGGTGGCCGACCTCCAAGATGTGCGCCAGGTAACCCGCGTTCGTGGCGGTCGCCGGGTTCGGCTTCTTCCAGCTCTGGTAGCAGGCCCGCCCGGCGAACTCCGCCAGCGCCTGCCCCCCGTCGGCGTCGGTCGACCAGGGCACGTCCTCCGGCGGGTCGAAGTGGGTCCACGCGATCAACCTGACCTGGGGCTGCACCATCTCCGGCATTCCTGGGACTGTAGCGGACCGTGGGCCACCGACCGCCCTTGGGCCGCTACACGTAGAGGGCGGTGAAGGGGGCCCAGGGGAGATTCCGGATCACCGAGAAGGCCAGCCAGGCGGCGAGGAACCCGCCGATCAGCTTCGGGCCGACGCGTAGCTCGGGCAGCCGCCAACCGAACGCCTGCCGGCCGGCCCAGGCGACGAAGAGGTACGCCAGGAAGGGCAGCGCGAAGACGAAGAGGAAGTGGTGCCTGGCGGCGGCGGGCAGGTCGGCGTGCAGCACGTACCAGAGGGCGCGGGTGCCGCCACAGCCCGGGCAGTCCAACCCGGTGGTCAGTTTGAGCAGGCAGGTCGGCAGGGCGTCCGGCGCGGAGCGGGTGGGGTCGCTGAGCAGCGTGTAACCGATGCCGGCGGCGACACAGCCGACGGCGGCCAACGGCACCACCCAGCGCGGTGTACGGGCGTGGAGCCGGGTCACGAACCGGGTGAGGCGGTCGGACTCGACCACCGGATAACCGGCGGGATATCCGGCCGGCCAGTCGCCGTGTGGTGCGCCGCCCACCGGTCCGCCCTGCGGATGGGCACCGTCCGCCGGGACTCCGTGCGGCGGGGCGCCGGGGACGTCAGCGTGCGGGTGCGGCTGGGCGGCGCCCGACTGGTCAACGCTCGTCACGAGCCTCACCGTACACCGGCCACGCCCACCAGCGCGGCCGTCAGCGGGGCGGCGAGGTCACCGGCGGCGGGTGGCGCCACGGTGTCCAGGCCGAGCCAGCCGGCCAGGCGGTACAGCTCCGCGGCGAGAGCGACCGCCGTCTCCCCCGGGTCGACGCCCGGCTCGGCCCAGGCCGCCGGCACCAGCAGCACCCCGGCCTTGCGGTCCGCCTTGAGGTCGACCCGGGCGGTGAAGCGTTCGCCCTGACGGAACGGCAGCACGTAGTAGCCGTACACGCGTTGCGGTGCGGGCACGTAGATCTCGATCCGATAGCTGAAGCCGAACAGCCGCTCGGTGCGGGCTCGTTCCCAGACCAGCGGGTCGAAGGGACTCACCAGGCCGTTGCCGCGTACCCAGCGGGGTAGCCGGGCCTGGGCGTGCAACCACGCCGGCTGCCGCCAACCCTGCACCGTGACCGGTCGCAACTCCCCCGCCTCGACCAGGTCGGCGATCGCCTCCCTGGCACCGGCCACCGGCAGCCGGAAGTAGTCGCGCAACTCCGGCTCCGCGGCCACCCCGAGCGACCGGGCGGCGATGCTCACCAGGGTGCGGTACGCCTCCGCGTCGGTCGGCGTCGGCGCGTCCAGCACCTCCGCCGGCAGCACCCGTTCCGGCAGGTCGTACCGACGGGCGAAGGAACCGGTGCGTTGTGCCGCGCACACCTCGCCGGCCCAGAAGAGGTATTCCAGCGCCTGCTTCACCGCCGACCAGTTCCACCCCCAGTTGCCGGTCTGGCGGGGGCCGTCGTGCTCGATCTCGGCCACGGTCAGCGGCCCCCGCGCGGCCACCTCGTCGCGGACCCAGCTGACCAGGGCGGGCTGCTCGACGGCGATGCGACGCATCCCGCCCCAGGCGTCGGTGTGTGCCCGGGCCATCCGCCAGCGCAGAGCGGGATGCAGGGCGACCGGCACCAGCGACGCCTCGTGGCCCCAGTATTCGAAGAGGTCGCGCGGGCGGCGGTAGGCGGCGGAGTCGAGCAGGGTGGTCGGATACGGCCCGAGTCGGCTGTAGAGCGGCAGGTAGTGCGCCCGTTGCAGCACGTTGACCGAATCCATCTGGATTAACCCGACCCGGTCGAGCACCCGACGCAGGTGGCGACGGGTGGGCGCCCCGGTGGGCGCCGGGTCGGCGAAGCCCTGCGCGGTCAACGCGACGCGTCGGGCCTGGGCGAGCGAGAGCGATTCCGGTACGGCCATCGCAGGCAGGCTACGACAGGCGTACGACATCGGTGCGGCCGCTGGACCTGCTGCCCCCGGCAGCCTAGAACTACTTCCATGCCCAGCATCCGCCGCGAGGAGCCCGACGACGCCGAGGCGATCGCCCGGGTGCACGTACGCGGCTGGCAGGCCGGCTACGCCGGGATCATGCCGGAGGAGGTGTTGAACCGGCTCAACCCCGTCGCCTGGGCCCAACGCCGACGGCTGCTGGGCACCGCCGATCCGGACCACCCGTTCACCACGCTGCTGGCCGAGGCCGACGGCTCGCTCACCGGCTTCATCACCTTCGGGCCGTACCGCAACAACCAGGACCGCGGCGACCTCGACCCGGCGTACGGCGAGGTGGTGGGGCTCTACGTGATGCCGGATCACTGGGGTGACGGCACCGCGCGGGCCCTGTTCGCGGCGGCCCGGGCGGGCCTGCGGGAGCGCGGCTGGACGGAGTACCGACTCTGGGTGCTGGCCGACAACGACCGGGCCCGCCGGTTCTACCAGCGGGCCGGGTTGTCACCGGACGGTGAGCGGTCGACCTATCCGGTGCCGCTCTCCGGCGGGCGTCCGCCGATCGGGCTGATCGAGCTGCGGTACACCGGCCGCCTCGACGGCTGAGGTCGACGGCGAGCCCGGTGTCACCGGGTGGCGCACCGGCAGGAAGGCCAGCAACGCCAGGCTGATCCAGACGTAGGTGTTGCCGAACAGGAAACCGTCCAGACCGGTGAAGTCCTTCTCCCACGCCCACACGATCCGGCTGATCAGGAAGGCGTACCCGACGGTCGCGGAGGCCAGCAGGACGCGGCGTCGGCGGCTACCGGGCGGTGCGGCCATGCCGTTGTCCACCAGCAGCAGCAGGCCCGGCAGCAACCAGACCAGATGGTGGACCCAGGTGACCGGGCTGACCAGGCACATCACCGCGCCGGTCAGCGCCAGGCCGGTGGCCTCGTCGCCCACGGACGCGGCGGCGCGCGAGCGCCACGCCCAGAGCACCAGCGTCGCGGCCACCAGCAGCAGCCAGGCCAGTGTGCTGGGGCTCTGCGGATCGAGCCGGGCCACCACGCCCCGCAGCGACTGGTTGGAGACGAAGGCCAACTCACCGACCCGGCTGGTGTTCCACAGCGCGCTGGTCCAGAACTCCCGGGAGGCGTCCGGGAACAGCGCGGCGGCGAGCACGGTCGCGACCGTCGCGGTGCCCGACGCGGTCAGCGCGGCTCGCCAGCGTCGGGTCACCAGCAGGTAGACGATGAAGATGCCCGGGGTGAGCTTGATCGCGGTGGCCAGGCCGATGCCGACCCCGGCCCACCGGCTGCCGCCCGGCAGCAGCCGAAGCAGGTCCACCGCGACCAGGAAGAGCAGCAGCGTGTTCACCTGGCCGAAGTTGATGGTCTCGCGCATCGGTTCGAAGGCGGCGGCCAGGCACAGCGCCACCGCGAAGGCGAACCAGCGGGTCCAGCCGGCGCGGCGGGAAACCGGATCCAGCAGCCACCAGATCAGCACCGCGCTGGTCACCACGCCCGCGGCGACGCTCACCGCGATCGCGGCGTGCCAGGACAGGTACGCCATCGGCAGCATCACCAGGGCGGCGAAGGGCGGATAGGTGAAGCCGTACTGGGTGCCGGGCTTGAGGTAGTCGTAGATCTCCCCGCCGTCGTGCACCCACCAGACCAGGGCGCCCCGGTAGACGTGCAGGTCGAAGAAGCCGTGCCGGACGGCCGCGACGGAGAGGAACGCGGTCACCGCGACGGCGAGCACGATCACGGCGGCGACCTGTCCGACCGTCCGCCTGGCACCCTGCGCCACCGTCGCCTCCCTCGCCCTGCGTAGGCTGTCGTGCCATGAGTCTCGGGTACGTCCGCCCGGCGCGTCCGGAGGACGCCGCCGAGATCGCCCGCATCCAGCTCGCGACCTGGCGGGTCGCCTACCGGCGGCTGCTGCCCCGGGACGTGCTGGACGGCCTCGACGAGGCGTCGCTGGCCGAGCGCTGGGACGCCGCGGTGCGCCAGCCGCCCGGCGACACCCACCGGGTGCTGGTCGCCGTCGAACAGGCCGAGCAATCGTATCTGGTGGGGTTCGCCGCCTCCGGGCCGGCCGATGCCGAGGCGCTGGCCCCGAACGAGCCGGCCGACGCGCTCGGCGCGGACGTGGTGGCGGTGACCGACCTGCTGGTCGAGCCGCGCTGGGGCCGGCGCGGGCACGGTTCCCGGCTGCTCGCCGCCAGCGTCGACCTGTGGCGGGAGTCCGGCTTCGACCGGGCGGTGGCCTGGGTGTTCGAGGGTGACCAGGCGTCCCGGAAGTTCCTCACCACCGCCGGCTGGGAGCCCGACGGCGCGGGACGCGCCCTGGACGTCGACGACATGCTGGTGCCCCAGCTGCGCCTGCACGTCGCGGTACCCACCGAACCACCCCAGGCCGGCTGAGCGCGCCGTCAACTCCGCCGAACGGTCAGCTCCGCGACCAGCTCGTCGTCCTCCCAGGCACCGGTGGGCGCGAAGCCGAGGCTGGGGTACAGCCGCGCCGCCGAGGTGTTCTCCGGGTGGTACGACAGGCGCACCGGGTGTCCCTGCCCGCCCAGCCAGTCGCAGAGGGTCCGGACGACCGCCCGGCCCACGCCGCCGCCCTGCTCCGCGGCGTCGACGAGCATGCCACCGATCCAGCGTGAGTCGTCCTCGTCCACGCCCCACATGACGTGCCCGACCACCGTGTCGTCGGCGTAGACGGCCAGGGAGTTCCACACCTCGGAACGCTCGGTCAGCAGCAGGTACCGGGCCGCCAGCGCGGGCACCCAGGCGCGCTGGTCGTCGTGCGGGGCGACATCGGCGACCGACCGCCAGTTGTCGTCGTCCACCGGACGCAGGGAGATCCGGCGTCCACGCCGGTCGGTCAGGCCAGAGTCGATCACCGGGGCAGCCTACGGACGCCCCGGTGTCAGGTCGACGCGATTTCGGGTGTTCGCGGGTGGTGTGGTCAGTCGAGCAGGGCGTCCAGGCCGAGGGTCAGGCCCGGGCGGTTACCCACCGCGCGTACCGCGAGCAGCACGCCGGGCATGAACGAGGCCCGGTCGTACGAGTCGTGCCGGATGGTCAGGGTCTCGCCGCTGGTGCCGAAGAGCACCTCCTGGTGGGCGAGCAGGCCGGTGGCCCGCACCGCGTGCACGCGTACCCCGTCGACGTCGGCACCGCGGGCGCCGGCGATCTCGTCCTTCGTGGCGTCCGGCGCCGGGCCGAGCCCGCCCTCGGCGCGGGCCGCCGCGATCAGGCGCGCGGTGTGCGTGGCGGTGCCGCTGGGTGCGTCGAGCTTGCGCGGATGGTGCTGCTCGATGATCTCGACCGACTCGAAGTAACGGGCGGCGCGCGCGGCGAACTGCATCATCAGCACCGCGCCGAGGCCGAAGTTGGGCGCGATCACCACACCCACGTCGGGCCGGTCGGCCAGCCAGCGGCGCACCTTCTCGATCCGTTGCTCGGTGAAGCCGCTGGTGCCGACCACCGCGTGGATGCCCTGGTCGATGCACCAGTGCAGGTTGTCCATCACGACGTCCGGGGTGGTGAAGTCGACGAGCACCTCCGCCCCGGCATCGGCGGCGGTGGCCAGCCAGTCGTCCTGGTCGACGGTCGCCACCAGTGTCATGTCGGCGGCCGCCTCGACGGCGCGGCACACCTCGGCACCCATCCGGCCACCGGCCCCCAGCACGCCGACCCGGACGGACCCGGGCGTGCCCTTCTCCTGCGCGTCAGTCACGCGGCACAACCTATCCCAACGAGGAGGAGCCGCGCCGCTTGATCGACTCCGTTCCCGGGGTGTGGCGACTCAGGCGGTGAAGTCCCGGTCGCCGAAGGGACCGACCACCGCGAGGGACATCGGCCGGCCCAACAGCTCGGCGGCGAGGGAGTTGACGTCGTCGAGGGTGACCGCGTCGACCCGGTCGAGCAGCTCGTTGACCGGTACCAGGTCGCCGTAGAGCAGCTCGCCCTTGGCCAGGCGGCTCATCCGTGAACCGGTGTCCTCCAGGCCGAGCACGAACGAGCCCTTGCTCATCCCCTTGCCCCGGGCCAGCTCCGCCTCGGTGATGCCGTCCGCGGCGGTACGCGCCAGCTCGGCGCGGGTCAGCTCCAGCACCTCGTCGACGCGGCTCGGCGCGCAGCCGGCGTAGACGCCGAACAGCCCGCTGTCGGCGTACTGGCTGGCGTAGGAGTAGACGGAGTAGGCGAGACCACGACGCTCGCGGATCTCCTGGAACAACCGGCTGGACATGCCGCCGCCGAGCACGTTGTTGAGCACGCCGAGGGCGAAGCGGCGCTCGTCGAGCCGGTCGATGCCCGGGCAGCCCAACATGACGTGCGCCTGCTCGGTCTCCTTCTCCTGCACCACGGTGGTGGCGGCCCGGGTGCGTACCCGGGGGGTGGCCGGGCGGTGCGGGGCGGGCACCGCCGGGTCGGTGTCCAGCGGGGTGCCCCGCAGCGCCTGGCGGACCAGCCGCACCACGACGGTGTGGTCGAGGTTGCCGGCGGCGGCGATGACGATCTGTGGCGCGACGTAGCGTCGCCGGTAGAAACTCTGAATCTGCCGCCGGGTCATCGGAGTGACCGTCTCCGTGGTGCCGGAGATCAGGCGGCCCAGCGGGTGGTCACCGTAGACGGCCCGGGCGAACAGGTCGTGCACCTCGTCGCCGGGCTCGTCGTCGTGCATGGCGATCTCCTCGAGGATCACGCCGCGCTCGGTCTCCACGTCGGCCGGCTCCAGCACCGAGTCGGCGACCAGGTCGCACATGACGTCGATGGCCAGCGGCAGGTCCTCGTCGAGCACCCGGGCGTAGTAGCAGGTGTACTCCTTCGTGGTGAAGGCGTTGGTCTCCCCGCCGACCGCCTCGATCGCCGAGGAGATCTCCAGCGCGTTCCGCTTGTGGGTGCCCTTGAACAGCAGGTGCTCCAGGAAGTGGGCGGCACCGGCCTGGGGGCCGGTCTCGTCCCGCGAGCCGACCGCCACCCAGACGCCGAACGAGACGCTGCGCATGGCCGGGATCGCCTCGGTCAGTACGCGCAGCCCGTTCGGCAGCACCGTGCGGCGCACCGTGCCGCCCAGCGGGTCGTCGCTCAGGGTCCGGGTCACCGCCCGGGTCGTCCCACCGGCCACCCGAGGGGTCGCGGTGACCTGCCGGCCGGTGCGCGGCGTCAGCCCCGGCCGTGCCGCACGGAGAGACGAATGCCGGGTCCGGCTCACGGCCACCTGCTTCCAGTACGACGAGGAGTGTTCGGTCACGAACCGGCCGGGCGACAGGGTCGCCCGGCCGGTCAGCGGATCAGTACGGCTGCGCTGGGATCAGCTGTGCCGGGTGCGGCGCCGCGGACGGGAGTCGCCGCCGCCCTCGCCGCCGTCGCCGCGCTCCGGTCCCCGGCCGCCCCGGTCGCCACCGCGCTCACGGTCGCCCCGGTCACGCGGACCCCGGTCGCCCCGGTCACGGCCGGCGGGCCGCTCGTCGGACGCCTCACCGGCGGCCGGCGCCTCGGCACCCTCCGGACGGACCTTGTCCAGGTAGATCTTGCCGCGCTGGTCGATGTCCGCGATCTCGACCTCGACCCGGTCACCGACGTTGAGGAAGTCCTCGACCTTCTCGACCCGCTTGCCGTCGCCCACCTTGGAGATGTGCAGCAGGCCGTCCCGGCCGGGCAGCAGCGAGACGAACGCACCGAACGGAGCGGTCTTGACCACGGTGCCGAGGAAGCGGTCCCCGACCTTGGGCAGGGTCGGGTTGGCGATCGCGTTGATCCGCTCGACCGCGGCCTGCGCCGACGGGCCGTTGGTCGCGCCGACGTAGATGGTGCCGTCGTCCTCGATGGAGATCTCGGCGCCGGTCTCGTCCTGGATGGCGTTGATGGTCTGGCCCTTCGGGCCGATCACCATGCCGATCTTGTCGACCGGGATCTTCACGGTGGTGACCCGCGGCGCGTAGTCGGACATCTCGGCCGGAGCCTCGATGGCCCGCTGCATCACGTCGAGGATGGTCTGCCGGGCCTCGTGGGCCTGCTGGAGCGCGGCGGCCAGCACGTCGGACGGGATGCCGTCGAGCTTGGTGTCGAGCTGCAGGGCGGTGACGAAGTCCCGGGTGCCGGCCACCTTGAAGTCCATGTCGCCGAAGGCGTCCTCGGCACCGAGGATGTCGGTCAGCGTCACGTACTGGGTCTTGCCGTCGACCTCGTCGGAGATGAGGCCCATGGCGATGCCGGCCACCGGCGCCTTCAGCGGCACACCGGCGCTGAGCAGACCCAGCGTCGAGGCGCAGACCGAACCCATCGAGGTGGAGCCGTTGGAGCCCAGCGCCTCGGAGACCTGCCGGATGGCGTACGGGAACTCCTCCCGCGAGGGCAGCACCGGGATCAGCGCCCGCTCGGCGAGGGCGCCGTGCCCGATCTCGCGGCGCTTCGGCGAGCCGACCCGGCCGGTCTCACCGGTGGAGTACGGCGGGAAGTTGTAGTTGTGCATGTAGCGCTTGGACTTCTCCGGGGAGAGGGTGTCCAGCGCCTGCTCCATGCGCAGCATGTTGAGCGTGGTGACGCCGAGGATCTGGGTCTCGCCGCGCTCGAACAGCGCCGACCCGTGCACCCGGGGCAGCACGCCCACCTCGGCGGTCAGCGGGCGGATGTCGCGCGGGCCGCGGCCGTCGATGCGGACCTGCTCACGCAGCACCCGGCTACGCACCTCGGACTTGGTCAGCGAGCGGAAGGCGGCGGAGAGTTCCTTCTCCCGGCCCTCGAAGCGCGGGCCGAGCTCCTCCAGCACGCGGGCCTTCACCGCGTCCAGGGCCTCCTCACGGACCGCCTTGCCGGCGATCTGCAGAGCCTCGGCGACGTCGGCGCGGGCCAGCTCGGCGACCGCGTCGTACGCGTCGTCCTGGTAGTCGAGGAAGACCGGGAACTCGGCGACCGGCTTGGCGGCCACCTCGGCCAGCTCGCTCTGGGCGCGGCACAGCTCACGGATGGCGGGCTTGGCGGCCTCCAGCCCGCTGGCCACGACCTCCTCGGTCGGAGCCGGGGCACCGCCGGCGACCAGCTTGACGGTGTGCTCGGTGGCCTCGGCCTCGACCATCATGATCGCGACGTCGCCGTCGGGCAGGGCCCGGCCGGCCACCACCATGTCGAAGGTGGCGCGCTCCAGTTCCTCGTGGGTCGGGAAGGCGACCCACTGGCCGTCGACGTGCGCCATCCGGGTGGCACCGATCGGGCCGGAGAACGGCAGGCCGGACAGCTTGGTCGACATCGACGCGGCGTTGATCGCCACGACGTCGTACGGGTGCTGCGGGTCGAGCGCGAGGATCGTCTCGACCACCTGGACCTCGTTGCGCAGGCCCTTGACGAACGAGGGGCGCAGCGGCCGGTCGATCAGGCGGCAGGTGAGGATGGCGTCCTCGCTGGGCCGGCCCTCACGGCGGAAGAACGAGCCGGGGATGCGACCCGCGGCGTACATCCGCTCCTCCACGTCGACGGTCAGCGGGAAGAAGTCGAACTGCTCCTTCGGCTGCCTGCCGGCGGTGGTGGCGGAGAGGACGACCGTCTCGCCGAGCTGGGCCGTGACGGACCCGGCGGCCTGTCGGGCCAGCCGGCCGGTGGAGAAGGTGATCTCACGGGTGCCGAACGACCCGTTGTCGATCACGGCGGTGCGGGTTTCGGTGCCGAGTTTGGTCTCGGTCATGCTGCTTCAATGCTCCTTCGCATCGGGGGCCACGAGGCGGGAGCTGTGCGGACGGCCGGTCTTCGATCGAAGCGCCCGGGACCACCGGCAGGATGCCGAGGTACCCGGAGGCCACTACCGGAGACCGGTACGCCGACACTCCCTTGTCTGGGTGTCGTGGCCCGTTTTCTCTGGTGGGACGCTGACGGGGGAGTGGCCTGGTTGGCCACTCCCCCGTCACGTCACCGGCGCAGGCCGAGCCGCTCGATGAGCGACCGGTAGCGGTTGATGTCCTTCTTCTGGACGTAGTTGAGCAACCGACGGCGACGGCCGACCAGCAGCAGCAGCCCACGGCGGCTGTGGTGGTCGTGCTTGTGCACCTTCAGGTGCTCGGTGAGATCGGCGATCCGCTTGGTGAGGACCGCGACCTGCACCTCGGGCGAACCGGTGTCGCCCTCGACGGTCGCGTACTCCTCGCGGATCTTGGCCTTGGTCTGCTGGTCGAGCGCCATGTTCTCCCTGTTCCGATGGGTTGTCTCGAGGCTGTCCGTCGGGCCGGGCTACGGCACCGGTGACGGACGGCCCTCGCACCCGCGGCGTCGAGCAGGCAGGCGAGGACCCACGTCGGTCAGCCGACGTCTTCGTCAGCCTACCAGCCCTCGCCGGAAGCGGCCGGTCAAGGGCCGTGCGGCGGGTCGGTGACCGGTCAGTCCAGCGCCCGGCGGGTCCGCTCGACGTCCTGGGCGATCTGGGCGATCAACGGCTCGATCGAGTCGAAGCGGACCTGCCCGCGCAGATGCGCCACGAAGTCCAGGGCCAGCCGCTCGCCGTAGAGGTCGCCGTCGAAGTCCAGTGCGTACGCCTCGACGCGGCGCTCCCGGCCGGAGAAGGTCGGGTTCGTGCCGATCGACACGGCGGCGGCGAGCGGCTGCCGCTGGCCGCGACGGACCATCCGGGCGGCGTAGACGCCGTCTGCCGGGACCGCGGCGTACCGGTGGCAGAGCAGATTGGCGGTCGGAAAGCCGAGTTCTCGCCCGCGTTGGTCGCCGCGGACGACCACGCCCTCCAGTCGGTGCGGGCGGCCCAGCGCCGCGGCGGCCGCGGTCACGTCACCGGCGTCGACGCAGGACCGGATGTACGTCGAGGAGAAGACGGTGCCGGAGTCCGCGACCAGCGGAGCGCCCTCGACGCTGAAGCCGAAGGTGCGGCCGAGCCGCTCCAGCAGCGCCACGTCCCCGGCGGCCCGGTGACCGAACCGGAAGTTGTCGCCCACCACCACCAGCGCGGCGTGCAGGTGCTCGACCAGCACGTCGTGCGCGAAAGCCTCGGCCGGCAGCCGGGAGAACTCGGGCGTGAACGGCACCACGCAGAGCACGTCCACCCCGAGAGCCTCGATCAGCTCCGCCTTGCGGGCCGGCTCGGTGAGCACCGCCGGGTGGGAGCCCGGCCGCACGACCTCGGCCGGATGCGGGTCGAAGGTGACCACCACCGACTGCACGCCGAGTTCCCGGGCCCGGGCCACGGCGTGCCCGATCGTCGCCTGGTGCCCCTTGTGCACGCCGTCGAAGACACCGATGGTGACGACCGACCGTCCCCAGCCACCGGGCGCCGCGTCGTACCCCCGCCACCGCTGCATGCTGCTCCTCCGCTGTCGTTCGCTCCGACCGTCGGCGGTCGGTCGTCCGGCCCCCGGTGTCAGGCCGGGGCGAGCACGATCTCGGCGCGGGCCCGGCCGGCCCGCTCGCTGACGATAGCGATCAACCCGCCGGCCGGATCGAAGACCGCGTACGGCCCGGTGTGCCCGATCGGGTCGAGCGGGCCACCGTGGGAGAGCACCCGCGCCTCCTCGGCGGTGGCGTCCCGACGGGGGAAGAAGCGGTCGGCGGCGACCGTCAGCGGCAGCCCCACCACGTCGGGCGCACGGCGCTCCAACTCGTCGAGGGTGGCGGCCTCCGCCAGGGTGAAGCCGCCCACGGCGGTGCGGCGCAGCGCGGTCAGGTGGCCGCCGACCGCCAGCGCCAGGCCCGCGTCCCGGGCGATGGCCCGGATGTACGTCCCGGTCGAGCAGGCCACCTCGATGTCGACGTCGACCACGTCGGGCCGGTCGCGCCGGATCGCCAGCACGTCGAGCCGGGACACGGTCACCCGCCGGGCCGGCAGGTCGACGCTCTCCCCCTCACGGACCCGCTTGTACGCCCGCTGACCGTTGATCTTGATAGCGCTCACCGCGCTCGGCACCTGGTCGATCTCCCCGGTCAACCCGGCCAGCACGTCCCGTACCGCCTCGTCGGTGAGCATGCCGGCGGGCGTGGTGGCGATCACGTCGCCCTCCGCGTCGTCGGTGACGGTGGCCTGGCCGAGCCGGATCGTCGCGGTGTAGCTCTTGTCCGCACCGATCACGTACGTCAGCAGCCGGGTGGCCCGGCCGATCCCGATCACCAGGACCCCGGTGGCCATCGGATCGAGCGTGCCGCCGTGACCGACGCGCCGGGTCTTCGCCAGCCGGCGGATCCGCGCTACGACGTCGTGCGAGGTCATACCGCCGGGCTTGTCCACCACGATCAGGCCGTCTGTGCTCACGACGTGCAAGCCTGCCAGACCGGCCCGCCGGGGCGAGCACCGGACGGGCCGCCGAAAACCGGATGTAGCCGGTGGTTCCCCCCTGACAGGATGGATATCGGCGACGGTGAACGCCATGCCTGACCACGGGGAGAACGAGATGACCACCGACGGCAACCCAAGCCGTGCGACCGGGTCGGACGAGTCGGTCCGCCTGCGTACGCCCGATCAGCCCAGCGCGCTGCCGGACTGGATGCTCGACCCACCACCGCCCCGGCGCACGCTGGGCGTCCGGATCGCCGAGGGCGTGGCCGCCCTGCCCGGTATCGCGGCGATCCGGCGCCGTTGGTGGGCCTGGCAGGGACGACAGCGGCTCTACCAGCGTTACCCCAACACCGTGAAGATCGTCGCCATGGCGACCTCGTTCGTGGTGAGCCTCGCCCTGGTGCTCTTCTTCTACGCGCTCTACGGCAAGGCCTGATCAGGCGGGTACGCGCCGCTCACCGCGAACCGCGCCGGTCACCGCCCAGGCACCGCTGCGCAGCCGCAGCAACAGCCCCACCAGGCGGACCACGGTGAACAGCATCAGCCCGGCCCAGATGCCACCGAGGCCCAGATCAAGGGCGTACGCGAGCCAGATCGCCGGCAGGAAGCCGCCGAGCGCGCCGGCCACGGTGAGGTTCCGCAGGTAGCGGATGTCTCCCGCGCCGATCAGCACCCCGTCGAGGGCGAACACCACCCCGGCCAGGGGCAGCATCGCGGCGAACCAGGGCCAGGCCAACAGCGCCTGCCCGTGTACCGCCGGATCGGAGCTGAACCAGGTGGGCACCACGCCGGCACCGGCCGCCGCGAGCACGGCGAACGCGGTGCCGCAGATCGCGCCGAGCCGGGAGATCCGCCGGGCCAGCGCCCGGGCCGTCGCGTCGTCTCCCCCACCGAGCGCCGCTCCGACCAGCGCCTGTGCGGCGATGGCCAGCGCGTCGAGCACCAGCGCCGCGAAGAACCAGAGCTGCACGGCGATCTGGTGGGCGCCGACCGTGGCGGCGCCGAAGCGGGCCGCCACCGCCGTGGCGGACAGGAAGCTGGCCTGGAAGGCCACTCCGCGGATGAGCAGGTCCCGGCTGAGCACCAGTTGCTGGCCGATGACCCGGGGGCGCGGGCGCAGCGACACCCGCTCGGCCACCAGGGCGGCGGCGAAGAGCACGCCGGAGAGGGTCTGCGCGATGACGTTCGCAACCGCCGAACCGATCAGCCCCATCCCCACCGGGTAGACCAGCACCGGGCAGAGCACCGCGGAGAGCAGGTTGGGGCCGACCACGAAGAGAAGCGGGCGGCGGGTGTCCTGCACACCGCGCAGCCAGCCGTTGCCGGCGGCGGCGAGCAGCAGCCCGGGAGCGCCGAACGCGGCGATCCGTAGCCACTCGGCGGCGGCGACGGCGACCTCACCGCCGCCGGCCAGGGCACCGGCGAGAGCACCACCGCCGAACTGCATGGCGACGACGACCGCGAGCCCCACGCCAAGGGCCGACCAGGACGCCTGCACGCCTTCGGCCACGGCGGCGGCGCGGTCCCCGGCACCGAAGCGGCGGGCCGCGCGGCCGGTCGTGCCGTAGGCGACCACGGTCCCCAGCCAGGCGGTGAGGGTCATCACGGTCCCGCCGACGGCCACCGCAGCCAGCGGCACCCGGCCCAGGTGGCCGACGACCGCGGTGTCGACAAGCACGTAGAGGGGTTCCGCGGCGAGCACCACGAGGGCAGGCAGGGCGAGCGCGGCGATCCGACGCGGCGAGGCGACCCGGTCGGTGGCGATGGTGGGCTGGCTCATCGCCGCCGATGGTGGCACGCGGCAGGTAAGGGGAGCAAGCTCATGCGCCACTTACCCCGGCGGGCGCTCCCGTGGCGGCGCGGACGGTGCCGGGTGGCGACCCCGGTCACCTGGGCGAACGAGCGGACCGGCGGCGACGCCGTACGCGAGGGCGGCGCGGCGTCACCGCCGGTCGAGCACGGTCACTGACGGGTGTCCATGGAGGTCTGCAGGGCGCGGCGGGCCTGCTCGCGGGCCTCGTCGGTGGTTTCGGGCTTGGGCTTGGCGGCCATGGCGGATTCCTTCCAGGGCGCGCGTCACCGGGCGCGGCGGCGCGTCACGGGCGGTACTACGACTGTCGCCCGCGGCCGGCTCCGGGGTCGCCGGAGCGGCGGATGGGCGGCTTGGCGGCCCGGGTCGGTCGACCCTGGAGCGAGGCGGCACCGGGTATGGCTCCGCCCCTTGACCTGCGCCGAAGCGGCGCCGACCGTTTCCCAAGTTATCGTTCAGGTCCACATGGTGCCCGCTGTTCCCGCCATCTGGACGAATCAGCTCGCCGTCACCGGGCCAGGAAGTGCCAGCCGATCCACCACCAGAACCCGAACAGACCGATCCGGCCCACCGGTACCGGACCCACCTCGTACCGCATGATGTAGCCGCAGAGTTCGCCGAGCGTCGGAATTCGCGAGCCCTCCCGCCGGGCCAACCACTCGACGAGCCCGAACAGCGCCAGCCCGACCAGGAACCCGCCGATCGCCAGTGCCCGCATCATCGCCGCACCAGCCCCCAGAACGCCGACAACCACACCAACCAGGCCGCCGAGCGGACCAGACGCTCCTCCAGCAGCGGGTCGGCCAACCGGGAGAACGTGGGGAAGTCGTCACCGGCGGCAGCGAAGAAGGTGGCGCCCTCGAATATCCCGAAGACCACCACTGGGATCGCCCACCAGACCACACCGGGTCTCAACCGCTCCGGCGCCGGGCGCGCCTGCACCCGCTTGGTCAGACCGAGCCAGATCAGCACCCCGCCGGCACCGAACACGTAGACGTTGGCCTCGGTCGAGAAGGACGGGAAGCGACCACCGACCAGCGAGAGGGCGACCAGCACCGGTACGCAGACAACCGGTCGCTCCCAGGTGCGAGGGGTGTCGATGGTGAGATCGTGGGGCTGCTCCATCATCCGATTCTCCCCGCCCTGTCCAGCGGCCGAAACGTCGACTCCCCCGGAGCTGACCCCGAAATTACCCCTGCTGGTTGGCGTCGCCGTCCGGGGCGCACGCCCGCAACTGCGTCCGGATCCGCTCGACGACCTCGTCCACGGTGCCGTGGCTGGTGAAACCGGCGGCCAGCCGGTGGCCACCGCCACCCAGCTCGACCGCCACCCGGCTGACGTCCGTCGCACCCTTGCTGCGCATGGAGACCGCCCACACGCCGGGGGCGGTCTGCTTGACCACGCAGCTCACGTCAGCCTCGGCGGTGCAGCGCACCGGGTCTATCAGGGCCTCCAGCACGTACGGCCGCTGCTCGTGGCGAGCCAGGTCGTCCAGGGTCGCGTACGTCCAGACCAGGCCCTTCCCGCCGGCCGCCTCGGGCTCCAGCCGGGCCCGCCCGAGCACCTCACCGAAGAGCCGCACCGCGCCGAACGGCCGGCTGTCGAAGACCCGCCGCGAGATGTCGCCCGGCCGGATCCCGGTGGCCAGCAGGCGGGCCGCCATCTCGTGCACGGCAGGTGTGGTCGCCTCGAACCGGAACGAGCCGGTGTCGGTGCTCAACGCCACGTACAGGCACTCGGCGATACCGGCGTCCAGCACCACGCCCAACCGGTCCAGCAGTTGCAGGGCGACCACCGAGGTCGCCGCCGCCGCCGGGTCGACCAGGTGCACGTCACCGAAGCCGCTGTTGGAGGCGTGGTGGTCGAGCACCATCGCGGTGCCCGTCCCGGTCAACCGGTCAACCAGCTCGCCGAGCCGCGACTCACTCGCCGCGTCGAAGCAGATGACCAGATCGGGCTCGGGCTCGGCCTCCGTCGCCGGCACCAGCAGCTCCTGACCGGGCAGACCGCGCAGCGGCTCGGGCACCTCCGGCGGGCCGGGGAAGGTGGCCTGCAACCGGCCCACGCCGAGCTGCCGCAACCCGAGAGCGAAGCCGAGCATGCTGCCCAGTGCGTCGCCGTCCGGGTTCACGTGACAGATCAGCAGTACCCGACCGTCGACGGGCAGCTGTCGCACGGCCGCCACCGCGGCGGCCCAGTCGGCCTCGGTGGGACCGGCGGGCCCCGGCGCGCTCGCACCGGTGGAATCCGTCGCGACGGGCCGGCCGCCAGCGCCCGCACCGCCCCGACCGGGACCGGGCTGCCGGGTCACGGCGAGGTCCGGCCCGGTCAGGGCACCACCGGAGGGAGCGGTCACCGCCGTTCCCCGCCCCGGGCATCGTCGGTGTTCTCGTCGTTGTCGGCCTCGTCGGGTTCGTCCTCGTCGAGGCGGTACGGCTGCGCCTCGCCCGCGTAGTCCGCCTTGGCGGCCAGGCGCTGCACCTCGGCGTCGGCGTTGCGGGCCGCGGCGAGGAGGTCGTCGATGTGCTTGACCTGATCCTGCACGTCGTCGAGCACGAAGGTCAGCGTCGGCGAGTGGCGCAGACCGAGAGCCTTGCCGACCGTGCTGCGCAGCATGCCCTTGGCGCTGTCCAACGCGGCGGCGGTGCTCGCCTGGGCCGCCGCGTCGCCGAGCACGGTGTAGAAGACCGTGGCGTCGCGCAGGTCCGCGGTGATCCGCGCGTCGGTGATCGTGATCATCCCGAGCCGGGGGTCCTTGATCTGACTCCGCACCACCGACGCGACCAGTTCACGCACCCGTTCCGCGTGCCGGCGTACCTTGGCCGGATCCGTCATCTCCGCCACCTCCACGGCGTCCCGCTACCGGCCGGAACCGGCGACGCCGGCGTCACCGGAGCCCGAACCGACCCCAACACTCGAACCCTACCCGCGCCGTCCGTTCGCGGCGTGCGGGGCGGCGGCGGTCAGTCGTCGTCCCCGTGCAACCGGCGACGAACCGAGAGCAGTTCGACCTCCGGACGGCCCACCACCAGACGCTCGCACGAATCGAGCACCTCCCGGGCGTGCGCCGCCTCGGCGGCCACGACCGCCACTCCTATCTCCGCTCGACCGTGCAGGTCGAGCGCCCCCACCTCGGCGGCCGAGACGTCGAAACGGCGAAGCGCCGCGACGATCGGCCGCACGTACGACCTCTTGGCCTTCAGCGACCGGGAGTCCCCGGGCAGCAGCAGGTCGAACACTGCGGTTGCGGTATACATCGGCTACCGACACTACCCGTACCTCACCCCACATGATCAAGGGGTTTACGCCGGTCGGCGTAAACCCCTTGATCAGTGCGTCACCGCAGGATCAGGCGCGAACCTTCTCCCGCATCTCGAAGGTCTCGATCACGTCACCGACCTGGACGTTGTTGTAACCACCCAGAGTCAGACCGCACTCGAAGCCCTCGCGGACCTCCGTCGCGTCGTCCTTGAACCGCTTGAGCGAGCTGATCGTGAGGTTGTCCGCCACGACCGTGCCGTCGCGCAGCAGGCGCGCCTTCGCGTTGCGTCGGATGACACCCGACCGGACGATGCAACCGGAGATGTTGCCGATCTTGGACGAGCGGAACACGTCGCGGATCTCCGCGGTGCCGAGCTCGACCTCCTCGTACTCCGGCTTGAGCAGGCCCTTGAGCGCCGCCTCGATCTCCTCGATGGCCTGGTAGATCACGGTGTAGTACCGGATCTCCACACCCTCGCGGTCGGCCATCTCGCGGACCTTGTTGGAGGCCCGCACGTTGAAGCCGATGATCGTGACCGGCTCCGACGAGGCACTCGCGAGCATGACGTTGCTCTCGGTGATCGCGCCGACGCCCCGGTCGAGGACCTTGAGCTGGACCTCCTCGGGGATGTCGAGGTTGAACAGCGCGTCCTCCAGGGCCTCCACCGAACCGGAGACGTCACCCTTGAGGATGAGGTTGAGCGACGTCTTCTCGCCCTCCTTGAGCTGCTCCATGAGCGTCTCAAGGGTGGCCCGACCACGGGAGTTGGCGAATGCCGCCGCCCGCCGGCGAGCCTGCCGCTGCTCGGCGATCTGCCGCACCGTGCGGTCGTCCGCCGCGGCGAGGAAGGTGTCGCCCGCTCCCGGCACCGCGGTCAGACCGAGGACCATGACCGGACGCGCCGGACCCGCCTCGGAGACCTGGTTGCCGTTCTCGTCGAGCATCGCCCGGACCCGGCCGTGCGCCCCACCGGCGACGATCGAGTCGCCCGCCCGCAGGGTGCCCTTCTGCACCAGCACCGTCGCCACCGCACCACGGCCCTTGTCCAGGTGCGCCTCGATGGCCACACCCTGCGCCGGCCCGTCGATCGGAGCGGTCAGCTCCAGCGACGCGTCGGCGGTGAGCAGCACCGCTTCGAGGAGATCCTCGATGCCGATGCCCGGCTTCGCGGCCACGTTGACGAACATGGTCTCGCCGCCGTACTCCTCGGCGACCAGGCCGTACTCGGTCAGCTGCTGGCGGACCTTGTCCGGGTTCGCCTCCGGCTTGTCGACCTTGTTGACCGCGACCACGATCGGCACCTCGGCCGCCTTGGCGTGGTTCAACGCCTCGATCGTCTGCGGCATGACGCCGTCGTCGGCCGCGACCACCAGGATCACGATGTCCGTCACCTGCGCACCACGGGCACGCATGGCGGTGAACGCCTCGTGACCCGGGGTGTCGATGAAGGTCACCGCGCGGTCCTCGCCCTCGTGCGGCACGTGGACCTGGTAGGCACCGATGTGCTGGGTGATGCCTCCGGCCTCACCGGCGACGACGTTCGCCTTGCGGATCGCGTCGAGCAGCTTGGTCTTACCGTGGTCGACGTGACCCATGACGGTCACCACCGGCGCCCGGCTGACCAGGCGGTCCTCCGCGACCTCGGCGTCGAGATCGATGTTGAACTGCGCGAGCAGCTCGCGATCCTCGTCCTCCGGGCTGACGATCTGCACGTTGAAGCCGAGGTGCTCACCCAGCAGCAGCAGGGTGTCGTCGGAGCACGACTGGGTCGCGGTGACCATCTCGCCCAGGTTGAACATCTCCTGGACCAGCGAACCCGGGTTGGCGTTGATCTTGTCGGCGAAGTCCGACAGCGAGGCGCCACGGGAGAGACGTACCGTCTGCCCCTGACCCCGGGGAGCACCCGAGCTCATGGTCGGGGCCGACAGGTTGTCGAACTCCTGTCTGCGCTGCTTCTTGGACTTACGGCCACGGGTGGGCTTGCCACCCGGACGGCCGAAGGCACCCGCGGCGCCACCGCCACGGCCACGGCCGCCGCCACCCGGGCGACCGCCGCCACCGGCCGGCGCACCCGGACGGAATCCACCGCCACCGGCACCTCCGCCGGGGCCGCCACGGTAGCCACCGCCACCGCCGCCACCACCGGGGCCGCCACGGTAGCCACCGCCACCGCCGCCACCACCGGGGCCGCCACGGTAGCCACCGCCACCGCCGCCACCACCCGGACGACCGGCGCCCCCACCGGGACGACCGGCGCCGGGACCGCCCGGACGACCCGGGCGCTGGCTCGGCATCGACGCCGGGCTCGGCCGCGGCGGCATCGACGCCGGGCTGGGCCGCGGCGGCATCGACGCCGGGCTGGGTCGGGGACCACCGGCACCGGCGGCCGGCGGCCGCTGCTGCTGGCTGCCCTGGATACCGAAGGGGTTGTTACCGGCGCCACGCGCCGGCGGGCGACCCTGCCGGCCACCCGGACCGGGGCTGGGCGCACCGGGGCGACCCGCGGCCGGAGAACCCGGTCGGGGCGGCATCGTGCCAGGACCGGGTCGCGGACCCGGACGGGCACCACCGTCGGCCGGGGGCTCCCGGCGGACGTTCTCCCGCTGCTGCTGGCGGGCGGCCTGCGCGGCCTTGACCGCGGCCTCCTGCTCAGCCTTCAGCGCGGCGGCACGCGCCTCGGCGGCGGCCACCTCGATGTCGTGAGCACTCGCCGGCTTGGCGACCGGGGCCGCCGCGGGCGGCGGACCGGGCACCGGGCCCTTCGGCTTCGGCCCGGGCACCGCCGGACGCCGTGGCGGCGTCGGCTTGGCGGTGACCCGAGGCTCGCCGGAGGTCGGCGACGGGGTCGGAGCCGCGGTCGGAGCCGGTGCTGCCGACGGCGCGGCCGACGGAGCACCGGAGCCACCCGAGGCGACGAACGCGCTGCGCAGCCGTCGGGCGACAGGCGCCTCGACGGTGCTGGACGCGGACTTGACGAACTCGCCCATCTCCTTCAGCTTGGCGAGTACGGTCTTGCTTTCGACCCCGAGCTCTTTTGCAAGCTCGTGTACGCGGGCCTTACCTGCCACTGCACTCCTCACTCCGAGGTCGTGCGGGCAGCACCCGCAGCGACCTCACTCGTGCACTTGAAGCCTGATCATTTCTGGGACTTCATCGTGTGCTCATGTCGGTCGTCCTACCTTGCTAGCGGCCCTCGTCCGGTCGGGTGACCGAACGTGGTGGTTGACGCGTCAGGTACTCCGCGAGGGCCCCGTCATCCGGGACCCCGGCGACGCGCAGCGCGCGCCCGAAGGCACGACGCCGCACTGCCTGCGCGAAGCAGGCCGGATCCGGGTGCATGTTCGCTCCCCGACCCGGCAGCCTGCGGGTCGGATCGGGTCGGAGGCTGAAACCAGCCTCGTCGCCGACCGCGACGATCCGCAGCAGTTCACTGGCCGGTGCACGCCGTCGGCAGCCCACACAGGTGCGCTCCGGCAGCGCGCGTCGTGCCACTGGTGGAAGTCTACCCCTAGCTGCCCGACACCGCTCCGCCCGGTTCCCGGACGTGATCAGCTCCGGCCCCGCCGGCGGGGCCCGCCTGCTCGGCGTCGGAGCGGATGTCGATCCGCCAACCGGTCAGTCGGGCGGCAAGCCGGGCATTCTGCCCCTCCCGCCCGATCGCCAGCGACAGCTGGAAGTCCGGAACCGTCACCCGAGCTGCCCGGTTGGCCAGGTCGACCACCTCGACGCGCAGCGCCTTGGCCGGGGAGAGGGCGTTGCCGACGAAGGTCGCCGGGTCGTCCGACCAGTCGATGATGTCGATCTTCTCACCGTGCAGTTCGCTCATCACGGCCCGGACCCGCTGCCCCATCGGGCCGATGCAGGCGCCCTTGGCGTTGACGCCGGGCGCGGTTGACCGCACCGCGATCTTCGTACGGTGACCCGCCTCACGGGCGATCGCGCCGATCTCGACCGTGCCGTCGGCGATCTCCGGCACCTCCAGGGCGAAGAGCTTCTTCACCAGGTTCGGATGCGTACGGGACAACGTGATCTGCGGGCCACGCATTCCCTTGGCCACGTGCACCACCACGCAGCGGATCCGCTCGCCGTGGGTGTACCGCTCGCCGGGCACCTGCTCCGACTGCGGTAGCACGCCCTCCAACTTGCCCAGGTCGACGGTGACGATGCCCTTCTCGGCCCGCGCCTCGTGGGCCTGCACCACCCCGGTCACCAGGTCGCCGTCGCGACCCACGTACTCACCGAAGTGCGCCTCGTCGGTGGCCTCCCGCAGCCGCTGGAGGATCACCTGCTTGGCGGTCATGGCGGCGATCCGGCCGAAGTCGTGCGGGGTGTCGTCCCACTCCCGCGTCACGGCACCCTCGGGGCCCAGCTCCTGGGCGTAGACCAGGGCCGCGCCGGTCTTCCGGTCGATTTCCACCCGGGCGTGCGGCTCGGCGCCCTCGGTGTGCCGGTACGCGGTCAGCAGCGCGGTCTCGATCGCCGCGAGGATCGTGTCGAACGGGATCTCCCGCTCGCGCTCCAGTGCGCGCAGCGCCGCGAGGTCGATGTTCACCTCTCCTCGTCCTCCACATCATCGTCATCGTCGTCGACGTCTTCTGATTCGGCCAGCTCGTCGAGGCGGGTGAACTCGACCTGCACCCGTCCCGGACCGAGGTCGGCGTAGGTCCACTCCGTGCGGTCCGCGTCGGTCTCCAGCACCACCCGCTCGTCGTCGGCCTCGACCACCCGCCCGGTGACCTGCCGGTCACCACCGGGCTGCCCGGACGACGCGGCGCCCCGCACGGTCACCCGGACCAGCCGGCCCACGTTGCGGCGCCAGTGCCGGGGCAGCGTCAACGGACGATCCACGCCCGGCGAGCTGACCTCGAGCTGGTACTCCCCGGCGACGATGTCGCCGCCGCTCTCCTCCGCCGCGTCCAGGGCGGTGGAGACGGCGCGCGACACGTCGGCGACCGCGTCCAGGTTGATCCCGCCGTCGGCGTCGACGATCACGCGTACCACATGTCGGCGACCGGCTCGGGAGACGGTGAGGTCCTCCAGGTCGTAGCCGGCGGCCTGCACCACCGGCGCGATCACCGAGCGCAGCCGATCGCGGCGGGCGGCAAGGTCACCACGGGCGGCCTGCCCGGCGCGTGCTGCCTGGCCACCGCGGGGTCGCCCCGTCGTCCTGGTGGCACGGCCACGCTGCGTCATCCGAAGAACCCTTCCGCTGCTCGCCGGCCGCCATGCCGGCACGCCACCGGTGCGGACGCGCCGGTGGCTGCGCAGAGCGTAACGCGCCACCGGGGCGACGGCCCGGGCGGCGCACCGACGCCACCGCCGGACACGGGTCGCGGCGATGGTGTTGACTTGTCCGGTGGCGATGGGCAGAACGACTCGGCAGGACGTATCGTCCGAGCTTTCCCGGCGCGCGGTCCTGCGGGTCGGCACGTTCCTGGCGCTCGGCGGGGCCGTGGCGCCGCTGACCGGCTGTGGTCTGCTCGACCGCGAGGAACCGCCGCCGCAGCCGGATCCGCTCGCCCCGCTGCTCGATGAGTCGCTGCGGCTCGCGGCGGGGCTGCGGGCGGCCGCCTCCGCCCACCCCGACCTGGCCGCCCGGCTCGTCCCACTCGCCGAGTCGCACGAGGCGCACGCCGCGGAACTGGCCCGGCTCACCGGCACCGCCATCGCCTCCGGCACGCCCGCGCCCTCCCCGTCCGATTCGCCGCCGGCCGACCCTTCGGCCGCGCTGGCCGCCCTGCGCAAGGCCGAGCGCGCTGGCCGGGAATCGGCGATCCGGGCCTGCGCCGTGGCCCCGGCCGAACGCACCGCGCTGCTCGGGTCCGTCGCCGCCGCGCGGGCCACCCACCTGGAGGCGCTGCGATGAGGAACGAGCGCGGCGAGCGGATCATCCGGTTCAGTGCGGCGCCTCGTCACGGCGCCGGGCGGAGCGAGGTGGGGCGATGAGCGAGTCGGCCGAAGCGCTCGCCGGTGCCCTGACCGCCGAATACGCCGCGATCTGGGCGTACGGGCCCATCGGGGTACGACTCAGCGGCACCGAACGCAAGGCCGCGGTGGAGGCGGAAGCCGCCCACCGGGCCCGCCGGGACGCCCTGGTGATGCAGTTGAGCACCGGTGGCGGCAGCGTCCCACCGGATCGGGCCGGATACGCCCTGCCCTTCCCGGTGACCGACCGGGCCAGCGCGTTGCGCCTCGCGGTGCAGGTCGAGGAGCGCACCGCGGCCTTCTGGCGGGCGGCGCTGCCGGCCAGCACCGGCACCGAGCGTGACCGGGCCCTGGCGGCCCTGGTCGAGTACGCGGTGCGGGCGACGCGGTGGCGGCGCAGCGCCGGGATCACCCCGTTGACCGTGCCGTTCCCGGGCCGCCCGGCCTGAACCGGCGCCCGGTGACGGGCGAGGTCACACCCGTTCCGGTTGCGGTCGGCATACCAGGTATGCATACTCCGGTTCCATGTCCATCCGCCACGGCCTGCTCGCCCTGCTCGAACGCGGGCAGATGTACGGCTACCAGTTGCGAGCCGCCTTCGAGGAGTCGACCGGCTCGACCTGGCCGCTGAACATCGGGCAGGTCTACACCACGCTGTCCCGGCTGGAGCGGGACGGTCTGGTGAGGTCCCTGCCGGAGAGCGAGGCCGGCCAGCGGCCGTACGAGATCACCGACGCCGGGCGGGCGGACCTGGCCCTGTGGTTCGCCACCCCGATCAGCCGGAACGACCGGCCCCGCGACGAGTTGGCGATCAAGCTGGCGCTGGCGTTGACCACCCCCGGCGTGGACGTCCGCGCGGTGGTGCAGACGCAACGGACCGCCACCATGCGCACCCTTCAGGAGTTGACCCGGCTGAAATACTCCAGTGACAGTCCGGAGGACCTGCCGTGGCGGCTGGTGCTGGACGCCATGGTCTTCCAGGCCGAGGCCGAGGTGCGCTGGCTCGACCACTGCGAGACCAGCCTGGTACGGCACCGCCCCCCGGCCCCCGGCCCAGCGCCCCTCTCCGAGGCGGTGGGCCATAGTGGTGAGGAGGCACGACGGTGACCACCGCGGGTGGGCGGGTGCCTGCCGCTCCCGATCCCCGGGCCGCGTCCGGCTCCACCGCGCCCTCCGACAATGCCGTCCCCGACTCGGCCGGGGAGGCCGTGCTCGACCTGCGTGACGTGCATCGCACACACGGCAGCGGCCCGGCCGCGGTGCACGCCCTGCGCGGGGTGAGCCTGGCCGTGCACCCCGGCGAGCTGGTCGCCGTGATGGGCCCCTCCGGCTCCGGCAAGTCCACCCTGCTCACCCTGGCCGGCGGCCTGGACAGCCCGACCGCCGGAGAGGTGCACGTGGAGGGGCAGCCGCTGCACGCCCTGGACCGTCGCGGGCTGGCGCGGCTGCGACGGCGTCGCATCGGGTACATCTTCCAGAACCTGAACCTCATCGGCAGCCTGACCGCCGCGGAGAACGTCGCCCTCCCCCTCGAACTGGACGGCACCGGCGTACGCGCGGCTCGTCGGCTGGCGCTCGACGCCCTGACCGAGGTGGGCCTGTCGGAGCTGGGCGACCGGTTTCCGGACCAGCTCTCCGGTGGCCAGCAGCAGCGCGTCGCCATCGCCCGGGCACTGGTCGGGCAGCGGCGTCTCGTGCTGGCCGACGAGCCGACCGGCGCGCTGGACTCGCAGACCGGGGAGGCGGTGCTGCGGCTGCTGCGCCGCCGGGTCGACGCCGGAGCCGCAGGGGTGCTGGTCACCCACGAGGCCCGCCACGCCGCCTGGGCAGACCGGGTGGTCTTCCTGCGCGACGGCGTGACGGTCGACTCGACCGCCCCGTTGGCCGGCGTCGAGGCCCTGCTCAGCGGCAGCGGCCGGTGAGCGGCCGACCACCCGGGCTGAGCAGCGGCGCACGGCTGGCGGAGACGCTCGGATCGTGGCGGGCGGCGCTGCGCATCGCCCGGCGCGAGGCGAAGCGGGCCCGCGGGCGGACCGCACTGGTACTGGCGATGATCATTCTGCCGGTACTGGCACTGAGCTTCATCGCGGTCAGTGTGGACATGTCCCGGTTGACCCCGAGCGAGCAGATGGAACGGCGGCTCGGCGACGCCGACGCGGAGCTGCAGGTGGTCAGCCGCGCCCCGGTCGAGCAAAATGCCGACGGCACCGGCTGGTCCTCCGTCGAGGACGACGGAAAGGCACTGGGACCGGTCACCCCGGAGCAGGTCACCGCGCTGCTTCCGGCCGGCAGCCGGGTGCTGCCGGTACGCCGCTGGGTGCCGTTCACCGTCTGGCACGGCGAGCGGGTCCGTGACGACATCACCGCCAACGCGATCGACCTGACCGATCCCCTCGGGCGCGGGCTCGCCCGGATCCACCGGGGCCGGGCGCCGGCCACCGCCGAGGAGATCGCGGTGAACCTGGCCGCCCGCCGCAGCCTCGGCGTCGACATCGGCGATCGTGTCGCCGCCGGGGACGGCACGCGCAGCTGGACGGTCGTCGGGGTGGCCGAACTCCCTGAGCACCTGTCCCCGATGGTCATCATTCACCCGGCGGGGGCACCGCCGGAGACCGAGGCGGGAGGTCTGTTCCTGGCCGATCTGCCCGGCCCGGTCACCGAGGAACTGTTCCGGCATCTCAACCAGAACGGCGTCGTGGTGGCAGCCCGGGCAGCCGCGCCACCGGCGACGCTCGACCCGGCGACCGACTCGCCGTTCTCCGGAATGAGCGTGGAGGACGTCAGCGCCGGGGTGTTGATCGGCGGGCTGGGCCTGCTCGAGGTGGTGCTGCTGGTGGGGCCCGCGTTCGCCGTCGGGGTACGCCGCCGCCGTCGGGAACTCGCACTGGTCGCGGTGGCCGGCGGCGACGCGGCGCAACTGCGCCGGGTGGTACTCGCCGACGGGGTCGTGCTGGGCGTCGTCGGCGCCGCGACCGGTGTCGCCCTCGGGGTGGCCGCGGCGTTCGCCGGCCGGCCGCTGGTCGAGCAGTTCATTTTCCAGCACCGCTTCGGCGGTTACCGCGCCTGGCCCGAGGCGCTGGTCGTGATCGCGCTCGTCGCGGTGCTGGCCGGGGTGCTGGCCGCGCTGGCACCGGCGTGGACGGCCGCCCGACAGGACGTGGTGGCCGGACTGGCCGGACGCCGCACCCCGCCGGCAAACCGCCGCCGGTGGCTCACCATCGGCATCCTGCTGGCCGGCGGCGGCACCGTCGTGGCCGCGTTCGGTGCCGTCGTCACCTCCCAGGCGGTCATTCTCGCCGGGCTGGTCCTCGGCGAACTCGGCCTGGTCTTCGCCACCCCGACGCTGGTCGGGCTGCTGGCCCGACTCGGTCGGATCCTCCCGCTGGCCCCTCGGATCGCGGTCCGCGACGCCAGCCGCAACCGCGCGTCGGCGGCCCCGGCCATCTCCGCCGTGATGGCCGCGGTCGCCGGCAGCGTCGCCCTCGGTCTCTTCCTGGCCAGCGACGAGGCCCGCTCCGATCAGCGGAATCTCTCCATGCTTCCGGAACACACCGTCCTGGTCACCACCAACGGCGATCCCGCGTCGAGCGCCCCACCCAGCCTCGCCAAGATCGCCGGCCCCGCCCGGGAGCTGCTCGGCGCCGGCACGATCGCCCCGCTGGTGGAGGCGGGCTGCCCGCCGGACTTCTACACCTGCACCATCACCGCGACCATGCCCCGGGAGCGGGCCTGCCCCTGGCAGCCGTACGAACCGCTCAGTGCGGCCGACCAGCTCCGGGCCCGCGCCGACCACCGCTGTCAGGGCCCCGCCGACGACCACTACGGTCCGTACCTGCGCGTCGCCGTGGACGATGGGACGGCGTTGCCGCTGCTCACCGGGGTCGCCCCGCCCGACGCCGCAGCCGCCACCGCCACGCTGCGTTCCGGTGGCGCGGTGGTCACCGACGCCCGTTTCCTGCGCGAGAACCGACTGGATCTGCGGGTTGAGTACGGCGACGAGACGCGGACGGGACAGACCGCCACGGTGCCCGGGCACGTGCTGGACACCGCGCTCGGCGGGCACTGGCTGCTGCTCTCCCCCGCCGCCGCCGACAAGCTCGGGCTCGCCACCCGGCAGATCGGCTGGGCGTTGGACGCCCAGCAACCGCCGGAACAACAGCGGCAGGACGATTTCGCCGCCGCGCTCCGTCCACTCGGCTCGGCAGGAGTCGCCCTGGAGCAGGAGCGGGACCACGACGGCACCCGGCCGCTGCTGCTGTTGCTGGCGGCGGTCTCGGCGGCGGTCACCGTCGGCGCCGCCGGCATCGCCACCGGCCTGGCCGCCGCCGAGGGACGGACCGATCTGTCCACCCTCGCCGCGGTCGGCGCCGGCCCGGGCGTACGCCGTCTGCTGTCGCTCTGCCAGGCCGGCCTGATCGCGGTGCTCGGCTCCGCCCTGGGCATCGTCGCCGGCCTCGCCTCGGCCCTGATCGTGCTCGCCTTCACCAACCGACGCTACGCCGACGCCTGGCCGATCGAACCGCCGTACCCGCTGGTGATGCCGTGGCTGACCATTGCCGTGCTGGTCGCGGTACCGCTGGTGGCGATGGTCGGTGCGGCTCTGTTCACCCGCTCACGACTACCGGTGGAACGCCGCCTGGACTGACCGCCACCCCGCCCTCCAGACTGTGCCGGTGTCCGTGCTGAGAAACCTCACCCGCCGGCTCGGTCGCCACCGATGGTTCGGCGCCACCATCCGGCTGCTCGTGCCCGTCGACCGGGCCGTCGGGCGACTGACCCGGGGCCGGGTGGTCGCGCTGGGGCTCGTGCCGTCCCTGGTGATCACCACGACCGGTCGCAGGTCCGGTCGGCCCCGCAGCAACCCGTTGCTCTACGTGCCCGACGGTGACGCGTACGTCGTGGTCGGATCCAACTGGGGCCAGGCCCACCAGCCCGCGTGGTCGCTGAACCTGCTCGCCGAGCCACGCGCCGAGGTGGACGTCAAGGGCCGCCGGATCCCGGTCCGCGCCGAGGTCGCCGACGGTAGCGAACGCGAGCGACTGTGGCGGCTGCTGGTCGACGAGTGGCCGGCCTACGAGACGTACGTTCAGCGGGCCGGTGACCGGGAGATCCGGATCTTCCGCCTGGCGCCCGACGACCGGTAGCGCCCGGACCGACGCGACCGGCGCACGCCTGAGCATCGTGCGCCGACACACGCGCTACGGTGTGCGGTGACCGGGACGTCGCTGTCGGCGACGGTGTGGGTGGCGCGATCGCGGGGTGGTCGGCGTGGACGGTGTCCAAGAACACCGGGACGATCCGCGGTGGAACGTGGCCGAGCGGGTCGCCGCGGCCATCCGCCGACGGTTCCCGGCCGACGTGCTCGCGGTCGCGGTGCACGGCCCGTTGGCCCACGGCGACGACGACGGCGGCGGGGACAGCGAGGTCGGGCTGCTGGTGGTCACCTACCGGCCCGGCACCGGGCCGCCGGCGGCGACCCGCCGGGTGGACGGCGTGCTGGTCGACCTGACCGTCACCGCCGCCGAGGAACGCCTGCGTCAGGCCAGGCAGCTGACCTCCCGATGGCCGTTGACCGCGGACCGGTACGTGACCACGCGGGCCCTGCACGACCCGACCGGATGGCTGCCGACCCTCCGCGACGAGCACCTCGGCCGGCTGGCCCGGGCCCGCCCGGCCGAGTTCACCTCGGCCGCCCGCCGGGCCTGGTACCGGGGCAGCGCCGCGCACGCCCGCGCCGCCCGGTTGGCCGAGTGGTACGAGACGGACCAGGCCCTGCTGATGCTCGGCGAGGCCCGGCTCGCCGCGGCGACGGTCAGCGGGCTGCTCAGCCGCACCTACTTCCGGGATCCGGGCGACGCCGTGCGACGCACCGGGCTGGCCGGGGCGGACATGACCGAGGTCGGCGCCGTCCTGGCCGGCCAGTCGGCGGAACTCACCGCTCGGGGTCGCCCTGTCGACGGCACCATCGACGACCTGCTCGACGGCTGAGCCAGCGGCGGTCGGCGATCCGGGGCGAACGAGGCGGAGCCGACGGGGCGATCCGGCACCGCTTCTCAGCCGAGCCCGCCCTGCACCCCGATCAGCGTGCCGATCAGATAGGTCGCCGCCGCGGCGGCAGCACCGAGCAGCAGCTGGCGCAGGCCGCCGGACCACCACCGGCGGTTGGTGAACCGGGACACGACCGCGCCGGCGACGAAGAGCCCCAGCCCGCCGACCGCCAGGGCCAGCGCCAGGCTGGTCGCCCCGAACAGGTACGGCAGCAGCGGCACCAGCGCGCCGACGGAGAAGCAGAGGAACGACGAGAGCGCCGCCGCCCACGGGTCGGGCTGCTCGTCCGGGTTGACGCCCAGTTCCTCCTGCACGTGCATGCGCAACGCCTGCTCGGGGTTGTCGCGTACCGCCTCGGCGACCTGCACGGCGAGGTCCGCCGGGAGGCCCCGGGCGATCCAGATGTCGGCCAGCTCCCGGGCCTCGGCCTCCGGGTGGCGCTCCAGCTCCCGCCGCTCCTTCGCCACCTCCGCGGCGATCTGCTCGTTGGCCGACCGCACGCTGGTGTACTCGCCCAGCGCCATGGAGATGGCGCCGGCGACCAGGCCGGCGGTGCCGGTGAGCACGATGGTGTGCGGCGAGACCCCGCCGCCGCCGACACCGGCGATCAGAGCGATGTTGGTGACCAGGCCGTCCATCGCACCGAACACGGCAGGGCGCAGCCAGCCGCCGGACACGTCGGCGTGGTGGTGCTCGTGCAGCGCCGCCGGTGTCTCGGTCATGGCAGCGTCAGGATCTCGTGGCCGTCCTCGGTCACCAGCACGGTGTGCTCGAACTGGGCGGTCCACTTGCGGTCCTTGGTGACCACCGTCCAACCGTCGTCCCACAGGTCGTACTGGTAGGTGCCGAGTGTGATCATCGGCTCGATGGTGAAGGTCATCCCCGGCTCCATCACGTCGGTGGGGCGCGGGCTGTCGTAGTGCGGCACGTAGAGCCCGCTGTGGAAGGCCTCTCCGATGCCGTGGCCGGTGAAGTCACGGACCACGCCATAGCCGAAACGCTTCGCGTACGACTCGATGACCCGACCGATCACGTTGATCTGCCGGCCCGGGGCGACCGCCCGGATGCCCCGCATCATCGCCTCGTGGGTCCGCTCGACCAGCAGCCGGTTCTCCTCGCCGACCTCACCGACGCAGAACGTCGCGTCGGTGTCGCCGTGCACCCCGCCGATGTACGCGGTGACGTCGACGTTGATGATGTCGCCGTCCGCGAGCACCGTCGAGTCGGGGATGCCGTGGCAGATCACCTCGTTGAGGCTGGTGCAGCAGGACTTCGGGAAGCCCTTGTAACCCAGGGTCGACGGGTACGCCCCGTTGTCGATCAGGAAGTCGTGCACCACCCGGTCGATCTCGTCGGTGGTCACGCCGGGCTTGCAGTGCTCCCCCGCCAACTGCACCGCCTGCGCGGCGATCCGCCCCGCCACACGCATCTTCTCGATGGTCTCCGGGGTCTGCACGTGCGACCCCTGCCAGGGCCGGGGGGCCTTCTTACCGACGTACTCGGGCCGGGCGATGTGGGCGGGCACCGGCCGCCACGGGGAGAGCGTGCCGGGGGTCAGCGGCGCACGGACGGTCATGGGACAAGCGTATCGCCGCCCGGCCGGTGACCCCCACCACCATCCGTGCCGCGAGGTTGTTGCCCCACCACAGGCACTGTGTCAAGGTGTCTGCGTGGATCAAGGGGGCGCACCTCCCATCTTCTCCGCCAGCGCGGAGACCGATGGTGATCACCTGAACGTGGTGGTCACCGGCGAGGTCGACATGGCGACCGCCGACACCATGCTCCAGACCGTGCTACGCGAGCCGGCCACCCGGGTGACACTCGACCTGCGGGCGGTGACCTTCTTCGACTCGGCGGCCATCCACGCCGTGGTCCGACTCGCCAACCACTACCCGGACGCGTTGACGGTACTGCCGTCCCGGCAGGTCAGCCGAGTGCTGGAGATCGCCGGCCTGGGACGTCAGCCCTGGCTGCACCCGGCCTGACCCGCCGCATCGTCCAGCCGGCCCGACCCGCTCGACGACCCGCTCAGCTCCCGACGCAGGGTGACCCGCGTCCCTTCCGGGGTGCGCTCGACACTCAGCTCACCGAGCGCCCGGATCAGCGACAGCCCGCGACCCCGGAAACCCGATCCGGTCGATTCCCGCCACCGTCCGCTGTCACAGACGCTCGCCACCACCGTGCGGCCCTCGACCCGCACCTCGACCTCGATCACCGGCTCCACCGGGTCGACCGGGTGCTCGATGGCGTTCGCCGCCGCCTCGGAGACCGCCACCGTCAGGTCGAACAGGTCCGTCTCGCCCACCCGGTGCGCGACGAGGAAGTCCTCCAGCCGCTTGCGTAGCACGCTCAGGCGGGTGGGATCGGCGGGCAGCCGCAGCTCGAACCGGTTGAGTTCCACCGCCTCCAGGGCGAGTACCGCGACGTCGTCACGTCGGGGCCGACCGGCGACCCGCGCCACCACCGCGTCGATCAGGTCTGCCACGTGCTCCCCTGACCGGGCCGCGTCGGCGCGCAGCAGCCCCAGCGACTCGTCGATGCCGACCTGCCGGTCCTCGATCAGACCGTCGGTGTAGAGCAGCAGCCGGTCGCCCGCGCTCAGCTCACCGGAGACCGTCTCGTACTCGGTGCCGGCGATGGCCCCGACCGGCGGCCCGAGCGCCCGGTCGTGCAGGAACGCCACGTCGTCTCCCCGGATCACCAGGGGCGACGGGTGACCGGCGCTGGCATAGCGCAGCCGACCCGTCCGCGGGCTGAACCACAGGCAGAAGACCGTCGCGAACGAGCGCGACTCGGTGGAGCCCACCAACCGGTTGAGCCGGGTCAGCGACTCACCGGGGTCGAACCCCTCCAGGACGTACGCGCGCAGGGCGTTGCGGAGCTGACCCATGGCCGCCGCCGCCGGCACCCCCTTGCCCACCACGTCACCGATGACCAGCACGAGTTCGTCGTCGTCCCGGGCCACCACGTCGTACCAGTCGCCACCCACCTCGACGTCCGCGCTGCCGGGCAGGTACCGGCTGGCCACGACGGCTCCGGGCAGCTGGGGCAGGGTACGGGGCAACAGGCTGTGCTGAAGGGTGGTGGCGATCCGGTGCTCCGCCTCGTAGAGCTGGGCGTTCTCCATGCGTACGCCGACCAGTCGGGCGAGCTGGGTCAGCGCCGCCTCGTCGGCGTCGGCACTCTCGGCGGCCGGATGCCACACCCGCAGCTCGCCGAGCGGCTGGTCGGCCACCCCGGTCAACGGCAGCACGAAGGAGGGTTCGACGCTGCTGACCCCGCCCGCGTCCGCCTCGTAGCGCGCCCCACCGGCGGAGACCACCACCCGGACCGCCTCGGCGAGACTCAGGGCGTGTCGGGCGGCGACCTGGAGCACGTCCGCAGTGGAGCGGGCGGTGTTGACCGCGACCGCCGCGTCCGCGAGGGCACGCAACCGGCGGATGATCTGGTTCCGTAGCTGACCGAGGGCCATGTTGGCGCGGACCCGGGCGATCAACTCCTGCCCGGAGAAGGGCTTGGTCAGGTAGTCGTCGGCGCCCACCGACAGCCCGGCGACCTCCTCGGCCGACCCGGCACGGGCGGAGAGCAGCACGATCGGCACGTACCGGGTGCGGGGGTCCGCGCGCAGCGCGGCGACCAGTCCGAACCCGTCCAGGCGCGGCATCATCACGTCGGTCAGCACCAGGTCGAAGACCTCTTCGGTGGCGAGCCGGAGCGCCTCGACCCCGTCGGCCGCGGTGCTCACCTCCCAGGTGGGCACGAGCAGCCGGGTGACGTGTTCGCGCAGGTCGGGGTTGTCGTCGACGACCAGGACGCGACCAGCGGACGCGGCAACGAGGAGCCGGGGCGTCCGCTCCGTCAAGCCGGTGGCGTTCGGCGAGGTCGAGCCGGTGGCCGCCACCGGGCGGGACGGTGCCACGACGGTGCCGGCGGTCCACTGCGCGGTCTCGGCGACGAAGAGCGGGGCCTGCCGCGGTTCACGCTCGGCGCGGTCGGCGTCGGCCAGCCGTTCGGCCGGCAGGTGCCCGGCCCCGAACGGAATGGTGACCACGAAGGTGCTGCCGACATCCACCTGACTCGTGGCGCTGACCCGCCCGCTGTGCATCTCGACCAGTTCCCGTACCAGGGCCAGACCGATGCCGGTGCCCTCGTGGCTACGGGACCGCACCCCCGGCACCCGGTGGAACCGCTCGAACACGTGCGGCAGTTGCTGGGCGTCGATGCCCACGCCGGTGTCGGAGACCTCCATCCGGGCGGCGCCACCGACGGCACGCATCCGGATGGTGATCTCTCCGTCGAAGGTGAACTTCAAGGCGTTGGAGAGCAGATTGAGGACGATCTTCTCCCACATGTCCGGATCGACGAAGACCGGCTCCGGCAACGGCGGACAGTCCACCACCAGCCGCAGCCCGGCGCGCTCGCTGGCGGAGCGGAACGTGCTGGCCACCCGCGAGGTGTAGTCGGCCAGGTCAATCGGCTCGTAGTGGGCCACCAGCCGCCCGGACTCGAGCCGGGAGAAGTCGAGCACCGTGTTGACCAGCTTCAACAGCCGCAACGCGTTGCGATGCATCACGGTCAGCCGCTGCGTGTAGTCCTCGGGCAGCGCCGGGGCGGCGAGCAGGTCCTCCAACGGGCCCAGCACCAGGGTCAAGGGGGTGCGGAACTCGTGACTCACGTTGGCGAAGAAGTTGGTCTTGGCCAGGTCCAGGGCGGCCAGCTCCGCGGCGCGGGCCCGCTCCTGCTCGTACGCCCGCTGCTTGCCGACCGCCCGGGAGATCTGCGCGGCGACCAGCTCGAAGAACGTGCGGTAGTCGTCGGTGAGCGGCAGGCGCCGGGCCACACCCAGCACCAGCACTCCGGCCGGGTCGTTGGTGGCGCTGATCGGCAGCACCATCGCCTCATCCGCGGCGTCGGCCGGTACCTGCCCGAGCAGGTCGGCGGCGGCGATCACCCTGTCGACGCCGGTCTCAGCCACCTCGATGACCCGGGCGGACGGGTCGACGGTGGGAGTGTGCCCACCGCTGACCCCGGTCAGGCGCAGCTGCCCGTCGTCGTCGCGCAGGTAGAGCAGCGCGAATGGCACGTCGGCCCGATGCTGGTCGAGCACGGCCGCGGCGACCCGGCCGAGTTCCTCGCTGCTGGCCGAGTCGGCCAGCTCCGAACCGAGGCCGGCCAGGGCACGCAGTCGACGTTCGCCGAGCACCCGACCGGTGGTCTCGCTGCAGATACAGAGCACCCCGTTGATCGCCCCGCTCGCGTCGCGGATCGGGTCGTACGAGACGTCGAAGTAGACATCCTCCACGAAGCCGTGCCGGTTGAGCAGGAAGTGGTGGTCGCGGGCCTGGTACGCCTCACCATCACGCAGCACGCCGGCCAGCAGGGGCCCCAGCACGTCCCAGGTCTCCGCCCAGTGCTCCCGCGCGGGCTCGCCCAGCACGGCGGGATGCTTGTCGCCGATGGTCGGCCGGTAGGCGTCGTTGTAGAAGGCCCGCAGGTCCTCGCCCCAGAAGACGACGATCTGCGCCTTCGAGGCGAGCATCGTGCTGATGGCGTTGCCGAGGGAGGCGGACCAGCGCTCCGGAGGGCCCAGGGGGCTGGCCGACCAGTCCCGGTCGCGCAGCAACGCGCCCATCTCACCGCCACCCGCGAACGCCGCCGCGAGCAGCGGGGACGCCCCGACATCCGTCGCGGACGGTTGGCTCCCATCCACGCCCCCCTGGGCCGAGTTCATGCAGCCTCCCGGCCTTGTCCGCGCCGTACCCGATCATTCGTTGCCCTGTCCCGCCTTCTACCCAGGCGGATCAGCAACGTAACGCATACGAACGACCGGACGCTGTTCAGCGCAACCCGGGCACCGGTCGCCCCCTGACCGACCGCCCGCGACTCACGTTCCGTGTAACCGAGATCACAGCGGGGTGACGTACGCTCCGGTGATGCCGCCGTCGACCACGAACTGGGCGGCGGTCATGAAGGAAGCGTCGTCGCTGGCCAGGAAGGCCACCGCGGCGGCGATCTCGCTCGGCTCGCCGAACCGCCCCATCGGCACGTGCACCAGCCGGCGGGCGGCACGTTCCGGATCGGCCGCGAACAGCTCACGCAGCAGCGGCGTGGCCACCGGCCCCGGGCAGAGGGCGTTGATCCGGATGCCGTCCCGGGCGAACTGAACGCCCAGCTCCCGGGTGAGCGCCAGCACTCCGCCCTTGCTCGCCGTGTAGGCGATCTGGGAGGTCGCCGCGCCCATCAACGCCACGAAGGAGGCGGTGTTGATGATGGACCCCCGACCCTGGCGGCGCATGTGCGGGATGACGTGCTTGCAGCAGAGGTAGACGCTGGTGGTGTTGATCCGCAGCACCCGCTCCCAGACGTCCAGCCCGGTCTCCAGGATGGAGTCGTCGTCCGGCGGGGAGATGCCGGCGTTGTTGAACGCGACATCCACCCGTCCGTACCGCTCGACCACCCCGTCGAAGAGGTCGCGTACCGCCGCCTCGTCGGCCACGTCGGCCGCCACGAAGCTGCCGCCCACCTCGTCGGCGGCCCGCTGGCCGGCCTCGGAGTCGAGGTCGACGCAGACCACCCGGGCGCCCTCGGCGGCGAACCGCCGCACGGTGGCCAGCCCGATACCGCTGGCCGCCCCGGTCACCACGGCGACCCGGTCCCGCAACCGTCCCCGCATGCTCACTCCTCGGTGCTGACGAACACGTTCTTGACGTCGGTGAACGCGTGCAGGGCGTCCGGTCCCAGTTCACGACCCAGACCGGAGCGCTTCATCCCGCCGAACGGCGTCCAGTACCGCACCGAGGAGTGCGAGTTGACACTGAGGTTGCCGGACTCGACGGCCCGGGCCACCCGCAACGCCCGGCCGACGTCCCGGGTCCAGATCGAACCGGAGAGGCCGTACTCGGTGTCGTTGGCCAACCGCACCGCGTCGGCCTCGTCGTCGAACGGCAGCACCGAGACGACCGGACCGAAGATCTCCTCACGCCAGTGGCGGTCACCGGGCGAGTCGGCGAGCAGCACGGTCGGGGCGTACCAGTTGCCGGGGCCCTCGGGCCGCGAGCCGGTGAACGCCACCCGTGCGCCGGCCACGTACCCGGCGACCCGGTCGCGCTGCCCGGCCGAGATCAACGGCCCCATCTCGGTGCTCTCCTCGGCCGGGTCGCCCACCCGGAAGGCGCGTACCGCCGGTTCGAGCAGTTCGAGGAAGCGGTCGTAGACTCCGCGCTGCACCAGCAGCCGGGACCGGGCGCAGCAGTCCTGCCCGGCGTTGTCGAAGACACCGTACGGCGCACTGGCGGCGGCCCGCTCCAGGTCGGCGTCGGCGAAGACCAGGTTCGCCGACTTGCCACCCAGCTCCAGGGTCAGCCGTTTCACCTGGGCCGCGCAGCCGGCCATGATGCGGGTGCCGACCTCGGTGGAGCCGGTGAAGCAGATCTTGCGTACGGCCGGGTGGCTGACGAAGCGCTCGCCCACCACCGTGCCTCGCCCCGGCAGCACGGTGAACACCCCCTCGGGCAGGCCCGCCTGATCCGCCAGCTCGGCCAGCCGCAACGCGGTCAGCGGGGTCAACTCGGCGGGCTTGAGCACGACCGTGTTGCCGGCGGCGAGCGCGGGGGCGAAGCCCCAGGCCGCGATCGGCATGGGGAAGTTCCACGGCACGATCACCCCGACCACACCGAGCGGTTCGTGGAAGGTGACGTCCAGCCCACCCGGCACCGGAATCTGCCGCCCGGTCAGCCGCTCCGGGGCACCCGCGTAGTAGTCGAGCACGTCCCGGACGTTGCCGGCCTCCCACCGTGCGTTTCCGATGGTGTGCCCCGCGTTGCGGACCTCCAGCCGGGCCAACTCCTCCAGGTGCTCGTCCACCACCGTCGCGAACCGCCGCAGCAACCGCCCTCGCTCGGCCGGGCTCACCCACCGCCACCGCTCGTACGCGCGCCCCGCCCGCTCGATTGCCGCGTCCACGTCACCGACCGAGCTGTCCCGGACCTCCCGCAACACGTCGCCGCTGGCCGGATCCCGTACCTCACCCACCCACCATCACCCCACCCACTCCTCGCCGATCTTGCACCTTCTGCCGGGACGAAATACGCGTGTCACTCCATATCGGCGACCAGAAGTGCAAGATCGCGAAGAAGGGGTGGGTCGGGGTCAGAGGCGTTCGAAGCCACGCGTCAGTTCCCAGTCGGTGACGGCGGCGTCGAAGGCGGCCAGCTCGACGCGAGCCATGTTGGCGTAGTGGGCGACGACCTCGGCGCCGAAGGCGTCCCGGGCCACGTCCGACGCCTCCCAGAGGGTGAGGGCGTCGCGGAGGGTGCCGGGGACGCGTTCGGCCGTGGCGTCGTCGTACGCGTTGCCGCCGCACTCCTCGCCCAGTTCCAGCTCGTTCTCGATGCCGTGCACCGCACCCGCCACCAGGGCCGCGATCGCCAGGTACGGGTTGACGTCGGCGCCGGGCACCCGGTTCTCCACCCGCATCCCCTGGCCGTGTCCGACGACCCGCAGCGCGCAGGTGCGGTTGTCGGTGCCCCACCGCAGCGCGGTCGGGGCGAACGAGCCCGGCTGGTACCGCTTGTAGGAGTTGACGTTCGGCGCGAAGAGCAGGCTCAGCTCCCGCATCGTGGCGAGCAGCCCGGCGAGCACCCGTTGACCGGTCAGGCTGAGGTGCGCCGGGCCGTCACCCAGCATCGCCGAGCCGCCGGCGTCGTCACGCAGCGAGAAGTGGATGTGGCAGGAGTTGCCCTCCCGCTCGTTCGGTTTGGCCATGAAGGTGATCGACATGCCCTCCTGGGCGGCGATCTCCTTGGCCCCGTTCTTGTAGATGACGTGATGGTCGGCGCAGGCCACCGCCTCGTCGTACCGGAACGCGATCTCGTGCTGGCCGAGGTTGCACTCCCCCTTGGCGCTCTCCGGCACCAGTCCCGCGCCGGCCATCTCCGTACGGATCCGGCGCAGCAGCGGCTCCACCCGGGCGGTGCCGAGCAGCGAGTAGTCCACGTTGTACTGGTTGGCCGGGGTGAGGTCCCGGTAACCGCGTCGCCAGGCCTGCTCGTACGAGTCACGGAACAGCACGAACTCCAGCTCGGTGCCGGCGTACGCGGTGAGCCCGTGCCCGGCCAGGCGGTCCAGTTGGCGGCGCAGGATCTGCCGCGGCGAGGCGATCACCGGACCGGCGCCGTCCAGCCACTCCAGGTCGGCCAGGAGCATCGCGGTGCCGGGCTGCCACGGCACCCGGCGCAGGGTGTCGAAGTCCGGCTTCATCGCGAAGTCGCCGTAGCCGCGTTCCCAGCTGGACATCGCGTACCCGTCGACGGTGTTCATGTCCACGTCGACGGCGAGCAGGTAGTTGCATCCCTCGCTGCCGTGCGTCACGACGTGGTCGAGGAAGTACGGCGCGTGGAACCGCTTGCCCTGCAATCGACCCTGCATGTCCACCAGGGCCAGCACCACCGTGTCGATCTCGCCCTCGACGACGGCGACCCGCAGCTGCTCCAGCGTGAGCGGCGGTCTTCTCATCCGCGAGCCTCCATCACCAAGGTCTACCGGCCGAGCCGATCACCGTCAACAAGACGCTCCGCCCGTACCCTCTTCCACTCCCCCGGCAAACCGCCCGACCCGCAAGCGGTCGTACCGGTCCGGGACGTGCTCGGGGTTGGGTCGAGCGGCCGACAAAACGTAGAAATTGCGCCTTTGTGAGGGCGGCGGGAACTGAATCCGCCCACCGGATGACTGCGTCGCGCAAAACAATAGGCAAGGAGAAAGCTCTCCCTGCCACTCTCAACATATATCGCACCGGGGGCCTTGCGGCAAGACCCGGGTATTGCCGCAGAATCTGCGGCCGAGGCCAGGACCTGGGGAGATAGAGATCCGCAGTGCGGCTGCCAGAGCGTTTGGCAGCTGGCCGAACACCTATGGGGGTACGGATGCCCGACGTGATCATCGCCGGTGGTGGGCCGACCGGCCTGATGCTGGCCGGCGAGCTGCGGCTGCACGGCGTGAGCACGCTGGTGCTGGAGAAGGAGAACGAGCCGACCCCGTACGTCCGCGCACTCGGTCTGCACGTCCGCAGTATCGAGATCCTGGACCAGCGCGGCCTGTTGGATCGTTTCCTCGCGCTCGGCCAGCGGTACCCGGTCGGCGGTTTCTTCGCCGCCATGGACAAGCCCGCGCCCGACCGGTTGGACACCGCACACCCCTACGTCCTGGGCATTCCGCAGCCGGTCGCCGACCGGCTGCTGGCCGAGCGGGCCGCCGAGGTGGGCGCGGAGATCCGGCGCGGCTGCGAACTGGTCGGGCTCAGCCAGGACGAGCACGGGGTGACCGTCGAACTGGCCGACGGCAGCCGGTTGACCGGCCGGTACCTGGTCGGCTGCGACGGCGGGCGCAGCATCGTACGCAAGCTGCTCGGGGTCGGATTCCCCGGCGAGCCGAGCCGGGTCGACACGCTGCTCGGCGAGATGGAGGTGGGGGTACCGCCGGAGACGGTGGCCGCGGTGGTCACCGAGGTCCGCAAGACCCAGAAACGGTTCGGGCTCGGGCCGGTCCGCGACGGGGTGTACCGGGTCGTCGTGCCCGCCGAGGGGGTGGCCACCGACCGCTCGGTGCCGCCGACGCTGGAGGATTTCAAACAACAACTCCGGGCGTACGCGGACACGGACTTCGGCGTGCACTCACCGCGCTGGCTGTCCCGCTTCGGCGACGCCACCCGGCTGGCCGAGCGTTACCGCGTCGGGCGGGTGCTGCTGGCCGGCGACGCGGCACACATCCACCCGCCGACCGGCGGACAAGGCCTCAACCTCGGCCTCCAGGACGCGTTCAACCTCGGCTGGAAGCTGGCCGCCGAGGTGGCCGGCTGGGCGCCGGACGGGCTGCTGGACAGCTACCACACCGAACGGCACCCGGTCGCCGCCGACGTGCTGGACAACACCCGCGCACAGATGGAACTGCTCTCCACCGAGCCAGGCCCGCAGGCGCTGCGCCGGCTGGTGTCGGAGCTGATGGACTTCGAGGAGGTGAACCGGTACCTGATCGAGAAGATCACCGCGATCGGGGTCCGCTACGACTTCGGCGCGGGGCACGACCTGCTCGGCCGGCGGATGCGGGACGTCCGGTTGAAGCGGGGCCGCCTCTACGAGTTGACGCACGCCGGCCGCGGCCTGCTGCTCGACCAGACCGGCCGGCTCTCGGTCACCGGTTGGGCCGACCGGATCGACCACGTGGTCGACGTCAGCGAGGAACTGGACGTGCCGGCCGTGCTGCTGCGGCCGGACGGTCACGTGGCCTGGGTCGGCGACGACCGACAGGGCCTGCTCGACCAGTTGCTCCGATGGTTCGGCACCGCAGCCGACTGAGCGGCCGGACGAGCAGCGGGCAGCCCGTCGCGGCCGCACAATTGCCTTGCCGGACGGCTCGACGTGGCCCATCCTTGAGCCTGTGACCAGGCCCGATCGCGACGGGCCGACCCCGGGCCCTCGGAACGGCCCGGCAGCCGCGGCGGCGCGGGGAAGTGTCACCTCTCTCTCGGGTACGGCGTCGCGCCCTACCCGGACTCCGCTCCGCGCCGCCCGGTCAACACCAGCGCCGAGATCGGTCAGGCCAGCACCAGGCCGCCCACCCAGAGGGCACCGATCACCATCCCGGAGAGAAACTCGACGAGCATCGACAGCCCCGCGGCGGCGACCGCCCGTTTCGTCGCCGGCCAGGCCAGTCGGGTGTCGCCGAGCCGTAGCCGCTCCATGGCGAAGATGCCGCCGACGAAGCCGATGACCAGCCCGACCACCGGGATCACGAAGAAGCCGACCAGACCCAGCACCGCGCCCGCCAGCAACGAGGAGGTGGGCACCCCGGCCCGTTTCAGGTTCCGGCCGGGCCAGGCGTACTTCACGACCGTGCCGCCGACGGCGACCAGCGTCGCCGCCGCGAGCACCAGCCACCGTCCGGGCCCGGCGCCGCCGAACAGGGCCCACACCAGTACGCCGCCCCAGCACAACGGGAGCGCCGGCAGGCCGGGCACCACCACCCCGGCCAGCCCGGCCAGGATGGCCAGCGCGGCGACGACCGACACCACCGTCCCGGTCTCCGTCAGCCCCACGTCGACTCCCTGTCTGCTCGCCTCAGCACTGTTCCGCCCGGCACGTTCGTACCCAGGATCCGCACAGTCCGATCATGACGGTTCGTCGCCACGGAGCCGGGCGACCACCGCCTCCGCCGACCCCGGCGGGCCGAACAGCCGCCCCTGCGCGGTGTCGCAGCGCAGCGCCCGCAGCCGCTCCGCCTGCGTCTCGGTCTCCACCGCCTCGGCGGTGACCCAGAGTTCCAGGGCGTGGGCCAGGCGCACCAGGGCGTCGACGATGCGTTCGTCGCGGTGATCGGCGTCGGCCGGCTCGGTGCCCCGGATCCCCTCGACGAACGGCCCCGCCAGTTTCAGGCAGGTGATCGGCAGTCGGCGCAGGTACGCCAGGTTCGAGTACCCGGTGCCGAAGTCGTCCACGGCCAGCCGTACGCCCAGCGCGGCGAGCCGGTGCAGCGTCCGCAACGGCTCCCCCGCGGAGCCCATCACCGCGCTCTCGGTCAGCTCCAGTTGCAGCAGCTCCGCCGGAAGTCCGCTGCTGGCCAAGGCATCGGCCACGGTCTCCACGATCGCTGGCGTGTCGGCCTGGCGGGCGGCCAGGTTCACGCTCACCACCAGCCGGGCGTCGGGAAACTCGGTGTGCCACCGCTGGGCGTCGTGGCATGCCTGCCGCAGCACCCACTCACCGAGGCGGACGATCAGGCCGGTCTCCTCGGCCAACCCGATGAACCGGTCCGGGCCGATGAGCCCGAGCTGCGGGTGCTGCCAGCGGACGAGTGCCTCGACGGCCAGCATGCGCCCGTCGAGCAGGGAGACGATCGGCTGGTAGTGCAACACGAACTCGCCCCGGTCCAGGGCCACCGGCAGCCCGGCGGCCAGCGCCGACCGGGCGCTGTCCCGGGCGCTGCGCTCGGGGTCGTAGACCGCCCACCGGCCCCGACCCTCCGCCTTGGCCCAGTAGAGCGTGGCGTCGGCGGCCTTCATCAGATCGGCGACGCTGGTGCCGGCGAGTGCCGAGTCGACGATGCCGACGCTCGCCGAGACCGCGAGCTGCTGGTCGCCGACGCACACCGGCGCGGAGACGGCGGCCAGGGCGGACTCCGCCACGGCGACCACGTCCTCGATCGCGGCGACCCCGTCGACCAGGATCACGAACTCGTCGCCGCCCATCCGGGCGACCAGATAGCCCTGCTCGGCCACGCAGTCGGCAAGTCGCCGGGCGATCATCACGAGGAGCCGGTCGCCGAGAGCGTGCCCCAGGCTGTCGTTGATCGCCTTGAAGCCGTCCAGGTCCAGGAAACAGACACCGACCCGACCCGGCGCGCCGGGCTGCTCCACGAGGCTGGCCAACGCGTCGAAGAACAGCGTCCGGTTCGGTAGGCCGGTGAGCGGGTCGTGCAACGCCTGGAAACGCAACCGCTGCTGGAGTTCGTACCGTTCGGTGATGTCCTCGACCACGGCCACGGTGAACCGGGGCCGGCCGTCGTCGTGGCGGATCAGCGAGACGGCCAGGTCCGTCCAGACCGCGCTGCCGTCCTTGCGGTAGTAGCGCTTCTCCATTCGGACCGCGTCGTGCTTGCCCTCGATCAGTTCCTGGTACAGCTCCCACATGCCGGCCGCGTCGTCGGCGTGGAACAGCGACGCCACGTTGAGCTGCCGCAGCTCCTCCACCGAGTAGCCGAGCATGTCGGCGAAGGCATGGTTGACGTCGATGATCGTCCCGTCGACCCCGGCGATGCCGATGCCGATCGCCGCGCCGTCGAAGACCGCCCGGAACCGGGCCTCACTGTCGCGCAGCGCCTGCTCGGCGTCGTCGCGGGCCTGCCACATGGAGCGGGCGATGCGCTCCTGCTGGACGAAGGTCCGCTCGCGCAGCGCCCGGGCGAAGCCGGCCGCCAGCGCGCCCTGCACGGCCGCGATCCGCTCGTCGAGCGCGGGCCGTCCGGCAGCGCCGGCAAGCACGTCGGTGCGGAACCGCTCACCCAGGGTACGCACCGACCACTCGATGATCCCCGGTGCGGTGAGATGCGCGTCGACCAGGGACCGTCCGACATCCTCCGCCGCCGGTGCCGGCGGCTCGGCGGAGAGCAGCACCTCCGCCAACCGCACGGTGTGCGCGAGCAGCAGCTGTTCGGTCTCGGCCACGCTCAGCGGCACGAAACCGAGGCGGCGTACCGCCTGCGCCCATTCGGTGGCGTACCGCTGGGCGCCGGCCGGGTCGACGGTGTTCCCGCCGGAGGAACCGACGGCGGCCATCGGATCAGCCGGCGTGCCGGTCGTAGCGGGCGACACCACCGAAGGCACCGAAGCGCTGCGCGTCGGCGGCCACCTCGGACGGCGAATCGGGCCGCCACAGTTCCATGTGCACCACCCCCGGATCCAGGATGGTCCAGTCACCGAAGAAGCCGGTGATCTCGGCGCGTGAGCGGAGGGTGATCTCGGTGGCGGTACGCGCCGACAGCCGCTGTGCGTCCAGCATCTCCTGTGGCTGGTCCTCGAAGGTGGAGTGCGAGATGACCAGGTGGCTACCGGGCGCGGCGGCGGCGCGCAGGGTGGCCAGGATGTCACCGGGCCGGTCGGTGTCCGCGATGAAGTGCACCACCCCGGCGAGCAGGATTCCCAACGGCCGGTTGAAGTCGAGCAGGTCCAGCCCGCGGGCCTCGGACAGGATCCGCTCCGGGTCGCGCAGATCGGCGTGGATGACGCCGGTCAGTTCGTTGCCGGCGAGCAGTTCCCGGCTGTGTGCCACCGCGACCGGGTCGATGTCGACGTAGACCACCCGGGCCTTCGGGTTCGCGGCCTGGGCGACCTCGTGCACGTTGCCGACGGTCGGGATGCCGGAGCCGATGTCCAGGAACTGGTCGATGCCGGCGTCGAGCAACACCCGCACGGCCCGGCGAAGAAACTCCCGACCGGCCCGCATGGTGGCCGGCAGGTTCGGCGTCATGGCCGCGATCTGCTCGGCCAGTTTCCGGTCTATCTCGAAGTTGTGGGCGCCACCGAGGAAGTAGTCGTAGACCCGGGCCGCGCTCGGCCGGGACAGGTCGATCTCGGCGGGGAGTCCGTCCGGCTTCTGCACTGGTTGCACCTCACGTCGTCGCCGTGGATCGTGTGATGCTGCCCACTCTAGGCGCGTCGGTGGCACGGGGGGAGATCCACAACGCTCTTTTCCCGATCTCCCCGCCGGTGCCGGCGGCTCAGGCGGCCTCCAGCAGCATCGCGATGCCCTGCCCCACGCCGATGCACATGGTGGCCAACGCCCGTCGCGCGCCACGCCGCCGCAGCTCCAGCGCGGCGGTGAGCGCCAGCCGGGCACCACTGGCACCGAGGGGGTGCCCCAGGGCGATGGCGCCGCCGTTCGGGTTGACGTGCTCCGCGTCCTCGGGCAGGCCCAGTTCGCGCAGCACCGCGACGGACTGGGCGGCGAAGGCCTCGTTCAGCTCGATCACGTCGAGGTCGGCCAGCGCCAACCCCTGCCGGTCCAGCAGCCGTCGGGTCGCCGGAACCGGACCGATGCCCATGATCCGTGGTGGCACGCCCGCCGCCGCCGTGCCGGTGATCCGGGCCAGCGGCGTGAGACCGTACGCGCCGACCGCCGCCTCCGAGGCGACCAGCAGGGCCACCGCGCCGTCGTTGACGCCGGAGGAGTTGCCGGCGGTCACCGTGCCGCCGTCACGGAACGGGGTGGGCAGCGAAGCCAACTTCTCCAGGGAGGTCTGCCGGGGATGCTCGTCGACCTCGACCAGCCGGGTCTCGCGACGTCCCGCCGGCACGGTGACCGGCACGATCTCCTCGGCCAGCCGCCCGTCGGCCTGGGCCTTGGCGGCCCGCAGCTGGGAGCGGTACGCGAACTCGTCCTGCGCCGCCCGGTCGACGCCGTACTCGGCGGCCACGTTCTCCGCCGTCTCGGGCATCGAGTCGACGCCCCAGCCACGCTCCATCAGCGGGTTGACCAACCGCCAGCCGATGGTGGTGTCGAACACCTCGGCGGCTCGGGAGAACGCCGTGGTCGCCTTCGGCATGACGAACGGCGCCCGGCTCATGCTCTCCACCCCGCCCGCGACGACCAGGTCCGCCTCACCGGCGACGATCGCCCGGGCGGCGGAGGCCAGCGCGTCCAGGCCGGAGCCGCAGAGCCGGTTGACCGTGCTGCCGGGCACCCGCTCGGGCAGGCCACCGAGCAGCGCCGCCATCCGGGCCACGTTGCGGTTGTCCTCACCGGCCTGGTTGGCGCAGCCGAGCACCACGTCGTCGGTGCGCGCCCAGTCCACCGACGGATGCCGCGCGACCAGCTCGCGGATGGCGTGGGCGGCCAGGTCGTCGGGACGTACGCCGGCCAGCGCACCGCCGTAACGGCCGATCGGGGTACGGACACCGGCCACCAGGTATGCCACGGTCATCGCGAGTCCTTCGGGGGTGAGAAGGGATGAACGGGTGCGTCCACCGGGTCCGCGGGGACTCACCGACGGCCAGGATATCCCCGGCGGCTGCCGATAGGTTGTGGGCATGGCACGGGCCCAGTTCAGCGCGGAGACCAGTGGCGGCGGTGCGTTCGTCCGCCAGCCCAACCGGTTCACCGGGCGGGTGACCCCGCACTCGACCTCACCGCCGGGCGGCGGACCGGACGAGCAGGACCGCTGGCCGCTGGAGCCGGGGCGCTACCGGCTGATCTGGTGCCGGGCCTGCCCCTGGGCGCACCGCGCCCTGATCGTGCGTAACCTGCTCGGGCTGACCGAGGCCATCTCGCTGGGCACCGTCGACCCGATCCGGGACGACCAGGGCTGGCGGTTCACCCTCGACCAGGACGGCTTCGACCCGGTGCTCGGCATCGGTTTCCTCTCCGAGGCGTACCTGGCCACCGATCCGGACTACACCGGCCGGGTCACCGTGCCGGCGCTGGTGGACACCCGGACCGGCCGGGTCGTCACCAACGACTACCCGCAGCTCACGCTGGACCTGTCCACCGAGTGGCGACGGCTGCACGCCCCCGGCGCGCCGGACCTCTACCCGGTCGAGCTGCGGCCGGAGATGGACGCGCTGATGGCCGAGATCCACCGCGACGTCAACAACGGCGTCTACCGGTGCGGTTTCGCCACCTCGCAGCAGGCGTACGACGAGGCGTTCGAGGCACTGTTCGCGCGGCTGGACATGCTGTCGGAGCGGCTGGCCGGCCGGCGCTACCTGATGGGAGACTCGATCACCGAGGCGGACGTGCGACTGTTCACCACGCTGGTCCGGTTCGACGTGGCCTACCACGGGCACTTCAAGTGCAACCGGCAGAAGCTCACCGAGCTGCCGGTGCTGTGGGCGTACGCCCGCGATCTCTTCCAGACCCCCGGGTTCGGCGACACCGTCGACTTCGACCACATCAAGCGGCACTACTACGCCACCCACAACGAGATCAACCCGACTGGGATCGTCCCGCTCGGTCCGGACCTGCACGGCTGGACCACGCCGCACGGGCGTGACTGAACGACCCACGGTGCGCCGGGCCGCCGGTGCCGCGATGGTCTGCCTCGTGGTCGGCGTGGCGGCGGTGACGCTCGCCGTGGTCGCCGGTCCCGGCCCGGGCCTGACCGGGTACGTCAGCGAGGCCGGCGTCGCCGGCAGCGGCTACGCCTGGACGTACCGGATCGGAGTCTTCGCCCTGGCCACGGCGTTGCTGCTACTCGCCGGCGCGCTGCGGGCCAGCGGCGCGGCGCGAACCGGCACCCGGCGGGCCGCCGGAGCGACCGGCGAAGACAGGGCTTTGCGGCTCGCGGTGGTGCTGCTCGTCGCGGGCGGACTGGCCACGGTGCTGTCCGGAGCGGTGACGTGCAGTGCCGGCTGCCCGCTCCCGCCGTTCGAACGGGCCACCGTGGCGGACCTGGTGCACGGTGCGGCGAGCGTCGCCGCGACGGCGGCGGTGGTCTTCGCGATGATCGCGATCGCTCTCGCCCCGACGGCGGAACGCAGGCTGCGACAAATCGGCGCGCTCGCGACGACCGTGGCGTTGCCGCTGGCGGGCGCGGTCGGCCTGGCCATGCTGTTCGCCGGGCGGGGTTCGCTGGTCGGAGTGCTGGAGCGGCTGCTGTTGGCGGCGGCCGCACTCTGGGGCTTCGCCACCGCCCTCACCCTGGCCGACCCCACGCCCGGGAAGCGACGTCCCGTGAAGCGCTGACGTCAGGGAGAAGATGTCTCCCCGGCGTCAGCGTCCACCTCGACATCGCCCCGGCTCCCGTCGCGCCCGGGCGGCAAGCCGCCAGCGCCCAGCCGGGGTGCGAACCGCACGACGCGTGCGGCCGGCGGGCTCAGCCGGCCAGATGGCCCCAGCGTCGCTCCAGCTCGCGCCACGGACCCTGAGCAGCCACGGTGCCGGCGGTGAGCACCACCACGTGGTCGGCGCGGACCAGCGCGGCTCGCTTGGAGGTGGAGCCGACCACCGTCACGCCGCGCTCCCGCAACGCCTGCCAGAGGGCCAGCTCGGTGGTGACGTCCAACGCGGACGAGACGTCGTCGGCCACCAGCAGTTCGGTACGCGGTGCCAGTGCCCGGGCCAACGCGAGGCGCTGCAACTGCCCGCCGGAGAGCCGGGTGCCCTTGTGCCCGATGAGCAGCCCGAGCCCACTGCCGGTGGCGGCCAGGTCGTGCTCCAGCTGGGCGGTGCTCACCGCGTGCGCGGCGTCCACCTGGTGTCCGAGGGTGATGTTGTCGGCGACGGTGCCGGAGAGCACCCGGGGCAGTTGACCCACGTAACCGACCTGGTTGGGGCGCAGGAACAGCTCCGGTTCGGTCACCGGCTCCCCGTTCCAGCTCAGCAGCCCGGTGTGCGGGGCGATGCCCGCGAGGGCCCGCAGCAACGACGACTTGCCCGAGCCGACCGGTCCGACGACGAGCACCAGTTGTCCGCGCCTCACGGTCAGGTCCACGTCGCGTACGGCGATGGTGCCGTCGGTGTGCCGGACGCCGAAGCCGACCAGTTCCAACCGCCGCAGCGGGGTACGCGGCGGCGCGGTCGGCGCGGGGGCGGTACCGGCGGCCAGGTCGACCCCCGGCACCCGGGCCGAGTACGCCTCGATACCGGTCATCTCCGCCGTCCGCCGGGTCCACACCCGTGCCGACGGCACCTGGGAGATCAGCGACGCGGTGGTCCAGGCGAACCAGCGTGCCGCGCCCAGCGTGGCGACCGCGACCAGCGCCGCCCCGGCGGAGAGCCCGCCGGCCAGGAACAACGCCCACACGCCGATCGGGAACAGCCCGCTGGCCACCGCCGGGGTGGAGCGCGCCCAGACCTGCACGGCGATCTCCCGGCGCTGCCGTTCGCTGCGTACCGTGTCGAGCTTGGCCAGGTGGGTCAGCACCGGCCGGGTGGCCCCGGCCAGCTTCACCGTCCGGGCGGCCGACAACGTCGAAACCAGCGCGGTGGCGAAGGCCGCCCGCGCGGCCACGGTCTCCCGTGCCGCCCGCTCCAGCCGCGGGCCGAACGCCGTGGCGGCCAGCCCGGAGAGCACCATCGTGCCGAGGAAGAACAGGCCCGGCACCACACTGCCGGTGATCAGTGTCATGGCGACCAGCAGGATCAGACCGACGGTCTGATCGAGGATGTTGTCGGCGAGTTGGACGACCCGCTCGGTGTCGCCGCCCTGAGCCACCACCTCGGCCGGGGTGTGCCGGCCGACCCGACGCGGTCCGGTCTGGCCGTGCACCAGGCGCGCGCTGATCCGCAGCATCTGCCGGACCCACCAGGCCGGGAACCACAGATGGGTCCAGTAGTGCGCCGGGATCGCCAGGACCAGCCCGGCCGCGATGCCCAGGGCGGGCAGCCACGGGTCGCCGGTGCCGTCGACCACATCGGCCCAGAGCCAGGCCAGCACCGGCCCGTCCAGGCCGAGGATCGCCAGCACGGCGAAGATGCCCACCGCCGCCGCGCCGTACCGCGGGTCGTTCAGGCAGAGCCGGACGATCTCCCGCAGGGTGCGTGCCCGGGACGCCGGCCGCCGGTCGCCACCGTCAGCGGCCGGCGCCTCGGCCGCCGGCACGCCGCGTTCACGCCGACCGGTCTCCCGGCCCTCCGCCGGCTCGACCGGTTCGGGTCCGCTCACCGGTACGGAATCATCGGCGACGGGCGCGGCCCGGTCCGGCCGCTCGGCGCCGGTCAGCGGACCGCCGGACTCGATCGGGCCGGCCGGGCCGGTCGGTTCGCCCGCGGCGACTGTGCCGGTCGACTCCGCCGGTCGGGCGCCGACGAGCGCGGGTTCGGCGCGCACCCGGTCCGCGACCGCCCCGGCCAGCAGGTCGAGGGCGGCGTCGTCGGAGATCCCCGCCCCAGCGGCGGCACCCGCGCGGCTGGCGGCGAGGAGTTCCGCGAACCGGTGTGACTCGGCTCGCGGGGCCGCCTCGATCACCTCGCCGTCGGCCAGCACCACCACCTCGTCGCAGCGGCTCACCGATGAGAGCCGGTGCGCGATGACGATGCCGATCCGGTCGCGCAGCAGGCGCTCGGTGGCCTGCTGCACCCGGGCCTCGGTGACCGGGTCGAGCCGGGCGGTGGCCTCGTCGAGGATCACCACGTGCGGATCGCGGACCAGGATCCGGGCGAAGGCGACCAGCTGCTCCTGACCGGCCGAGAGCGCGTGCCCGCCCTCACCGAGGCGGGTGTCCAGGCCGGCGGGCAGTTCGGCGATCCAGCTGGCCAGACCCAGCTCGTGCAGGGCGCGGTCGGCCGCGTCCAGCAACTCGGGGTCGAACAGCGCCACGTTCTCCGCGAGCGTGCCGGCGAGGATCTCGGTGCGCTGCGGCACCACGGCGATCCACTGGCGCAGCTGCTCCACGTCGAGGTCGAGCACGTCGCGCCCGCCGAGCAGGACCGTCCCCGGTGGCACGTCGACCGCCCGGGTGAGCAACTTGGCCAGCGTGGACTTGCCCGACCCGGTCCGCCCGACCAGGGCGTACGAGCGGCCCCGGACGAAGGTCAGGTCGACGTCCCGTAGCGCCGGGCCACGATCGGCGTCCGGCCCGGTGCTCGGGTAGCGGTAGGTCAGGTCGCGGATGATCAGATCACCGTCGGTGGGGGCGGCGCCCCCGACGGGTTCCTGCGGGGCCGCCGACAGCAGTTGCACCCGTCCCCACGCGCCGAGGGCGTACTGCACCTCCGGCACCATCCGGCTGACGTGTTCGACGGTCATGCCCAGGGAGAGCGCGAGCAGCCAGATCGCGGTCATTCGGGCGGCGTCGACCCGGCCGGTGGTCAACGCCCACACCCCGCCGAGCACCACCAGCGCCACACCGAACCGGGTCACCCCGGCCGCGACGGTGTTGACCTGCGCCGACATCTGCCACACCCGGAGGCCACGACGCAGCACCTCGGCCGCCCGGCGGGCGTAGAGGCGCATCACGTACGGCCGGGCCAGGCTGGTGCGTACGTCGTCCTGGCCGTGGATCGACTCCTCCATCACCGCCGCCAGGTCCGACCAGGCCGCCTCCTCGTGCATCCGGGCGGGGGCGATCCGGGCGGCGGGACGGCGCAGCGTGATCGCGAGCAGTACGCAGAGCAGCAGCATGCCGATCCCGGCCGGCCACCAGACGGTGAGCGCGACGAGCGTGGAGAGCAGTCCGACGGCCAGCGCCTGCGCCAGTCGTACGCCGGGGCCGCGCACCCCCGAGGCGACGTCGTACACGTCACCGTCGATCCGGTCGAGCATCTCGCCGACCGGAGTCGTCTCCAGGGTGGGCACGGGCTGACCCATCGCCACCTGGCACAGCCGGCGACGCAGGTCCGCGGACCAGTCGGCGGTCACCCCGGCCATCACCAGGCTCACCACCAGGTCGCTGGCGACCGCGGCGACCAGCGCCGCCGACAGCAGCACGAAGAACCCGACGGAGCGGTGCAGCAGCACCGGTCCGGCGAGTGCGGCGGTGGCCGCCTGACCGATGCCGCCGAGCAGGATCAGAACGACCACCAGGGTCATCCGGCGCGACGAGGTGACCCACAGATCACGGAGCAGGCGCATGCGTCGGTTCCTCCGGTCTGGTGGCGGTGTTTCCAGCCTGCTTCGCCGGGCCGGATGGCTCAACAGAATTTCGCCCGGAACGGATCGGCCGGCGGAAACCGCCGGCCGGTCGTCGTCGACCTGCGGGATCAGAACAACACGGTCGCCAGGGTGCCGACCGGGCGGAAGCCGCAGCGCTCGTAGACGCGCCGGGCGGGCTGGTTGAAGTCGTTGACGTACAGGCTGACCGTCGGGGCAACCCGGGTCAGCGCGTCGCGGACCACCGCCGCCATCGCGGCGGTGGCGATTCCCCGCCCCCGCCACTCGGGTGCCACCCAGACCCCCTGGACCTGCGCGGTACGCCGGGTCACGACCGCCAGCTCGGCCTTGAAGACCACCCGACCGTCGACGAACCGGGCGTACGCCCGACCGGAGCGGATCATGTCGGTGACCCGGCGTCGGTACCCGCGTCCGCCGTCGTCGGCCAACGGCGAGACGCCGACCTCCTCGGTGTACATGGCCACCGCCGCCGGGAAGAGCCGGTCGAGTTCGCCGCTACGTACCCGGCGGACCTGCGGGTCGGCCGGGACCGGAGGCAGCGCGTCGGTGACCAGCAGGGGTTGGTTGGGCCGTACGTCCCGAGCCGGTCCCCAGGCGTCGGAGAGGCGGTCCCAGAGCTGCAGCACGGCGTCGGCCCGACCGACGATCGACGAGCAGAGCCGTTCCTCACCGGCGAGCAGGTCGGCGAAGGCGGCGATGGCCTGCGGGCCGGCCAGCACCGGGGTGAGGTTGCCACCGAGCCAGCAGACCGATTCGAGGTGACGGCGGGAGCCGTACCCGAGGACCCGGCCCTCGGCCCGCCACCACGCCAGCCCGCGCGCGGCGACCCGCTCCGCGACCTGCGCGCTCGCGAACGGGTCGAGGTCGAGCAACCGCTCGACCGCGCGCCGTTCCGATTCCCCGAGTTGCCGCACCGGCGCCGTCAGCACGGTTACCAGCCTGCCAGATCAGCTCACCGGGTGTTGGCGGACGGTGACGACCGTCCGACGACCGGACATCGCCCGGGTGAACAGAACCGGTGAACCCGGACAAAGAGCCACACGATTGTCCGTGAGCACCGTCCGGTACGGCTCCCGCCGTCGTGTCGCTCGCGCCGTCAGTGCACGGTGACGGTGGCCCCGGGCAGCAGGCCGCGCAGTTCCTCCGGCAGCTCCGCACCCATCTCGTCGGCGAGCCGCAGCGCCTCCTCGATCAGGGTCTCCACGATCTGCCCCTCGGGCACGGTCTTGATGACCTGACCCTTGACGAAGATCTGTCCCTTGCCGTTGCCGGAGGCCACTCCCAGGTCGGCCTCGCGGGCCTCGCCGGGACCGTTGACCACGCAGCCCATCACGGCGACCCGCAGCGGCACCGGCAGCCCTTCCAGGCCGGCGGTGACCTCCTCGGCCAGCTTGTAGACGTCCACCTGGGCCCGACCGCAGGACGGGCAGGAGACGATCTCCAGGCCGCGCTCGCGCAGCCCCAGCGACTCCAGGATCTGGGCACCGACCTTGATCTCCTCGACCGGTGGCGCGGACAACGACACCCTGATGGTGTCACCGATCCCCTCGGCCAGCAGCGCTCCGAAGGCCACGGCCGACTTGATGGTGCCCTGGAACGCCGGCCCGGCCTCGGTCACACCCAGGTGCAGCGGGTAGTCGCACTGCTCGGCGAGCTGACGGTACGCCCGGATCATCACCACCGGGTCGTTGTGCTTCACCGAGATCTTGATGTCCCGGAAGCCGTGCTCCTCGAACAGCGAGCACTCCCACAGCGCCGACTCGACCAGCGCCTCGGCCGTCGCCTTGCCGTACTTCGCCAGCAGCCGCTTGTCCAGCGAGCCGGCGTTGACGCCGATGCGGATCGGCGTACCGGCGGCGGAGGCCGCCGCCGCGATCTCCTTGACCTTGTCGTCGAACTGCCGGATGTTGCCCGGGTTGACCCGCACGGCCGCGCAGCCGGCGTCGATCGCCGCGAAGACGTACCTGGGCTGGAAGTGGATGTCGGCGATGACCGGGATCTGCGACTTGCGCGCGATCGCCGGCAACGCCTCAACGTCGTCCTGGCTGGGCACGGCCACCCGGACGATCTGGCACCCGGACGCCGTCAGCTCGGCGATCTGCTGCAACGTGGCGTTGACGTCCGCGGTCAACGTGGTGGTCATCGACTGCACCGACACCGGCGCGCCGCCACCGACCGGCACGGACCCGACCATGATCTGGCGGCTGGCCCGGCGGGGCGCGAGCGGCGGCGGCGGTACGGCGGGCATACCGAGGCTGACAGCGGTCACTTCAGGCACTCACTTCGGGAAGAGGACGATCGGATTGACCACGTCCGCGGTGATCGTCAGCAGAGTGAACACGCCACCGATCAGGATCACCACGTAGGTGAAGGGCATCAGCTTGAAGTAGTCGACCCGGCCCGGGTCGGGTCGGCGCAGCCGCGCGTACACCCAGGAGCGGGCCCGTTCGAACCAGGCGATGGCGATGTGTCCGCCGTCCAGCGGCAGCAACGGCAGCAGGTTGAACACGCCGATGAAGAAGTTCAGCGAGATGAAGAGCATGACGAACAGTTCCCAGGCGTCGTTGGCGACCGCCTCGCCGCCGAGGACGCTGGCGCCGACCACGCTGATCGGGGTGTCGATGTCCCGCTCGCCGCCGGTGATGGCGGTCCAGAGCGCCGGGATCTTCTCCGGCAGGCGCTGCAACGCCTGCGCGGTGGCCACCGCCATGTCGCCGATGAAGTCGCTGGTCGCGCCGACCGCCGCCACCGGGCCGTAGGAGACCAGGCCCGGGGTGGAGACGACCAGACCGACACCGAGCGCGGCGACGTCGGTGACCGGCCCGTTCGGGTTGTCGATCGGCGGACGCTTGGTGGTGGCCAGGGTGGTCTCGGCGGTGCCGGGCTGGCCGTCCCGCTCGTACCCGATGACGGCGGTGCTGCCGGGCGCGGCGGCCCGCAGGGCGGTGAGCAGCTCGCCGTAGTTGTTGATCGGGGTGCCGTTGAGCGAGGTGATCCGGTCGCCGTTCTGCAACCCGCCCGTCGCGGCGGGGCTGGGGGTGTCCCCCGCGGCGCACTCCCGCCAGGTGGTGTCCGGCAGCACGCACTCCTGGATGGCGATCACCGCCGGCTCGGAGCGGACCTGCTGCTCCGTACGCGGGAAGTCCGGGTTGGGCAGGCCGAAGGTCATCGCCGCCAGCCAGGCCGCGAAGATCGCCAGCCCGAAGTGGGTCACCGACCCGGCGGACATCACGATCGTGCGCTTCCACACCGGGTAGCGCCACATGGCCCGCTTCTCGTCACCGGGCTCGACGTCGTCGTCCTGCGGCGTCATGCCGACGATCTTGCAGAAGCCACCGAGCGGGATGCCCTTGAGGCCGTACTCGGTCTCGCCTCGCTTGAACGAGAAGATGGTCGGGCCGAAGCCGACGAAGTAGCGGGTGACCTTCATGCCGAAGGCCTTGGCGGTGAGCATGTGCCCGGCCTCGTGCAGGCTCACCGAGATGAGAATGCCGAGGGCGAACAGCACCACCCCGAACGCGAACGACATCAAGCTCCCTCCACCGCCGCAGCGATGATCTCCTGCGCGTGTGCGCGCGCCCACGACTCGGCTTCGAGTACGTCCCCGACGGTACCCGGTTCGCCGAAATCGGGAGCCTCCTCCAGCACGCGCTGCAACGTGTCGACGATGCCGAGGAACGGCAGCCGCCCGGCCACGAACGCCGCCACGCACTCCTCGTTGGCCGCGTTGTAGATCGCCGGACGGCACCGGCCGGCCTCGCCGGCCGCCTTGGCCAGCGCCACCGCCGGGAACGCCTCGTCGTCCAGCGGCGCGAACTCCCAGGTGTGGCTGGTCGTCCAGTCGACGGCGTCAGCGGCGTCGGCGACCCGCTCCGGCCAGCCGAGGCCCAGGGCGATCGGCAGCCGCATGTCCGGCGGGCTGGCCTGGGCCAGGGTCGAGCCGTCCACGAACTCGACCATCGAGTGGATCACCGACTGGGGGTGCACCATCACGGTGATGTCGGCGTACGGCACGTCGAACAGCTCGTGCGCCTCGATCACCTCCAACGCCTTGTTGACCATGGTCGCCGAGTTGATCGTGACCACCGGCCCCATGTTCCACGTCGGGTGGGCGAGGGCCTGCTCCGGCGTGACGGCCGTCAACTCGTCCCGGCGCCTGCCGCGGAACGGCCCACCACTGGCGGTGACGATCAGCCGGCGCACCTCACCCCGGGTGCCGCCGCGCAGGCACTGGGCGAGCGCCGAGTGCTCCGAGTCCACCGGCACGATCTGCTCCGGCCGGGTCACCGCGGCCCTGACCAGGGAGCCGCCGGCGACGAGGGACTCCTTGTTGGCCAGCGCGAGGGTACGCCCGGCGCGCAGCGCCGCCAGGGTCGGCGCCAGCCCGAGCGACCCCACCACCCCGTTGAGTACGACGTCACACGGCCACTGCGCCAGCTCGGTCATGGCCTCCGGCCCGGCCACGATCTTGGGAAGCTTGAACTCGCCGGTGGCCCAGCCCCGCCGGCTCGCCTCCGCGTAGAACGCGAGCTGAAGATCCTGCGCGGCGGACGCCTTCGCCACCCCGACCGCGTCGACGCCGAGTTCGAGGGCCTGGGCGGCGAGCAGGCCGATGTTGCCGCCGCCGGCACCGAGCGCCACCACCCGGAACCGGTCCGGGTTGCGCCGCACGATGTCGATGGCCTGGGTACCGATCGACCCGGTACAGCCCAGCAGCACAAGATCACGGGGGGAGCTCACGCGCCCATTGTTACGCACCGCCGCCGAGTGCAAGGAAGGGCACCTTGTTAACGCCTCCGGTGGAGGAAGGGCCCCTTATTAACGCGGAGGAGCCAGCCTCAGCTCTCCTCGAGGGGAAGGTCTTCCTCTTCCAGCGGAGCTTCCTCGCCGAGCAGGTCACCCGGATCGATCGAGAACTCGAACGGCTCCCGCATCACGAAGGTGCTTCCGGCCGCAGCGGCGGCCACCGGCCGATACTCGCCGTCGGCCAACTCGAACAGCGCGATGGTGGGGACTCGGTTTCGCAGGTCGACCCGGAGGAAGAAGGGTCGGGGATGAACAGATCCTGCCCGGAGACGACGTTCGCCCCCGCGTAGAGCCACAACTTGGCCTTGCGGGCCGCCTGCTTCAACAGGTACGCGAGGTCAAGCTCGGCATCCTGGTGGTCATAACCGGCGTGGGGTGTCACGATCACGCTTCCGCTCAGGACCTCAACCTTGGGGCCGTTGGTCTCCGGCAACAGGTCGAGGGCGAGCTGGGCGGTCCACGGCTCGTCATGCCACCGCAGCACGTCGAACGAAGGCCCGGTGGGCCGGACCTCGGCGTCGCCGGGCACCGGCTCGGGCGCGTACGCGGCCTGGGCCATCCGGGCTCACCCCCCCCTCAGCGGGACATTCTGCTCAACCCAGCCTAGCCAGGGCAGCCCGCACCGCACGACATCGCACAGCCTGTCCGACCCGCCGTTCTTGGACAGTTCCCGCTCACAGCGCATACACAGCTAACGGGACTGTCCAAGAATCACTCCACCCGTGGAGCCGGATCGGCCGTCGGTTGCGGTTGGCGGTGGCGCAGCGCTTCGCGGGAGAGGAAGTCGGCCCGACGGATCACCTCCGGCAGGCGGTAACGCGGGCTCAGGTCGAGCGTCAGCGTGGTCGCCTGGTCGAGGTTGGTGCGGTGGCCCACCGACACGAACACCGGCTTGACGTCGGTCTGGGTACGCAGCACGCGGCCCAGCACCTCGCCGCCGTCGCGCAGCGCCGACCAGTCGCCCCGCCGCGCGCCCGGCCCGTCGAAGGAACCGACGAAGGGGGTCTTCGCCACGCCGAAGGTCGGCAGGCCGGTGACCACGCCGAGGTGGCAGGCCAACCCGAAGCGCCGCGGGTGCGCGATGCCGTACCCGTCACAGACCACCAGGTCAGGTCGACGGCCGAGCCGGTCCAACGCCGCCAGCAGGATCGGCACCTCCCGGAAGGCCAGCAGTCCGGGCAGGTACGGGAAGCTCACCTCACCGGGCACCACCACCGACTCCACCTCCGCGCCGGTCGTCAGGTCGACGACGACGGCGGCGGCGACGATCCGTGGCGACACCTTGTCGTACGACACGTCCACGCCGGCCACCAGCGTCGGCGCGACGCTCAGGCGGTCGTCCAGGACGAGGCGTTGCCGCAGCTCCTGCTGGATCCGCTCCGCCTCCGCCACCGATCCCGCGCCCAGCACCGATTCGCCGTCCCAGGCCGGCGACGTCACGCCGTCGCCGTCAGCGCGTCGTCGGACAGCGGCCGGTCGGCAGGGGCGATCGTCATGAGGTGTGAGCTTACGACCGATGGTCCGCAGGGGATGGCGGCAGCGGTCGCGATCCGTGCACGCGCTCAGCTCGACAGCACCGACCGACGACAGCTACGGGCTCTCGTGTTGACCCGGCCGCCGGAGGAACGCTGGGATGGGAGTGGTTCAGCAACCGTGTCGAGGAGGCGGGGCGTGATCCTGGACTGGCCTGGCTGTCGCAACGGCCGTGACGTGGGCGGTCTACCGACCGTGGACGGTGGTCGCACCCGTCATGGGACGCTGCTGCGCTCGGGCAGCCACGACGGGCTCGACCCGTCGGTGCTCCGCCAGGCGGGGGTGGGCCGCGTCGTCGATCTGCGCTGGGCGCGGGAATGCGCCGCGCGGCCGAGCCCGTTCGCCGGCACGCCGGTCTACCGGCACGCGCCGCTGCTGAACGACGTCCTCGACTACGAACCGCCGGACGACAGCTACGGGCCGATGCTCGACCACAACCGGGAGCGGATCGCGTCCGCGTTCCGGGTGGTCGCGGAGGCACCGGCGGGAGCCGTCCTGGTGCACTGCCACGCCGGGCGGGACCGTACCGGCGTGCTGGTCGCGCTGCTGCTGCGGGTGGCCGGGGTGGGCACCGGAGACATCGCCGACGACTACGCCCGGACGGAGGGCTGCACCACGACGCCGATGCGCAACACGCTGACCCACCTGCAGCGTCGCTACGGCGGTGCCGTGCCGTATCTGGTCGACGCGGGTGTCGAACCGGCCCTGCTGTCGGCCGTCCGGTCGCGGCTGGTCGAGCCGGGCGGCGGAGGTCAGCGGGAGAGCGGAGGTCAGCGGGAGGGCGGGGGTCAGCGGGAGGGCGGGGCGGTCAGGACGAAGGTTTCCACCTCGGCGCCGCCGTACCAGTCGGTACGTCGGCCCAGGTGAGTCATGCCGAGCCGCCGGCACACCGCCATCGAGCGTTCGTTGCCGGGCGTCACCACGGCGTACACCTGGCGGGTGTCGGTGGCGAACTCACCGACCAGCACGGCGCGGGCCGCCTCGGTGGCGTAGCCGTGCCCCCAGGAGTCGGGGTGCAGGTGCCAGCCCACCTCGATGTCCTCGGTCGGGGTGTGACCGTCGGTACCCGGTAGCGGCTTGAGCAGGACGCTGCCCGCCACCACCCCGGTTTCGCGGACCTCGACCGCCCAGAGACCGTACCGGCCGGCGTAGGGGGCGTACCGGTCCCGCCAGGCGGTCAGCCGCTCGGCGGCCTGTCCGGGCTCGGTGAGCCGGCCCGCTCCCCCGCCCAGCCAGCGCATCACCTCCTCCCGTGAGTAGATGTCGTAGATGCGGGCCAGGCCAGGTCGGCCGGCGCATCGGTCCACTCCCGCAGTACCAGCCGTTCGGTCGTCGCGACGGTCATGGCCGGCGATGGTAGTCCCACCGACACCGACCCGGCGGTCCCGGGATCGGCGGGTACGGCGGGGGTAACAGGGACGGTTGCCGGGCGGAAGGACGGGGAAATGGAGCGCGGTGGGCGGTGCGTGGGAGCGGACGAGGCGAATCACCCGGGCGGCCTTCCGCCCGGTACGGGGCCGGGACCTGTCGCTGCACGCGGCCTCGATCACGTTCTACGGGGCGATCGCCGTGGTGCCGGTGGCCCTGCTGGCGATCTGGCTGACCACCCTGCTGGTGGGGGCCGCCCGGGTACGCCGGCTCACCGCGTACGCCGTGGAGACGCTGCCTGACGCGATCGGCGTGCCACACGCGGTGGCCGCGCTGGTCGAGGCCGGGGTGGGGTTGACGCCGTGGCTGGCGTTGGCCGCGCTGCTGCCGGCGTCGCTCTACGGCGAGGGGCTACGGCGGGCGTTCGTCTCGGTCGCCGCGCCCCGCTCCGACGAACACCTGGTCGGCTGGCGGGGCCGGCTGCTGCTGCTGCCGCTGCTGGCACCGGCCCCGGCGCTGCTGCTGTCGATCCTGCTGGCCCTGCCGACCACCACCGGGCTGGTCCAACGCGGCGGGTGGGCCGGTGCGCTCGGGGTGGTGCTGTCGTTCCTGGCGGTGTGGCTGGTCCTCACGCCGGTGCTGATGTGGGTGTTCCGGGTGGTCGGTCCGGCCTCGCCGGACTGGCTCGCCACGCTGGCGATGGGCTCGTTCACCGCGGCGAACCTGTCCGGCTTCCTGCACGGTTTCGTCCTCTTCGCCTCGCTCCCGCTCGACCTGGGTGTGCCCTTCGGCGGGCTGGACGAGGTGGGCGCCGCCGTGGCGATCCTGCTCTGGCTCTACGTCTTCCACGTGATCGTGCTGGCCGGCTACTCCGCCACCCTGGCCCTCTCCGCGTGGCGCGCCCGCCGCCAGCAGCGTCAGGTCAGCGGCGGAACGGGCCGGTGACCTCGTAGGTGATGCCGCCGGAGCCGGTGGAGTTGCCGCTGGTGCCCCGCTGGGAGGAGAAGTAGAGGCGGGAGCCGTCGGGGCTGAAGGCCGGGCCGGTGATCTCCGAGGAGGACTGGCCGTTGATCCGCAGGAACGGGGCCACCACCCCGGCCGGAGTGATCACGCAGATCTCCATGTTGCCGCCGTCCTCGGCCACGTAGAGGTCCCCGCCCGCGGTGCCGGTGATGTTGTCGACACCGGTGAGCGGCGCGGTGCCGGCCGGCACCAGGGAGTCGTCGTACGCCAGGTCGATGCGCTGGTTGACCGCGTCGTACGCCCACACCCGGTTGTCGCCCTTCGTGGTGAACCAGCAGGTGCCCCGGTCGTACCAGCAGCCCTCGCCACCGTCGAAGTGCTTGGCCGCGCCGACCTGGAGCCGGGTCGGGATCGGAAAGCCGTCCCGGTCCGGGACGTTCTGCCAGGTGACCGGGCCCGCGGTGGCGCTGGCCGGGGCACACAGCACCTGCAGTTGACCGGTGCGCAGGTCACCCCAGGTGTCGGGGATGAAGCGGTAGAAGCAGCCGTCGCCCTCGTCCTCGGTCAGGTAGATCACCCGCCGGTCGGGGTCGCAGGCCGCCGCCTCGTGGGTGAACCGGCCCATCCGGGTACGCTCCTCGGCGCTGCGGCTGCCGTCGGGCCAGGTCTCGAAGACCCGCCCCAGCGGCACCTCCTCGCAGGACAGCCAGGTGCCCCACGGGGTGGCGCCCCCGGCGCAGTTCACGTTGGTGCCGCCGAGGATGCGGTACGCGGTGCTGATCGACCCGTCGGCGCGGAACCGCACCGCGGAGGCCCCACCGATCAGCGGCACCTCGGAGTTCGAGACGTAGATCCAGCCGTCGCCGGCCCGGAAGCAGGCGCCGCCGTCCGGCGCCCAGTGCCAGACGTACGAGGTGCCGGCCACCCGCTGCCCGGAGCGGGCGATGACCCGGCTGGTGAAGCCGGCGGGCAGGTGGATGCCGTTGGCGTCGGCGGCCAGCAGGTCCCCGTAGGGGCTGGGGCCGGGTTGGGCGGGCGCGGCCAGGGCGGCACCGGCCCAGAGGCTGCCGGAGAAGGCGGCGGCACCGCCGACGACGGTGGCACGCAGCACGGTACGACGATCCACGGAAACCTCCGAGCGGTGACGGGGGGGCTGGCCTCCACGACGCTAAGCCGCACACCCCATCGACAAAACCCACTCCCCCATGAACACCAGCCAAACCCTCCCCCCTTGTTGATCATGAGGTTCACGGCACATTCGGAGATCAAGAGCGCCGCCAACCTCATGGTCAACAGGGTTGAGTTGGGGTGAACACGGGTTAGGGTGCGGGGATGACGGGTGGTGGGTTGCCGGGGCGGGTCGACGTCGTGGTGGTGGGGTCGGGACACAACGGGTTGGTGTCGGCGATCCTGCTGGCCCGGGCCGGGTTGGACGTGCTGGTGCTGGAGGCCGCCGACGTGATCGGCGGGGCCACGCGCACCGAGAATCCGTTCCCGAAGGTGCCCGAACTGCGGCACTCCACCGGGTCGTACCTGCTCGGGTTGATGCCGCCGGAACTGCTCGCCACGCTCGACGTCCGCATCCCGGTGCTGCGCCGCGACCCGCACTACTTCCTGCCCACCCCCGGCGGGGCAGGCTCGCCGTACCTGCTCTTCGGTACCGACGCCGCGGCCACCCGCGCTCAGCTCGCCGAGTTCTTCTCCCCCGCCGACGCCGCCGCCGACGCCGCGTTGCAGGCCGAACTGGCCGCGTTACGCGAGGACCTCGCCCCGGCCTGGCTGGCCGAGCCGCTGACGGTGGAGGAGACCGCCGAGCGACACGTCCGTCCCGAGTTGCGTACCGTCTTCGTGGACCTGGTCCGCGGCTCCGTCGCCGACTACCTGGCCCGCTTCGACTTCCGCTCCGAGCTGCTGGTCAGCATGTACGCGGTCACCGACGGCCTGTCCGGGCTCAACGCCGGCCCCGACGACCCCGGCACCGGGCACAACTTCCTGGTGCACAACATGTGCCGGCTGCCCGGCTCCGACGGCACCTGGATGATCGCCGAAGGTGGCATGGGCACCGTGTCGGGTACCTTCGCCGACGCGGCCCGCGCCTCCGGCGCCCGGATCGTCACCGGCGCGCCGGTCGCCGCGATCACCCTCGAGGGCGGCGCCGCCAGCGGCGTGGTGCTCGCCGACGGCCGTCAGGTCGGCGCCGAGGTGGTGCTCGGCGCCTGCGACCCGTACCGGCTGATGGAGCTGCTGCCCGACGGCGCGCTGCCGAACACGCTCGGCGAACGGATGGCGGCGGTCCGGCGCACCGGCAGCACCCTCAAACTGAACCTGGCGCTGCGTGGCCTGCCCCGCTTCTCCTGCCTGCCCGATGGTGCGCCGAGCCCGTTCGGCTCGACCATCCACCTGCTGCCCGGTTCGGCGTCGCTGACCGGCGGCGCGGGCGAATCACCGATGGCGGCACTGCGCGCCATGTGGGACGACGTGCGGGCCGGCCGGTTGCCCGAGGAACCGACCATCGAGTGGTACCTGCACACCACCGTCGACCCGTCGCTGGCCGACCCGGCCGGGCACCACTCGTCGGCGCTGTTCGTCCAGTCGGTGCCGTACGAACTGGCGGGCACCACCTGGGACGCGGAGCTGCCCGGTTACGTCGAGAAGCTGGTCGGCATCTGCGAGCGGTACGCCCCGGGCACCGGCGACCTGATCGCCGACGCGGTGCCGCTGCCGCCGCCGGGCATCGAGGCGCACTTCGGGATCACCGGCGGGCATATCCACCACGTCGACAACACGGTCTCGTTCGCCGACCGGATGCCGTACGCCACCGGCATCGACGGCGTGTACGCGGGCAGCGCCGGCTGCCACCCGGCCGGCAGTGTCATCGGTGCCGCCGGCCACAACGCCGCCCAGCGCATCCTCGCCGACCTCGGCCGCTGAGACTGTGCTGAAAGGAAGGGCCCCTTGTTAACGCCTGGTGTGGTAAAGGGGCCCCCTCCTAACACTTCAGGCGGGTGACTCAGCTCGCCGAAGGAGCGGCTTGCGGGGTGTCCTCACCGACGCGGTGGGCGCGGACCTTGTGGCCGACGCTGGTCAGGCAGCGTCCGCTGGGCAGGTCGAACCGCCAGCCGTGCAGCTGGCAGGTGAGCTGGTCGCCGTCGACGATGCCGAATCGACTCAGGTCCGCCTTCAGGTGCGGGCAGCGCCGCTGCACCACCCAGTCGCCGATGGTGATGTCCTCGGCGTCCACGGCCCGCTCGTGCTCGTCGTACCAGCCCTCGGCGTACTGGAGGCGCTCGGTGGACAGACACTTGAAGAAGGCGTACACGAACTCGTTGTACTGCCCGATGCGCGCGGCCGAGAAGCGGCAGGACAGGAAGAGCGAGTTGACCCAGTCCACCTCGCCGATGTGCAGCAGGTGCTCCACCAGCGCCCGCTCGGTACGGAAGCGGTAGCGGACCTTCTCGTCGGCGTACGGCCGCACCTGCTTGCCGGGGAAGTCCACCACGATCGACTCGACGCTCTCGCCGTCGTAGCCGACCAGGTCGAACCGGACCGGGCCGCCGACCCCCTTGGCCAGGTAGATCGACTCGTCGAGCAGCGGCTCGATCCGCCGCTTCAGCTCCTTGAGCACGTCCACCTCGGGGTGCCGCCAGGAGGCCTTCTCCGCCTCGATGATCGGCCGCTTGCGCTCGCGCATCTCTTCCAGGTGGGCCACCTTGTTGGCGAAGAACTCCTCCACCGGCACCGGGTGCGTGGTCGTGGCCCCGGTCGTGGTGACCTCGGTGACGCTGCCGGGCAGCAGCACGATGCCGTTGGTGCCACCGACCTTCGCGTACTCGGCCAGGAAGACCGACTGGTCGGGGAAGATGTTCCCCTCGTCGCCGAAGATGTCGTTGAACTGCCACAGCTCGTCGTCGAGGAAACACGGTGGCCCGGCGATCGGGAAGACGTGATCGGCCTTGAGGTCGTCGATGTAGCGCCAGGTGCGGTCGAACTGCCGTTCCCGCTTCTGCTTGCCGAATGCGGTCTTCGCCGCGTTCGGCAGCTCGTAGACCATCGGATACCAGATCGCGCCGGAGAACTGGAGCATGTGCGCGTGCACGTGGCCCAGCTCGGCGAAGGTGCTCAGGTCGGTCGGGCGGGCGTCGTTCTGGTTGAGCAGCCGGACGCCGTCGTACTCCACCCAGAGCGAGGAGTCGCCGATCGGACCGTCGGTGGGGCTGGTCAGCGCCTGGATCATGATCTTCAGGCCGCCGTCCAGCTCGACGACCTCCTCGTTACGGGTCTTCAGGAACTTCGTGAAGCCCAGCTCGCGGAACTCGTCCTCCATCTCCGAGGTGGGGAACTCGGGCAGCAGCACGGTGGCCTTCTTCGACACGTACCGCTTGAGATGGGCCGCGTCGAAGTGGTCCCGGTGCAGGTGGGAGACGTACAGGTAGTCGACGTCACCGAGGGCCTCCCAGTCGAGCTGGGAGTTGTCGGGGAACGGGAACCAGGAGGCGAAGTAGGCCGGATTGACCCACGGGTCGCACAGGATGCTGCCCGCGGCCGTGTCGATCCGCATGCTCGCGTGCCCCGTACCGGTCACTCGCACCGCAGTTCCCCCTCAAAAAGACAATCAAGGTGTACGCCCCAGAACGCTACCGGAGGCAGTCTGGTCCTCGCCCCGCGACGCCGGTAGTGCCCTTCCACCCACCTGGGCGGGCCCATCGGCCCTGGCCGGAAACCTTCCCAGGGGACGTGCCAGACTAGCCGGAGATCCGTTCGCGAGGAAGGACCGACAGTGGCAGGAAGCGAGCCGGTAACGTCTCCGGACCAGCACAAGCCCGGGCACCGTAAGGCCGGGCGGATCGGCGCGGTGCTCACCGCGTTCGCGCTGCTGGCCATGCTCTGCGGCAATCACGAGGGCAGGGTCGAGAACCTCTGGCTGATCGGGCTGGCCGCGGTCCTGCTGCTCATCGTGATCGGCGACGCGGTGCTGCGCCGCAACGGCCTGCGCTCCTGACCCGAACAGCACGCGACGGCGCGCGCTCGTGACGCGGTCGACACGCGACGGCCCGCGTTCCTGACCGACCGGGCTCCGCGCGACCACGCGTCGGCCGACCGCCGCATCCATCTGTGCCCTGACGCGCGAGGGCCCGCCCCGGTCACCGGAGGCGGGCCCGCTCGCGTTTGACGTCGGTCAGCGACCGAAGAGGATGTCCTGGACGTTCTTCAGCGCGGCGTCGACCTCGGCCTCGAAGTAGCCGCCCTGCACCAGGCCGAAGCGGAGCGTGTCGAGGTCCTTGGGGTTCACCGGCATCGGGTTACGTCCGGCCATCCCACCGAGCAGCGTCTCGAAGAACCGGTCCACCTGGTCCGGGTCGTACCCGCTGCCGAAGCGACGGACCTGGAAACTCCGCCGGATCTGGTCCACCCGGTAGAGGTCACTGCCGGGCGGACCGGCCATCGGCGGCCCGCCCATCGACGGGCCGGCCATCGCCGGCGGGCCGCCCATCGCCGGGGGACCGCCCATCGAGGGCCCGCCGAGCGCCTGCTGCGGCATCCCGGGCGGTCCGGCCGGGCCGCGCCGCGGGTCCCGGTCCGGCAACCGGATCTCGGCGGTCATGTCGGTACGGCCGTGCCGGCCCGCCTCGAACCCGTCGAAGCGCTGGTCGTCGGGCGGGCCGTAGCCACCGGGCCCGTCCGGTGGGCCGTAGCCACCCGGTCCGTCCGGCGGACCGTAGCCACCCGGGCCGGCGGGCAGACCACGCGGCGGAGGGCCGCCGTGACCCATGCCGCCGGGGGGACCCATCGGCGCGCCCGGGCCCATCGGGCCGGCGGCACCGCGCGGTGCGTCGTAACCACCGCGGGGAGCGTCGTACCCACCGGCGAAGGCGCCGGTCGGCTCGTCGTAGCGGCCGTAGGGCGGGCCGGCCTGTGCCGGCATCGCCCGCGGCGGCATCGGGGGCTGCGGCACCGGGGACATCCCCCGGTCATCGCGCATGCCGGGACCCATCCGTTCGGGCGGGCCCATCCGGCCATCGCCGCGGCCCGGCACGCCACCGCGCTCCTCCAGCTCCGCCAGCTGCCGTTCGACGCGGTCGAGGTGCAGGTCGACCTGCCACTCGTCGTAGCCGTTGAAGCGAACCCGGAAGACGACGTCATGGACCTCCTGCGAGGCCACCGGCGCTCCGACCGGCTGGCCGGCGAGTGTCGCCTCGACCCGGTCCAGGAAGGCGTCCACCTCGTCAACCTTGTATCCCCGGCGGAGCGCCTTACGCCGGAAACGCTGACCCTGACTCGCCACTATGTCTCCTGGTCTCGTTCGCCACGCCCGGTCACGCCGTCATCTCCCCGGCCGGGTCGGTGCCACTGTCCTCCGCGGCGGCCAACTGCCCACACGCTCCGTCGATCTCACGACCTCGGGTGTCCCGCACCGTGGTGGACACACCGGCGTCGCGCAACCGCCGGACGAACTCCCGCTCGACCGGCTTCGGGCTCGCGTCCCAGCGGCTGCCCGGAGTCGGGTTGAGCGGGATCAGGTTCACGTGGGCCAGCTTGCCGGCCAGCAGCCGGCCGAGCAGGTCAGCTCGCCACGGCTGGTCGTTCACGTCCTTGATCATCGCGTATTCGATCGACACACGACGGCCCGTGCGGGCCGCGTAGGCCCACGCTGCGTCCAGCACCTCGCACACCTTCCAGCGCTGGTTGACCGGCACGAGTTCGTCGCGCAGCTCATCATCGGGGGCGTGCAGCGACAACGCAAGAGTCACAGAGAGGTCTTCGCTGGCCAGTCGGTGGATGGCCGGCACCAGCCCAACCGTGGAAACGGTGATGTGACGCTGCGACAGGCCGAGACCCTCGGGTGCCGGCGCGACCAGGCGGCGGATCGCCGCGACCACCCGGTTGTAGTTCGCCAGCGGCTCGCCCATGCCCATGAAGACGACATGCGACAGCCGCGGCGGTGACCCCGCCACCTTGCCGGAGGCGGCCACGCCCGCCAGGTAGACGGCCTGGTCGACGATCTCGGCGGTGGAGAGGTTGCGGGTCAGGCCGGCCTGGCCGGTCGCACAGAACGGGCATGCCATCCCGCATCCGGCCTGGCTGGAGATGCAGACGGTGACCCGGTCCGGGTACCCCATCAGCACGCTCTCCACCAGCGACCCGTCGTGCAGCCGCCACAGTGCCTTGCGGGTCGCCCCGTCGTCGCAGGCCAGCTCGCGTACCGGAGTGAGCAGTCGGGGCAGCAGCTCGCCGGCCAGGCGCTCGCGGGACGACGCCGGCAGGTCGGTCATCTGCTCCGGGTCGCGTACCAGCCGGCCGAAGTAGTGGGTGGAGATCTGCCGGGCCCGGAACGCCGACTCGCCCAGCTTCGTGACCAGGTCCTTCCGGCCGGCCAGGTCGAGGTCGGCGAGGTGCTGCGGGGGCATTGCCGCCCGGCGCGCGCCGGGCGCGTCCGGGTCGACGGGGATCAGGGGAAGACTCGTCATGGCACGTCCAGTCTGGCACGCCCGGCCCGGAACGCACCTCCGCGGAAGTGCCGGATCCGCTCCCACCCTCTCCGCGCCCCGGTCACACCGGCGTGGGCCATGCCTCAGCTCACCGCCGGAACGAAGACGACGAGGAGCAGGTAGGCCGTCGGCACCGCGAACAGGACGGAGTCGAGCCGGTCCATCAGGCCGCCGTGGCCGGGGAGCAGGTTGCTCATGTCCTTCACGCCGAGGTCCCGCTTGACCATCGACTCGGCGAGATCGCCGAGGACCGCGGCACCCGAGACCGCGACCCCGAACACGGCACCCCACCAGGGAGCCACGTCGAACAGCAGCCAGAGCAGCAGGGCGCTGCCCAGCGCCGCGGCGCCGACCGAGCCGGCGAAGCCCTCCCAGGACTTCTTCGGACTGATCGTCGGGGCCATCGGATGCTTGCCGAAGTTGGCGCCGGCCGCATATCCGCCGGTGTCGGAGAGCACCACGGCGACCAGCGTCACCAGCACCCGTAACGCCCCGTCGTCCGGGGAGGACGCGAGCAGGGCGGCGAAGCCGCCGAGGAACGGCACGTACACCGCGATCAGGGTCGCCGCGGTCATGTCCCGCCGGAGGTCGGCCGTACCGTCGCCGAGCCGCCAGAGCAGCGTGCCCGCCACGGTGACCACCAGGCCGAGCAGGAGCGCGTCCAACCCGGCGAACCAGGCCAGGGTGACGGTGAGCACCCCACCGGCGAGCAGCGGCACCAGCGGCACCTCGGCGCCACCGCGACGCACCGCGCGCGACATCTCCCAGATGCCCACGCCGAACGCGGCGACCAGCACCAGCAGGAACGCGGGGGTGTACAGGAACAGCGGCAGCAGGACCGCCGCGCCCAGGCACACCCCGACCGAGATGGCCGCCGGCAGGTTCCGCCCGGCCCGGCTCGGGGTCTGCTGGGTGGCCGGCCGGCCGGCCCCCGCCCGACGCCGGCCGCGATGGCGCCGACCCGGACCGTCCTGCGCGTCCGGTTCCGGCGCGTCCTCGGCTGGCACGGCCGCGAGCTGGGTGGTGGCGTCGTCGGAATCCCGAAGGTCACCGGCGCGCACGGGTGACATCTGGGTGGTCGGCGCGTCGTCGTGGTCCCGCCCGTCACCGACCCGCACCGGGGCGATCTGGGCGGTGGGAGCGTCACCGTGGTCGAGGTCGCGGCGCCCGTTCGGGGGCTGATCCCAGCCACCAGGGCCGCGCCCGCTACGCGGGTTGGCGTACAGCTCGGCGCCGGGCTGTGGGCCGCGGCCCCACGGACCGGGCTCGACGTCCGGATCCGGCCAGGGCAGCGAGCTGGGCGGGCCCGGACGATCCCAGTCACGGGCACCGGCGCCGCCGTAGGGGTCGAGGTGGGACATCACGCACCAGACGGGAGCGGTACGAGATCCACCACTTGACGCACAGCCACTACCATCCCCAACCCGCGCGAGGCGCTCCGTCTGACGTGCCGGCCTGTCGGCTGGCCGATCCCCACCGTTCACCGCCGGGTCACCGGGAATCGAGCCGAGCCTACTGCACCCGCCCGCCCGGTAGGACGTACCGGTACTCGCTCCCACCGCATCGATCATGAAGTTGTCACCCCGCCACGCCGGTGGCGAGGGTGACAACTTCATGATCGAGGTTGACGGTGTGACCGGGGTCAGACCTCCAGGAGCTCGGTCTCCTTGTGCTTGACCAGCTCGTCGACGTGCGCCACGTACCGCTGGGTCAGGTCGTCGAGTTCCTTCTCCGCGCGACGGCCCTCGTCCTCGCCGACCTCGCCGTCCTTGACGAGCCGGTCCAGCTCCTCCTTGCCCTTGCGGCGGATGTTACGGATGGCGACCTTCGCCTCCTCACCCTTGTGCCGAGCCACCTTGATCATGTCGCGGCGGCGTTCCTCGGTCATCTGCGGGAGCAGGATGCGCAGCTGGTTGCCCTCGTTGTTCGGGTTGACCCCGAGGTCCGAATCGCGGATCGCCTTCTCCATGGCGTTGATCTGCGAGTTGTCGTACGGCTTGATGATGGCCATCCGCGGCTCGGGAATGGCCACCGACGCCATCTGCGTCAGCGGGGTCGGACTGCCGTAGTAGTCGATGATGATCTTGGAGAACATGGCCGGAGTCGCGCGACCGGTGCGGATGGCGCCGAACTCCTCCTTGGCGTGCTCGACCGCACGCTCCATCTTCTCCTCGGCCTCGAGGAGGGTGTCGTCGATCACCGGTCTCCTCGCCTCCTTCTTGTGCTCGTCGTGGCTTGTCGGGTCACCGGGACCGCCGAGATCGCCGTCGGCGGTCGGCTCAGGTGGTGATCAGCGTGCCGATCTTGTCGCCGCCCACGGCCCGGACGATGGTGTCGTCGCCCTGCGCGCCGAAGACCAGCATCGGCAGGCCGTTCTCCATGCAGAGACTGAAGGCGGCAGCGTCGGCGACCCGGAGGTTGCGGCGCAGCACCTCGGAGAAGGTGATCGAGTCGAACTTGCTGGCGGTCGGGTCGATCCGGGGGTCGGCCGTGTAGACGCCGTCCACCCCGTTCTTGCTCATCAGCACCACGTCCGCGTGGATCTCCAGCGCGCGCTGGGCGGCGACCGTGTCGGTGGAGAAGTACGGCATGCCGGCGCCCGCGCCGAAGATGACCACGCGGCCCTTCTCCAGGTGCCGGATCGCGCGCAACGGAATGTACGGCTCAGCCACCTGAGCCATCGTGATGGCGCTCTGTACCCGGGTCTCGATGCCCTCCTTCTCCAGGAAGTCCTGGAGGGCCAGGCAGTTCATCACCGTGCCGAGCATGCCCATGTAGTCCGCGCGGGCCCGGTCCATGCCCCGCTTCTGCAACTCCGCGCCGCGGAAGAAGTTGCCGCCACCGACCACCACCGAGACCTGCACACCCCGGCGCACCACGGTGGCGATCTGACGGGCGATGGCCTGGACGACGTCCGGGTCGACGCCGATCGCGCCGCCGCCGAACACCTCGCCGGAAAGCTTCAACACCACCCGCCGGGCCCGACCGGGCGGCGGTGCCGTCGGATCGTCCGCCGCCAACGTCCGGTCACTCACAACCTGCGTCATTCGCCCGTCCTTCCCCCACTGGCGCGCCCAGGTGCGCGTACCTGCCGTTGCCGACCTTATGGGACGAGGAGGCCGCGGTGTGTATCGCGTACACCGGCGGCCTCCTCGTCCTCGTCGTTGCGCTCAGCCCACGGGCGCGACGCGCCCGACCCGGCTCAGGCCTGGCCGACCTCGAACCGCACGAAGCCGGTGACCTCGATGCCGGCCTCGGCCAGCACCTGCTTCACCGTCTTCTTGTTGTCGGTGACCGACGACTGCTCCAGCAGGACGAAGTCCTTGAAGAAGGAGTTGACCCGGCCCTCGACGATCTTCGGCAGCGCGGCCTCGGGCTTGTTCTCCTCGCGGGCGGTCTGCTCGGCGATGCGCCGCTCGGACTCGACGACCTCGGCCGGCACCTCGTCACGCGTGAGGTACTGCGGGCGCATCGCGGCGATCTGCATGGCCGCGCCGCGCGCGTCGGCGTCGCCCGCCTCGTCGGTCTTGCCGGCGTACTGCACCAGCACGCCGACGGCCGGCGGCAGGTCCTGCGCCTTGCGGTGCAGGTAGACCGCGACGTTGCCGTCGAGCTTGGCGAACCGGTTGAGCACCAGCTTCTCGCCGATCTTGGCGGACTGCTCCTGGACCAGGTCGGCGACGGTACGACCATCGATCTCGGTGGCCAGCAGCTCCGCGGCGTTGCTGACGCCGGCGCGCTCACCGTGCTCGACCAGCTGCTGCGCCAGCGCGATGAAGCTCTCGTTCTTGGCGACGAAGTCGGTCTCGCAGTTGAGTTCGAGCAGTGCCTTGCCGGAGTGCGCGACCAGACCGTTCGCGGCGGTCCGGCCGGCCCGCTTGCCGACGTCCTTGGCGCCCTTGACGCGCAGGATCTCGACGGCCTTGTCGAAGTCGCCCTCGGCCTCGGTCAGGGCCTTCTTGCTGTCCATCATGCCGGCGCCGGTCAGGTCGCGGAGCTTCTTGACGTCCGCGGCGGTGATCTGGGACATGGCTCTCTCTTCGGTGTTGAGACTGCGGTGGAATGGTCTGAGGGTGACGGTTACCCGGTCCCGAGAGGTTCGTGCCCGGTCTACCCGCCGCCGGTCACCGTCAGCGGAACGGACGGTGACCGGGCGGCGGCACGGTCACTGACCGGAGACGGCGGCTGGCTGCTCGGCTGCCGGCTGCTCGGCCGCGGGCTGCTCGTCAGCCTTCTTCGGCTCCTCGAGCAGCTCGCGCTCCCACTCGGCCAGCGGCTCGTCGGTGGCGACACCCGCCTCCGGCTTCTCGTCGCCACCCCGGCGACGGCCGGAGCGGGCGATCAGACCGTCGGCCACCGCGGCGGCGACGACCTTGGTCAGCAGCTCGGCCGAGCGGATCGCGTCGTCGTTGCCCGGGATCGGAAAGTCGACCTCGTCCGGGTCGCAGTTGGTGTCGAGCACGGCGATCACCGGGATGCCCAGCTTGCGGGCCTCGTCGACGGCGATGTGCTCCTTCTTGGTGTCGACCACCCAGACCGCGGCCGGCAGCTTCTGCATGTCCCGCAGGCCACCCAGCGTGCGGGTCAGCTTGATCTTCTCGCGGGAGAGCTGCAGGGTCTCCTTCTTGGTGTAGCCGGCGGCGGTGCCGCTGAGGTCACCGAGGGCCTCCAGCTCCTTCATCCGCTGCAGCCGCTTGTACACCGTCTGGAAGTTGGTCAGCATGCCGCCGAGCCAGCGGTGGTTGACGTACGGCTGGCCGACCCGGGTCGCCTGCTCGGCGATCGCCTCCTGGGCCTGCTTCTTCGTGCCGACGAAGAGGATGCTGCCGCCCTCGGCCACCGTGTTGCGCACGAAGTCGTACGCCTTCTCGATGTAGTCGAGGGTCTGACGCAGGTCGATGATGTAGATGCCGTTGCGTTCGGTGAAGATGAAACGCTTCATCTTCGGGTTCCAGCGCCGGGTCTGGTGCCCGAAGTGAACACCACTCTCCAGCAGCTGACGCATGGTCACGACGGCCATGGTTCGTACTCCTTGCGGTCCCTGGTTGTCGCGCCCGGCCGGCGGCCGGGCGTCCTGGTGCCCGGTCGTCGGCCATGATGGGCCCGAACGGGTCGGGACCAGGGAGGCCGCCGCCACACGACGACTCGTGAGGAAGGCACGCGAGGTCGACCGCACGAGGCGGTCGCCAGTCGACCAGTGTACGCGCCTTCCCGGCCACCTCACGCCCGGGTGCGGCGGGCTGCGCTCAGCCGGCGGCGAGCGCGGCGACGAGGAAGAGCGCCAGCCCGACCGTCAGGTAGGCCGTCGGCGGACGCAGCCAGCCCCGCGCGCCGTCGGTCAGCGAGAACCCGGTGGTCCGCAGGCCGTACAGGCCGGCCGCGAAGATCGGCAACCCGCAGACCAGGAACGTGCCCGCCAGCACGTCACCGGCGGAGACCGGATCCGCCGTCGCGCCGTGCAGCAGCACCCGCAGCGCGGGCAGCTCGAAGATCACGACCAGTGCGGCGAAGAGCACCGCGAACACCGGTCGCCGCGTCCGGTACACGCCGTCGCCGGCCGGTGCCCCGGCCGCGACGCCGCTCGCCTGGTAGCCGGCCGTCGGATGCTCGGCGGTCGGGTGGCCGGTCCCGGTACCGATGGCTGGCGTGGTGGCCTCGCCCACCGGCGCGTCGCCCCGGGGTACCACCGGCGGCACCGGCCCGGTCGGCTGCTCCAGTGGGTTGGGCACCTCAGGGCCACGCCTGGCCTCGACGACCGGGTACCCGGCCAGCGCGGCGCGGGTCGGATCCGTCGCCAGCGGCGCCCCGCCGCTGGTCGGGCTCGCCTCGGGCGCGGCACGGCGGCCGGGGCGATCGACGGGCAGCTCACCGGAGCTGTCGGGTTCCGCCGGCTCCGCCCGGCGAGAGCGCGACGCCCGGTAGCGCTCGGTCTCCGTCGCGACGTCCCCGAGCGGATCCGTCAGAGCGAAGCGGCGCGGCGCGCCGTACCGGTCGTCGTCGTCACCGCGCTGCTCGGGCGCCACCCGTGGCTCGTCACCGGGGTACCGCCCCTCCCCCGCGCCGCGCCACTCCGGGTCGGCGTAACCACGATCATGATCACTCGGGTACCAGCGCGACTCCTGGTCGTCGGCGAAACTGCGTCGTCCGTCCACGCCGGCACCGTATTCGACCAGCGGTTCGTGCGCCATTCGGCCTGCCCGCTGACCAGCCATGATGCGCCGCTAATAGCACATCCTGTACATGATCGTCCGGTTGTCCACAACGCCCTCGGCTGTCCACAGGCGGCCGGACGGGGGTCGCTGCGGAAGCACGTACGGGCGCAGGGTGCCGTCATGACCAAGCGCAACCAGGCGGTCGGCGGGTACGGGGAACGCTGCGCCGTACGGCACCTGATCGAGGCGGGCCTGCGCCCGGTGGTTCGCAACTGGCGCTGCCCCGCCGGAGAGATCGACATCATCGCCTGGGACGGGCGGGTGCTCGCTTTCTGCGAGGTGAAGACGCGGCGGACCACGACCTTCGGCAGCCCTGCGGAGGCGGTGGTGCCGCGCAAGGCACGCCGGCTGCGCGGGCTCGCCGCCGCCTGGCTGGCCGCCACCGGCACCACCGCCGACGAGGTCCGCTTCGACGTCATCTCGGTGCTGCTGCCCCGCAGCGGTCGGGCACGCATCGAGCACGTCAAGGACGCGTTCCGATGAGCGAGCGCCGCGAGCGAATCATTCGGCTCAGTGCGGTGGTGCCTCATCGCGGCGCCGAGCGCAGCGAGGTGGCGCGATGAGCTACGCCCGGGTGCTCTGCGTCGGCCTGGTCGGAGTGACCGGGCACCTCGTGGAGGTGGAGGTGGACCTCGCCCCCGGACTGCCCGGGGTGGTGATCTCCGGGCTGCCCGACACCGCCCTGCACGAGGCCCGCGACCGGGTCCGGGCCGCGGTGGTCAACTCCGGCCAACGGTGGCCGAACCGCCGGATCACCCTCAACCTGTTGCCGGCCACCCTGCCCAAGTTCGGGTCCGCGTTCGACCTGGCGATCGCGGTGGCGCTGCTCGGCGGTTCCGGCGAGCTTCCGCTGCTGCCGTTGGAGGGTGTGGCGGTCCTCGGCGAGCTGGGACTGGACGGCACCGTGCGACCGGTCCGGGGGGTACTGCCGATGGTCGCCGCCGCAGCCAGGGCCGGCGTCCAGCGGGTGATCGTCCCGGCCGGCAACACCGCCGAGGCGGCGGTCGTGCCCGGGCTGCTGGTACGCGGCGTGGACACCCTGCACCGGTTGGTCACCTTCGTCCGCGACGGCAGCCCGTTGATCGAACCACCCACCGACGCCTCGCCCGCTGCCCCGCCCGGCCCCGACCTGGCCGAGGTGGCCGGGCAGGGCCTCGGGCGACGTGCCCTGGAGGTCGCCGCTGCCGGCGGGCATCACCTGGCCCTGATCGGGCCCCCGGGGGCGGGCAAGACGATGCTCGCCGAACGCCTGCCGTCGATCCTGCCGGAGTTGGACGACGAGGCCGCGCTGGAGGTGACCGCGCTGCACTCGATCGCCGGGCTGTTGCCGCCGGGTGGTCGGCTGATCCGTCGCCCGCCGTTCCAGGCCCCCCATCACACCGCGACCGTTCCCTCCATCGTCGGCGGCGGGTCAGGGCTTGCCCGCCCGGGTGCGATCTCGCTCGCCCACCGCGGGGTACTGCTCATGGATGAGGCACCCGAGTTCAGCAAGGCGGCGCTGGAGGCGCTGCGCCAACCGTTGGAGCACGGCCGGGTGCTGTTGACCCGTAGCCGGGGCGGAGCCGAATATCCCGCCCGCGCACAGCTGGTGCTCGCCGCCAACCCCTGCCCGTGCGCGAACCCGGCAGGTGACGACCGCTGTGAGTGTCCCCCGTTGACCCGCCGCCGCTACCTCGGCCGGCTCTCCGGTCCCCTGCTCGACCGGATCGATCTCCAGGTGCGGCTGCCGCCGATGCGGGCGGCCGAACTGATGGAGACGGCCGATCACGAGTCCTCCGCGGTGGTCGCCCGGCGGGTGGCCGCGGCCCGGCAGGCGGCGATCCGACGCTGGGGGCCGCTGGGTCGGCGGCTCAACGCCGAGATACCCGGTCCGGTTCTGCGTCAGGCGCCGTGGCGGTTACCCGGCCGGGACACCGTCGAGCTGCGGTCCCGGCTCGACTCCGGGTCGCTCTCCGCTCGCGGATTCGACCGGGTCATCCGACTCGCCTGGACGATCGCCGATCTCGACGGCCGGGCACGCCCGAACGCGGGGGACGTCAGCGAGGCCATCACGTTGAGGACGGGAGAGGGCGCGTGAGCACCCACGAGGAGTCGACCCTGGCGCGGGTGGCGCTGACCTGGCTGGCGGAGCCGGGCACCCGGTCGGTGCACGGGCTGGTCGACGAGTTCGGCCCGGTGGGCGCGCTGGATCTGCTGCTCGACGGTGGCGCGCCGCAGCAGTCGCTACGCGAATCCGTGGCGGCACGCAACCGGGCCGGTGACGCCCGGGCGGTCGCCGCCGAGGCGTTGCGCCGAGCCGATCGGCTCGGTGTCCGGGTGGTCATCCCCGGCGACGACGAGTGGCCCGGCACGGTCGAGCACCTGCGCAACCTCCACCTCTCCGACGCGCGCCGCCGGGTTGACGTCGAAACCGCCCCGCCGCTCTGCTTCTGGGTACGGGGGTCGTGGCCACTGGCCGAGGCGCTGGACCGCTCCGTCGCGGTGGTGGGGGCGCGCGCCGCCACGGCGTACGGCACCCATGTCGCCACGGATCTGGGTTACGGCCTGGCGGACCGGGACTGGACGGTGGTCTCCGGCGGCGCGTTCGGCATCGACGCCGCCGCGCATCGTGGGGCGCTCAACGCCGGCGGGCTCACCGTCGCGGTGCTCGCCTGCGGCGTGGACCGCGCCTACCCGATGGGAAACGCGGCTCTGTTCGACCGGATCGCCGACACCGGTCTGCTGGTCAGCGAGTGGCCACCCGGCGCGGAGCCGCTGCGTCCCCGCTTCCTCATCCGCAACCGGGTGATCGCGGCGGGCACCCGCGGCACCGTGCTGGTGGAGGCGGCGGCCCGCAGCGGCGCTACGCAGACCACCCGGCGGGCCATCGCCCTGGGTCGACCCGCGATGGTGGTACCCGGCCCGGTCACCTCGGCGATGTCGGTCGGCGCCCACGAGGTGCTGCGGGAGCACTCGACGGCGCGGCTGGTCACCGGCCTGGCGCAGGTACTGGAGGAGGTGGGCCGGATTGGCGAGCTGGCTCCGGTGCCGCGTGGGCCCGAGCGCCCCGTCGACCTGCTCGACGACGACGCCCGGGCGATCGTGGAGGTGATGCCGCGACGTGGTCGGGTCGGCGTGGACGCTCTCGCCGCGCGGGCGGGACTGGCCGTTCGCACGGTGTTGCGCAAGCTGTCCATGTTGGAGGAGATGGCGCTGGTGGTACGCCGGGACGACGGCTACGCCCTGGTCGTTCCGAACGGCCGGTCCACCAGGCCCCGTCCGCCCGGTTGACCGTGGCGTCCGCTCGCCGTCGACGCGTGCCGCTCGTAGGCTTGATCTCGTGGCAGGAACGGGCGCGCAGGGACCGGTCGCCAACGGCACCCGGGCGATGCACGCGGCGCTGCCGCAGTCCTTGCGGGAGGCGGTGGACGAGTTCGCGCGACACCTGGCCTCGGTCCGCAACCGGTCGGCGCACACGGTACGGGCGTACGCCGCCGATCTGGTGTCCCTGCTGGACCACGCCCATCGGACGGGCTGCACCGAGGTGGCCGAGCTGAGTCTGGACACGGTGCGCAGCTGGTTGGCCCGGCAACGCACGACCGGTGCCGCCCGCACCTCGCTGGCCCGCCGGGCGGCCACGGCCCGGACCTTCAGCACCTGGGCGCACCGGACGGGCCTGCTGCCCACCGATGTCGCCGCCACGCTGGCCAGCCCCCGACCACGCCGGGTGCTGCCCACGGTGCTGCGTCCGGAGCAGGCGACGCTGCTCGTCGAGACACCCACCGGGCATCGGTCCGCGCCGCCGTCCGTCGCCCCGGCCGCCGCCACCGTTCCGCCGGTCCCCGACGGTACGCCCGTCCCGGAAGCGGCAGAGCGCGCCGGGGAGGCGGTGCGGCTGCGCGACCGGATGCTGCTCGAACTGCTCTACGGCACCGGGGTACGGGTCAGCGAGGCGTGCGGAATCGACACGGCCGACGTCGACCAGGGTCGGCGGGTCGTCCGGGTACGCGGCAAGGGTGGCCGGGAGCGGACGGTGCCGTACGGGCTGCCGGCGCAGCGCGCCCTGGACGACTGGCTGCGGCACGGACGGCCGGTGCTGGCGGTTCCCGACTCCCGCGACGCGCTGCTGCTCGGTGCCCGGGGCGGTCGGCTGCACCCGACGACCGCCCGCCGGATCGTCAGCGGTTACGCCGAGGCGGCGGGACTGCCCAGGATCAGCCCGCACGGGCTGCGTCACTCGGCCGCCACCCACCTGCTGGAAGGCGGGGCGGACCTGCGGGCGGTGCAGGAGCTGCTGGGGCACTCCTCGCTGGCCAGCACCCAGATCTACACGCACGTCTCGGTAGAACGGCTCCGGGCGGCCTACCGGCAGGCCCACCCGCGCGCCTGACGAGCGCGGCGGCGGTCAGGCGACACCCGGCTCACGTTCCTCGCCGGTCGGATCCCGGTCGACGGTTACGATCATCGAGTGAGCGTCCCGCCGCCCGAGCCGATCATGGGTGCCCGTCTGCTCTTCTCCCTCGACCCGGCGGTCAGTCACCTCAACCACGGTTCGTTCGGGGCGGTACCGATCGTGGCGCAACGGGCCCAGCAACGGTTGCGTGACGAGATGGAGGCCGACCCGCTGCGGTTCTTCACGCGAGGGCTGGCCGACCGGATCGCGCACACCCGCCGGCATCTGGCCAGCTTCCTCGGGGCCGACCCCGACGGCACCGCGCTGACCACGAACGCCACCTCCGGTGTCGCGGTGGTGCTCCAGTCCCTCGGACTGCGTGCCGGTGACGAGGTGCTGACCACCGACCACGGTTACGGTGCGGTCGACTTCTCCATCCGCCGGGAGTGCCGCCGCACCGGGGCCACGCACCGGGTCCTGCGGGTGCCGCTGACCGCCACCGACGAAGAGGTGGTGCAGATCGTGCGGGCCGGGCTACGTCCGGGCCGTACCCGCCTGCTGGTGGTCGACCAGCTGACCTCGGCCACGGCCCGGCTGTTCCCGGTCGCCGCGATCGTCGGGGTGGCCGGGGAGCACGGCGTACCGGTGCTGGTCGACGCCGCGCACGCTCCGGGCATGCTGCCGGCGTCGGTACGCAGCATCAGCGCCGACTTCTGGGTGGGCAACCTGCACAAGTGGGGGTACGCCCCGCGCGGCACCGCCGTACTCGTGGTGGCACCGCCGTGGCGGGAACGGATCGAGCCACTGGTGGTCTCCTGGGAACAGGACTCGGGCTTCCCGACTCGCCTGGAGTGGCAGGCCACGTCGGACTACACCGCCTGGCTGAGTGCTCCGGCGGGTCTCTACACGCTGCGCAGCCTCGGCGTCGACCGGGTACGCGCGCACAACGCCGGGCTGGCGGCGTACGGGCAACGGGTGGTGGGGGACGCGCTCGGCGTGCCGCCGGCCGACCTGATCGACCCCGGCGGACCGACGGTCGCCATGCGACTGCTCCCGCTGCCGGCGGGCCTCGCCACGACCCTGGACGGTGCCCGGGCGTTGCAGATCCGGATCGCTGAACGGCTCGCCACCCAGGTCGCCGTCATGACCTGGGACGGGCGCGGATGGCTGCGGCTGTGCGGCCAGGTCTACAACGCGCCCGAGGAGTACCAGCGACTCGCCGTCGGACTGCCCGGTCTGCTCGCCCAGCGCTGAGCGGCCGCCCGCCGCCGGCCGCTCGCCACCGCCCCCGCCGGCCGCTCGCCGCCCGCCCGCCGGTCGCCCGCCGGTCGCCGCCCGCCCGCCGCCGGTCGCCGGTCGCCGGTCAGCGGTCGGCGGTCGGCGGTCGGGATCTCACCGAGGGGCAGCAGCCGGGCCCGCCCGAGGCCGAGCAGGGCCAGCGGATCGAGATAGTCCGGCCCCTGGCGCAGCCCCCAGTGCAGGCACGCGGCGGCGGGACAGCCGACGTGTCCGGCCAGCAGCGTGCCCAGGGCGGCACCGGCGGGCACCGCGGTGCCCGCCGTGACAGCTGGTTGGACCGGTTCGTAGGTGGTGCGCAAGCCGTCGGCGTGCCCGACGGTGACCACCGGTCGACCGGCCACCATGCCGGCGAACAGGACCGTGCCGGCACCGGCTGCCCGGATCGTGGCGCCAGCAGGCGCGCGCAGGTCGACCCCCCGATGGCCGGACAGCCACGGCCGGGGCGGTGGATCGAATCTGCGTGCCGGCCGTGGCACGCCGTCGACCGGCCACCGGAAGGATCCGACGCTGCCCGCCCCCGGGGCGACGGGCACCAGCGCGGCGGACAGCACCGGCTGACCGCCGACCGGCCCGGACCGAGCCGGCCGGGGCGGCGCCGACCCGGACGGTGCCATCCCGGGCGGTGCCAACCCGGGCAGGACCGGGCCGGGCGGTGCGAGCAGCAGTAGCGTCGTGAATCCACCGAGTATCGACATCCGTGGTCGCATGCCGTCGAGCCTGGCCGGGACGACTGTCCCCCGCCGCCCCGAACGATCTGCCTGTGGACGGCCGGGCGTGCTGTGGACAGTCCACCCACGACCTGGACGATCTGTTATGGGGCGACCGTCGCCCGGGCCCTGTCCTAGGCTTGGGACGTGACGCGCGACTGGTACGACTGGCACGAGCGCTACGGGGATCCGGATTCGTCGCTGTCGCGGCGGCTGGCCGAGATACGTCGGCGGATCGGTGCCGTGTTGGACGAGGCACCGCCGGGGCCACTGCGGGCGGTCAGTCTCTGCGCCGGGCAGGGTCGTGACCTGATTCCCGTGCTGGCGGCCCATCCGCGCGGGGGTGACGTCACCGCCCGGCTGGTCGAACTGGAACCGCGCAACGTGGACCTGGCCCGGGCCGCCGTCCGGCAGGCAGGGCTGTCCGGGGTCGAGGTGGTGTGCGGCGACGCCTCCCGCACCGACGCCTACGCCGGGCTGACGCCGGCCGACCTGGTGCTGGCCTGTGGCATCTTCGGCAACATCTCGGACGCGGACGTACGGGCCACGGTCCGGCACTGTGTCTCGCTCTGCGCCACTGGCGGGGTCGCCATCTGGACCCGGCACCGGCGGTCGCCGGATCTGTTCCCGACGATCTGCGAGTGGTTCACGGAGGAGGGGTTCGAGCCGGTCTGGGTGAGTTCCCCCGCGGACGGGATCGGGGTGGGTGTGCACCGTTTTGTCGGCACGCCCCGGCCGCTGCCGGTCGATACGACGATGTTCGAGTTCGTCGGGCCCCCGGCGGCCGCCGATCATTGACCGTCGGCTCGAATGCACAGTGGACGCGCGGTGGCGTGGACGACTGCGGCGGGTGGGGGTCCGCCATCGCGCCGCCCCTCGGGGCAGTGGGCGCTCAGCCGCCGAAGCCGGAGTCCGCGGGCAGGGAGATGTCCGGCTTCTCCAACTCCTCGACGTTCACGTCCTTGAAGGTCATTACCCGGACATTCTTCACGAAGCGGGCAGGGCGGTACATGTCCCAGACCCAGGCGTCGTGCATCTCGACCTCGAAGTAGACCTCGCCGTCGGAGTTGCGGACGTGCAGGTCGACCTGGTTGGCCAGGTAGAACCGGCGCTCGGTCTCCACCACGTACGAGAACTGACGGACGATGTCGCGGTACTCCCGGTAGAGCTGGAGCTCCATCTCGGTCTCGTACTTCTCGAGATCTTCCGCGCTCATCGCACTCCGCCTTCCATGACCACATCTTCCCCCACCGGCGCCGGAGGCCGAGGCTGCTCGCCCAACGCCACGCCGACGGTACCCCCTGCGGCGCCCGAGCGCTCCATCGGCTCGTCCGGGCTTGCGCCCAGCGGTCGTCGGGAGCGCGGTGGCCGGTCGTCGAGACCGGAGACGGCGGCCACGTTGACGTACGAGTAACGGTGCTCCCGGCACGGCCCACGCTCCCGCAGCGCGGCGGTGTGCTCCGGGGTGATGTAACCCTTGTGCTCGGCGAAGCCGTAGCCGGGATGCTCGGCGTCCAGATCAACCATGATCCGGTCCCGGGTCACCTTGGCCAGTACGCTCGCCGCCGCCACACAGGCGGCCACCCGGTCGCCCTTCCACACCGCGAGCCCGGGAACGTCGAGGCCGTCGACGCCGAACCCGTCGGTCAACACGTACTCCGGCCGGACCGTCAGCGAGGCCAGCGCCCGCCGCATCGCGGCCAGATTGCACACGTGCAACCCACGGGCGTCGACCTCGTCGGCCGGGATGACCACCACCGCGTACGCCAGGGCGCGCTCGACAACCTCGTCGTGGACCCGTTCCCGGCTGGCCGGGGTGAGCAGCTTGGAGTCGGCCAGGCCGTCGATCTCGCCCCGCCGTCCCTCCGGCAGCACCGCGGCGGCGGCCACCAGTGGCCCCGCGCAGGCACCGCGACCGGCCTCGTCGGCGCCGGCGACGTAGCGGAAACCGCGCCGTTGCAGGGCCCGCTCCAACGCGTAGAGCCCGGCTTCGCGGCGTACCACGGTGCGGGGCGGGGTCAGCATGCGCTGCCCCCGGTGCCAGCCGTCGTACCCGCCAGCGCACGGGTCAGCACCGCGGCGAGGTCAACCGGGTAACAACGCTCCTGGGTGCCGCTCAATTCGCGTGCCGACCACCAGCGGTGACCGTCGACGCTGCCGCGCTCCACCTCGCTGAAACCCGCCGTGTCGACCTCGTGTGCCGCCACCCGCACCAGGAAGAACTGCTGTTCCTGCCGATAGAACACGCCGTCGAAGGAGAACTCGGTGACGTCGGCGTGCACCGGCCGGCCGACGTCGGCCACGGTCAGTCGCAGCCCGGTCTCCTCGGCCAGCTCGCGGACGGCGCCCTCGGCATACGTCTCCCCCGGGTCCAGTCCTCCACCCGGCGTGAACCACCACCGTCCGCGCTCCGGGCAGGCGGGATCGAAGCCACGGAACAGCAACAGCCGGCCGGCCGCGTCGACCAGGAGGACGCGAGCGGCGCGCCTCGGGGTGTAGACGGTCACCGCACCAGACTGCCAGACGCGGGCGACGTCGCCTACGCCCGGCACCACCGGCTCGGTCCACCACCCACACGGCCGTCGCTACGGCGCGGAGGACCGGGACCGGTCAGGGCTTCGGAATCGCGTCGAACTCATCCGGCACGGTCAGCAGGGTGGCCCGGTCGAACGGCCAGAAGATCGTGAAGGCCCGGCCCACCACGTCCTTCTCGGGGATGGTGGCGGACTGGATGTTCTGCCCGGACTGCTGGTAGTGCTCCAGCGAGTCGCCGGAGGCGGACCGGTGGTCACCCATGACCCAGAGCCGCCCCTCCGGCACCTGCACGTCGAACTCCTGGTCCGCCGGCCGGTCCCGGTGACCGTCCACCGAGAAGATGTACGGCTCGTCCAGCGGCGTGCCGTTGATCAGCAGGCGGTCCTGGTCGTCGCAGCAGACAATCCGGTCACCCCCGACGCCGATCACCCGCTTGATGAAGTCCTCCCCGGCGGGGTTGCCACTCCACTCCAGCGGCGCCTTGAAGACGATCACCTCACCGCGATGCGGCGACCGTGCGTGGTAGACGAGTTTGTTGACCAGCACCCGATCGTCGATCTTGAGTGTGTTCTCCATGGACGGCGAGGGGATGAAGAAGGTCTGCAGCACGAAGGCGCGCACCAGCACCGCGACCACGATCGCCACCCCGAGGAGGATGGGCAGTTCCTTCCAGAAGGAGTGGCGCGGCTTGTCGGTCTGCTCGTCAATCACGGGAGGAGCCTACGTTGCCCGACCGAGTGCCACCGTCCGGAACGCGCGAGAACGGATAGCGTGGCCGCAATCGGGAGAAGCAGGACCACACCCCCCTCCGTGGTGGGGCGCACCGGGGCGGCCCCGCCGGTCGCCGCCGGAGGCGGTGCCACGGTGGCGAACGTCTCGGGCACCGGCAGCGAGTGCCACCGATCGGACGGCCAGACCACCGCGAAGGCCCGCCCCACGACGTTGTCGATCGGTACCGTGCCCTGACAGCGCGCGTCCTGCGAGACCAACCGGTGGTCACCGAGCACGAAGATCTGACCGGGAGGAACGACGATCTCCTCGAATCGTCGGGAGCGGCACTCCTGTGGGTTCGGCGGGAGATCCAGCGGCGAGTCGCGCAGCACGTACGCCGACTCGTCCAGCGGGGTGCCGTTGACCAGCACGCGTCCCTGATCGTCACAGCAGCTCACCCGGTCCCCGGGCAACGCGATGACGCGCTTGATGAAGTCCTTTTCGCCGGGACGGCCGACGCCGACCAGGTCGCCGACGGTGCGACCGAGCTTGTCGGCGAAACTCGTGGGAGGTTGGGTGTCCACCTGCGGTACCCACCGGTCGGTGCCCCGGAAGACCACCACCTCGCCCCGCTCCGGGTTCCGGACGTTGTAGACGACCTTGTTGACCACCACCCGGTCCCCGACGAGCAGGGTGTCCTCCATCGACCCGGAAGGAATGAAGAACGCCTGGAGCAGGAAGGTACGGATCAGCACCGCCAGGCAGAAGGCGACGATGAGCAGCAGTGGCAGTTCCTGCCAGAGCGGCATCTGCCGTTTTCCGCGCCGGGTGCGTCGGCGCCACGGATCGGCCGCTCCGCTGTCGTCAAGCGCCTGTACCACGCCCACTCCCCGGTCCGCAGAAACGACTACCGCCCGGGAGCCTCGACGAGGCTCCCCGGGCGGTAGTGGAGGTCGTCCGCCACACCGGGCGGGTCGCCGCACCGCTGCGCCCGTACGACCAGGGTAGTGCGGACTGGCCCGTACGACATACGCGCAGCTCGGGCGGCGTGGCGCAGCGCGAGGTCAGCTCGGCTGCTTCTCGCGCAGCTCCTTGATCTTGGCCTTCTTGCCCCGCAGCTCACGCAGGTAGTAGAGCTTGGCACGGCGGACGTCACCGCGGGTCACGACCTCGATCCGGTCGATCGCCGGGCTGTTGATCGGGTAGGTCCGCTCGACGCCGACGCCGAAGCTGAGCTTGCGAACGGTGAAGGTCTCGCGCAGGCCGTCACCCTGGCGGCGGATGACGACGCCCTGGAAGATCTGCACACGGGACCGGTTGCCCTCGACGACCCGGGCGTGCACCTTCACGGTGTCACCGGCGCGGAAGTCGGGCAGGTCGGTGCGCTTCGACTGGGCGTCAAGGGCGTCCAGGATGTTCATCGCTGCGTCCTCGTGAGGCTCACGGCGCACCGTCACTCGGTGCGCGGATGGGTGATACTGATCCCCGGGTGGCGACCGGTGCGGACCGACGCCGGTCGGAGATCCTCGCAGCCGCCCACGGGCGCAGACGACTGCGGCAACCCCCCTACTTTGCCACATCCGGCCCGGGCACCTGAAATCCGGCCCGATCCAAGGCCGCCACGTCCCGTTTGTCCAGGCTCCGCGGGTCCAGCCCGGCGAGCATGTCCGGCCGGCGGTGACCGGTCCGCGTCAGCGCCTCGTCGCGACGCCAGCGGGCGATCCGGCCGTGGTCACCGGAGCGGAGCACCTCCGGCACCTCAAGGCCGCGCCACGTCGCCGGCTTGGTGTACATCGGCGCCTCGAGCAGCCCGTGCGCGTGGGACTCCTCGGCCAGCGAACCGGCGTTGCCGAGCACCCCGGGCAGCAGTCGGGTCACCGCCTCCAGGATCACCAGCACCGCGACCTCACCGCCGAAGAGCACGTAGTCACCGAGGCTGACCTCGGTGACCGGCATCCGGGTCGCCGCGTGGTCGAGCACCCGCTGGTCGATGCCCTCGTACCGGCCGCAGGCGAAGAGCAGGTGCGGCTCGGCGGCCAGCTCGTACGCCAGCGCCTGGGTGAAGGGCACGCCGGCCGGTGACGGCACCAGCAGCCGCGGCGGGGCCAGTTCCGTCGGCGCCAGGGCGTCCAGCGCCTCGCCCCACGGCTCGGGCCGCATCACCATGCCGGGCCCACCGCCGTACGGGGTGTCGTCGACGGTGCGGTGCACGTCGTGGGTCCAGCCACGCAGATCGTGTACGGCCAACCGCAGCGTGCCGTTGGCCCGGGCCTTGCCGATCAACGACAGGTCCAGCGGGGCGAAGTACTCCGGGAAGATCGACACGATGTCGACGCGCATCAGGGGTGCTCCGCCAGCTAGAGATCGAGCAGGCCGCCGGGCGGGTCCACCACGACGCGCCCCCCGGCGAGATCGACCTCGGGGACGATCGCCTTGACGAACGGAATCAGCGCCGTGCGTCCCTCGGGACGGCGCAGTACCAGCAGGTCGGAGGCGGGGGCGTGGTCGATCCGGGCCACCTCACCCAGCCGCTCGCCGGCCGTGGTGACCACGGTGAGCCCGACGAGTTGGTGGTCGTGGAACTCCTCCGGATCCTCCGGCGGGGCGACGTCGGCGCTGTCCACCCCGAGCAGGGTGCCGCGCAGCGCCTCGGCGACGTCGCGGTCCAACACCCCCTCGAAGGCGACCAGCAGCCGCCCCTGGTGCCAGCGGGCGGACTCGACGGTCAACCCGTCGGGCACCCGGAACGGCACGCCCGGACCATCCGGTGCCGGCTGGGCGGGGGCGAACCGCGTTTCGGGCTCGTCGGTACGCACCTCCACGGTGACCTCACCGCGGATGCCGTGCGGCTTGCCGATCCTGCCGACGATGAGCAGCATCAGTACGAGTCGACGATGTCGACGCGTACGCCGCGCCCACCGATGGAGCCGATCACCTGGCGCAGCGCCTTGGCGGTCCGGCCGGACCGCCCGATCACGGTGCCCAGGTCCTCGGGATGCACACGGACCTCCAGCCGCTTGCCCCGACGGGAGTCGACCATCCGGACGCGCACGTCGTCGGGGTGGTCCACGATGCCCTTGACCAGGTGCTCCAACGCCGGCCGCAGAGCCATGTCAGGCCTGCTCACCGGAGTCCGCGGCGGGCTGCTCCTCGGCCTTCGGGGTCTCCTCGGCCTTCGGCGCCTCGGCGGCCTTGGTGGCCTTCTTCGCCGGCTTGGCCGGGGTGTCGGCCACGCCCGCGGCGGCCTTCGCCTCGGCCTCGTAGGCCGCCTTGCGGTCGGCCCGCTCGGGAGCGACCTTCAGCGGCGGCGGGGCCGGCAGGCCCTTGAACTTCTGCCAGTCACCGGTCAGCTCCAGCAGCCGCTGCACCGCCTCGCTGGGCTGGGCGCCGACGGAGAGCCAGTACTGGACCCGCTCCGACTTGACCTCGATCACCGAAGGGTCTTCCTTCGGCTGGTAGATGCCGACGAACTCGATCGCCCGGCCGTCGCGCTTGGTGCGCGAGTCGGCGACGACGATGCGGTACTGCGGGTTGCGGATCTTGCCCATCCGCAGGAGCCGGATCTTTACGGCCACGGTTGTTTCGCTCCTGTTGCGATCTCACCGACCCGGTACGGGCGGTGTGCACGGGTGAGCGCCAACCGGCACAGTGGGGTTTGGGCCGGAGACTGCTCGGGTGGACTGGCGACGCGCCCGGGTTAGAGGGCGCCGGGCACGCGCCGGATACCAGCCAGCCATTCTGCCAGATCCCTCCGGGAACGCTCACACCGCACCGGCCAGGGTCACCCGAGGCGGGGCTTAGGTGACGAAAAACACAGCCGGCGCGTCAGCGGACCGGTGGTCGGTCCCAGCCCTCCGGCAGCCGGCCGGGGACCGTCCAGTGCGGCGGTGGGGTGTAGTCGCACCAGGTGCCGTCGAAGGGGAAGACGCCGGCCTCGGCCAGCGCGATCACCCGTTTACCCTCGGCGCGCACCGCCGCCTCGTCGGTCACCCAGTAGTGCTCCGGGAAGGCCAGACGCTCGACGAACTCGTCCTCGTCCTTCCACTCCCAGCTGCGGTCCGGGCGTACCCACACGTCAAGATCCTGGTCCACGATGTCGACGCCGGCCGGCCCGCCGTCGTCCCACCGGACGCCGGGTTCCTCCAGGTTGACGTACCAGCCGGCGAAGCACCCCCGCGCGTCCCGGAACCACCAGACGGAGTGGGCCGCGCCGGTGGGCAGGAACTTCAACAGCGGCGGACCGTTCCAGCGGCCCTGCGCCAGTCGGTAGGTCGGGGTCAGCCACTCGCGGAAGGGCACCGCCCGCATGCCCAGCCCGGCCTCGTTGACCTCACCGGCCACCGGCGAACCCTCGGCCACCCAGAGCAGCAGTCCGCGATCATCGTCGCTGACCACGCGGGCGGGCCGGACCCAGCCGATCCGCCCCCGCCGCACATTGCGGTGCACGACCAACCGACCCGGCTCGAACCTCACCTGCCGAACCTTACCGGCCATCGGCGGGCACGCCGCGCCACGACATCCGGCCGGCACCCGGCGGGATGCCACCCACCACGAGCGGCGGCACGCGCGCCGATGGCGAGGCGTTAAGAAGGGGCCCTTCCTCTACCGCAGGCGTTAAGAAGGGGCCCTTCCTTACATCTCAGTAGGCGCGGGCGAGGATGGCGATGAGGTCGGGCTCGTCCTCGGTGTCGGGGACGGAGCCGTCGGCGCGGAGCAGGCAGCGGACGGTGACGCCCTGGCCGTTGGCCCTGGCCTCGCCGTCGACGCCGACGGCCGACCACGGGACGCGGGCCCAGCCGGTGGTTGCCGCCTCCAGCGCCTCGTCCAGGGTTGCCACGTCGACCGTGCGCGACTCGCGGAAGGCCAACGCCTGGTCGTGCAGCGCCTGCTGGTCGGCGTCCAGCGCGGCGAGCACCGCGCCGACCACGTCCGCCACCGGCGTGGGAGCCTTCGAGCCGTCCGTACGGCGGACCACCACCGCGTTGCCGGCGGCCAGGTCGCGCGGGCCCACCTCGACGCGTACCGGATAGCCGCGCAGCTCGGCGTCGACGGCCCGGCGGCCGAAGGGCGTGTCGGTGCGGTCGTCGAGCGTGACCCGGACCCCGGCGTCGCGCAGCGCGTCGCGGAGCTTGGCCGCCGCCGCACCGACACCGTCGCCGTCCTTGACCACCATGACGTACGCCTGCACCGGCGCCAGCTTCGGCGGTACCCGCAGCCCGTTGTCGTCGCCGTGGCACATGATCAGACCGCCGAGCATCCGGGTCGAGGTGCCCCAGGAGGTCGTCCAGGCGTGCTCCCGGCCGCCCTCGGCCGAGGAGTAGCTGATGTCGAACGCCTTGGCGAAGTTCTGCCCGAGCTCGTGACTGGTGCCGAGCTGGAGCGCCTTGCCGTCGCCCATCATGCCTTCGCAGGTGTAGGTGGCGGTCGCCCCGGCGAAGCGCTCGCGGGCGGTCTTGAGCCCGACCACCACCGGGATGCCGAGCACGCTCACCATCAGGTCCTCGTACGCCTCGTGCAGGATCTTGCGGGCGTAGGCCCGGGCGTCTTCCCGGGTGGCGTGCGCGGTGTGCCCCTCCTGCCAGAGGAACTCACTGGTCCGCAGGAACACCCGGGGGCGCAGCTCCCACCGGACCACGTTGGCCCACTGGTTGAGCAGCAGCGGCAGGTCCCGGTAGGAGTCGATCCACTTGGCCATGAACTCGCCGATGACCGTCTCGCTGGTGGGGCGCACCACGACCGGTTCGGCGAGCTGCTTGCCACCGCCGTGGGTGACCACCGCGAGTTCCGGCGAGAAACCCTCGACGTGCTCGGCCTCACGCTTGAGGTAGCTCTCCGGGATGAACAGCGGAAAGTACGCGTTCTCCGCCCCGGCCGCCTTGATCCGGTCGTCCATCTCGGCCTGCATCCGTTCCCAGATGGCATAGCCGGCCGGCCGGATCACCATGGTCCCCCGCACCGGCCCGTTGTCGGCCAGCTTCGCCTTGGCGATGAGGTCCTGGTACCAGCGAGGAAAATCCTCCGCCCGGGGAGTAAGCACGCGCGCCATGACCGCACATCCTATGCGCCCGCTCCAGCACCACTCCCACCCAACCCGCACCCACCCCGTTGATCAAGAAGTTTGCGTCGTCCGGACGGCCGGACCCCGACGAAACTTCTTGATCAACCGCAGCCGGGCGGGGGGTGGGAGTGGTCAGGGGAGAGGGAGGGGGTGGGCGCGGAGGATCAGGTGGGTGGGGGCGCGCAGGGCGTTGAGGTCCTTGCGGGGGTCTTCGGAGTAGATGGAGAGGTCGGCCAGGCCGCCTTCGACCAGTCCCGGCAGGCCCAGCCAGGCACGGGCGGCCCAGGAGGCGGCGGCGAGGACGTCCAGCCTGGACATGCCGGCCTGTTCGTGCAGCAGGAGCATCTCGTCGACGGCCTGGCCGTGGTCGATGCCACCGCCGGCGTCGGTACCGACGTAGATCGGCACACCGGCCTCGTACGCGGCCCGCACCACCTGCGGGAAGCGGTCCCGCAGGGCGAGCATGTGCTCGGCGTACCCGGGGAACTTCGCCCGCGCCTGGTCGGCGATGCCGCCGAAGGTACGGATATTGATCATCGTCGGGATCAGCGCGGTACCCTGCCGGGCCATCAGGTCGATCAGGTCGAGGCTGAGCCCGGTGCCGTGCTCCACCGAGTCCACCCCGGCCCGGACCATGATCTCCACCGCCGACTCGCTGAAGGTGTGCACGGCGGCGCGTACCCCGGCGGCGTGCGCGGCGGCCACGGCGGCGGTCATCGTGTCGGCGTCCCAGGCCGGTGCCAGGTCACCGACGTCCCGGTCGATCCAGTCGCCGACCAGCTTCACCCAGCCGTTGCCGGCGGCGGCCTGTTCCGCCACCGTCGCGGCCACCTCGGCGGCACCCACCTCCACACCGATGTCGCGCAGGTACCGCTTGGGCGGCGCCACGTGCCGGCCGGCGCGGATCAGCCGGGGCAGGTCGGGCTCGTCGTCCAGTTCCGGGTACGGGAAGGGTGAGCCCGCGTCCCGGATGGCCAGCACGCCCGCGTCCCGGTCCACCCGGGCCAGCGCGCGGGCCTGGTCCAGCGAGGTGATCGGCGCACCGCCCCGGGCGATGCCGATGTGGCAGTGTGCGTCCACCAGGCCGGGCAGGATGAAGCCGCCGTCGGCGACCGTCTCCGCGCCGGGCACCCGTTCAAAGGTGACCCGGTCGCCGACCAGCCACAGGTCGCGTACCTCGTCGTCGGGTAGGAGCACACCGCGCACATGCAGAGCCATGCGCACAGTCCTACCCGATCACTCCTCGTCGCGCGCGAGAAGCCCCGCTCGCCGCACGGTCAGCGCGGGCAGGTCCACCGACACCTTCCACGGGCGCTCACTGACGAAGAGGTCCTCGGTGTGGGTGACGACCTCGTATTCACCGCCCGGGCCGAGCGCGTACTCGGTCAACGTCATCTTCTCGTGCAGCGGGTCGACGACCCAGTACGACCGGACCCCGGCGTGGGCGTAGACCTTGGCCTTGTCGTACAGGTCGCGGAAGGTCGAGCCAGGCGAGATGACCTCGATGGCGAGCAGCGCGTCCTCGACCGGGACGGGCGAGCGGTTCGCGTGCTCGCGGCGGATGGCGACCACGTCGGGTCGGGGTTCGTTGCGCCGGTCGATCCATCACCCTAAGCGCCGACAACACCACCCGCCGTCACCGACACGCTCAGCGGGGCGGCTTGCCGTCCTTGCCGAACTTGTTGAAGTCGATCTTCGGCAGCTTGAAGCCCGGCGGCAGGCCCTGGCCGGCGGCCAGGTCGTCCGGGTTCATCCCCGGCGGCAGCTGCGGCATCCCGCCCGGGAAGCCACCCGGCAGCCCGCCCTGCACGCCACGGGTGCCGGCGCCGCTGCGCGGCCGGTTGCCGCCCTTGGTGCCCTTGCGCTTGTTCTTCGGGCTCTTGGTCGCCTTCCGCCGGCCGGCCCCGGGCAGGCCCATCATGCCGCCCATCTGCTTCATCATCTTCTGCGCGTCGGTGAAGCGGTTGAGCAGCTGGTTGACGTCCATCACGGTCACGCCGGAGCCGTTGGCGATCCGCGCCCGCCGGGAACCGTTGATGATCTTCGGGTTGGTGCGCTCGGCCGGGGTCATCGACCGGATGATCGCGGTGATCCGGTCGAAGTGCTTGTCGTCCAGCTCGGCGAGCTGGTCCTTCACCTGCCCCATGCCCGGCATCATGGCCAGCACGTTGGCGATCGGCCCCATCCGGCGCACCGCGATGAGCTGGTCGAGGAAGTCCTCCAGGGTGAACTGCTCGCCGCCCATCAGCTTGGCGGTCATCTTCTCCTTCTGATCGGTGTCGAAGGCCGCCTCGGCCTGCTCGATCAGAGTGAGGACGTCGCCCATGCCGAGGATCCGGCTGGCCATCCGGTCGGGGTGGAAGACGTCGAAGTCCTCCAGCTTCTCGCCGGTGGAGGCGAAGAGGATCGGCTGCCCGGTCACCTCGCGCACCGACAACGCGGCACCACCACGGGCGTCGCCGTCGAGCTTGGAGAGGACCACGCCGGTGATGCCGACGCCGTCGCGGAACGCCTCGGCGGTCCGCACCGCGTCCTGGCCGACCATCGCGTCGATGACGAAGATGACCTCGTCCGGGTCGACCGCGTCGCGGATGTCGGCGGCCTGCTGCATCATCTCCGTGTCGATACCGAGCCGACCGGCGGTGTCGACGATGACGACGTCCCGGGCGGCCCGCCGGGCGTGCTCGATGGAGGACTTCGCCACCTGCACCGGGTCACCGACCCCGTTGCCGGGCTCCGGAGCGTACACCTCGACACCGGCGCGGCCACCGAGCACCTGGAGCTGCCCGACGGCGTTGGGGCGCTGGAGGTCGGCGGCGACCAGCAGCGGCTGGTGGCCCTGGGCCTTGAGCCAGCGGGCCAGCTTGCCGGCGAGGGTGGTCTTGCCGGAGCCCTGGAGGCCGGCGAGCATGATCACCGTCGGCGGCTGCTTGGCGAACTGGAGCCGCCGCCCCTCGCCGCCCAGCACGGCGATGAGTTCCTCGTTGACGATCTTGATGATCTGCTGAGCCGGGTTGAGCGCCTGGGAGACCTCGGCGCCGCGCGCCCGTTCCTTGACGTTGCCGATGAAACCCTTGACGACCGGGAGGGCGACGTCGGCCTCCAGCAACGCGAGACGGATCTCCCGCGCGGTGGCGTCGATGTCGGCGTCGGTGAGGCGTCCCTTGCCGCGGAGCTTGGTGAAGATCCCGGAGAGGCGGTCACTCAAGGTGTCAAACACGCGAACATCCCGTTTGTCAGTGTTCCGGCGAGCAAGAACGAGGCCGGGTGAGCTGTCCGACCACCGCTAGGGTAGCCCGCCGCCCACACCCGCGCTCCCGGGCAGCCCCAGCCGCCCGGTGCCCGGATCTGTGGCAGTTGCGGTAGCCGACACGCCGATCGGTCGACACCTTTACTGCCACGGATCAGATGTGACGTGGGGACTCACACGGCGGCGAGGACGGCCGCCGCCAGCCGGTCGCGTTCGGCCTCCGGTGGCCAGCCACCGACCAGGTAGAAGGCGTCGACGACGTCGCCACCGAGCGTCGCGATCCGGGCCGCCCGCACCTGGGCCCCGGCCGCGTCCAGCGCACTGGTCACCCGGTAGAGCAGGCCGGCGGCGTCGGCGGCGCGCAACTCCAGCAGCACCGCGTCGGTTGCCGCGTCCCGATGCCAGACCACCCGTGGTCGGGCCCCGGCCCCCCGTGCGGCCAGGGCCCGACCGCGCAACCGCTGGGTCACCGACACGTCGCCGCGTACCGCACGGCGCAGGTCCGCGCTGAGCGCCACCGGATCCGGGGCCAGCCCGTAACGCGGCTGCACCCGGCACTGCACCAGAGCCCGCCCGTCCACGGTCGAGGCGTCGGCGGCGAGGACCTCCAGGCGGTGCAGGGCCAGGCAGCCGGCCACCGTCGCGAGCAGCCCCCGCCGGTCCGCCGCGGCCACCGCGACCCGGTCGCCGGTCAGGTGTACGACCGGCAGTGGCCCGGCCACCAACGCCGGGTCCGGTGCCGGCGGCGCGGGCACGTCGCCCGTGTCGAGGGTGGTGCGGACCCGGGCGACCAGCTCGGCGACCAGCCGCCCCTTCCAGTCCGACCAGGCGGCCGGGCCGGTGGCGGCGGCGTCGGCGCGCACCAGCGCGTACAGCAGGTCGAGGGTGGTCACGTCGCCGACCGCCTCGGCCACCCGGGCGATGGTGACCGGGTCGGAGAGGTCCCGGCGGGTGGCGACCTCGGGCAGCAGCAGGTGCAGCCGGACCAGCGTGCCGATCAACGCCGCCTCGGGCGCCGGCAGGCCGATCCGGGTGGCGATCGCCTCGGCGATCGGCGCGCCCACCAGGCTGTGGTCACCGGGGAGGCCCTTGCCGACGTCGTGCAGCAGGGCCCCCAGCAGCAGCAGGTCGGGGCGGTCCACGTCGCGGGTGTGCCGGCTGGCCTCGAAGGTCGTCTGCACGAGATGCCGGTCGAGGGTGAACCGGTGCACCGGGTTGTGCTGGGGCAGGCTACGCAGCCGGGTCCACTCCGGCAGCCACCCGTCGATCAGCCCGTACCGGTCACAGGTCTCCCAGGCCGGGATCAGACCCGCGCCGGCACCGAGCAGCGTGGTCAGGGCGGCTCGGGCCTCGGCCGGCCAGGGGGTCGGCAGAGGCGGACAGTACGCCGCGAGCCATTCGCAGGTGGCCCTGGCGATGGGCAGCCCGGTGGCCGCCGCGGCGGCCGCCACCCGTAACGAGAGGCTGGCGTCAGGGCGGGCGCCGATGGCGGTACGGGCCAGCACCAGTTCCCCGTCGTGCTCGACCACGTCCCGGGCGACCGGCCGGCGCAGCGGCCTCCCGTCGGTGCCCCGGCGGCGGCCGGAGCGCAGCCGGTCGGCGGCGCGGAAGGCGTCGTCCAGGGCGTGGCTGACGGTCCGGGCGTCACCGGCGACCCGGCGCAGCAGGGCGTCACCGTCGCCGTCCTCGGCGCGCGGCACATCCGGTCGCCGTGGCCGAGGCTGCTCGACCTCCACGCCGCCAGCAGCGGCCTGCCACGTCGCGGCGTCCGCACCGCCGGCAGCCGCCTCCCAGGTCGCAGCATCCGCGCCGCCCGGCGGGACCTCCTCGCGGGCGGTGGAGCCGCCGGGAGCGACCCGGCGCAGGCCGAGCAGGGCGGCCACCCCGTCGCGTTCCTGGGCGAGCAGCCGGTCGGTCCGCCGGCCGACCTGCTGGTGCAACGCGTCGCGGGTGTCCAGTAGGCGCAGGTGCGCGGCGTGCACGGCCGGTCGCAACGCGTCGGTGACACCGGCGGTGGCGATGGCCCGCAGGATGCCCACGTCGCGCAGGCCCCCGGCGGCCTCCTTGAGGTCGCCCTCCAGCAGGTGGGCCAGCTCGCCGTGGGCCTGCCAGCGGGCGGCGGTGCTCTCCCGCAGCGGGGCGAGCTGACGGACGGCGGTGCGCCGCCAGTGGTCGGTAGCGCTGCGCACCAGCGTGTCGGCGAGCTCCGGGTCACCGGCGACGAGCCGGGCGTCGAGCAGACCGAGGGCCACCTTGACGTCGTCCTGGGCGACCGACAACGCCTCGGCGACGGTGCGGACCGAGTGGTCCAGCCGCAGCCCGGCGTCCCAGATCGGGTACCAGAGGGCGGCGGCCAGCTCGTCGACGCCGGGTACCCCGGCGTGCACCAGCACCAGGTCGAGGTCGCCGTGGGGGGCGCACTGCCGCCGGCCCAGCCCACCGACCGCGAGCAGAGCGACGCCCGGCCGGACCGGCAGCAGCCGGGCCAGCCAGGCGTCGTACGCGTCGGCTCGCGCCCGACGTGCCGACGCGCCGATCCCGGCCGGTACGCCGACGACCTCGTTGACCAGGAGGTCAGCACCGCCCGCAGGCTCCGGGGCAGTCCTACTGGTCAACGAGGTCATCTGCTGCTCGCCCTACAGGGCGTCCAGGCCGCGCTCGCCGGTGCGGACCCGGACGACCTCCTCGACGGCGGTCACCCAGACCTTGCCGTCGCCGATCTTGCCCGTCCGGGCGGCCGACACGACCGCGTCCACGATCTTGTCGACGTCGATCTCGTCGGTGAGCACCTCGACCCGGATCTTGGGCAGGAACTCGACGGTGTACTCGGCGCCCCGGTAGACCTCGGTGTGGCCCTTCTGCCGCCCGTAGCCCTGGACCTCGCTCACGGTCAGCCCGGCCACGCCCAGCGTGTGCAGGGCCTCCTTGACGGCGTCCAACTGGTGCGGCTTGATGACCGCGGTCACCAGCTTCATGTCCAACCCCTCCATTCGCAGGTACGTTAGCCGGCGACCTTCTCGCTTACCGGTTCGGTTGGCTCGGTCTTCGGCGTGGCCGACGTACCGATGCCCGCGGCGGCGAACGCGCCACCGCCACCACCACCCGTGGCGCTGAACTCGTACGCGCTCTCCGCGTGCTCGGCGTTGTCGATGCCCTCGACCTCGGCCTCGGCGCTGGTACGGAAGCCGATGGTCTTCTCGATCCCGAAGCCGATCAGGTACGCGACCACGAACGAGTACGCCAGCACGGCGACCGAGCCGAGAGCCTGCTTGCCGAGCAGTGCGATGCCGCCGCCGTAGAGCAGACCGTCGTTGCCCTCGCCGGCCAGCACCTCGATGGCCAGGAAGCCGATGAGCAGCGAGCCGATGATGCCACCGATCATGTGCACGGCGACCACGTCGAGCGAGTCGTCGTACTTCAGGCGGTACTTGAGGCCCACCGCCAGGGCGCAGACGACACCGGCGATGACGCCGAGCGCGATGGCACCGAGCGGCTCCAGGAAGGCACAGGCCGGGGTGATGGCCACCAGGCCGGCGACCGCGCCGGAGGCGGCACCGAGGGTGGTCGGCTTGCCGTCCCGGATCTTCTCCACCAGCAGCCAGCCGAGCACCGCGGCAGCGGTGGCGACCTGGGTGTTGATGAAGGCGATCGCGGCGGTGCCGTTGGCGGCGAGGGCCGATCCGGCGTTGAAGCCGAACCAGCCGAACCACAGCAGGCCGGCACCGAGCAGCACCATCGGCAGGTTGTGCGGCTTGAAGCTGTCCCTCGGCCAACCGACCCGCCGGCCGAGCACCAGCGCCAGGGCCAGCGCCGCGGCACCGGCGTTGATGTGCACCGCGGTGCCACCGGCGAAGTCGAGCACGCCCAGCTCGAAGATCCAGCCGCCGCCCCACACCCAGTGCGCGACCGGGAAGTAGACCAGGGTGGCCCACAGGCCGGCGAAGAGCAGCCACGGGCCGAACCTGGCCCGATCGGCGATCGCGCCACTGATCAGCGCGACGGTGATCACGGCGAACATCAGCTGGAAGCCAGCGAACAGCAGGTCGGGGATCCCGCCCTCGGTGCCGCTCTCCAACATGCCGCGCAGGCCGGCGGCGGAGAGGTCGCCGGTGATCCCGCCGACATCCTCACCGAACGCGATGCTGTAGCCGTAGAACACCCACAACAGGCTGACCAGGCCGATCGCGCCGAAGCTCATCATCATCATGTTGAGCACGGACTTGGACCGGGTCATGCCCCCGTAGAACAGCGCCAGGCCGGGCGTCATGAGCAACACCAGTGCGGCCGACGTCAAAATCCAGGCGGTGGCACCAGAATCTAGCTCCGGCACGCTGCCTCCTCTCGGGTTGTTTTCTCCCTCCCTCCCGGCACCGCGCAGCATCGCCCGTACGCCGGTTGCGCGGAAGCCTGGTGGTCCGCTGTTTCACCCAAGGTCCCCGGCCGGTTTCCGAACCGTGACGGGTTGTTTCGGACGTGTGAAGAAGGTCGCACACCTCGGCGCTTCGACGGGCGTGGATCGGCCGTTTGGTGTCGCTCCATCCCCCGACGGCCCGAGAGAACGTCGGAACGCCCCGACGGCCTCTCAGCGCAGGGCGTACTCGAGAGCGTGTCGCTCGTAGTCGAGCAACCGCAGATCCCGCATCGGCCGGCGCAGGTGGCCCTTGTGCACGATCCGCACGAAGGCCGGCTCCCCCGCCGCGGCCATCCGGCGGATGCCCTCGACATGATCGACGATCCGCTTGCGGATGGTCCGGATCAGCCGGTGCCGGTCACGCGGAATGAGCCCGTACGCGTCGGCGAAGAGCCGCAGCCGGCGCGGCCGGTCGGGGTGCTTCCAGCCAAGGGTGATCGAGTCCCGGTCGGAGAAGATCGGCACCCAGGTCCACGCGGCGTACGCCACGTCGTAGATCCGGGCACCGGGCGAGGCCAGATCGAAGTCGATCAGCCCGAGCGTCCCGTCCGGTCGCCAGATCACGTTGTGCGGCGCCGCGTCGTGGTGGCAGATGACCTCGGTGTCCGGTGGCGGTGGGCCGAACGAACGCCACACCGCCTGCGGCGGCGGCACGAAACCGTACTGCGCGTCGTGGAACATCCGCAGCATGGTGGCCACGGTGACCAGTGCCTCGTCGGTGACCCAGTGCGGGGCCAGCGGATACTCCCCGCACTCCCCCTCCAGGTACGACAGCACCTCCCGGTTGCGCTCGTCCATGCCGAGGGCACGGGGCGCGCCGGTGAACCCGACGTACTCCAGGTGACGCAGCAGGGCGTGCACCGACGGGGTCCACGGGCCGGCGTTGCGCCGCACCGTGTCACCGACCCGCACCACGGTGCTCACGTTCCCGCCGTGCAGCGGGATCTCCTGCGAAGTCACGTACGGTCTCCCGAGGCGCTGCGACGGGTGGCTCGGGTCGCGCCAGCCCGCGTACGCGCGATCGTCTCTGGTCACCCGAGGTTACGCGGTCTGTCCGGAGGTCTCGGTACCCAGCAACGCGTCGACGAACTGCGCGGGGTCGAACGGCGCCAGGTCGTCGGGGCCCTCACCGAGGCCGACCAGCTTGACCGGGATGCCGAGCTTGCGCTGCACGGCGATGACGATGCCACCCTTGGCCGTGCCGTCGAGCTTGGAGAGCACCACGCCGGTGACGTTGACCACCTCGGTGAAGACACGTGCCTGTTCCAGGCCGTTCTGCCCGGTGGTGGCGTCGAGCACCAGCAGTGTCTCGTCGATCGGGCCGTGCTTCTCCACCACCCGCTTGACCTTGCCCAGCTCGTCCATCAGACCGATCTTGTTCTGCAGTCGGCCCGCGGTGTCGATCAGGACGGTGTCGACGCCGGTCTCGATGCCCCGCTTGACCGCGTCGAAGGCGACACTGGCCGGGTCGGCGCCCTCGGGGCCACGGACCGTCTCGGCACCGACCCGCCCGGCCCAGGTCTGCAACTGGTCGGCGGCGGCGGCCCGGAAGGTGTCGGCCGCGCCGAGCAGCACGCTGCGACCGTCGGCGATGAGCACTCTGGCGACCTTGCCGCAGGTGGTGGTCTTGCCCGCGCCGTTCACGCCGACCACGAGCAGCACCGCCGGCACGCCCTCCTTCGGAGCGGTGTGCAGGGACCGGTCCAACCCCGGGTCGAGCGCGTTGACCAGCTCGGCGGCGAGCAGGGCGCGCAGTTCGGCGACCGACCGGGTGCCCAGCACCCGGGTGCGCTCCCGGAGCCGGTCCACGATCTCCCGGGTGGCGTCGACGCCGACGTCGGCGGTGATCAGGCTGTCCTCGATCTCCTCCCAGACGTCCTCGTCGAGCCGGTCGCGGCTGAGCAGGCCGAGCAGACCCTTGCCGAAGACGTTCTGCGACCGGGACAGCCGGGACCGCAGCCGTACCAACCGGCCGGCGGTCGGCTCGGGCACCTCGACGGTCGGCGCGGGCGCCTCGATCACGGGGGGCGGCTCGACCAGGACACCGGTGGACAGATCGGCCTCCGGCGCCTGCACCGGCGGGCCGGCGAGGTCCTCCTCCGCCCGGGTGTCGACCTCCGTACGCGGCAGCGGCGGCTGCGGCCGTCGGCGCAGCCGCGGCACGACCAGCCCGATGCCGCCGAGGATCAGCAGACCGAGCAGGGCGAGAGCGATGAGGAGGTATTCCGTCATGCCGGAATCCTGTCAGATGCCGACGACCACGTCTCAGCCACCGCTCCCGCCGGGCTCGACAGTTCCCCTCGGCCCGGCCGCACCCGGTGGCCACCCGGGAGGCGGCGGTAGTCTCAGCCACAGTTGGCAGTGGTGCGCACGCCGGCCGGGTAGTAAAGGATGAAGCTTTCTCGTCTGGAGGTCGCGCATGCCCGCCGAGCTGCTCATCGGCCCCCTGCTGCGCCGGGTCGTCGGCACTCGGGCCACCGTGTGGGTCGAGACCACGGCACCGGCGGTGGTCACCGTCCGCACGGACGCCGGTGCCCTCGGCACCGCGCCCACCTTCAGCGCGTACGAGCACCACTACGCCCTCGTGGTGGTCGAGGGGCTCACCCCGGACAGCACCGCCCCGTACGAGGTGCTGATCGACGACGAGGTGGTCTGGCCGCTGCCGGCCAGTCGCTTCCCGCCCAGCGTCATCCGCACCCGTGCCGAGGACGACCGGGACCAGCCGGTGCGCCTGCTCTTCGGTTCCTGCCGGGAGACCACCCAGCACGCCACCACGCGCAAGCTGCCGCCGGACGCGCTCGACGCGTACGCCCGGCGGGTGATGGCTGACCCCGACCCGGCGGCCCTGCCCGACCTGCTGCTGCTTCTCGGCGACCAGGTTTACGCCGACGAGACCTCGCCCACCGTGAAGCGCCTGCTGCGTCGCCGTCGGCGGCGTCCCGCGGGCGCACCGAGCGACCAGGTGGTCAGCTTCGACGAGTACACCAAGCTCTACCTGGAGTCGTGGAGCGACCCGGAGATCCGTTGGCTCTTCTCCACCGTGCCGAGTGTGATGATCTTCGACGACCATGAGGTCATCGACGACTGGAACACCTCCGCCTCGTGGCGCGCCGACATGCGCGAGCAACCCTGGTGGGCCGAGCGGATCGCCAGCGGGCTGGCCTCCTACTGGGTGTACCAGCACCTGGGCAACCTCTCCCCGGACGAGATCGCGAGCGACCCGGTGTTCGCCAAGGTCAGGGCCGCGGAGGACGCCACCGGCGTGCTACGCGAGTTCGGTGCCCGGGTCGACACCGAGGCCGACCTGGCCCACGACACCGAACGCTGGCGCGCGGTGCAGTACCAGTGGAGCTACGCGCTCGACCTGGGCCGCACCCGACTGGTGATGCTGGACAACCGGTGCAGTCGGGTGCTGCTGCCCGGCCGACGGGCGATGCTGCCCCCCGGGGAGTGGTCCTGGTTCGTCGACCGGGCCCACGGCAGCTACGACCACCTGGTGGTCGGCTCCTCGTTGCCCTGGCTGCTGCCGCCCGGCATCCACCACGTCGAGGCGTGGAACGAGAAGCTGGCCGACTCCGCCCGGCCCTGGGTCGCCGGGCTGGGCGAACGGCTGCGCCGCGGGCTGGACCTGGAGCACTGGGCCGCGTTCCGCCGCTCGTTCGACGCCCTGGCCGAACTGTTCGCCCGCATCGGCTCCGGTGCGCCCGGTGTGCCCGACGACCGTAAAGGCGCCGGCCCGGCGTACCCGCCGCCGGCGTCGATCAGCGTCCTCTCCGGCGACGTGCACCACTCGTACGTGGCCCGGGTCCGGTTCGCCGACCCCGCCGTACACACCCCGGTGCACCAGCTCACCTGCTCGCCCATCCACAACCAGGTGCCGGCCGGGCTGCGCCCGTTGATGCGGCTCGGGTGGGCGCGCGGCCCCGCCGGAGCGGCCCGTGCCCTGGCCCGCACGGCCGGGGTCCGCCGGCCCCTGGTCAAGTGGCGCAAGCTGGCCGGGCCCTACTTCGGCAACGCGGTGGCGACGCTCACCCACGCCGGCCGCGGGGCCGAGGTGGTCATCGAGGGCACCACCGGTGAGGGCCAGCTGCACGAGGTGGCACGGCACCGGCTCACCGACGGCCGTCAAGCGACCTCGGCCGGGTGACCTCGCCGGGTCGGCGGCGCGGTCTCGATGGACGCGGCGGCACAAACCTGTCGCCCGATGTCAGGCGTCCGGGCCAGAATCTCCGGATGACCTGGACGGCACCGGAGATCGACCGGACTCCCGAACCCTACGTCGGCGACGAGCGCACCATGCTGGAGGGCTGGCTCGACTATCACCGGCAGACCCTGCTGCTCAAGTGCGCGGGCCTCACCGCCGAGCAGTTGCGCACCGCCAGCGTCGAGCCGTCCAACCTCACCCTGCTCGGGCTGGTCCGGCACCTGGCAGAGGTGGAGGCCTGGTGGTTCCGGGAGAACTTCGCCGGCGAGCAGGTCGCCTACCCGTACTACACGCCGGACGATCCGGACGCCGACCACGACGTCAGCGAAGCCGACGCCGAAGCGGACTTCGCCACCTACCACCGGCAGGTCGAGCTGGCCCGCGCCGCCGTGGTCGGCCGGTCGCTCGACGAGACGTTCACCGAGGTGGGCCCGAAACAACGGACGTTCAACCTGCGCTGGATCTACGTCCACATGATCGAGGAGTACGCCCGGCACAACGGGCACGCCGACCTGATCCGCGAACGCATCGACGGCGTGGTCGGCGAGTGACGGAGCGCGGGCGGGCGGGCCGCGCTCAGCGGGCCAGCGCGGCCCGCAGGTAGCGCAGGTCCTCCGGACCGTTCCAGCGGTACGCCGACAGTCCGGCCGCCCGAGCGCCGCTGATCGCCCGGTCCTCGTCGTCGACGAAGAGCACCCGGGACGGCGAGGTCTCCAACGCCGCGCAGGCGGCCTGGAAGTACTCGGGCGCGGGTTTGTGCACCCCGATGGCCGAGGAGTTGACCACCACGTCCAACTCGTCGGTCAGGTCGAGCGCGGCCAGGTCGGCGTCGAGCAGGTCGGTGGCGTTGGTGCCGAGCCCGACCCGGATGCCGTCGGCCCGCACCTCCCGGACGAACGCCAGCACGTCCGGGTCCACCTCGCCGCGGTAGCGCTGCCACTGCGCCACCGCCGCACGGGCCCGCTCGGGATCGCCCACCGACGGGGTGAGCGCGTCCGCCACGCTGGTCATCCAGTCGGCGTGGCTGACCTGACCGGTGAGCACCGGTTGCAACCGCCCCCACTGCATGGCTATCTCGCCGAGCACGCCGGCGGAGAGGCCGTACTCCCGCTCGACGCCCGCGGCGACCGCCGGGTCCCAGCGCCGCAGCACGCCGTCGAAATCCACCAGGAGCGCCGTCGCGCGTTCCCGAGCCACTACCCGTTCTCCTCGCCGCGGCCCTGCCGCTCGTCATCCCCGTCGGCCCGGTTGAGCCGTTGACTGATCACCTGGGTCACCCCGCCGCGCATGGTCACACCGTAGAGCGCGTCGGCGATCTCCATCGTCCGCTTCTGGTGCGTGATGACGATCAGCTGGCTCTTCTCCCGCAGCTGGGCCAGCAGGGTGATCAGCCGACCCAGGTTCACGTCGTCGAGGGCCGCCTCCACCTCGTCCATGATGTAGAACGGGCTGGGCCGGGCGCGGAAGATCGCCACCAGCATCGCCACGGCGGTCAGCGACCGCTCGCCGCCGGAGAGCAGCGACAGCCGTTTGATCTTCTTGCCCGGCGGCCGGGCCTCGACCTCGACGCCGGTGGTCAGCAGATCGTCCGGGTCGGTGAGGATCAGCCGGCCCTCGCCGCCGGGGAACAGCACGGTGAAGACCTGCTCGAACTCCCGCGCGGTGTCGGCGAAGGCGCTGGCGAAGACCTCCAGGATCCGGTCGTCGACATCCTTGACCACGGTGAGCAGGTCACGTCGGGTGGCCTTGAGGTCCTCCAACTGCTCGGAGAGGAACTTGTAGCGCTCCTCCAGCGCCGCGAACTCCTCCAACGCGAGCGGGTTGACCTTGCCGAGGAGGGCCAGTTCCCGTTCGGCCTTGGCGGCTCGCTTCTCCTGCACCGGGCGTTCGTAGCGGACCGGCTCGGGCACCGGCAGGCCGTCCCGCTCGGCGACTGCCACCTCGGCCTCGGTCGGCGGCACCAGCTGGCTCGGGCCGTACTCGGCGATCAGGGTCTCCACCGTCAGGCCGAAGTCCTCGGCCGCCTTGGCCTCCAACTGCTCGATGCGCAGTCGCTGCTCGGCGCGGGCGACCTCGTCGCGGTGCACCTGGCTGGTCAGCCGTTCCAGTTCCGCGCCGAGCCGCTTCGCGGCGGCCCGCACCTCCTGAAGCTCCGCCTCCCGGGTGGCCCGTTCCCGCGCCACCGTGTCGCGGTGCTCCTCGGCGCGGGCGATGCTCTCGGTCAGCTGGGCCAGCGCCGCCCGCGCGCCGCCGGCGACCGCTCTGGCGATGGCGGCACCCCGGGTCCGCGCGGCCCGCCGGGCGGCCGCCCGCTCCCGGGCCGCCCGCTCGGCACCGGCCTGCCGGCGCAGCGAGTCGGCCCGCCCGGCGATCGAGGCGACCCGCTCCTCGGCGGTACGCACCGCGAGCCGGACCTCCATCTCGTTCTGCCGGGCCTGCGGCACCATCGCGGCAAGCTGGTCGCGTTCCTCCGTGGAGGGTTCGGCGTCGATCGGGGTCGCCTCCGCCAACCGCAGCCGCTCTTCCAGCTCGGCGAGGGCGGTCAGATCCCGTTCCCGGGCCGCCTCGGCGCGCGCTCGGGACTCGCCGAGCCGGTCGGTCTCCGCCTTCGCCGACCGGGCGGCGGCCCCCAGCTCGGCCAGCCGCCGTGCCGCGGCGTTGCGGTGGCTCTCCGCCTCCCGCTTGGCGGCTGCGGCGTGCTGCACCGCCTCCTTGGCGACGGCCACCTCGGCGCGCGCCTCGACCAGCTGTTCCCGTAGCTCGGCGCTGGTCCGCTCGGCCGCCAGCCGGTTGGCCCGGGCCTCCTCGACGGCCGCCTGCACCTCGATGTAGCTGGGCGCCTTGGCCGACCCGCCGGCCGCCGCGTACGCGCCGACCACGTCACCCTCCCGGGTGACGGCACGCAGTTCGGGATTTCCGGCGACCACCTCGGCGGCGGCGGAGAGGTCCGCCACCAGCACCACGTCACGCAGCGCCCGGTGCACCGCGGGGCGGATCTGGACGTCGCAGTCGACCAGGTCCGGTGCCCACTGAGCGCCGTCGGGCAGTTTCGGACGCAACGCGTCGGCCGAGCCGGACATGCCCGGTCCGGCTGGGCTGCCCACGAGCAGCCCGGCCCGCCCGGCATCGGAGATCTTCAGCAGGCGCATCGCCTCGACGGCCTCGTCCACGCCGGTGACCGCGACCGCGTCGGCCAGCCCGCCGAGCGCCGCGGCGAGCGCCGCCTCGTGCCCCGGGGCGACCGTGAGCAGGCCGGCGAGGCCACCCAGCAGGCCCGGCACCTGGTCGGCGCGGGCCAGCAGCGCCCCGGCGCCGTCCTTGCGCCGCAGCCCGAGGGCGAGCGCCTCCTCCCGGGCCTTCCAGGTCGCGGCGTCCTTCTCCGCCGTCCGTTCCGCGTCCGACAGGGACCGGACCCTGGCCTGGGCCTGTTCCTGGGCGGCGACGGTCTCGGCGTGCCGGGCGTCCAGGTCGGCGTTGTCGCGATCCGCCTCGGTGGACTGCTCGGCGACCGCGTCCAGCTCCGCCTGGGCCCGCTCGGCCCGGGCGAGCGCGTCGGTGTGCGCGGTGGCGAGCCGCTCGATCTCCTCACCGGCGCTGGTGGTCCGTGCCCGGGCGGAGTTCACCTGCCCGGTCAGCCGGGCCAGGCCCTCACGCCGGTCGGCGATCGCCTTCGCGGCGGCGACCAGCTCCCGCTCGGCGGCGGCGAGCTGCCGCTCCAGCTCCTGCCGGTGCTCGACCGCCTCGGCGAGCCGGATCTGGTCGTCGGTGAGCGCCGCGCGCAGCTCCTCCTCCTGCTCGCGGACCCGTTCGGCCTCGGCCTCCAACTGGTCCGGGTCCCGGCCGGGGCGCTCGTCGTCGGGTGTGGTGCTCAGGTGCCGTAGCCGCTCGACCGCGAGCTGCTCGATCGAGCGGAAACGCTCCTGCAACGCGGAGAGCTTGTACCAGGTGTCCTGGGCGGCGGCCAGCAGCGGCGCGTCGGAGGCCAGCGCCTCTTCCAGCTCGCCGAGCCGGGACTGCACCTCGGCGTGCTCGGCCTCGACCTGCTCGCGTCGCTGGCGGAGCGCGGTCTCGTCCGCGATCTCCTTGTCGAGGGTGGTACGCAGGGTGGCCAGGTCGTCGGCGAGCAGGCGCAGCCGTGCGTCGCGCAGGTTGGCCTGGATCACGGCGGCCCGGCGAGCCACCTCTGCCTGCCGGCCGAGCGGCTTGAGCTGTCGGCGCAGCTCAGCGGTCAGGTCGGTGAGCCGGTTGAGGTTGGTCTGCATCGCGTCGAGCTTGCGCAGCGCCTTTTCCTTGCGCTTGCGATGCTTGAGGACGCCGGCCGCCTCCTCGATGAACGCCCTGCGATCCTCCGGCTTGGCGTGCAACATCCCGTCGAGCCGACCCTGCCCGACGATGATGTGCATCTCCCGGCCGATGCCGGAGTCGGACAGCAGTTCCTGGATGTCGAGCAGGCGGCAGGAGTCACCGTTGATCTCGTACTCGCTCTCGCCGGAGCGGAACATCCGGCGGGTGATGGAGACCTCGGTGTACTCGATCGGCAGCGCGCCGTCGGTGTTGTCGATGGTGAGGGTCACCTCGGCCCGGCCCAGCGGGGCCCGGCCGGCCGTGCCGGCGAAGATGACGTCCTCCATCTTGCCGCCGCGCAACGCCTTCGCGCCCTGCTCGCCGAGTACCCAGGCGATGGCGTCGACGACGTTGGACTTGCCGGAGCCGTTCGGTCCCACCACGCAGGTGATCCCCGGCTCCAGCTTGAGCGTCGTAGCGGAGGCGAAGGACTTGAAGCCCTTCACCGTCAGGCTCTTGAGATGCACCTTCTCGATCCTCGTCCGTGGCCGCCGTACCGTCGCCCGGCTGCGCGGACCCTGGTAAACCCGCAGACTAACCCGGGACCGGGCGGGGCACACCACGCGACCCGCCTGCCGGTCGTCGGGCACCGTCCGGACGGCCCAGGTCGAACGGGTACGCACAGAGCTGCGCGCCGGCACATCGTGTCGGCGCGCTCAGTGCGGTGGTGCTGTTCAGTTGTGGCGACCAGTGCGGTCGCCTGGTGGCGGCCAGGTGGGTCAGGTCAGCGCGGGCTCGGCCAGACGGAGCAGATCATCCGCCTCCGCCGCAGCCGCCGCGAGCCGATCGTTCTCAGCGCGCAGCCGGGTGACCTCGAACTCCAGTGACTGAACCCTGGCACGCAGTCGGGTGACCTCGTCGAGCAGGCGCCGGTCTGGCGCCGCACCTACGTGGCCGTAGAGGGCCTTCGCCATTTTTACTCCTTGATGTGCGCTGCCGGAGAGGCCGGCCAACGCGCGCCCATGTATACGCGACTACCATTCCCACAATTTCTGGGCATGGCCGGGCGCGACTGGCGACACAACCATATTGAGCCGACAGCCCCTGCTTCGTCAAGTTCTCGCAGGCCGTAGATCATCTCGGCGTCGGCCGAACCCGTCTCGGGAGGCTGCCACAAAGGCGCGGACACGCTCTGTCCGGACGTCCCGACTCTACGCTTCCGAATCGCCGAACGCCTCACCCGGACGGACAGGCTCCTCTTAACTCTTCCTTAGCCAGATTGCTGCTGCTCAGACACAACACGTAGCGTCACCCCGGCCCGTAACCGAACCGTGGAGGCGACAGGCGTGCACGGCTGGAATGATCCGATCGACCCGGAACGCATCCCGCGGCGACCGGAACCGCCGACCGACGACCCGGCCTGGCTGACCGACCGGCCGGCGCCACGGTCGTCCTACCTGTTCGGCGACGAGCCGGAGAGCCCCTCCGACGGGTGGTACCGCGACCAGCCGACCGAACAGTGGCGGTCCGACGCCCCGCACCCGTTCCAGGCGGCCGAGGCGTACGAGCCGGTCGAGCAGTCCTACCCGACGGCAGGGCAGCAGGACTGGTACGAGACCTCCGCCCCGGGTGCCTCCGTCCAGCGCGACACCGGGCGGCACCATCGCGACGACGACCTCACCGCCGAGTGGACCGCGCACCAGGCGTCGGCCCAGGACCGCCCGTACGCCTACGATGATCGGTCCGACCCGTACGCCGATCAGGCCGTCGGGTACGCCGACCAGCCCGATCCGTACGCCGAACCGGTGCTCCGGGCCCGATACGGGCCGCCGCAGACCGGTCACCGGGACGTGGTTGGCGTCGACGAGCCGGGCCCCGAGCCGGCCGGGAAGGCGCGTCGGTCCCGTCGGCTGTCGCGTCCCCTGGTGATGGGCGGCGCCGCCGCGGCGGCGACCCTCGTGGTGAGCATCGGCGTGGCGGCCCTCGCGCTGCCCGGTGACGACGCCCCGACCACCACCACGGCCGGCGAGGCTCCGGTGGCCAGTGCGCCGGTTCTGCCGGAGGAGGACGAGGCGCTTCCGTACGACCTGCCCGAGAGTTCGAGCCCGAGCGCCAGCCCGAGCGTCTCCCCCAGCACCGCCGCCCCGTCACCCTCACCGAGCCGGACCGCCGAGCCCAAGCCCGCGCCCTCGCGCAGCACGGCCCCTTCCCGGCTCAACGCCAACCGTCAGGGCAGCCCGAGCCGCGGTGCCACGGCCAGTTCGTCCGCGCCCGCCAGCGGTGACAACTCGGAGGCCGCCCAGGTGGTCGAGCTGGTCAACGCGGAGCGGGCAAAGGCCGGCTGCGGTGCGCTGAGCATCGACGACAAGCTGATGACCGCCGCCCAGCGGCACAGCCAGGACCAGGCCGACCACCAGAACATGTCGCACACCGGCAGCGACGGCAGCGATCCCGGCGCTCGGATCGACCGGGTCGGGTACGCCTGGCGCACCTACGGCGAGAACGTCGCCTGGAACCAGCGGACGCCGGCGGCCGTCATGGATGCCTGGATGAACAGCCCCGGGCACCGGGCGAACATCCTCAACTGCGCCTTCACCGAGATCGGCGTCGGCGTGGCGAGCAGCAACGGGCCGTACTGGACGCAGGTCTTCGCCGCACCACGCTGAGCGACCGCCGGTCGGTGAACCGCGAGTCCTTGTCGGGTCTGTCCTCGTTTGACCGGGTGGGTACGCCGAGACGCGGCGTACCGGCCCGGGCGGCCCGATGCCGCCCCGCGACCTGCGGAGCTGGCGATGCGGATCGGGCTGGGCCGGCGGCCGGTGGGCTGGCCGCACCGTCGAGCGCTGCCCGCCGTACTGACCTTCACGCTGCTCGTCACGGTGGCCGCGTGCCGGCCGGACCTCACCCCGCCCGGAGCGCCGACCAGTTGGCCGGCCACCTCGGCCCGGCACTGGCAGTGGCAGTGGCAGCTGGACGGGGTGCTCGATCCGGAAGTCGAGGCGGACGTGTTCGTCCTCGACCCGGTCGACACCACCGCCGCGCAGACCGCGGAGCTGCGCTCGCGGGGCCGCCGGCTGGTCTGCCAGGTGCACATCGGTTCGATGCGTCCGGCGGACCCGGACGCGAGCCGTTATCCGGCGGCGGCACGCGGCGCCACGGTGGCCTCGACCGGGCGCGTCTGGGTGGACGTACGCCGGTGGGACGTCCTGCGGCCGGTGCTGGCCGACCGGTTCCGGCTCTGCCGCGGAAAGGGTTTCGGCGCGGTGGTGTTCGCCGATGCCGACGGCTACGACCACCGCTCCGGCTTCCCGCTGGAGTTCGACGACCAGTTGCGGTTCAACCGGCAGGTCGCCACGTTGGCCCGCTCGCTCGATCTCTCCCCCGGGCTGCTGGGCGACCTGCCGCAGGTGGCCGCGCTGGCGCCGGACTTCGACTTCGCGGTCAACGAGGAGTGCGTACGACAGGAGCAGTGCGACAAGCTGCTGCCGTTCGCCGACGCCGGCAAACCGGTGTTCCACGTCGAGTACACCGGAGCCACCACCGACTTCTGCGTGACCAGTGTCGGCTACGGCTTCGCCTCCATCCGCAAGAACCGCACCCTGGACGCCTGGCGGCTCCCCTGCCCCTCCCCCTGACCACCCCTCACCCGCCCGTCCCCACTCCCACTTCCGCGATCTTGCACTTGTGGTCGCCGGAACGAACCTTTTACGGCCTTTGCGGGGACGGAAACTGCAAGATCGCGGGAGGAGTCAGGGGCGGGGGCGGGGGCGCGGTTGGCAGCGGGGGCAGCTGTAGGACGAGCGGTTCATGAACGCCTCACGGCGGATCGGCGCGCCGCAGCGACGGCAGGGCTGCCCCTCGCGTCCGTACGCGTTCAACGACCGGTCGAAGTAGCCGCTCTCCCCGTTGACGTTGACGTAGAGGGCGTCGAAGCTGGTGCCGCCCGCGGTGATCGCCTCGCCGAGCACGTCCCGCACGTGCGCGAGCAGCCGCCGGGCGGCCGGGCCGGTCAGCGCGTCGGTGGACCGGGTGCCGTGCAGTCCCGCCCGCCACAGCGCCTCGTCGGCGTAGATGTTGCCCACGCCGGAGATCAGACTCTGGTCGAGCAGTGCGCGCTTGACCTCGGTACGCCGCCGCCGCAGCGCCGCCACGAACTCCGCGTCGGAGAACTCCGGGTCCAGCGGATCGCGGGCGATGTGCGCGATCTCGGCCGGCAGCGTGCCACCGCCCTCGCTGACCGACAGTCCGCCGAACGTGCGCTGGTCGACGAAGCGCAGCTCCGGCCCGCCGTCGTCGAACCGGAACCGGACCCGTAGGTGCGTCTCGTCGGGCGCGGTCGCCGGTTGCAGCAGCAGTTGCCCGGACATCCCGAGATGCCCGATGACCGCGTCACCGCTGTCCAGTGGCAGCCAGAGATACTTGCCGCGACGGCGTACGTCGAGCACCTTCCGGCCGGCCAGCACGTCGGCGAAGTGGGCCCCGCCGGGCACGTGCCGGCGGACCGCCCGGGGGTGGCGCACCTCCACCGAGGAGATCCGGCGACCGGTGACCCAGCGGGCCAGCCCCTGCCGGACGGTCTCCACCTCCGGCAGTTCAGGCATGCGGCGCCCGAGCCTCGACCTCGTCGACCAGCTCACGGCCCGCGCCGGCCGTCGCCCGCACCTTCTCGTCCACCGGTTGCGCCGCACCGTCGGCGGTCGGCGCAACCTCGGCGGTCGCCGCGCTGGCGGTGTTCGCCGCGCTGTCGGCGGCCGTTTCGGCCTGCTCGGTCAGGGTCCGCCAGGCGGACTCCGCCGCCCGTTGCTCGGCCTCCTTCTTGCTTCGACCATCGGCACCGCCGTACCGGTTGCCGGCGACCACCACCCAGGCGGTGAAGGTCTTCAGGTGGTCCGGCCCGGTCCCCTCGATCCGGTATTCCGGCACGCCGAGGCCGAGTGCGGCGGTCAGCTCCTGAAGGCTGGTCTTCCAGTCCAGCGCGGCGCCCCGGCCGGCGGACTCGGCCATCAGCGGGTCGAACAGCCGGTGGATGACGATGGCGGCGGTGTCCAGCCCGTACTGGAGGTAGATCGCGCCGAGCAGCGCCTCCAGGGTGTCGGCCAGGATGCTGGCCTTGTCCCGACCGCCGGTGGTCTCCTCGCCCTTGCCCAGCAGCAGGTAGGGGCCGAGCCCGTCCGGGCCCAGAGCGCGTGCCACGTCCGCGAGCGCGCGCATGTTGACCACGCTGGCCCGCAGCTTCGCCAGCTGCCCCTCGGGCAGGTCGGGATGGTTCTGGAAGAGCGCGGTCGTGATCACCACGCCCAGCACCGAGTCGCCGAGAAACTCCAGCCGCTCGTTGGTGGGTAGGCCGCCGTTCTCGTAGGCGTACGAACGGTGGGTGAGCGCGCGTTCCAGCAGTTCCGGGTCGAGTGAGACGCCGAAGGCGGCCTCCAGGTGGCCGATTGAGGGCCGCTGGCGCTTGTCGTTGCTCATGATGTGCGTACCTCGGTGTCGGTCGTGCGATCGGTGCGGTCCCCGGCGAGCAGCGCGGCGACCCGCTCGGTGGCGTTCCGCCGCCAGAGGTGGGCGGCCAGGGCGATGCCGGAGGCGATGTCGTCGGCGCGGGCGGCACCGTGGCAGACGACGACGGTGCCGGCCACTCCGAGCAGCGCGGCCGCCCGGGGCGCGCCACCACCGGGCGGCGTCCCGCCGGCCATGGCGTACGCGCCTTCGATGGCCTTGAGCAGCACGTTACCGGTGAAGCCGTCGGTGACCACCACATCGGCACGCGCGCCGAGGCAGACGTCGTACCCTTCGACGAGCCCGATGTAGCGGGCGTCGGCGGGCAGCGTCGCCGTGCTGAGCACGGGATCGGTGAGTCGGCGGGCCCGGTCGCCCTTGCCGGGTTCGGTACCCACGGAGAGCAGACCCACCCGGGGCGTGGCGACACCGTGTGCGACCGCGGCGTACGCGGCGCCGAGTGCGGCGTGCCGGGCGAGGGTGGCCGGGCTCGGCTCCAGCGAGCCACCGACGTCGAGCAGGACGACGGGACCGGAGACGGCGGGCAGCGCGGCGGCAAGGGCCGGCCGGCGTACGTCGGGCCAACGCCCCAGGCCGAGGGCGGCGGCGGTGACGGTCGCGCCGGTGGAGCCGGCGGAGACCAGCGCGTCTGCGTACCCGGCACGGACGGCCGTCACGGCCGCCCGCACGGTGGTCTCGGCGCGGGCCGCGCTGGGGTCGTCGGCCATGTCGACGACGGAGCGGGTCGGCCGGACCGTGATCCGGTCGCGCTGCGCCGGATCCAGGGCGTCGATCAGCGCGCCGGCGGCCCTGGTCGGCCCGACGAGAAGCAGGTGCAGGTCCGGGTCGGTGCGCACCGCCCGCAGAGCGCCGTCCACCACGACGGCGGGAGCGTCGTCCCCGCCGAGGAGGTCAACGGCGATCCGTGCGACGCCCGACTCCGGGTCGACGCCGGCCGGACTGGGCCGGCCGGCGTCGGCCGGAGCGACGGGCGACCGCCGGGGTGTGTGCGTCGCCCGACCTGTGGTCGGAGACGTCACGCGCCGTCCGGGTCAGACCTCAAGGACCTGGCGGCCGTTGTAGGTGCCGCAGACGGAGCAGGCGGCGTGCGGCAGCTTCGCGGACTTGCACTGCGGGCAGGCGACGGTCGCGACCGCCGCGGCCTTCCAGTTCGCCCGGCGCGACCGGGTGTTGCTGCGCGACATCTTGCGCTTGGGGACGGCCACGGTTCTTACTCCTCTGTACTGGTCAGTTGCGACAGGCCCGCCCAACGCGGGTCGATCTGCTGGTGGCTGTGATCGGCCGGCAGATCATCCCAGTGCACCCCGCAGTCGGGGCACAGACCTGGGCAGTCCTGGCGGCAGAGCGGGTTGGTCGGCAGTGCGAGCACCACCGCGTCCCGCAACGCCGGTTCCAGGTCGATCAGGTCGCCCTGCATTCGACCGACCTCGTCCTCCTCGGTGGTGGCGTCCGTGGTGCTGTTCTCGTACGCGTACAGCTCCTGGATCGTCACCGTCACCGAGTCGTTGATCTCGCGCAGGCAGCGACCGCACTCGCCCCGGATCGGACCGCTGACGGTCCCCGAGACGAGCACGCCTTCGGACACCGACTCCATCCGCAGATCGAGGTCGAGACCCGCGCCCTCCGGCACGCCGATCAACTCCACGCCGAGGTCCGACGGTGCCGGGACCACCCGTTCGACGGTACGCAGAGCACCAGGTCGGCGCGGCAGCTCCCTCGTGTCGAGGACCAGCGGCGACCTGGGGTCGAGTGAAGTGGGTGAGTTCTTGGGCATAGTCAGACTCCGGCCGGTGAGAGGCCGACAAATGAGGTTACCTGGACGGACGCCCCAGCGTCGAACCGGGGTGACCAGCGGGTCGGCCGCAGCCCGGACGATCCCGGCGGCGGATCTTCCGGCCGGCGGCGGTCGGGGTCAGAAGGGCAGTGGTCGCTCCGCCTCGTCACCGGCGAAGGTACCGATCTCCCGCAGCGCGTGCATCTTGTCCCGGCCGCGCTCTATCGAGGCCAGCGCCCGGGTGAGGAACTGCTCGAAGTTGGCCAGCGCGGTGTCGACGTAGTCGTCGACCTCCTCGCGCAGCCGCTGCGCCTCCGCCCTCGCCTCGGCGATGATCCGGGCGCCCTCGTGCTCGGCGGAGACGGTGATCTCGTTCACCGAGACCAGGCGGGCGTGTTCCGCCTCACCCTCGCTGATGATGCGGTCGGCCTCCCGCTTGCCGGCCTCCATGATCTTGTCCCGCTCCTCCAGCAGGGCGGCGGCGCGGCGCAGGTCGGCGGGCAGCTCGGCGCGCAGTTCGTCGAGGGCCGCGATCATCTCACCCCGGTCGACCATGCAGTTGTTGCGCGACATCGGTACGGAGCGCGCCTGCTCCACGATGGCGATCAGTTCGTCGATGCGGTCGAGCGGGTCCACCGGTACCTCACTCCTGTCGTTCGTCGGGCCGACCTACATCATGGGGGCTGCGGTCGGTTTCCCGCTTCACCCAATGATGTCGTCCACCACCAACCCCACACCCTCCCCTCCCCGGGCGTGTCACCCGCCCCATCCCGCGATCTTGCACTTTCTGTCCCCGCAAACGAGGCCGAAAGCGACAGAACGGCGACCAGAACTGCAAGATCGCGAACCCGGAGGCGGTGGGTGTGGTCAGGGGGGTGGGGGGACGAGGCGGGCCTTGAGGGCCTCGCGGACGACGTCGGGTACGTGCGGGGTGACGTCCCCGCCCCACTTGGCCACGTCCTTGACCAGGCTGGACGAGAGGAAGGAGTAGAGCGGGTTGGTCGGCATGAACAGCGTCTCGACCCCGGCGAGGCCGATGTTCATCTGGGCCATCTGCAACTCGTAGTCGAAGTCACTGACCGCCCGTAGGCCCTTGATCAGCACGGTCGCCCGCTGCGCTCGGCAGAAGTCCACCAGCAGGCCCCGGAAGGACTCCACCCGGACGTTGCCGTAGGAGGCGGTCACCTCACGGAGCATGTCGATGCGCTCCTCGACGGTGAACAGACCGGTCTTCGACTGGTTGACCAGTACGCCGACGATCACCTCGTCGAACAGCCGGCTGGCCCGGCCGACGATGTCGAGGTGACCGTTGGTGACCGGGTCGAACGAGCCGGGACACACCGCACGTCTCATGATCGGCGACCGTACCAAAGGGTGGTCTCGCCGTACCGGCGACTGCGCTGGCCAGTGACGCCTTCCACCCACTCGACCGGGCCGCTGCGGCTGGACCGCTCCACCACCACCAACGCCTCCGGTGCCAGCCAGCCACCGTCCAGCAGAGCGGCGAGCATCGTGCGGACGTCGTCGTCCGGCAGCGTGTACGGCGGGTCGGCGAAGACCACGTCGTACGGGTCACCCGCCACACCGGCGGCCAGGACGGTGGCGACCTTGCCGGTGACCAGCCGGGCCGCGGGACCGACCCGCAGCGCCGCCAGGTTCTCCCGAATCACCCGGGCGGCACGCGGGTCGGACTCGACCAGCAGCGCGTGGGCGGCGCCCCGGGACAGCGCCTCCAATCCGACGGCACCCGACCCCGCGTAGAGATCGGCGAAGCGCGCGCCGTCGAGGTCGACCTCCGCCTCGATCGCGCTGAACAACGCCTCGCGTACCCGGTCGGAGGTCGGTCGGGTGCCGGCACCGGGCGGGGCGCTGATCCGTCGGCCGCCGAGGCTGCCAGCGACGATGCGGGTCATCGTTCGCTCCTGCTCATGTACCCGACGCTACGCGACGCAGGTCGGGCAACCAGCCTTCCTCGACCGATCTCCGCAGCGGTCCGACGACCCTGCCCGCACCGGAAAGATCGCCGCACCCTCGCGCGCTTCCGATCGGCGGCACCGCAGGTCCAGGCCACCGGATCCGGCCGTCGATCGCCCCGCCGCCGGCCCGCTCCACAACGGACATCGACGCGAAGAGACGCCACCCGCTCACCCGTTGTATATCAATGATCTCGCATTCATAACATCATGATTAAGCCCGCCTGAGGGCTGTTTCGTTTCTCACGATCTCGCTAGGGTCTGCCGGGTGCCGGCGTCATCGCCGCCGGCCATCGGCACGGGAGGCACCCCTCAGGCGCGGCACCTGCCGCCAGCGCCGTCCGTCCCGCCCGCGCCGCCCCTGACGCTCTTCTTCACCCCGGGAGTACGCGTGATCCGACCCAAGCTGTCGCTGCGGCGGCCGCTGGCTGTCCTGGCAGCCGCCCTCATCGGCATGACCGGAGCGGCGGTGGCGGCAACCCCGGCCGCCGCCCACCACACCACCATCACCGCCACCGCCGTCTGTGACCAGCTCAGTGGTGAGCGGGTGATCACGTGGACGGTGGCCAACAGCGAGCGTAGGACCGCCGCCACCGTCAAGAAGGTGACCGCCGAGCCGTCGACCCCGGTTCAGGTACTCGTTCCGGGCACCGAGCCCGTCAATCTCCAAGGCGTTGCGATCCCCGCGGGCGGTTCGGTCCAGGCCGTCCAGCGCGTGCCGGGCGCGACCACGAGCGCCAAGCTCATCGTCGAGGGCCGCTGGGACAACCGGCGGGAGAAGACCAACGAGGGCACCATCAACCTCGCCGCCGACGCCGCGTGCAACCCGGCACCGAAGTGCATCGACGCCAGCCAGGCGAAGTACAGCCACACCTTCGACGGCCCGAACGGCAAGGCGACCGTCAAGCTGGAGGGCGACCTGCCGCTGTGCGGCGAGGAGAAGCAGTACTTCACCCTGGTGTCCTACTTCGCGCCGCGCCCGCAGTTCGCCACCCCGCAGTACGTCTACGGTGAGCCGGACAGCGACTTCCTGGGCGGCGGGCAGACCGAGATCGAGCTGAACGTCGGCGTCCCGGACTGCTACACCCAGGTCGACCTGATCTGGGGCGGCGTCGACGAGGTCATCGACCCGCTGGTGGAGAACGGCCCGCGCTACGGCTCCAAGAAGCTGGGCGAGAAGGGTGCTCCGGGCAACCGCTCGTCGGGCCCGCCCGGCTGGTACAACGGCGGCAGCAAGAACTGCACCACCCCGGCGTCCACCTTCGCCTCCTCCTGCGACGGCACCGTCACCGTCTCGCTGAGCAACGACGGTTCGATCTCGAAGTACCCGGTGGAGTTCGAGGTCCGGGGCGAGAACGGCTGGTCCAAGACCGTCACCGTCGAGCCGGGCAAGGCCGACAACGAGACCGTGGTGCCCGCCGAGAACGCCGGCAAGATCGAGGTGCTGGTCGACGGCAAGGTCATCGAGAACGGCACGTACTCCTGGGAGCGTCCGGAGGACTGCCCGCTGCCGACGGTGACCGCCGACGCCGACTGCGACACCTTCGGGCTGACCGCGTCCAACCCGGAGGGTGGCATGCCGGTCAAGGTGGAGTTCACCTACGGCGACAAGACCGAGACTCGTACCGTCGCGCCGGGCTCGTCGGAGAAGGTCACCTTCCCGGCCGGTGACGAGGAGACCGCGCTGGTCGTCCTGCCGGAGCTGGGCCTGGAGCTTGAGGTCGTCTACGCGCCGGAGGGCTGCGGCGGTGGCGGTGGCGGCGAGGAGCCCCCGGGCCTGCCGGTGACCGGTGCCGCGGCCGGCGGCATCGCCGCAGGCGCGATCGCCCTGCTGGCGCTGGGTGCAGTGCTGTTCGTGATGGCACGGCGGCGGCGGATCCACTTCACCGCCTGAGCCGAGCTGACGGGCCCGTCCGGCAGTTGAGGACGCAGCCCGGCACGGCCTGATCCGAGGGCGCGTCGACCACCTGGTCGGCGCGCCCTCGGCGTACCTGCGCCGGGTCAGGTCCAGGCACGCCGGAGGCGACCGCCCGGATCAGGTCCAGGCACGCCGGGGCGACCGACGCGGTCGGTCAGCCCTTTTCCAGGTACTCGGCGCGGTCGGCGTCGACCAGCGCGGCTACCGACGCGGCGAGCGCCGGATGCCGGACCAGCTCCGGATCCTCCTCGACCAGCGCAATCGCCTCCGCCCGCGCGTCCCGGATCAGGTCGGCGTCGCGTAGCAGTGACAGCAGCCGCAGGTGCGAACGACGACCGGACTGGGTGGCACCCAGTACGTCGCCCTCCCGACGCTGTTCCAGGTCCAGCTCGGCGAGCTTGAAACCGTCCGTGGTGGAGGCGACCGCGTCCAGCCGCTCCCGCGCCCCGGTGCCCTCGGTCGCCTCGGTCACCAGCAGGCAGAGCCCGGGGGCACTGCCCCGACCCACCCGGCCCCGCAACTGGTGCAGTTGGGAGACGCCGAACCGGTCGGCGTCCAGGACCACCATCATCGTCGCGTTCGGCACGTCCACCCCGACCTCGACCACCGTGGTGGCCACCAGCACGTCCAGCTCTCCGCCGGCGAAGGACCGCATCACCGCGTCCTTCTCGTCCGCCGGCAGACGGCCGTGCAGCACACCGATCCGCAGGCCGTGCAGCGGACCCTCGGCCAGCAGCGGGGCGACCTCGGTCACCGCCAGCGGGGGCCGCCGCCCGGAGTCGTCGACCGCCGGCGGCTCCTCCTCGGGCCCGGACGCCGAGTCACCGATGCGGGGACAGACCACGTACGCCTGGTGACCGGCGGCGACCTCCTCCCGCAGCCGACGCCAGGCCCGGTCGAGGAAGGCCGGCTTCTCCGCGGCCGGCACGACGTGCGAGGCGATCGGCGACCGTCCGCGTGGCAGCTGGGACAGGGTGGAGATCTCCAGGTCGCCGTAGACGGTCATGGCCACCGTGCGGGGGATCGGCGTGGCGGTCATCACCAGCACGTGCGGCGGCTGCTCCGCCTTGGCCCGCAGCGCGTCCCGCTGCTCCACCCCGAAGCGGTGCTGCTCGTCGACCACCACCAGGCCGAGATCGGCGAAGTCGACCCCCTCGTAGAGCAGGGCGTGGGTGCCGAGCACGATGCCGGCCGCGCCGCTGGCGACCTCGGCCAGCGCCCGGCGGCGGGCCGCCGCCCCCAGCGACCCGGTCACCAGCTCCACCCGGGTGGCGTGCTCGGCGGCACCCAGCTCACCGGCCTGGGCGAGTGGGCCGAGCAGATCGAGCATGCCGCGGTGGTGCTGGGCGGCGAGCACTTCGGTGGGGGCGAGCAACGCGGCCTGCCCGCCGGCGTCGACGACCTGGAGCATCGCCCGCAACGCCACCACGGTCTTGCCGGACCCGACCTCGCCCTGCAACAGGCGGTGCATCGGATGACCGGTGGCGAGGTCGGCGGCGATCTCGACGCCGACGTCGCGTTGGCCGGCCGTCAGCTCGTACGGCAGCCGGGCGTCGAACGCGTCGAGCAGGCCACCCCGCCGCCCGGGCCGGGGACGCGCGGGCGACGCGGCGGCGTCGCGCTTGCGACGCACCAGGGTCACCTGCACGGCGAACGCCTCGTCCCACTTCAACCGGCGGCGGGCCCGGTACAGCTCCTCCCGGCTGGACGGGCGGTGGATCTCCCGCAGGGCGGTGCCCAGGGCGACCAGGTTCCGGCTGGCCCGCACGGTTGCCGGCAACGGATCCTCCGGCGGAGCCACGGTGTCCAGCACCACCCGTACGCAGCGGGCGATCACCCAGGTCGGCACCGCCGCGGCGGCCGGGTAGACCGGGATGAGCGCCCCCGCGAACTCCTCGATCTGCTCGCTGGCCGCGGCCTCGGTGTCGGTCTGCTCCCCGAGCAGGACGTACTCCGGCCCGTTGAGCTGCCGCCGGCCCCGGAACTCGGTGACCTTCCCGGCGAACAGCCCCCACCGTCCGGGCCGCAGCTCGCGCTCGCGCCAGGCCTGGTTGCCGAAGAAGGTGAGGGTGAGGCTGCCGCCGGAGCCGTCACCGACGGTCACCTCCAGCAGGTTGCCCCGCCGCTGCCGCATCGGGCGTACGGCGGTGCGCTGCACCTGGGCCAGCACGGTGACCTGCTCGCCGACGTCGAGAGCGCGGATGTCGGTGTGCTCGCCGCGCTCGTCGTAGCGGCGGGGGAAGTGGTAGATGAGGTCGCCCGCGGTGTGCAGGTCGAGGTGGCCGGCCAGCGCCTTGGCGGTCTTCTCACCGACCAGCTTCTTCAGCGGGGTGTCCAGGTCGGACGCCTCGGCGGTCATTCGACACCGACCAGCAGGGGATGGTGCGGTTGCCCGCCCGGGTACGCCTGCACCTCGACGAAGGGCCAGCGCGCGGTGATGTGCGTACGCACCGCGTCGACCAGCCCGTCGGGCGCGTCGGCGCCGACGAGCAGGGTGACCAGTTCGCCGCCGCCGCCGAGCATCCGGTCGACCAGCTCGACACAGGTGTCGACCAGATCCGTGCCGATCAGGTTCACCTCCCCCTCGACGAGGCCGAGCACGTCACCGGTGCGGCACGGGCCGGCCACGGTGAGCGCCTCGCGGCCGGCCCGGCACACCTCGGCGTACCGGCAGGCCCCGGCGGCCTCGGCCATCGCGATCACGTCGTCGGCGAAGCGGCGCCGCGGATCGCGCACGGCGAGCGCCGCCAGCGCCTGCACCGGTGATCGGGTCGGTACCACCGCGACCTCCACCCCCAGCCGGTGCGCCTCCTCGGCGACATGGTTCGCCACGGCCTGCGCGTCCGGGTCGTTGGGCAGCACCACCACGCGAGCCGCGCCGGTGCCCCGGACGGCGTCCAGCAGTTCCCCGATGGAGGGGTTGCCGGGCACCACCACCGCTCCCTCGGCGGCGAGCAGCTCGGCGATCCCGGCACCGGCGGCCACCACCACGGCGGCCCGCCCGTCGGTGGGCCGGGTCGGCGCGGGCGGCGGTTGATCGGCGAAACGGGTCACCGAGATCTGATGCGGGCGACCGGCCACCACGCCGGCCTCGATCGCCGCGCCGACGTCGTTGACGTGCACGTGGACCTGCCAGGTGCCGCCCGAGGCGTCACCATCACCGACCACCACCAGCGAGTCGCCGAGCGCGCCCAGGGTCTCCCGCATCCGTCCGACCGCCTCGGGCCCGGCGTCCAGCAGGAACTGCACCTCGTAGGCGTACTCCGTCGAGCCGGCCTCGTGCACGACGGTGACCGGGCGCGCGGGCGGGGAGCTGGGCCCCGGCCGCTCGGGGCTCTCTCCCGTGACCACCTCGACCAGGGCGTCCAGCAGCAGGCAGAGCCCCTGCCCACCGGCGTCGACCACGCCGGCCCGGGCCAGCGCGGGCAACTGCTCGGGGGTGCGGGCGAGGGCCCCGGCGGCGGCGTTCGCCGCCGCCCGCGCCACCACGCGCAACTCGTCGCTGCCGGCCCGCTCGGCCGCGACGGCGGCCGCCGAGACCACGGAGAGCAGGGTGCCCTCCACCGGTCGGGCGACGGCCGCGTACGCCGCCTCGGTCGCCTCGCGCAGGGCCGCCGCCAGCTCCCGGCCCCGCACCTGTGGGGCGGCGGCCAGCGCGTCGGCGAGGCCGCGCAGGATCTGCGACAGGATCACACCGGAGTTGCCCCGCGCGCCGAGCAGTGCGCCCCGGGCCATCAGGCGCAGTGCGTGCCCGTGCGCGGTCGAGGTGCCGTCCGCGTGGGTGTCGAGATCCATCGCGAGTGCCTGCTGTGCCGAGGTGAGGGTGAGCACCAGGTTGGTGCCGGTGTCGCCGTCCGGCACCGGGTAGACGTTCAGCTCGTCGATCTCACCCTGGTGCCGCTTGAGCGCGGCCAGGCCGCTGGCGCACCAGCGGCGCACGGCGGCGGCGTCGAGGGTGTCCAGCACGGTGGCAGCCTACTGGCGTACGCTGACACTCGCCCGGCACCGGGCGGGTCCCGCTTCGTCCGGGTTTCCCGCGCACACCTCCGTCGGGCCGTCACCGCGAGGCCCGGCCGACGGCCGTGGCGGCGGCTGAGCCCGGTTGGGCAGCCGGTTCCCCCATCGGGTACCCTGGCCAGGTTGCCCGGGCAGCGCCTGGCGGCGACTTCATGAACGTTTCAAACCCAGGAGTATCCCGTGGCTAGCGTGTGTGACGTCTGTGGCAAGGGGCCGGGCTTCGGCCACAACGTGTCCCACTCGCACCGGCGGACCAACCGCCGCTGGAACCCGAACATCCAGTCGGTGCGCACCCCGGCCGGTGGCGGCACGACCAAGAAGCTGAAGGTCTGCACCTCCTGCATCAAGGCGGGCAAGGTCGCCCGCGCCTGACGCGGCGACCGCCAGGATCACGACCTCGTCATCACCGGCGGGCCCCAGCGGGCCCGCCGGTGTCGTCATGTCCCCACGAGTCGGCCGGTCAGAGCGTACGGCCGAACGACAGGCAGCCGGGCTCATCGGCGTAGAAGCCGAAGTTGGGGATCCGCTCGTAGCCCGCCGCCTTGTACAGGGCGATCGCCTCGGGCTGCCGGTCACCGCACTCCAGGATGATCCGACGACGGCCATGCTCACTGGCCGAGCGTTCGATGGCCGCCAGCACCGTGCGGGCCACGCCGCGTCCCCGGGCCTCGGGCGCGGTGTACATCCGCTTGAGTTCGGCGGTCAGGCCGTCGTCACCGTGGCTGCGCCAGCCGCCGCAGCCCACCGGCTGCCCGGCGATCATGGCGATCAGGAACGCCCCGACCGGCGGTTCGAACTCGCTGGCGTCGACCGGGGTCTCGTCGCCGCTGCCGCCGTACCGGGCACCCAGGTCGGCCAGGGTCGCGGCGATCAACCGCTGGGCCACCGGGGAGTCGAACGGCACCTTGTGGATCTCGATTTCAGGCACCTGTGCAGGGTACGACCCGGGTGGAGAGGCACCGCACCAGCGGTCAACGGAAGTGATCCCACCCGGGCGGCCCGTCGAACTCCCGCCCGTCCACCGTCACGCCGGAGCCCTCGGTGACCCGGCCGATCACCCGCCAGCCGGGTGGCAGGGCCGTCGCCGGGGGAAAGGTCGCGGCCAGCGCGTGGTCGTCGCCACCGGTCAGCAGCCAGGCGTACGGGTCGACGCCGAGCGCCTGAGCGGCGTCGCGCATCTGCGCTGGCACCTCGAAGGCGTCCCGGGTGACGTCGAGGGCCACCCCGCTGGCCCTCGCCACGTGCCCGAGGTCGGCGAGCAACCCGTCCGACACGTCGATCATGGCGGTGGCACCGAGCCGCGCGGCCAGTGGTCCGGCCGGGTACGGCACCTCCGGCCGGCGGTACGCCTCGACCAGCATCCGGGGCGTCCGGAAGCCCCGGGAGAGCACGGTGAACCCGGCCGCCGCGTACCCGGTGCGCCCGGCCAGGGCGACGACGTCACCGGGGCGGGCGCCCGCCCGGGTGACCGGTGACCGCCCGCCCAGGTCGCCGAGAGCGGTGACCGCGATGGTCAGGGTGGGGCTGGCCGACATGTCCCCGCCCACCACGCTGGCCCCGACACCGGCGGCCTCCGCCCCGAGCCCGTCGGTGAGTTCCTCCAGCCAGCCGGTGTCGACGTCCGCCGGTACGCAGAGCGCCACCAGCAGGGCCGTCGGGTCGGCACCCATGGCCGCCACGTCGGCGAGGTTCGCCGCAGCCGCCCGCCGCCCGATGTCGCGGGCCCCGGACCAGTCCCGTCGGAAGTGCCGCCCCTCGACGAGCACGTCGGTGGTGGCGACCACCCGGGCGTCCGGCGCGGCGACCACCGCGGCGTCGTCACCGGGGCCGAGCAGCACCGTGGATCCGTACGACAGCCGGGCGGTCACCCGGTCGATCAGACCGAACTCCCCGACATCCGCGACACTCACGTCGACACCCCGCTCCGCTCGCTCACCGCTTCTCCCCGACCACCGATCGGGATCAGCCCTGGTCCGTAAGGTACTTTCTCCCTTCGGGCCGCCTGGCGGGCGGCGACGGAGGGAGGTCGAGTCGTGGTACAGGCGTACATCCTCATCCAGACAGAGGTCGGCCGGGCACGTGACGTGGCCGGTCTCATCGCGGATCTCGCCGGCGTGGTCCGCGTCGACGCCGTCACCGGGCCGTACGACGTGGTCGTGCTCACCGAGGCGAACACCGTCGACGAGCTCGGCAAACTGATCGTCAGCAAGGTACAGATGGTGCCCGGCATCACCCGTACCCTCACGTGTTCGGTGGTGCGCCTGTAAGTGGACGAGCAAGCTGAATCCTCCGTCGCCGAGGCCGACCGCCCGGACGCGCAGGCACCCGACCGGACCAACCGCAGCGAGGCGTTGATCGCCACGGCGGTGGCCGTGCCGGTGGCCCTGCTGGTGGGCGTGCTCGCGCTGGGCAACCTCGCACCCGACGGGCCCGCCGCCGCACCGGAGTCGTCGCCGACCACTCCCGGCACCACGCCGGGCCCGATCTCGACCGCGCCGGTCGAGATGGCCGCCCCGGCGTTGGCCGAGCGCCCGGCCACCGTCTGCCGTGCCCTGCTGTCGCAGCTGCCCGCCTCGATCCGCGACCTGCCGCAGCGGCCGGTCAGCGCCGGACCGGAGCAGAACGCCGCGTACGGCGATCCGGCTCTCACGGTGGCCTGCGGTGGCGACGAGCCCGAGGTAGGGCCCACCGACCACCTCTTCAAGGTCAACTCGGTCTGCTGGTACGCGGTGGAGAGGTCCGACGTGACGGAGCTGACCACGGTCGACCGGGAGACGGCGGTGACCCTGCGGGTGCCGCACTTCTACGGCGAGGCGCTGCAGTGGGCCTCCCCCGTCTCCGCCACCATCGTCGAGTCGGTCCCGTCGTCCGGCTCGGCGCCCTCCGGCTGCACCTCCTGACGCGCCGGGGCCGGGAACGGCCCGGCCCCAGGTCGTCCCCGGTGCCGGCCGGGCTCAGTACTGCCCGGGCCCGCGGGTCAGCGCGGTGCGGATGAGCCGGTCCACCAGCTTCGGGTACTCCAGGCCGGCCGCCGCCCACATCCGAGGGAACATCGACGTCGGCGTGAAGCCGGGCATCGTGTTGATCTCGTTGAGGTACACCTCAAGCTCGGGTGTGACGAAGAAGTCGACGCGGGCCAGGCCGGCGCAGTCCAGCGCGGTGAAGGCGCGCACCGCGTAGTCGCGGACCTGCCGGGTGACCCGCTCGGGCAGGTCCGCGGGGATGTCGTACTCGCAGGCGGACTCCGCGTCGATGTACTTGGCCTCGAAGTCGTAGAAGTCGTAGTCCCCGATCACCCGGACCTCGGCGAGGACGGACGCCTCCGGCGCCCCACCGGCCTCGCCCTCCAGCACGCCGCACTCGATCTCCCGACCGACGACGGCACCCTCGACCAGGACCTTGCTGTCGATCTCGCGGGCGGTGGCGATCGCCGCGTCGAGGTCGGCCCAGTCGTTGACCTTGGTGATGCCGAAGGAGGAGCCGGCCCGGGAGGGCTTGACGAAGACCGGCAGGCCCAGGCGCTGCTTGTCCGCCTCGCTGAGGGTCGTTCCGCTGCGCAGCACCGCGTACGGGCCGACCGGGATGCCCTCGGCGGCGCAGAGCTTCTTGGTGAACTCCTTGTCCATCGCCGCCGCCGAGGCGAACACCTTCGCCCCGACGTACGGGATGCCGGCCATCTCCAGCATGCCCTGGATGGTGCCGTCCTCGCCGTAGGCGCCGTGCAGCACGGGAAAGACCACGTCCACGTCGGCGAGCGCCCGGGGCCCCTCCGCCGGGTCGAGCACCAACAGCCCGCTGCCGGTGGGGTCGGCGCGCAGCACGATGTCCGTGCCGGACGCCGCGGTGATCTCCGGCAGCCGCCGGGCGTTGATCGCCAACTGGGCGGGGTCGCCGCTGGTGAGCACCCACTGGCCGGCCCGGGTGATGCCGACCGGCACCACCTCGAACTCGTCCGGATCGAGCGCGCCGAGCACGCTGCCGGCACTGACGCACGAGATGCCATGTTCCGGGCTGCGGCCGCCGAAGACGATCGCCACGCGGGTCTTGCCTGGGGTGGTCACTGTGGTCACCTTTCCGGGACGCACTGCTGGCGCTCTCCCGGATGACCTTACTGTGCGTGGCGGGCACGGGTAGTCGATACCCGGCGGGAACGCAGGGCCGCCGCAATCGGTCAACAGGCGGTATACGGAACGTAACCGGACCCGCCCTGGTCAGCCCGCCAGCTCGCGCTCGCCGTACGCGTGCCGGCGTCCAATGGCGATCACCTTGACCCGCTGCCGGCCGGCCCGCACCATGCCCAGCGCCATGAACGCACCGGCGATCCGCTCGGCGGCCTCGCGGCTGCTCGCGCCGACCACCTGCCGGCGGCGTTCGGGGGCCAGCCGCTCGTTGCGACCGTCCACCTCGTACGGGCGGACGTCGGTCAGCACCACCAGGAAACGTGTCATCGCCGGCCGCCCCGGCGCTCGCCGAAAACCCGCTGACCAGTTCGCACGTCGATTCCCTTCCGGTGGCCGACCAACTGGCGTGGCACGCGGCGGTCGGGTACGGGGGAAAACCCGACCGCCGCGCGCCCCATCCCCTCCGGTCGCTCACCACCACCGTCGCCACGACAACCGGCGGTGAGGACGCGCTAACAGATTGACAGCTCCATGGGCATGAATGCAACTCTCACTGGCGTTCTCTCATGTACAGCATCCCAAATACGTGCGACCATCTATGCATGGCTCCGAAGACCGCCCGTGCCCGCCGGTTGGGCATCGCCCTGCGCCACCACCGGGAAGCCGCCGGCCTCACCCTGGAGACCGCGGCCGACGAGATCAACAGCACCCGCAGCACACTCTCCCGCTACGAGAACGCGCAGACCCTGGTCAGCCCGGCCACCGTGCGCGCCCTGCTGACTCTGTACGGGGTGGGCGCGGACGAGGTCGCCGCCGCCGTGCAACTCGCCAAGGACGCGCGCAAGCCGGGCTGGTGGGTGTCCTACTCGTACCTGCTCGACCGGCGCACCATCGACTTCATCGCGCTGGAGGCCGAGGCCATCGCCATCGCGAACTTCGAACCGTCGGTGGTGCCGGGGCTGCTGCAGACCGCCGACTACATCCGGGGCGTGATGCGGGGCGGGCCGCACACCCTGAGCGACAACGACGTCGAGGAACGGGTCCGCATGCGGCTGGACCGGCAGCAGCGGGTCTTCGAGGAGGACCCACCGATCTTCGACGCGATCCTCGACGAGGCCGCGCTGTTGCGACCGGTGGGTGACCACTCCGCGCAGCAGGGACAGCTGAGCCACGTGCTCAAGATGAGCGAGCTGCCGAACATCACGGTCCAGGTGATCCCGTTGTCAGCCGGCTACCACCGGGGCACCCGGGGCTCGCTGCACATCCTCGAGTTCGCCGACCCGGAGGACCCGATCATCGCCTCCGTGGAGACGGTCGCCGGGCAGATGATCCTCGACCGTCCGGGCGACCTGCGTACCTGCACGAAGATCATGGAGCACCTGCGCACCGTCGCGCTCAGCCCGACGGCCAGCCGCGACGCAATCTTCAAACTCCTGAAGGGACGGTAATCCGATGACACCGACGACCAACGCGGTGGTGGCCGTGACCGGGTGGCGCAAGAGCAGCCACAGCGGTGACGAGGGCGCCTGCGTCGAGGTGGCCGTCGTTCCCGGCACTGTCGCCGTACGCGACTCCAAGGACCCGGACGGTCCGTTGCTGGCGTTCCCGCCGGCAGCGTGGACCGCCTTCGCCCAGGCACCGCCGACGCGCTGAACGGACGCGCTGAGCCACGGAGGAATCGCACCCCCAGTGCCGCTGACCGGGCCGGTAAGGGCACCGCCGGCCCGGTCAGCTTCTCCGCCGCCGTCAGTCGCCGACCAGCGGCGGCGGCGTGGGCAGGGCGCGAACCGCCTCCAGTGCGGCCAGCGCGACACCCCGGGCACCGGCCATGTCGCGGTCCGGCACCAGCGCGAAGGTGGCCAGGGCGGCCTGCTCCACGCGCAGCACGGTGTGCTCCCGCACGGCGGCCAGGAACCAGTCGCGGAACTCCGGGTCCGTCTCCACCACCCCGCCGCCCACGAAGTACGCGTGCGGGTCGGTGAAGTTGGCGGCGATGGTGAACAGCGCACCGAGCGCCCTCGCCTGCTGGGCGAAGATCTCCCGGGCCAGTTCGTCGCCCCGTTCACCGTAGCCCCGGACCAGCTTGGCGGCGCGTCGCGGCGGCTCACCGGCCAGCGGATGCCCCGGGAAACGAGTCAGCCAGTACGGCAGCAGGTTGTGCTCGATCGCGGTCAGCGAGGCGATGCTCTCGACGTCACCGGCGAGGCCGCAGGCACAGGTGGGCACCGGTTGCTCCGGCGCCAGCACGGTGGTCAGCGGGATCTGCACGTGTCCCAGCTCGCCGGCCATGCCCGCCGCACCGGAGATCACCCGGCCGGTCTCGACCAGGCCACCGCCCAGCCCGGTGCCGACGATCGCCGACACCGACGAGCGCCGCATCGCCGCGGCCCCGAAGTGCACGTGGTGGGCGTAGAGCGCGGCCGCGTTTCCGTCGTTGTGGTAGACCACCGGCAACCCGAGCCGGCGCTCCAGCGCACCTCGCACGTCGAAGCCGCGCCACGCCGGCTGGGAGAAGTTCGTGGAGCCCTTCGACGAGATGACACCGCTCGCGCTCGCCGGACCGGGAGTGTCCAGACCGACCGCGCCCACCTGTTCACGCCGCACTCCGGTGCGGGCCAGCACCCCGTCGAACGCCTCCGACATGGCCGCCACCGCCGCCTCCGGACCGTCCTGCACCCGGCTCGGCGTCTCCACCAACCGGTCGACCAGGAACCGCCCGTCCAACGTGAGCACGGTGGTGTTGTTGGTCGTGCCACCGTTGTCGATCCCGACGACCACCGTCGCGCTGTCCACCCGAGTTCCCGCCTCCCGCCGTCACAACCTGACGTGAGGCTAGTTCTCGTACCGCCGACCCGCCACGTCGTCCGGGCGACGGCCCGTCATCGCGGTGGCGTCGGAGGCGTCGTCGCGCACCACCGATGGCACCAGTCCGGCCTCGGTCAGTACCGTCCGGAACTGCTCGACCTGCGCCCGGCCGACCTCCACCACCAGGTGCCCACCCGGCGCGAGCCAGTCCGGCGCGGCCGCGGCCAGCCGGCGCAGCACCGCCAGTCCGTCCGACCCGCCGTCGAGCGCCGCAGGGGATTCGTACCGGCGTGCCTCCGCCGGGAGCAGGGGGATCGCGGCCGTCGGCACGTACGGGGCGTTCGCCACCACCAGATCCAGGCCGCCCCGCCAGGCGGCCGGCAGCGGATCGAAGAGGTCACCGGCGAGGACCGGCACCCCCGTGGCGGCCAGGTTCCGTCGCGCGCAGGCCACCGCCGCCGGATCCACGTCTACCGCGGCCAGCAGCCGGGGCGTGGCGAGCCGACGGGCCAGCGCGCGGCTGATCGCACCGGAGCCGCAGCACAGTTCCACCACGTTCGCCGCCGGGCCGGTCACCCGGGCGGCCGCGGTGACCAACAGGGCGGTACGCGCCCGGGGCACGAAGACGCCCGGGTCGAGACCGATCCGCTCGCCGCAGAACTCCGCCCAGCCCAGCAGGTACTCCAGCGGCTCACCGGCGACCCGCCGGTCCACCAGCCCGGCCAGCGCCTCCGGGTCGCGCCCGGCGGCCACCAGCAGACGGGCCTCCTCCTCGGCCCAGACGCAGCCGGCCCGGCGCAGCCGGGCGACCACGGCGTCGTACCCGACCGCGGAGACCGGTGCGGCCATCAGGCGGCGGCGTCCAGCGCGGCCGCGACGTCGGCGACCAGGTCGGCGGTGTCCTCCACGCCACAGGAGAGCCGGACGAACCCCGGCGAGGTGTCGTCGCCCCACTGCGCCCGCCGGTCCGCGGTGGTGTGCAGGCCACCGAAGGAGGTCGCGGCGGCGACCAGCCGGGACGCGTCGAGGAAGCGGGCCACCCGTTCGGCGCTGCCCAGGTCGAAGGAGAGCAGCCCCGGCATCCGCCGCAGTTGTCGCGAGGCCACCGGATGTGCCGGATCGTCCGGCAGGCCGGGCCAACGCACCCCGGAGACGTCGGCACGGTCGGCCAGCAGCCGGGCCAGCGCCTCCGCGTTCGCCGTCTGCCGGGCGAGGCGCAGGTCGAGGGTGGCCAGCGACCGGTGGGCCAGCCAGGCGTCGAACGCGCCCGGCACGGCACCGGTCGCGGTGCGCCAGGCGGTGACCGTCGACAGCAGCTCCGCCGACCGCGTGGCGAGGTAGCCGAGCAGCAGGTCGGAGTGCCCGGTCAACGCCTTGGTGCCGGAAGCGACGACCACGTCGGCGCCGAGGTCCAGCGGGCGCTGCCCGAGCGGGGTGGCGGTGGTGTTGTCCACGGCCAGCAGGGCACCGGCGGCGTGCGCCCGCTCGGCCAGCGCCGGCAGGTCCACCACGTCGAGCCCCGGGTTGGCCGGCGTCTCCACCAGTACCAGTCGCACCCCGTCGAACGCCGGGTACGGGCCGACGGTCGGCGCGAACAGCACCCGTACCCCGTTGCCGGCGAGGGTGTCGGTGGCGAACGCGCGCACCGGAAAGTACCCGTCGGCGGGCAGCACCACCGTGTCCCCGGAGCGCAACACCGCCAGCAGCAGCCCGGTGATCGCCGCCTGGCCGCTGGCGAAGACCCGGCAGTCGCCGCCCTCCAACTCACCGACCGCCGCCTCCAGCAGCCGGCGGGTCGGATTGTCCGGACGCCCGTACCCGTTCGGCGCCGCCGACGGCCCCTGCCACGGGTCGAGGTGGTACGGCGCGGCGAACACCGGGCCGGGCAGGAACGGTGCGCCCGGTGCCGGCTCGGGCAGGCCGGCGTGCACGCACCGGGTGCCGTCCCCGTGCCCCGGGAACGCCTGCTCGTACTGCTCCGGCGAGAGCCACTGGTACTCGTCCGCCATGCTCACTCCGGCTTCGTGGTGCGGCTCATCAGGGCCTGGACCGCCAGGCGCGGATCCACGCCCTCGTGGCAGACCAGCTCGACCTGCTCGGTGATCGGCATCTCCACGCCGTGCGCGCGGGCCAGGTCCCGGATCGCCAGCGCGCTCTTGACCCCCTCGGCGGTCTGCCGGGTGGCCACCCGCGCCTCCTCCAGGGTGGCGCCCCGGCCGAGGTGCTCGCCGAAGGTGCGGTTGCGGGCCGACGGGGAGGAGCAGGAGGCCACCAGGTCACCCATGCCGGCCAGCCCCGCGAAGGTGAGCGGATCCGCGCCGAGGGCCACCCCGAGCCGTGCGGTCTCGGCCAGCCCCCGGGTGACCAGCATCGCCCGGGTGTTGTGGCCGAAGCCCATCGCGGTGGCGATGCCGTAGGCGAGGGCGATCACGTTCTTGACGGCCCCGCCCAGCTCGCAGCCGATCACGTCGTCGTTGGTGTACGGGCGGAAGTAGGGCGTGGTGATCGACCGTTGCACCAGCGTCGCCCGGTCGGAGTCGGTGCAGGCGACCACGGTGGCCGCCGGCTGCTCCGCGGCGATCTCCGGTGCCAGGTTCGGGCCGGAGACCACCACCACCCGGTCCGCGGCGACCTTGGCGGTCTCGACGATCACCTCGCTCATCCGCTTGGTGGTGCCCAGCTCGATGCCCTTCATCAGCGACACCAGGGTGGCCTCCGGATGCAGGTGCTCCACCCACTCGGCGAGGTTGCCCCGCAGGGTCTGCGACGGCACCGCCAGCACCACCATCTCGGCGCCCTTGATCGCCTCGACGGCGTCGCCGGTGCCGGTGACCGACTCCGGCAGCACCACGCCGGGCAGATACTCCGGGTTGCGCCGCTCGGTACGGATCACGTCGGCGATCGACTGTCGACGCGCCCAGATCGTCACCTCCCGGCCGGCGTCCGCCAGGATCTTCGCGAAGGCGGTACCCCACGATCCCGCACCCAGCACCGCCACCTGTCCGGTCACGCCGCGGCCTCCGGCCGCTGGCGGTCGGCCTGCGGACGGGCGGCGCGCTGCCACAGCGGCGGTGGGGTCCCACCCCGGATGTCGGCGAGCATGTCCCGCAACCGCAACATGATCACGTCGGTCATCTCCTCCAGCACCTGGCGGCTCGGGGTGGCGCCCGCCCAACGACTCAGGTCGATCGGCGGCCCCGCGACCACGGTCACCGGGATCCGGGGCCGCAGGTTGATCCGGGCCCGGCGCGGATCGAAGATCCGCTCCGGCCCCCACATCGCCAGCGGCACCACCGGGGCGCCGGTGGCCAGCGCCAGCCGGGCCGCGCCCGTCTTGCCCTTCATCGGCCACAGATCGGGTTCCCGGCTGGTGGTGCCCTCCGGATAAATGATCACGGCCCCGCCCTCGTCGAGCGCCTTGATCAGGGCGTCCAGCGACTTCACCGCGTCGACCGAACCCCGCTCGACGGGAATCTGGCGGCACCGGTGCAGGATCCAGCCGATCACTGGCACCTTGAACACGCTCGCCTTGCCGAGGAACTGCGGCCACCGCCCGGCGTCGTACACGAAGTGCGCGGAGACCAGCGGATCGGCGTGTGAGATGTGGTTCGGCACGACGATCACGGGTCCGTCCTGGCGCAGGTGCTCCATCCCCCGCCAGGTGCGTCGGGTCCAGACGGTCATCACCGGCTTGACCAGCACCACGGCGAACCATTGCCAGAACCCCAGCCTCCGCCGACCCACCGTGCCTCCTCGTGCCCGCCCCGACCCGCCCACCGGAGAAGCCCGGTGAGGTCCGCAGCCGAAATCATGCCTGCTCGCCCCGGGTACGGCCAGTGAGGGTACCGCTGCCCGGCTGGCAGGATGGCAGGTGTGACACAGCCCTGGACGGTCGTGGTGCCGGTGAAGCGCCTGGCAGCCGCGAAGACCCGGCTGCGTGGCGGGGTGCCGGGCGTACCCCACGAGGAGCTGGCCCTCGCGCTGGTCGCCGACACGCTGGCGGCGGTGCGGGCCTGCCCCGGGGTGGCCGAGGTGCGGGTGGTCACCGACGACGCCCGGGTCGCCGAGACGGCCCGGCTCGCGGGCGCCCGGGTGCTGCCGGACGTCGGGGACGCCGGGCTCAACGCCGCGTTCCGCAACGGCGCGGCGGGCGTGGCCGGCTGGGTGGTCGGGCTCACCGCCGACCTGCCCGCCCTGCGCCCGGCTGAGCTGACGGCGGCGCTGCACACCACGCTGACCGGTCCGTCGGGGGTACGACGGTTCGTCGCCGACGCCCCCGGTACCGGCACCGTGCTGCTGGCCGCCCCGCCGGGCGTACCCCTGGACCCGCGCTTCGGAACCGGATCGGCCGCCGCGCACACGGCCAGCGGCGCCCACCCGCTCACCGGTGACTGGCCCAGCCTGCGGCGCGACGTGGACACCGCCGACGACCTGGCCGCCGCGGCGCGGCTCGGGCTGGGCCCGCGCACGGCGGCGTTGGCCGCGGGCTGCTTCACCGGGTCCTCGTCGACCTGAACCACGGTGCTCGCCGGTTCCGCCCGATCACGGAGTTCGGCCGGGGAGGTCGGCAGGGTCTCCCCGGCCGAGCGCGGTACGGTGCTGGCATGCAGGGCACGGTGGCGACCTTCGACGCGGCGACCCGCAGCGGGCTGCTGCTGCTCGACGACGGCACCGAACTGTCCTTCCCGGCCCGGGCGTTCGACGCCTCCGGACTGCGGCTGCTCCGCCTGGGCCAGCGGGTCAGCGTGGAGACCGACGCCTCCGGCGGCGTCGTACGCGTGACGCTGCCGACGATGTCGTGACAACCCGCCCCAAGTTCATTTTGCGTTAACCGAGTTCGGGTGATTATGAGCGGGTGAGCACCCCTCGCGAACGCCCCGCCAGCCCCGCCGCCACCGACGACACCACGAGCCGCAACGGAGGTCGCCCCAGGGGGACCGACGGGCGGTTCCGCAGCACCAACCCCACCCTCGACGACGCCTCGGACACCGATTCGGCAGCGGCCTCCGCCGGGCTGGAGGAGGTGCTGGACCCGGTGTCGGAGCCGGGCCTGCCCCGGCCCGCCGACACGCCGGTGCCCGTTCACCCGCTGCCGGAGGACCGGTTCCTCAACCGGGAGCTGTCCTGGCTCGACTTCAACGCCCGGGTCCTCGCCCTGGCCGAGGACCAGCGCACCCCGCTGCTGGAGCGGGCCAAGTTCCTGGCCATCTTCGCCAGCAACCTCGACGAGTTCTACATGGTGCGGGTGGCCGGGCTGAAGCGCCGACTCTCCGCCGGGCTGCCCGTGCGCGGCGGCGACGGGCTACCGTTGCGTACCCAGCTGGCGCTGATCTCGGAGAAGGCGGCCACCCTGGTGACCCGGCACGCCGCCTGTTTCGTCGACGACGTGCTGCCGAAGCTCGCCGCCGAGGACATCCGGGTGCTGCGCTGGTCCGACCTCGGTGACGCTGAGCGGGAGCGGCTGCGCACCTACTTCCGGGAGCAGATCTTCCCGGTGCTCACCCCACTGGCGGTCGACCCGGCCCACCCCTTCCCGTACATCTCGGGGCGGTCACTCAACCTGGCCGTCGCGGTGCGCGACCCGGACGGCGGACCGGAGCTGTTCGCCCGGGTGAAGGTGCCCAACAACGTGCCCCGCTTCGTCCGGGTCGACCGGGACCAGCCGGGGGTACGCATGCTGCCGGTGGAGGATCTCATCTCGGTTCACCTCGGTCAGCTCTTCTCCGGCATGCAGGTGGTCGAGTGTCACCTGTTCCGGGTCACCCGCAACGCCGAGGTGGAGGTCGACGAGGACCGGGACGAGGACCTGCTCCAGGCGCTGGAGCGGGAACTGGCCCGGCGCCGCTTCGGCCCGCCGGTCCGGCTGGAGGTGGCCGCCTCGATCTCCGACCACATGCTGGAGCTGCTCGTCCGGGAACTCGACATGGACGCGCAGGACGTGCTGCGGGTACGTGGCCTGCTCGACCTCTCCGCGCTGTGGCAGTTGTACGGCGAGGCCGACCGACCCGACCTGAAGGACCCGCCGTTCGTTCCGGCCACCCATCCCCGGCTCGCCGAGGGCGAGGTGCCACGCAGCGTCTTCGCCACGCTGCGCGACGGCGACGTGCTGGTGCACCACCCGTACCACTCCTTCGCCACCAGCGTGCAACGCTTCGTCGAGCAGGCCGCCGCCGACCCGAACGTGTTGGCCATCAAGCAGACGCTCTACCGCACCAGCGGTGACTCGCCGATCGTGGACGCGCTGGTCGACGCCGCCGCCGCCGGCAAACAGGTGGTGGTGCTGGTCGAGTTGAAGGCCCGCTTCGACGAGGTGGCCAACATCGGCTGGGCGCGCACCCTGGAACGCGCCGGCTGCCACGTGGTCTACGGCCTGGTCGGTCTCAAGACCCACTGCAAGACCGCCCTGGTGGTACGCCAGGAGGGCAACCAGATCCGCCGCTACTGCCACATCGGCACCGGCAACTACCACCCGAAGACCGCGCGGCTCTACGAGGACTTCGGCATGCTCACCGCCGACCCGGAGATCGGTGCGGACCTGACCGACCTGTTCAACGTGCTCACCGGATACAGCCGACAGACCGCGTACCGGCGGCTGCTGGTGGCACCGCAGGGCATCCGCAGCGGCCTGATCGAGCGGATCGAGCGAGAGATCAACCATGTCCGCCTGGGCATGCCCGGCCTCGTGCAGTTCAAGGTGAACTCGTTGGTCGACGAGGAGATCACCGACGCGCTGTACCGGGCCTCCCAGGCCGGCGTACACGTGGACCTGATAATCCGAGGAATGTGCACCCTGCGCCCCGGGGTGCCCGGGTTGTCGGAGAACATCCGGGTGCACTCGATCCTCGGCCGTTTCCTGGAGCACTCCCGGATCTTCCGCTTCGGCAACAACGGGGACGCCGAGTTCTGGATCGGCTCGGCCGACCTGATGCACCGGAACCTGGACCGGCGGGTGGAGGCACTGGTCCAGGTCACCGACCCGGTGGCCCGGGCCGAGCTGGACCACGTGCTCGGCGCCGCGATGAGCCCCGATGTCGACGCGTTCGAGCTGGCCGCCGACGGCAGCTGGACCAGGCGGACCGGCACCTCCGACACGCCCCTGAGCCACCTTCAGGACCTGCTGCTGCGCCGCGTCGGCGGCACGGCCGGTTGAGCGGGCGGGAATAGGCTGAGCTGATGGTCGAGGAGGAACGGAAGTTCACGGTGGAGCCCGGGTGGCTGCTGCCCGATCTCTCCCCCGCCGTACCGGGTTCGGGGAGCGTCCGGTCGCTGGCACCGGCCACCCTCGTCGCCACCTACCACGACACCGTGGACCTGCGGCTGGCCCGAGCAGGCGTCTCGCTGCGGCACCGTCAGGGGGACGAGCTGCCGTGGACGGTGAAGCTGCCCACCGACAGCCCCGGCGTCCGCCACGAGATCTCCCGGCCCGGCGGTATGGACGCGGTACCGGCGGACCTGGTCGAGCTGGTCACCGTCTTCCACCGCGGCGCCCGGCTGGTCCCCGCGGCGGTGGTGCGTACCGTCCGGCACGCCCACGAGATCGTTGACGACGCCGGCCGGGTGCTGGCCGAGGTCGTCGACGACCAGGTCACCGTGCTCGATGCCGAGGGCGCCGCCACGAGCACCTTCCGCGAGGTGGAGGTGGAGCGCAAGGCCGGCGACGCCGCACTGCTCGACCGGCTCACCGAGCTGCTGGCCGACGCCGGCGCCCAGGGCGGCGACTTCACCCCCAAGCACGTACGCGCCCTCGGCCGGGCGGCCACCGCCGAACCGGATCTGGTCGCTCCAGTTGAGCTGCCGGCCGAACCCAGCGCGGCGGCGGTGGTCACCGAGGCGATACGGCGTGAGGCGGGCCGGCTGCTGGCGCACGACCCGCTGGTCCGGCTGCGCGCACCGGTCGGCGACGACGACACCGCCGTGCACCAGATGCGGGTCGCCTGCCGACGGTTGCGCAGCGACCTGAAGACCTTCGGCCCACTGGTCCGCCCGGCCTGGGCCCGGCCGCTGCGAGCCGAGTTGAAATGGCTGGCGGACGCCCTGGGGGCGGCCCGCGACGCTGAGGTGCTGCGGGAACGGTTGCGGCGCACCGCCGCCGCCGATCCGGTCAGCCCGGTGGACCCGGCGGCGGTCGGCCGGCTGGACGCGGTGCTCGCCGACTGGCAGGAGGAGGCGCTGGCCGGGGTCGACGAGGCGCTGCGTTCACCGCGCTACCTCGCCCTGGTGGACGCGCTGGTGCTGGCGGCCCGCGCGCCGCGCCTCACGCCCCGGGCGGACACGCCGGCCCGGCGGGTGCTGCCCCGACTCGTGGCCCGCCCGTGGCGACGGCTGGCCGGGACGACGAAGAAACCGGGTGGCGTCGCCACGTTACATCCGGCCGGGCCCGACGAGCAGTGGCACACCGTACGCAAACAGGGCAAGCAGGCCCGCTCGGCGGTGACGGCGGTCGCGCCGGTGCTCGGCGGGGACGCGGCGAAGCTGGCCCGGGCGCTGGCGAAGGTGCAGAACCTGCTCGGCGAGCACCAGGACGCGGCGGTGGCGGCCGAGACCTGGCGGACGGTGGCCGAGGCGCGACCCGACGACCACCAGTTGGCGGTCGTCGCGGGCCGACTGCTGGAACGCGAGCGGGCGGCCGTGCGACGGGCGCGGGCGGACTTCCCGTACGCCTGGCGGCGAGCCAGCCGACGGCGCCGGACCCGGTGGCTGGCGTGACCGCGATCCGGGCGGCCGGGGGCGTGGTGTGGCGATCGACGCCGCCGGACGGCGTCCAGGTGTGTCTGGTGCACCGCCCCCGTTACGGGGACTGGACGCTGCCCAAGGGCAAGCTGGAGCCGGGCGAGCATCCGCTGGCCGCCGCCGCCCGGGAGGTCGCCGAGGAGGCCGACGCACAGGCCGCACCGGAGCTGCGGCTGCCGTCGGTGCAGTACCGCAGCGAAGGCCGGCTGAAGGTGGTCGACTACTGGTCGATGCGGGCCGTGGGCACCGGCGGTTTCCAGCCGGACACGGAGGTCGACGAGGTCCGCTGGTTGGGCGTCGACGACGCGGTGGCCCTGGTCAGCTATCCGCACGACGCGGAGGTCCTCGCCGCGTTCGCGGCCCTGCCACCGGTCACCGCGACGCTGGTGCTGGTGCGGCACGGGCACGCCGGCAAGCGGCTGGCCTGGACCGGCCCGGACACGGGACGACCGCTGGACGCCCGTGGCTGGTCCGAGGCGCAGGCGTTGGCCCCGTTGATCGGGCTGATCCGCCCGGCCCGGCTGCTCTCCGCCTCGGCGCGTCGGTGCGTGCAGACCCTCGATCCGGCCGCCGCGTCGTTGGACCTGCCGATCGAGGTCTGCGGCGACCTGGACGAGCCGAGCGCCGGCCAGCAACCCGACGAGTGTGTGCTGGCCGCCGCCGCGCGCCTGACTGCACTGGCCGCCGCCGGGGAGCCGGCGGCGGTGTGCAGTCAGGGCAAGGTGATCCCGGGTGCCCTGGAGCGGTTGACGGGGCGGTGCGGTGACTTCACCACCGGCAAGGGCGGCGGCTGGCTGCTCGCCTTCGCCGGCGAGCGGCTGGTCGCGGCCGACCGCCTCTGACCGGGACCGGTCGACGGCCGCACCGCTGTTCAGCGGGTGGGCAGGGTGAGGGTGACGGCGACCGGCAGGTGGTCGCTGGCGGTGCTCGGCACCGCGACCGGGTCGGCGGCGATCAGGTCGGGTGTGACGAAGACGTGGTCGATCTGCTCGCGCGGATCGTCGGCCGGGCTGGTCGGCAGGGGGCGGGCGGGGGCGAACGCGTCGACCAGGCCGGCGTCGGTGAGCGCGGTGAACGCCGGGTCGCCCGGCTCGGTGTTGAAGTCACCGGCGACCACCAGCGGCGCGCCCTCGGCGTACCCGGTGGCGAAGCCCGCGACGGCGCGCGCCTGGACCACCGGGTCCGCGCCGGGCGGCGGTTGCAGGTGGGTGCTCACCACGGCCAGGCGTACGCCGTCACCGAGGTCGACCGTGACGCCCAGCGCCTGCGCCCCGGTGGGCGCGCCCACCGCGGGCAGCGGGCGGGTGCGTGGCCGCTGCACCGGCCAGCGGCTGAGCACCGCGTCCCCCCACAGCGGGTCGGCGGCCGGCGCGAAGACGTAGGGCATCCCCAGCCGCGCGGCGAGCAGGTGCAGGGTGTCGTGGCCACCGTTGAGCAGCCAACCCCGGTCGACCTCGCTGAGCACCACCACATCGGCCCGGCCGACCGCCCGGTCCAGGGCCCTGAGATCGAAACGGCCGTCGAGGCCGAAGCCCATCCGGATGTTGTACGCCACCAGCCGCACCCGCTCCGGCGGCCCGTCCCGGTTGCTCGACACCAGCCACGGCCCGTGCAGCCAGGCCGCAGCCAGGGCGACGAGGGCGGCCGCTACCGCGAACCGCCACCCGGCAGGCCCCGACGCGGGTACCGGCTGCGGCTCCCGGGGCCCACGCGACGCGACCAGGCCGACGAGCACCGCCACCACGACCGGCACCCACCGGTTGGGGTAGCCGAGGTCGTAGGCGGCGTAGTACAACACCGCGGCGACGGCGAAGACGAGCATGCCGGCCACCGCCGCGTACGCCGCGCCGGTCCGGGCGACCTGTGGTGCCGCCGGCGCGGCACCGGCCAGGGCGAGACAACCACCCAGGCCCGCCGCGCTGAGCAGGATGGCGAGGATGAGCAACGTCGTCGGCGCGTAGCCGAACACCAGCGCCCCGGCCACCAGCAGGACCGGCGGCAGCGCCCGCCACCGGCGGCGCGGCGGGACCAGCGCACCGAGCAGGAACAGTGGTGCCGCGACGCCCAGCGGGGCCAGCGCGAACGGCGGGGGTGTGGCCGTGCCGGCCTCGCCGTACCAGAACGACATCGCGGTGCTCGCGACCGCCGGCGACAACGCGACCATGCCGCCGAGCAGCAGCGCCGGCCCGACGAGCAGCCAGGCCCGGCTGCTGGATGACGCCGGACCGTCGAACGGCTGGGCGGTGTCGTGGAGGCGACCGAACGCCGTCTCGGTCGCCAGCAGCGCCGCCACCAGCACCATGCTGGCCACCCACGCCGGCCACTGCTGCCACCACACGAGGTCGTACGTGCCGAGCAACGCGTGGACCAGCGCGCCCCCGGTCAGCCCCAGCGCCAGCCCCGGCACCGGATGCGTGACCCGGACGGCGGTGGCGGCCAACCAGACCAGACCGGCGAGCAGGCCGGCGGTGGCCAACCACAGTTGGGCCCGGTCACCGGGCGCGGCGGTGAGGGCGAGCCGGGCGGCGCCGAGCGCCAGCACCGCCGCGACACCGACGGCGGCGGCGCCGACCCGGGCGACCAGGACCGGTGCGGCGAACGCCAGCACGAACCAGCCGAGCGCGAACGCGCCGAGCAGTTCGGCCGGGGTCGAGGCGGCCTGGCCGAAGATGGTGATGACCGACGGCAGGAACACCCGGAGCACGTCGGTCAGGACGACGAGACCCAGGGCCAGGGTGGCGGTGCCGAGACGACGCTGACTCAACACGGTTTCTCTTTCGGCGAGGGGTGGTGCGGCGATTGTCGGGGCCGGCTCCCGTACCGGTCAACGGTTCTCCACCCGGGCGGTGGTCGGACGGACATGACGAGGGCGCCCGCCGTGACGGCGGACGCCCTCGTCGTACGACCGGCTCAGCGCCGGGTCGCAGCCTTCCTGGCCGGCGCCTTCTTCGCCGGAGCCTTCTTGGCCGTCGCGGTCTTCCTGGCCGCTGTCGCCTTGGTCGCCGCGGTGGTCTTCTTCGCCGGGGCGGCCTTCTTCGTAGCGGTCTTCTTCGCCGGAGCGGCCTTGGCGGTCGCCTTGGTCGCGGTGGTCTTCTTCGCCGGGGCGGTCTTGCTCGCCGTGGTCTTCTTGGCTGCGGTGCTCTTCGCCGCGGTCGTCTTCTTCGCCGCGGTCGCCTTGGCACCGGTGGTCTTGGCGGTGGCGCCGACGGTCTTCTTCGCCGCGGCCGTGGCCTTCGGCACCTTGCCGCTGGCCACCATCTCCTTGAACCCGGCGCCGGGGCGGAACGTCGGCACCGAGGTCTTCTTGACCTTCACCGCCTCCCCGGTACGCGGGTTGCGGGCTGTTCGCGCGCCCCGTACACGCTTCTCGAACGCTCCGAAACCGGTGATCGCCACCTTCTCGCCCTTGGTGACCGCCGCCTGGACCTCAGCGAGAACCGCGTCGAGCGCGGCCGTCGCCGTTTTCCGGTCCCCCAGGCGAACGGCGAGCGCCTCGATGAGCTCGGCCTTGTTCACGACTTCCTCCTGATTGTGCAACTGACTCGACGCGAGCCATTCTGCGCGCACGGTATGCCCTGTGCTGGCGGGACACAAACATTCGGTGGAAAAAAGCCCTTGTGTCGTAACGGATTCGCCCCCACCGGTGGCACCGGTGGGGGCGAAATCGGCTGGGGAACGGGGCGATCGGCTACGCGACCCGCGGCAGGAAGGCCGGCCGGCGGGCCTCGAAGGCGCTGATCCGGTCCTCGTGGCGGAGGGTGAGTCCAATGTCGTCCAAGCCCTCCATCAGCCGCCAGCGGCTGAAGTCGTCGAGCGGGAACGACCAGTTGGCGGTGCCGGCCCGCACCTCGCGGGCGGTCAGGTCGACGGTCACCTGGGTGGTCGGATCCTCCTCGACCATGTGCCAGATTTCTTCGACGGCTTTCAATTCCAGCTCTACCGGAAGCAACCCTTCCTTGAGCGCGTTCCCCCGGAAGATGTCGCCGAAGCGTGGCGAGATCACCACTCGGAAGCCGTAGTCCCGCAACGCCCACACGGCGTGCTCCCGCGATGACCCGGTGCCGAACTCGGGGCCGGCCACCAGAATCGACGATCCTGCATAAGCTTGATCGTTGAGAACGAATCCCGGGTCCTCGCGCCACGCGCTGAACAGTCCGTCGGCGAATCCGGTACGGGTCACCCGCTTGAGGTACACGGCGGGGATGATCTGGTCGGTGTCCACGTCGGACCGACGCAGTGGCAGGGCGGTGCCGGTGTGCACGGTGAACTTGTCCATCTGTCGCAGCCCCTCTACAGGTCGGCGGGAGCGGCCAGCCGGCCGATGACGGCGGTGGCGGCGGCCACCGGTGGGCTGACCAGGTGGGTACGCCCGCCCCGGCCCTGGCGGCCCTCGAAGTTCCGGTTGGAGGTCGAGGCGGCGCGCTGCCCCGGCGAGAGCGTGTCCGGGTTCATGCCCAGGCACATGGAGCAGCCGGCGAAGCGCCATTCGGCGCCGGCATCGGTGAAGACCTTGTCCAGCCCTTCGGCCTCGGCGGCCTCCCGCACCGCGGCCGAGCCGGGCACCACCAGCATGCGTACCCCGTCGGCCACCTTGTGGCCGCGCAGCACGTCGGCGGCGGCGCGCAGGTCCTCCAGGCGCCCGTTGGTGCACGAGCCGACGAAGACCACGTCGACGGCGACGTCGCGCAACGCGGTGCCGGGGCGCAGATCCATGTAGGCGAGGGCCCGACGGGCGGCGGCCCGCTCCGGATCGGTGACGAACTCCTCCGGATCCGGCACCGCCCCGCCCAGCGGTGCGCCCTGCCCGGGGTTGGTGCCCCAGGTGACGAACGGCGTGATCTCAGCGGCGTCCAGCGTCACCTCGGCGTCGAAGGTCGCGCCCTCGTCGGTGGGCAGCGTCCGCCAGTACTCCAGCGCCGCGTCCCAGTCGGCGCCGCTGGGGGCGTTGGGCCGCCCCTTCAGGTACGCGAAGGTGGTCTCGTCCGGCGCGATCATGCCGGCCTTGGCGCCCCACTCGATGGACATGTTGGCGATGGTCATCCGCCCTTCCATGGACAGCGCCCGGATCGCCTCGCCCCGGTACTCCACGATGTGACCGCGTCCACCGCCGGTGCCGACCTTCGCGATCAGGGCCAGCACCAGGTCCTTGGCGGTGACGCCGGGGCCAAGCTGACCGTTGACGGTGACCGCCATCGTCTTCGGCCGGGCCTGCGGCAGCGTCTGGGTGGCCAGCACGTGCTCGACCTCGCTGGTGCCGATGCCGAACGCCAGGGCGCCGAAGGCGCCGTGGGTGGCCGTGTGCGAGTCGCCGCAGACGATGGTCATGCCCGGCTGGGTGAGGCCGAGCTGCGGGCCGATGACGTGCACGATGCCCTGGTTGGCGTCGCCGAGCGGGTGCAGCCGTACGCCGAACTCGGCGCAGTTGCGCCGCAGCGTCTCGATCTGGGTGCGGGAGGTGGGGTCGGCGATGGTGAGCAGGTCGCCGCGGCGCTGCTGGAACGAGGGATCGGCGTACCCGGTCGGGGTGTTGTGATCCTCGGTCGCGAGGGTGAGGTCGGTACGCCGGACCCGGCGGCCGGCCATGCGCAGTCCGTCGAACGCCTGCGGGCTGGTGACCTCGTGCAGCAGGTGCAGGTCGATGAAGAGCAGATCGGGCTCACCATCGGCGGACCGGACGACGTGCGCGTCCCAGACCTTCTCGGCCAGGGTCCTCGGCTCAGGAGTGACTCCCACCATCTGGACATCCTAAATTCTGGGAGGTAAATTTCGGCTTGTGGGACACAGTATGAGCGGTGTCGGCGTTCTCGACAAGGCGGTGGTCATCCTGGCCGCCTGTGTCGACGGCGCCAGCCTGGCCGAACTCGTTGAACGCACCAAGCTGCCCCGGGCCACCGCGCACCGGCTGGCGCAGGCGCTGGAGATCCACCGGATGCTGGTCCGGGACACCCAGGGTCGCTGGCGTCCCGGCCCGCGCCTGGGCGAACTGGCGAACGCGGCCCCAGACGTGCTGCTGACCGCGGCCGAGCCACTGCTGGCCGCACTACGGGACGCCACCGGCGAAAGCGCCCAGCTCTATCTGCGCCGGGCGGACGAGCGGATCTGCGTGGCCGCCGCCGAGCGGGCCAGCGGACTGCGGGACACCGTGCCGGTCGGCTCGGTGCTGCCGATGACCGCCGGGTCGGCGGCGCAGATCCTGCTCGCCTGGGAGCCGCCCGAGGCGGTGATGCCACTGCTGCCCCGGTCGAAGTTCACCGGCCGCACCCTCGCCGAGGTACGCCGCCGGGGATGGGCGCAGAGCGTGGCGGAACGCGAGGCCGGTGTGGCGAGCGTCTCGGCACCGATCCGCGACCGCACCGGCCGGGTCATCGCCGCCATTTCCATCTCCGGCCCCATCGAGCGCCTAGGCCGCCGCCCCGGCGAACGCCACGCCATGGCCGTCGTCCGAGCCGGCCAACGCCTCTCCGGCCTCTAACCCCCACCCACCCACCCCACCCCGCCCCACCCCGCCGAACAGGGTTGATCATGGAGTTGTTGCCATGACACGCCGAACACAGGGGCAACAAGTTCATGATCAACCGCGCGATGAGGCGCCACAGGGACGACTGGGCGGGAAAGGGTGTTGGGGCGGTCGAGTGACGGCCTGTGGTAGCCCCGACCGGATTCGAACCGGCGCTACCGCCTTGAGAGGGCGGCGTCCTGGGCCGCTAGACGACGGGGCCAGGTACTTTCCTGTTCACCAGCCCTCGCGGGTGGTGCGGCAGTAGTCTAACGACGCCGCCGTACGGTGCCGCAGAGGGGTCCACGAGCGGGGCGACGACATCCCACGTACGACAAACGGCCCGCCTCACCGAAGTGGGACGGGCCGGATCTGTAGCCCCGACCGGATTCGAACCGGCGCTACCGCCTTGAGAGGGCGGCGTCCTGGGCCGCTAGACGACGGGGCCAGGCACAACATCGCGGCACCACCTGTCAGGCGGTGCCGCCGAACTCTACCAGACCTCGTGACCGAGCCCCTCGCGGTGCACCGGTGCCGAACTCCAACAGAATCCAGCGACCTCGATTCGTGACGAATCTCGGCTGCGCTGGGGTACCAGGACTCGAACCTAGACTAACTGAACCAGAATCAGTCGGGCTGCCAATTACCCCATACCCCATTGGCCCCTTGCGGCGCCGGGATCAAACTCTACCCTCCCGGCACCGACAGGCCAAATCGACTTCCCCAAAACGCCCCTGAGCTGCCAAAACGTCGCTCAGGCCGGCGACACCACCGGGTTGGTGAGCTCGCCGATCCCCTCGATCCGGACGCTGACCGTATCCCCGTCCGTGAGCGGGCTAACCCCCGCCGGAGTACCGGTCAACACAACGTCACCGGGTAGCAGCGTCATCACGTGTGAGACGTAGGACACCAGCGCCGGCACGTCGAAGACCATGTCCCGGGTCCGGCCCAGCTGGCGTACCTCCATCTCCTCCGGCGTGCGTCCCACCTCACAGCGGATCTCCAGGTCGGTGACGTCCAGCCCGGTGGTGATCCACGGCCCGATCGGGCAGAACGAGTCGAACCCCTTCGCCCGGGTCCACTGGCTGTCGGAACGCTGGAGGTCGCGGGCGGTGACGTCGTTGGCACAGGTGTAGCCGAAGATGGCCCGTTCCGCGGCGGCCCGGTCCGCCCGGCGGGCGCCCGGCGCGCCGATCACCACCGCCAGCTCGGCCTCGTGCTCGACCTGCTTGCTGAACTCCGGAAGCCGGATCGCGTCCCGGGGGCCGATGACCGAGGTCGAGGGCTTGAGGAACAGCAGCGGCTCCTTCGGCACCTCGGCGCCGTGTTCGGCGGCGTGCTCGGCGTAGTTGCGGCCGACGCAGACCACCTTGCTGGGCAGGATCGGCGACAGCAACCGGACGTCGGACAACGCCCAGCGGACGCCGCTGAAGGTGATCTGGCCGAACGGGTGACCGGAGATCTCGGCGATGGTGAGCCCCTGGGGGCCCGCCTCCGGCTCCCCCTCGACGACACCGAACGACATTCCCTTGGCATGAGCGAAACGAGCGATACGCACCAGGCCAATGTAGTGCGGCGCGAGGACGGTCGTCGCAGCTTACCCGCGCCGGTCGCCGCCGGAGCCGGATTCACCGCTTCGTACCCGCACGACGTGCGCCCGCACCTAGCGTCGGCTGCGGAGGTTCGTTCGTATGCCTGCATCGACACGACACCACAAGGCCCTCGCGGCGATCGTGCACTGCGTCGGTCTGCTGACCGCCCTGCCGGTGCTGCCGGCGGCCACCGCCCCGGACGCCCCGACTGCCGGGCGGAACCACGCGGCGGCGGCCACGCCCGACCCCAGCATGCCGGCGGCACCACCGGCGGTACCCACGCCGACCCGGGTGGCCTCGCCGGCCGCCAAGCCGAAGGTGAGCGTACGGGTCGCGCCGGAGCAGAGCGCCGCGCCCGGGTACCGCATCGAGGTCCGCAACGCCGGCAGCCGCCCGGTGGACACCACCGTCCGTCAGGAGCTGCCCCAGGGCGTCTCGGCGACCGCGATCAGCGACGGGGGTCGACTGGTACGCGCCGACGGGTCGGCCGCCGCCGAGGTGACCTGGCGGCTGAGGCTGCCGCCGGGCAGCACCACCACACTGGGCACCACTCTCACTCCCGCTGCCGCCCGGCAGCCGGTGACCGCGCCGGCTTGCGCCTTCGCCAGCGACGGCCGGCAGCCGTACGACTGTGCCAGCGCCACCTGGACGGGGCCGGGGATGGCGGCGGCGCAGTCGCAGGAGCCCACGGGTTGGCGTCGCCAGGCACCCGCGCTGCTGGCCGGCGCGGCCGTGCTGCTGGGGCTCGCTGTGGTGGGACTGCTCGCCTGGCGACGCCGCCGCCGGCCGGTGGCGGCAGCTCTGGCCTCGGACGGGCCGGGCACGGTCTATCCCCGCCCGGCCGCTCCCCGGCCGTCGACCCGGCGCCGCAGGCCACCGGTCTGGGCGGTGGTGCCGGTGGCCGCCATCGTGCTGGCCGGCACGGTGGGTGCCGCCGCCTGGTCCGCGACCCGCCGGGTCGTCGCGATCGACACGGACAGCCAGCCGACCACCGGCGCCTGGAAGGGCACCAGGGTCACCGGCGCGCTGGGCATGCCACTGCGCGAGGACGCGTTCGAGTTCACCGTCTACCGGATGACCTGCGAACCGGGAGGGGGCGCACGGCAGTGCCAGGCGACGGTCGGGGTCCGCAACCTCACCCCGGAGCACCACAGCTGGCACGGCAAGTTGCAGCGGGCGTACCTGGCCAACGGCAACTGGGTCACCACCGACGAGCAGGCCACCCGACAGGCGAACCAGGGACGGGACGTGTTCGCCGAACCGATGGCGGCCGGCAGCCGCATGGTGCTGCCGTTGGTCTTCACGATCAACGGGCGTGAGGCGCCGCAACGGCTGGAGCTGCGCAGCGGCGTCTTCTCCGCCGGGGTGCGGGTCGACGTGCCCTGACCGGCGGCGGAGCGCGGCCGTACCCTTGGGCCGTGACCGCTGTCCCCGCCCCCGCCACCGTCGCCGCCTCCGGCGGGCTCGGTGAGACCGCTGCCCCGCGGCCGGAGCCGGTGACCGATCTTCCCGCGGCCGTCTGGCGGTCACGGCTGGTGGACCACGAACGGCGGGCCGACGCGCTCACCGCCGGTCACCGGGCCCGCCGGGTCACCGGGGAACGTCACGCCATCGACGATTTCCTGTACGACTACTACGGCACCCGCCCCTCGGTGCTACGACGCTGGCATCCCGGCGCCGGTGTCCGCCTGGCCCCCGGCGCGGACGGTCCGGCCCCGCACCACCGGTGGCGCTGGTACGCGACGGACGCGGACGGGGCGGTACGTCTCGACGTCGAGGCGTTCCTCGCCGACCGGGGCGAGTCGGTGCGGTTCGTCCACCGGCTGTTGACCGCGATCGCGTCCCGTCCGGCCTTCACCGGCTGCTTCGGCCTGCACGAGTGGGCGATGGTGTACCGCCAGCGGGAGCACCGGCATCCGCTTCCCCTCCGGTTGGGGCAGCGGGGCACCGACGCGGTGGTCGAGTCGCACCAGATCCGCTGCACGCACTTTGACGCTTACCGGTTCTTCACCCCGGACGCGGTCGGCCTCAACCGCGTCCGGCCGACGCGGGCCAGCCAGGTGGACCTCGACCAGCCGGGCTGTCTGCACGCCTCGATGGACTGCCACAAGTGGGCCACCAAGCTGGGTCCCGCCGTCCCCGGCGACCTGGCGCTCGACTGTTTCGAGTTGGCCGGCGACATCCGGCTGCTCGACATGCAGGCGTCCCCGTACGACTTCTCCTCGTACGGGCATCCGGCGGTGGCGATCGAGACCCCCGAGGGCAAGGCCGAGTACGTGACGCGGCAACGCGAGTTCGCCCAGCGGGCCGGCGAGCTGCGCGCCCGGCTGGTCGGGATCTGCGCGGCGCTGCTCGAACGGGCCTGATCGCGACGGAAGGTTCGCCCATCTCACCCTGGGTAGTCGTTCGACCCTGGCGGGTGATGCAGGCGTCCGGGGCGACCGATCGGTCGACGGACGATCACCGACTACTCGGCGTCGACCCGGCGGCCGACTATTCGTCGCCGACCCGGCGGTCGCGCTTGCGTTGTCCGCGGCGTTTCTTCTCGGCCAGCCGCCGCTCCTTGGCGGCCCGGGACGGGCGGGTCGGACGGCGCGGCGGCGGTGGCGGTGCGACCGCCTCACGCAGCAGCGACACCAGCCGCTCCCGGGCCGCCTCACGGTTGGCCAGCTGCGCCCGGTGTTCGCTGGCGGCGATGGTCAACACGCCGTCGACCAGCCGTCCGGCCAGCCGGTCCAGCGCCCGCGCGCGCAGCGACTCGGGGATGCTCGGCGATCCGGCCAGGTCGAAGCTCAGCTCGACCCGGGAGTCGGCGGTGTTGACCCCCTGCCCGCCCGGCCCGGACGACCGGGAGAACCGCTCCCGCAGCTCGGCGGCGGCAATCACCCACCGGTCGGTCACCCGCAGCCCGTCCTCCACGCCCTAAGGCTAGTGCGCTGTCCGGAGGCCGTCCGCGCCAATACCGCGAGCGCACCTACCGCCAGCGGCACCGGGCGTCAGCGGGCGGGACGTTCCTCCACGGTGCTGCTCGGCGTCGGCGCCGCGGGGGTCGGCTCGTCGCCGCCACCGGCGGCGGCGTACGCGACCGCACCGATCAGGAGCAGGGCGATGACGCCGACCTTCGTGGTGACCACCTTGATCAGCATCCAGGCGGCGCGGCGCGCTCCGGGCACGGTCTTCTTCGCCGCCTGGTAGTCGTTCCAGCCCCGCCGGGCGCGCGCGTACGACGACCCGACGCCACTTCCGATGATGAGGCCCACCAGCAGGAGGACCGCGATGAGAGGACGCTCCACCCACGCCAGTATCCATACTGAGCGTAATATTTCCATTCTCCGATCATCGAGCGCCGGAATCCGACAGTTGCCCCGATCGCCCCGTAATCGGACAGCTACTCTGCGTACTCACCCGCCCTTGCCGATGATCGTGTCGGCGGTCTGCTGCACCTGCTCGATCGGGATGGCGAAGCCGATGCCGATCGACCCGTTGCCGTCGATGGTGGCGATGGCCGTGTTCACTCCGACCACCTCACCCCGCGCGTTGACCAGCGGACCGCCGGAGTTGCCGGGGTTGATCGAGGCGTCGGTCTGCACCGCCCGGTGCCGGTTGTCACCGAGGCGCACCTGACGGTCGAGGGCGCTGACGATGCCCGCGGTGACCGTACCCGGCAGCCCCAGCGGCGATCCGACGGCCAGTACCGGTTCGCCCACCCGGGTCGAGCCCGGCTTGGCCAGCGGCAGCGACGCCAGGCCGGCCGAGGGCGGCACCTTCAGCACCGCGAGATCACTGCCCGGCTCCCGGCCCACCACCTCCGCCGCGAACCGCCGGCCGTCCGGCAGCTCGACGGTCACCGGGCCGCCGCGCCCCTTGGCGATGATGTGGTCGTTCGTGATGATGTGCTGCTCGGAGTCCACCGCGAAGCCGGAACCGCTCGCCGAGTTCCCGCCGGCACCGCCGACCAGCACCGACACCACACCTGGCACGGTCTTCTCGGCGGCCGTCACCAACTCGGCCGGCACGGGAGCCGCGGACGCGGCGGCCGGACCCGGGCCACCGTCACGACCGGCCACCCAGCCACCGGCTGCCGCGCCCGAGCCGGCGGAGATCGCGATGACCGCCAGCCCGGCCAGCAGCCGACGCTGCCAGCCCCACGCCGCTCCATGCCGCGCCTCCGACACCGTCTCCCGTCCGACCCGTCCGTGCGGGTCCAGGTCGGGCGAGACGAACCCGGGTCCACGTGGCTCGCCCAGTCCGGTCTGCACTGCCATACGTACGCTCCTCACGTGTGCGGCCGGGCACGGCCGCGGATCGGGCCGTCGGGATCAGGGCAGCCGGGAGAACCAGCGCATCGAGCCGAACGCCGCACCCATCGCGAACACCAGGCCGAGCCCGATGAACCGGGCCGAGACGTCCTGCCGTACCTTGCGCCACCCCACCGAGCTGCCGATGTCGTCGTAGACGGCCCGCAGCTCGGCGCTCGAGCCGGCCTCGTGGAAGCCCCCACCGGTCTCCTCGGCGACGGCCCGCAGCGTCTCCCCGTCCACCGGCACCTGGATCGGCCGGCCGCCACGGTCGACGAAGCCACCCGGCGTACCGAACGAGATCGTGTGCACCGGCACCTCGAGGGCGACCGCCTCGGCGGCGGCCTCCATCGGATCCATGCCCGAGGTGTTCGCCCCGTCGGAGAGCAGGATGATCCGGGCCGGTGGCGGCTCGGTGGCGGCCTCGGCGTCGAACGCCTTCACCGCGCCCAGCGAGGTGCTGATCGCCTCGCCGATCGCGGTGCCCTGCACACCCGTCACCCCCTCGGCGAGGCGCTCGATTCCGTCGTGCAACGCCTCCCGGTCGGTGCTCGGCGGCACCAGCACCGCCGCGCTGCCGGCGAACGCCACCAGCCCCACGTTGAACTCGCCGGGCAGACCGTCGGTGAACCGCCGGGCGGCGCTCTTGGCCGCGCTGAGCCGGTCCGGCTCGACGTCGCCGGCGAGCATCGAGGTGGAGACGTCCACCGCCACCATCACGGTGGCGCGTTCCCGGGGCACCCGGACCTCGGCGGTGGGCCGGGCGAAGCCGACCACGAGCAGGGCCAGCATCGCCAGGAAGAGGCCCGCCGGCAGGTGCCGGCGCCAGGTCGGGCGCCGGGGGGCCACCCGGTCGAGCAACCGCAGGTTGGTGAAGCGGACCGCGTACCGGCTGCGCCGCCGCTGCGCCACCAGGTACGCCACGGCCAACGCCGCCACGCCGAGCAACAGCCAGAGCCGCACGGGCGACTGCCAGATCACGCCGCACCTCCCCGGTGCGGTCCGGCCGGAGCGGCGGCCAGCCGGCGTTGGGCGTGCACGTGCCGCACGATGTCGGCGGTCCAGTCCCGGTCGGTGCGTAACGCCAGGTGGGTCGCGCCGGCCCGGCGCAGGGCCTCCCGGACCTGGGCACGCTGCGCGGCGGCCGCAGCGGCGTAGCGCTCGCGCAGGTGCCGGTCACCGGTCCACACCTCGCGGCGCTCGCCGGTCTCCGGATCGGCCAGGGTGATCAGGCCGACGTCCGGCAGTTCCAGCTCGCGGGGGTCGGTGATCTCGACCGCGAGCACCTGATGGCGCACGGAGAGTCGACGCAGCGGACGCTCCCAGTCCGCCGGTCGCCGGGAGTCGTCAGGCAGGCCGTCGAGGAAGTCGGAGACCACCACCACCAGGCCACGCCGGTGGGCCACCCGGCGCACCTCGGCCAGCGCGTCGGCCAGCCCGACGGCCTCCGGCAGGCCCGGGGGTGGGAGGTCCCCGTCGTGATCGCCCGCCCGAGGCGCGGCCAGCAACGCGCGGAGCAGCCCGAACAGGTGGGTACGCCCACCACGGGCGGGTACCCGGCGCAGCCCGTACGGCGTCAGCACCTGCGCGCCGAGCCGGTTGCCCGCGCCGGCGGTGAGGAAGCCGATGGTGGCGACCGCGGCCACCGCCAGTTCCCGCTTGTCCAGCTCGGCGGTCCCGTACTCCATGCTGGGGCTGGCGTCGACCAGCAGCCAGGTGGTCAACTCCCGGTCGGCCTCCACCTCCCGCACGTGCGGCACGGTGGTGCGAGCCGTGACGGACCAGTCCATCCGGCGCACCTCGTCCTCACCCGGCCGGTACTCGCGGCTGCCCGCCGGTTCGCTGCCGGGTCCGGGCAGCAGGCCGCGACGCTCGCCGTGCAGCAGGCCGTCGAGACGCCGGGTCACCGTGAGTTCCAGCCGTCGCAGCCGCTGGTCGGGGGTGAGGTCGGTCAGCACCGGGTCCGCCGCCACGGGCGGCGTGCCGCTCCGGCCGCCCATCAGGCGGCTGCCAGGTCGGTCGCGTACTCCGGCGTTCCGCTCGCCACCCGGGGCGGCGGAACCACCTCGACCAGCCGGCGTACCACCCACTCGGCGCTCACCCCGTCGGCGACCGCGTCGAACGAGAGCACCAACCGGTGGGCCAGTACGTCCACGGCGAGTTCCCGGACGTCGTCGGGCAGGACGTACTCCCGCCCTCGCAACAGGGCCTGGGCGCGAGCGGCCGAGACCAGGCCGAGGGTGGCGCGCGGGCTGGCGCCGTAGGCGAGCAGTCCGCCCATCTCCGGCAACCCGAACCGGCCCGGGTCGCGGGTGGCGAGGATGAGCCGGACCACGTACTCGGCGATGGCGTGGTGGACGAAGACCTGCCGGGCCTGGCGCTGGAACTCCCGCAGCCGTTCCGGATCGAGCACCCGGTGCGCCCGGGGACGGTCGGCGCTCATCCGGTAGAGAATCGCCAGTTCGTCGGCGCCGTCCGGGTAGTCGACAAGGATCTTCATGAGGAATCGGTCCCGCTGCGCCTCCGGCAGCTGGTAGACCCCTTCGGACTCGATGGGGTTCTGGGTGGCCAGCACGAGGAAGGGCTCCGGTACCCGGTGGCTGCGCCCGCCGATCGACACCTGACGCTCGGCCATCGCCTCCAGCAGCGCTGACTGCACCTTTGCCGGCGCCCTGTTGATCTCGTCGGCCAGCACGAGGTTCGCCATCACCGGGCCGAGCTCGACGTCGAAGCTCTCCTTCGAGGCACGGTAGATCCGGGTACCGACGATGTCGGAGGGTACGAGGTCGGGGGTGAACTGGATGCGGGAGAAGCTGCCGCCGACCACCGTGGCGAGGGTCTGCGCGGCGAGGGTCTTGGCCACCCCGGGGACGCCCTCCAGCAGGCAGTGCCCGTCGGCGAGCAGTGCGACGAGGAGACGTTCGACGAGCCGATCCTGCCCGACGATCACGCGTTTGACCTCGAAGAGCGTCTGGTCCAGCTCAGCCGCGGTCGCGTCGGGATCGGCCGGGCTGGGCAGGCTGGCCATGGTGTCCGAGATGTCCGTCACGGTGCTTGCTTCCCGAGGCGACCAGCGGACAAACGTCGGAATTACCGGCCCTCGCCCGCCCAGACCACGCGATCGGCGTCGTTACCGGACAGCGCCGAGGAGGGCGCCGGCCACGCACCGCCGCCACCGACACTGTCACCGGCCTCCGTCGAGCGACGGAGGCCGGTGACAGTGGACGGTTCAGCGGTGCACGAGGAGGTGGAACGGCAGGTCGGCGGCGACACCGGCGGAGTTGCGGGTCTGGATGAAGACCGCGTTCGGCGTCTCCAGCCGCGGTGCGACCGCAACCTCACCGCCCGGCGGGATGCAGCACGAGTCCGGCCGGCCGATCGTCGCCACGTAGACGCCGGTGGTGACGTTGCTGCCGAACTGCACCTCGTACTGACCGACGCCGTACTTGATGACGACGCCGGCACCGCGCGCCTTGGTGCCGTTGGCGTTGACCACCGTGGCGTAGAAGCCGGTGACGGCCTGGGTGCTCATCGAGTCACCCTTGGCGAGGGTGGCCTTCGCGCTGCTCAGCGAGGCCGTGGTGACGGCTGGCTGCTGAGCCGCGCGAGCGGGCTGGGCGGACTCTGCCGTGGGCTTCGCGGCGGCGATCCCGCCGCCGGCCAACGCCAGCGCCAGCGCCGCGATCGCCACCGCGGCCGTCTTACGTCGGAATAATCTGGTCATGACGGGTCTCCCTTGTCCGGGCGTGGAGATGCGGCCGACCCGTGACACACGGGGCGGTTCTTGCCTATTCCGAGTCGGGCGGCAATGAGCGCTCACCGCCTGCGTACCCCGTCCGGGAGCGCACCCGCAGACGTGTCCTGCTCGCCGCCTGTCATGCGCCCTCAACTGCGAACATTCCGCCGGGCGCGGCCTTCTGAGCAGGTGAAACGTAGCATCGGAAAATGCCGTGGGTCAATAGCGCAAATGCCGTCGGCGAGTTTCCGAGGGACGACCGAGCAATTGTGAAATGTGAAGCCATGACAATTCGCGAAATGAATTCGACGGCTCGACCCCAGCCGAATCTTCCTCACCATTTCGGTGAATGAACACCCGGTGGACGTGTTCGCACCGCCCCCGACGGGCAGGCGTTCAGTAGCCTGCCTCCCGTGGAGATCACCGCCGTTCGCCGGACGTGGCAGCCCTCGGGCAGCAGCCTGCTCTGCTGGCTGGTCGTCGCCCCGGCCGCGTTGTGGACGCTGGTACGTTCGACCGGGCTGGACCGGGGGCCGCTGGTGCAGGCGTTGGCGTTCACGCCGTACGTGGCTCTCGGGAGTCTGGCCCCGCTGCTGCTCGTGCTCGCCCTGCGACGCCGTGGACCGGCGGTCGTCGCGGCGTTGACCACCCTGAGCCTGGTCGCGCTGGTGATGCCCCGTGCGCTGCCCGCGCCGCAGCCGCGTACCGCCGGGCCGACCGTGCGGGTGCTCACGGCCAACCTGCTCGCCGGCTCCGCTGACCTGCGGACACTCGTGGACCTGGTCCGCACCGCGCAGGTCGACGTGCTGGTCGTGCAGGAGTTCACCCCGACCGCCCAGGCCGATCTGGACCGCGCCGGCCTCGACCGGCTGCTGCCACACCGGCAGCTCAACCCGGTCGTGGGCACCCCCGGCTCCGGTCTGTACGCCCGCCATCCGATCAGCGACGGCGGCATCCGCCAGCTACGCGGCGGATGGGGATTCACCCAGGCGTACGCGACCGTCGCGGTGCCCGGCGCGTCCCCGGTACGCGTCGAGTCCGCGCACCCGGCGGCCCCCTATGCGATCGACCAGGTGGGCTCCTGGCGCGCCGACCTGGCCGCCCAGCCGGCGGCCACCCCCGACGGGGCGCTGAGCATCCTCGCCGGGGACTTCAACGCCACCCTGGATCACGGTCCGTTGCGCACCCTGCTCGACACCGGATACGTCGACGCCGCCGCCTCGGTCGGCGCCGGACTCATCGGCACCTGGGGGCCGTACGACGGCGATCCGATCCCGCCCGTGGTGATCGACCACGTGCTGGTGGACCGCCGCATCGCGGTACGGGAGGTCACCGTGCACCCGCTGCCCGGCAGCGACCACCGCATGGTCCTGGCCGAGTTGCGACTGCCCGCCGCCGAGAGCCGATAGGAGTGCCGGCTACACCCGGGCCCGGTCCAGCCCGTAGGTGAGCGCGTCGACCAGCGCGTGCCAGCTCGCCTCGACCACGTTGGGGTGCACGCCGACGGTGGTCCAGCCACCGCCCCGGCCGTCGGCCGTTTCGACCAGCACCCGGGTCACCGCGCCGGTGCCGTGGCTGCCCTCCAGGATCCGCACCTTGTAGTCGGCCAGCTCGAAGTCACGCAGCTCCGGATAGTGCCGACCGAGACCGACGCGAAGCGCCTCGTCCAGCGCGTTCACCGGCCCGTTGCCCTCCGCGGTGGCGATCAACCGTTCGCCACGTACCCGGATCTTCACGGTCGCCTCGGAGACCACCGAGCCGTCCTCACGGTGCTCGACCAGCACCCGGTACGACTCCAGGGTGAACGGTCGCGCCGGCGCGGCGTCCGGCAGTTCGGAACGGACCAGCAGCTCGAACGAGGCGTCCGCGGCCTCGAACGACCAGCCGCCGGCCTCCAGTTCCTTGACCCGGTTGGTGACCCGGGACAGCGTCTCCGGATGGCCGGCCAGATCCAGCCCCAGCTCGCGGCTCTTGAGCTCGATGCTGGCCCGGCCGGCCATCTCGGTGACCAGGATCCGCATGTCGTTGCCGACCACCTCGGGCTCCACGTGGTTGTAGAGCAGCGGATCCACCTTGATCGCACTCGCGTGGATGCCCGCCTTGTGAGCGAAGGCAGCGGCCCCGGCGTATGCCTGGTGGGTGTCGGGGGCGATGTTGGCGATCTCGGCGATGGCGTGGGAGACCCGCACCATCTGCTCCAGGCAGCCCTCCGGTAGGACGGGCATCCCGAGCTTGAGCTGGAGGTTCGCCACGACGGCGAAGATGTCGGCGTTGCCCGGTCGCTCGCCGTACCCGTTGGCGGTGCCCTGGACGTGGCGGACACCGGCCTCGACGGCGGCGATCGTGTTGGCGACCGCGCACGCGGTGTCGTTCTGGGCGTGCATGCCGAGCAGTTCGGGCGCGGCGCCGATCCGGTCGGTCAGGTCGGCGACGGCGGCGGTCACCCAGGAGGGGAGCATCCCGCCGTTGGTGTCGCAGAGCACGAAGCGCTCGGCGCCCGCGGCGAGCGCGGTCTCCACCACCGAGGCCGTGTACGCCGGGTCGTGCCGGTAGCCGTCGAAGAAGTGCTCGCCGTCGACGAAGACCCGACGCCCCTCGGCGACCAGGTGGGTCACCGTGTCGTGGATCATCGCCAGGTTCTCCTTGGCGGTGGTGCGCAGCGCCCGTTCGACATGCCGCAGGTCGGCCTTGGCGACCAGGGCGACCGCCGGGGTCTGCGCCTCGAGCAGACCGCGGACCTGCGGGTCGTCGGCGGCGACCGCGCCGGCCCGGCGGGTGGCCCCGAAGGCGACGAGCACCGCGTGCCGGAGGTCGAGTTCGGTGCGCGCCCGGCGGAAGAATTCGGTGTCCTTCGGCACCGCGCCCGGCCATCCGCCCTCGATGAACCCGACACCGAACTCGTCGAGCAGCCGGGCCACCGCGAGCTTGTCGACCACCGAGTAGCTGAGCCCCTCGCGCTGGGCGCCGTCGCGCAGCGTCGTGTCGTAGACCTGGAACGTCATGGGGATCCCTTCGTCAGGCACCGGCCGACGCAACAAAAAGACCCCCCGCGGCTGCGGGAGGTCTGCGCGCTCGGCGGAGGGGAGGCCGGCGCGCTAGTTGCCAATAATGCGGGCGGTGCTGGTCACGATCGGTACTCTGCCACCTCCGGCCCACTTTTGGGAGGCACTATCCACATCTCGGGACGGCCGGCGACCACCGTGACTCGTGGTTCTGGCGGGATGGGTGTAGAGCGTCAGGCAAGGGGTAGGAGTTTTCGGGACAGCGAGTCACGTTCCTCCGAGACGACTCGGCAGGGTCGGGAAGGAGAGATCCCATGGACAGGTTCGACGAGAACACCACGCACGCCACGCCGGACCCGGCGCTGCGCGCCGTCGACCAGAGCGTTGTCGCCGGCGGCACCCCCGCCGGTGCCTTCGACCCCTGGAGCTACCGGGACGAGGTCGGGGTGGCCGGCGCCAACCTGGTCGGCTACAAGGTCGAGGCCAGCGACGGCTCGATCGGCAAGATCGACAGTGACAGCGCCGAGGTCAACGCCAGCTACCTGGTGGTGGACACCGGGCCGTGGATCTTCGGCAAGAAGGTCATGCTCCCGGCCGGGACGGTGAACCACGTCGACCACGAGGAGCAGAAGGTCTACGTCGACCGCAGCAAGGACCAGATCAAGGCGGCACCGGAGTACGACGAGACGGCCACCGACCCGGCCTACCGGGACAAGCTCGGCGGCTACTACAACGACACGTACGCCGCCACCCCGCCCGGTGGCGGGCTCCGGTAACCGAACAGGACCGCGTGAACGGCCGGTGGGCATCGACCCACCGGCCGTTTACCGTGTCAGGGTGGACTCCATCGAGGTCAACCGCAGGATCCCGTTCAACACCACCTTCAACTTCCGGGACGTGGGCGGATACCGCGTCCAGGACGGCCGCACGGTTCGCACCGGCCGGCTCTACCGCTCCGACTCGCTGCACCGCATCGGCGACGACGACCGGGAGGCCTTCGCGGCACTCGGCGTGCGGACGGTCATCGACCTCCGCCGCCCATCCGAGGTCGAACGCGACGGCCGGGTCCCCGACTTCGACGGGCTGTCCTACCGGCACATCCACCCCGAACACGCGGACTGGAGGGAGCGGCCGTACCAGCCCGGCGACGATCTCGCGCGCTACCTCGCCGACCGGTACGCCGACCTCGCCCGTACCGGCACCGCCGGGCTGGCGGAGGCGATCGGTCTGATCGCCGACGAGGCGAACTCACCGGTCGTGGTGCACTGCGTCGCCGGCAAGGACCGCACCGGCATCGTCTGCGGGCTGACGCTCGCCGTTCTCGGCGTGGACGACGGCGAGATCGCTTCGGACTACGCGCTGAGCACCGAGGCGTCGCAGCGGTACCAGGCGTGGATCGCCGCCACCCTCCCGGATCTCGCCGAGATCCCGGCGCCGTACCTCTCCTCCCCCGCCGAGACGATGCTGCTCTTCCTCGCCGAGATCCGGGCGGCTCACGGTTCCGTCGACGGCTACCTGCGCAGCGCGGGCGTCACCGACGACCAGCTCACCGCCCTGCGTACCCACCTGCTCGACTAGGCGTGCCCGCCCCCGCCGGCAGCGCTGCGGGCGTGCGTTAAAAGGGGGCCCCTCCTATACGCCAGGCGTTAAGAAGGGGCCCTTCCTTGCACTTCAGAGCACGCGGTGGACCCAGTTGTGCGGGTCCTCCGCGTTGCCCCGCTGGAGATCCACCAGCTGCTGCCGCAGCGCCATGGTGACCGTGCCCGGTTCCCCGCCCGCCACGGCGAACTCCCCGTCGGGAAAACGCACCCGCCCGATCGGGGTGATCACCGCAGCGGTGCCGCAGGCGAAGACCTCGCGCAGCCGGCCGCTGGCGGCGTCCGTCCGCCAGTCGTCGAAGGTCACCGGCCGCTCCTCGACCCGGTGTCCGGCCGCCGAGGCCAGGGTGAGCACCGACTCGCGGGTGATGCCGGGCAGGATGGTGCCGGTGAGCGGCGGAGTGGCGATCGAGCCGTCGTCGTAGACGAAGAAGACGTTCATGCCGCCCAGCTCGTCGACGAACCGCCGCTCCACGGCATCCAGGAAGACCACCTGGTCGCAGCCGTGCTCAAGGGCCTCGGCCTGGGCGGCCAGCGAGGCGGCGTAGTTGCCGCCGCACTTGGCCGCGCCGGTGCCGCCGGGCGCGGCCCGGGTGTAGTCGGGCGAGACCCACACCGTCACCGGCTTGACCCCGCCGGAGAAGTACGCGCCGACGGGCGAGGCGATCACCGAGTAGAGGTACTCGTTGGCCGGGCGGACGCCGAGGAAGACCTCGCTGGCGAACATGAACGGCCTCAGGTAGAGGCTGCCGCCGTCGGCACCGTCCGGGATCCATTCCCGGTCGATCTCGATCAGCCGGTGCAGGGAGTCCACGAAGGTCTCCTCCGGAAGGGCCGGCATGGCCATCCGGGCGGCCGAGGTGTTGAACCGGGCCGCGTTGGCGTACGGACGGAACATCGTCACGCCGCCGTCGGCCGCACGGTAGGCCTTCATGCCCTCGAAGATCTCCTGCGCATAGTGCAGCACCGCGCTGGCCGGATCCATGGGGATGGGCGCGCGCGCCTCGACCCGGGCGTCGTACCAACCCTTGCCGTCGGCGTAGCGGATGGTGACCATGTGGTCGGTGAACACCCGGCCGAAGCCGGGGTTTACCAGCAGGGCAGCCCGGTCGGTGGCGGATACCGGTGCGGGGTTCGGACGGATCTCGAAATCGATCTTGTCACCACCGCTCATCGCGCTGACCTCCCTGGGGGACGACGGCATGCGCCGACCGCACGCCGGAAACATGTTTGTGCCAGAAACCTACCCCGAACGGTCGTTCAGCGGATAGGTCCACCGGTGCACAGGTGGCACGCCACCGGTGAACGGCCGACGGCACACCGGCCCGGAGAACCGGCGGAGCGGGGTCGGCCGGTGGGACGCGAACGGTTCAGCCGGCGGCCTGCGCCGCGATCCGGTCGCCCACCTCGGCGGTGCGTACCGCCGTCTCGGGGCTGCGGCCGGCCAACTCCGCGCTGACCGCGGCGGTGATCCGCGCGGCGGCGTCGGCATGCCCGAGCTGGTCGAGCAGCAGGGCCGCCGAGAGTACGGCGGCGACCGGGTCGGCCACGCCGCGACCGGCGATGTCCGGCGCGGAGCCGTGCACCGGCTCGAACATCGACGGGTACGACCCGTCGGGGTTGATGCTGCCGCTGGCGGCCAGCCCGATGCCGCCGGTCACCGCGGCGGCGATGTCGGTGAGGATGTCGCCGAAGAGGTTGTCGGTGACCACCACGTCGTACCGCTGCGGCTGGGTGACCAGGAACATCGCGGCGGCGTCGACGTGCTGGTACTCGGTGGAGACGTCGGGGTGCTCGGCGGCCACCGCCTCGAAGGTGCGCGACCAGAGCGACCCGGCGTGGGTGAGCACGTTGGTCTTGTGCACCAGGGTCACCTTGCGCCGCTCGCGCCGGGCGGCGCGGGCGAAGGCGTCCCTGATCACCCGCTCCACCCCGTGCCGGGTGTTCAGGCTCTCCTCGGTGGCGATCTCCGCCGGCGTGCCCCGGTGCAGTGCGCCGCCGGCACCCGCGTACAGGCCCTCGGTGCCCTCCCGGACGACCACCAGGTCGACCTCGCCGGGCTTGACCGCGGCGAGCGGACTGGCCACTCCCGGCCAGAGCCGCGAGGGGCGCAGGTTGACGTACTGGTCGAAGGCGAAGCGCAGCTTCAGCAGCAGGCCCCGCTCCAGCACCCCGGGGGGCACGGTCGGGTCGCCGACCGCGCCGAGCAGGATCGCCTCGTGCCCGGCCAGCTCGCTGAGCACCGAGTCGGGCAGGACCTCGCCGGTGCGGTGGTACCGTGCCGCACCGAGGTCGTACTCGGTGACCTCGACGCCGGGAAGCACCGCGTCGACGACCTTGCGGGCCTCCGCGACCACCTCGGGTCCGATCCCGTCCCCGGCCACCACCGCGATCCGTGCCACGTCCGTCAGCTCCTTCGCTCGAATGGCTCGACGGTACGCCGCCGTCCCGCCCCCCGGTACGAGTGTTCCACTTTTCGGGACATGGAACGCACAGCAGCTTCCCAGGCGGCATTCATGGGGCGGTCATCTCCGCTGCCTAGCGTGAGCGTGATGGGCCGTGGGCCCGGGCGAGCACCGCGACGGGGCGGCGCGCGTCGTGAAGGGGGCGGATGCGATGTGGACCGACGAGCAACCACGAACCCGCTGGGTGGACCCCGCGGCCTTCCGGTTCCGCCGGCCCGACCTCCGACTGGGTACCCGGGAGCGACGGCCGGACCGTGCCGGCCTGGTCGCCGGTGACCGGATCGCCGTCCGGCACACCGTACGCACCTCGACCGGGGAGTACACCCTGCTGCTGAACGCCCCCGAATGGTTGGGCCGGCGCGGCACCGGCGAGGCGCTGCGGGACGCCGTGGCCGAGTTGCGGGCGATCGACCTCACGTACGGCCCGAACCGTCCGGAAAGCCTGGTGTCCCGGCTGCGCCGGGGCGAGATCAGCCCCGAGTCGTACCCTCCGCTGGCCGACCTCGTGGACAGGTGCGCCGCGATGCGCGCGGCCACCGACGGCTGGTTCGACGCCTGGGCCGTGCCCGGCGGCTTCGACCCGGGTGGCCTGCTCGGCGGGTGGGCGGTCGAGCGGGCCGCGGCCCGGCTGCGGGACGCCGGCATCCACGACTACGCCCTGCTCAGCGGTGCCGACCTGGTGGTACGCGGACACGCGGGGCACGGCGGCCCCTGGCGGGTGGCCGTGCACCACCCGACCGCCCGGGACCGGGCACCCCTGCTGCTGGAGATGACGGCCGGCGCGGTCGGCACCTCCGGAGTGACCGGACGGCACGGACACGTGGTGGATCCGCACACCGGCGAGCCGGCCGCTCAACTGGCCGCCGCGACCGTCGTGGGGCCCGACCTGGCGGTCGCCGACGCCTACGCCACCGCCCTCTACGCCGCCGGAGCGGCCGGGCTGGGCTGGTTCCGCACCGGGTCGGACTACCGGGTGCTCTTCGCCGCCCCCCGCTGATCCGCGCGGCCGCATCCGTGGCAGGCACAGCGATCGGCCTCCACGGTCGCGGCAACGACCGTGGAGGCCGGTCGGCGACGAGTGCGCGTGGCTCGCGCAATCGAGGGGTGCGGGCCGGTCGGCCGGACGTCGACCTCGCCACCCGAAGACGGGCCGGCGCCACGTGCTCGGCAGGTGACCGCACCCGTACGCTATCGAATTGACGTGTTTCGCGGCAAGGGTTCCACACGGGAGCATCTGAGCGATCCTGGTACCTCAACGGCTGGTCTGCCGCAGGGTCGTTTTCGACAAGGTGAACCGCAGATGGCACGCTGTCCGCCGTGAGTTTCGATCTGAGCGTCTGGGCCCTGGCGGACGGGGCGACGCCCGAGGACGTACGAGCGGCGGTACAACGGTGCCGCAACGGGCAGCACCACGAGCGTCAACCGGACCCGCGGTGTGTGGCCTTCTACCGGGCGATCACCGTCAGCTACCCCGATCAGCCGGCCGGTCCGAACACTCCCTGGGCGGTCGCGCCGCTGCACAAGGCGGCCGACCACATCGAGCTGAACCTGGACCCGGCCTGTCCGGACCAGGTGCTGCTCGACATCGAGCGGCTCGCCGGCGAGCACCGGCTGATGCTCTTCGACGCCCAGGACGGCTCGGTCTATCCGCCGCCGGGCATTCGGCTGCCCGGCTGACCGACTCGCCACGCAGCGGGCGACAGGCCGGCACCACGCGCCGGCGTGGAGGTCCGGCCGCACCGCGTGCTCGGCGATCGGACGACCAGGGCCTGTGTCGAAGTACTCGGTCGCGCCGAGGACTTCGACACAGGCCCCAGGGGCCCGGCCATCGGCCGGGCCCCGTCGTGGCGTGCCTGAACGTCGCGCGGCCGGTTACACGTCGCGCAGGTCGGCGGCGCTGGCCGAGGTGGCACCGATCGAGTCGGCGGCCGAGGTGAGCAGGTCGGCACCGAGCGCCTGGTCGACGGTGAGCGTCATCAGCGTCTCGCCGCCGGCCTCGCGGCGGGCCACCTGCATGGCCGCGATGTTGATGCCGGCCTGACCGAGCAGGGTGCCGACGGTGCCGACCACGCCCGGACGGTCGGCGTAGCGGAGGAAGAGCAGGATGCCCTCGGCACCGATCTCCACGTCGAAGCCGTCGACCTCGGTCAGCTTGATGATGTCGCGGGTACCGGCCTGGGTGACGGTGCCGGAGACACTGACCGTACGGCCGTCGGGCAACGCGCCACGCACGGTCACCAGCACCGGGTGGTCCACGGTCTCGGTCTGGGTGGTCAGCGACACCTCCACACCCCGCTGAGCGGCCAGGTGCGGCGCGTTCACGTAGGTCACCTGCTCCTCGACCACCGAGCTGAACAGGCCCTTGGTCGCGGCGAGCTTGAGCACCGAGACGTCGTGGCCGACGATCTCACCGCGTACCTCGACGGTGACGCTGGCGGCGACCCCGCCGGCCACCGCGGTGAAGGCGCGGCCGAGCTTCTCGGCCAGCGGCAGCAACGGCCGTACGTCCTCGGCGACCACGCCACCGGCCTGCACGTTGACCGCGTCGGGCACGAACTCGCCCTGCAGGGCCAGCTTCACGCTCTTGGCCACCGCCAGGCCGGCCTTGTCCTGCGCCTCGGCCGTGGAGGCGCCCAGGTGCGGGGTGGCCACCACGTTGTCGAAGGCGAACAGCGGCGAGGAGGTGCACGGCTCCTTGGCGTAGACGTCCACCCCGGCACCGCCTACCCGGCCCTCGGCGAGCGCGTCGGCGAGGGCCTGCTCGTCGATCAGCCCGCCCCGGGCGGCGTTGACGATCCGCACGCCCGGCTTGACGATGGACAGCTCCTTCTCACCGATCAGACCCACGGTCTCGGGGGTCTTCGGCAGGTGGATCGAGATGAAGTCGCTCTCGCGCAGCAACTCCTCCAGACCGACCAGGCGTACGCCGAGCTGCGCGGCCCGGGCCGGCTGGATGTACGGGTCGTACGCGATGAGGCGGGTGCCGAACGCGGCGATCCGGGAGGCGAAGAGCACGCCGATGCGGCCGAGACCGACCACGCCGACGGTCTTGCCCTGGAGCTCGACGCCGGTGTACTTCGACCGCTTCCACTCCCCCGCCTTGAGCGCGGCGCTGGCGCTGGCGGTGTTGCGGGCGACCGCGAGCAGCAGCGCGACGGCCTGCTCGGCGGCGGAGACGATGTTGGAGGTGGGTGCGTTGACGACCATGACGCCCCGCGCGGTGGCGGCCGGGACCTCGACGTTGTCCAGACCGACACCGGCCCGGGCCACGACCTTGAGTCGGGGGGCGGCGGCGATCGCCTCGGCGTCGATCTGGGTGGCGCTGCGGACGATGACGGCGTCGGCCTCGGAGAGCGCCGAGAGCAGGGCCGGGCGGTCGGTGCCGTCCACGTGCCGGACGTCGAAGTCGTGGGCGAGCACCTCGATGGCGGCGGGGGCGAGTTCTTCGGCGATCAGTACGACAGGAGTCATTGGTCCTCGTAGATGTCGTCAGAGCGGTCGGCCGGGGGCTGGGCGCTGCGCTGCGCCCGGCGCGCTCCCGGGCCATGGCCGTCAGGTGCCGCCTGGAGCACCTACCCGCGATCGTAGGGGGCGGGCCGCCCGGCGCGCCCCGGAGTGCGGGGTGAGTGCCCTCACAAACCGGACGTGACGTGCGTGTTAACGATCGTTAGCCGGGTGGAGACAGCACGGCACCCGGATCCGGCGTCGGGGAGAACGCCGGGTCCGGGTGCCGTTGGGGAAAGCGCTCAGGCGGTCTCGGTGATCGGGCGGTCCACCCAGCTCATCATGCCGCGCAGCTTGCGTCCGGTCTCCTCGATCGGGTGCGCGGCGCCCTCGGCCCGCCACTTGTTGTAGTTGGGCCGCCCGGCCTCGTCCTCGGCCACCCACTCGCGGGCGAACTCACCGGACTGGATCTCACCGAGGATCTTGCGCATCTCCTCCTTGACCCGGCCGTCGATGACCCGAGGCCCACGGGAGAGGTCGCCGTACTCGGCGGTGTCGGAGACGCTGTAGCGCATCCGGGCGATACCGCCCTCGTACATCAGGTCCACGATCAGCTTCAGCTCGTGCAGGCACTCGAAGTAGGCCACCTCGGGGGCGTAGCCGGCCTCGGTGAGCACCTCGAAACCGGTCTGCACCAGCGCTGCCGCACCGCCGCAGAGCACCGCCTGCTCGCCGAAGAGGTCGGTCTCGGTCTCCTCGGTGAAGGTGGTCCTGATCGCGCCGGCCCGGGTGCCACCGATGCCCTTGGCGTACGACAGGGCCAGCGCGAACGCGCTGCCGCTGCCGTCCTGCTCGACGGCGACCAGGCAGGGCACGCCCTTGCCGTCGACGTACTGCCGGCGAACCAGGTGACCGGGGCCCTTCGGGGCGACCATCGCCACGTCCACCCCGGCCGGCGGCTTGATCAGCCCGTACCGGATGTTGAACCCGTGGCCGAAGAACAGCGCCTTGCCCGGGGCCAGGTTCGGCGCGATCGACTCCGCGTAGATGTGGCGCTGGGCGGTGTCCGGCGCCAGCACCATGATCACGTCGGCCTCGGCGGACGCCTCGGCCGGAGTGAGCACCCGCAGCCCCTGCTCCTCGGCCTTGGCCCGGCTCTTCGAGCCCTCGGGCAGGCCGATCACGACGTCGACACCGGAGTCGCGCAGCGACAGCGCGTGGGCGTGGCCCTGGCTGCCGTACCCGATCACGGCGACCTTCTTCGCCTGGATCAGGCCCAGGTCGGCGTCGTCGTCGTAGTACACCTCAACGCTCATGACTTCCCTTTCGTACGGCGGCCGGAGCGGCCCGTCGTGGCTTCTGGCCGGCCCCGGTCACCCGGACCGTGGGCCGGGATGGGTCAGGCGGCCCGCAGGGCCGGGCCGGCGGTGATGGCACGCGAGCCGCGCCCGATCGCCACCAGGCCCGACTGGACCATCTCCTTGATGCCGAATGGCTCAAGGTCGCGCAGCAGCGCGTCGAGCTTGTCGGGGGTGCCGGTCGCCTCGACGGTGAGCGTGTCGGCGGCCACGTCGACGACCCGGGCCCGGAACAGGTTGACCGTCTCAAGGACCTGCCCCCGGGCGTTACGGTCGGCGCGCACCTTCACCAGCAGCAGCTCGCGGGCCACCGAGGTGGACGGATCCAGCTCGACGATCTTGAGTACGTTCACCAGCTTGTTGAGCTGTTTGGTGACCTGCTCCAGCGGCGAGGACTCCGCGTTGACCACGATGGTGATCCGCGAGACGTCCGGGTTCTCGGTCTCGCCGACCGCGAGACTGTCGATGTTGAACCCGCGCCGGGAGAACAATCCGGAGACCCGGGCCAGCACGCCCGGCTTGTTCTCCACCAACACGGAGAGAGTGTGCATCGTCATCAGATGTCATCCTCGTCGAAGGCCGGGCGGACGCCGCGGGCGAACATGATCTCGTCGTTGCTGGTGCCGGCGGGGACCATCGGCCAGACCATGGCGTCCTTGCCGACCACGAAGTCGATGACCACCGGCGCGTCGTTGATGGACATCGCCATCTCGATGGTCTTGTCCACCTCCTCGGCGGTCTCGCAGCGCAGCCCCACGCAGCCCAGCGCCTCGGCGAGCTTGACGAAGTCCGGGATGCGGTGCTTGTGGGTGCCGAGGTCGGTGTTGGAGTACCGCTCGCCGTAGAACAGCGTCTGCCACTGGCGGACCATGCCGAGGTTGCCGTTGTTGATCACGGCGATCTTGACCGGGATGCCCTCCAGGGCACAGGTGGCCAGCTCCTGGTTGGTCATCTGGAAGCAGCCGTCGCCGTCGATCGCCCAGACCACCGTGTCCGGCTTGCCGACCTTGGCACCCATCGCCGCCGGCACCGCGTACCCCATGGTGCCGAGACCGCCGGAGTTCAGCCAGGTCTGCGGCTTCTCGTACGAGATGAACTGGGAGGCCCACATCTGGTGCTGGCCGACCCCGGCGACGTAGATCGTGTCCGGGCCGGCGATCTCCCCCAGTCGCTTGATCACGTACTGCGGGGAGAGCGTGCCGTCGGACGGCTCCTCGTAGCCCAGCGGGTAGCGCTCGCGCAGGTCGTCCAGCTGCGTCCACCAGTCGGCGAGGTCGGCGGTACGTCCCGCCGCCCGCTCGGCGGTGACCGCCGCCACCAACTCGTCGATGACGTGCCGGGCGTCGCCGACGATCGGCACGTCCGCGTGCCGGTTCTTGCCGATCTCCGCCGGGTCGATGTCGGCGTGCACCACGGTGGCGTCCGGCGCGAAGGAGTCCAGCTTCCCGGTGACCCGGTCGTCGAACCGGGCACCCAACGCCACGATCAGGTCGGCCTTCTGCAACCCGTAGACCGCGGCGACGGTGCCGTGCATGCCGGGCATGCCCAGATGCTGCCGGTGCGAGTCGGGGAAGGCGCCGAGCGCCATCAGCGTGGTGATCACCGGGATGCCGGTCAACTCGGCCAACCGGCGCAGACCCTCGGTGGCACCGGCCTTGAGCACACCGCCGCCGACGTAGAGCACCGGCCGGCGGGCGCCACTGATCAACCGTGCCGCCTCGCGGATCTGCTTGCCGTGCGGGTGCAGCGTCGGGCGGTAACCGGGCAGGTCCAGGGTGGGCGGCCAGGCGAAGGTCGTCGGCGCCTGGAGGACGTCCTTGGGGATGTCCACCAGGACCGGCCCGGGACGCCCGGTCGAGGCCAGGTGGAACGCCTCGGCCAGCACCCGGGGGATCTCGCTGGCCTCCTGCACCAGGAAGTTGTGCTTGGTGACCGGCAGGGTGATGCCCTGGATGTCCGCCTCCTGGAAGGCGTCGGTGCCGATCGACGGGCGGGCCACCTGACCGGTGATCGCCACCAACGGAACCGAGTCCATGTACGCGTCGGCGATCGGGGTGACCAGGTTCGTCGCACCCGGGCCGGACGTGGCGATGCAGACCCCGACCCGGCCGGTGGCCTGTGCGTAGCCGGTGGCCGCGTGACCGGCGCCCTGCTCGTGCCGGACCAGGATGTGCCGCACGGTGGAGTCGTAGAGCGGGTCGTAGGCCGGCAGGATCGCGCCGCCCGGGATGCCGAAGACGACGTCGACGCCGAGCGCCTCCAGGGAACGCACCAGCGAGCCGGCACCGGAGACCTGGGCCGGGGCGGTGCGTACCGCCGGGACGGCCGGCGTGGCGCGGGCGTGGTCGGCGTCGCCCGGCGCCTCGGCGGCGGTGCGGGCCCGCCGGGCGGAGTGGGCGAGGGTCTCGGGCGTGGGTCTCGTCATGGCGGTTGGCCTTCGGCTGGAGTGGGTGGGGCTGCTCACACTGTGGAACGCGGGCGGAGCCGGCGTTCGATTGGTTCGACGGCAAGAAAAAGGCCCACGTGCCAGATGCACGGGGCCAGCGCACTCTCAGTCAGGGAGAGTGCGCTCAGGTAAGTACTCGCAGCGACCGGTACGACGACATGGGCTCAAGACTGACGCATCTCATGCGATGAGTCAACTGATCCCACATTTTGGTTCACGGAGGCCGGCGCGTCGTCCGACGGCACGCCGCTCGGACCGGGCGTGACCTGCTCGGCGACGCTCTGCGCCCGACGCTGGGCGGGCGGTCCGATCGGACGCGGAAGCGGGTCGCCCGGCGAGGCGGTACGGGCCGGGCGGGCACCCGGCGACGTCGCCGCGTCCAGCATCGCCTCCAGGTGCTCGGCCGGTACGCCCCAGCCGAACAACGCGCCCTGGCCGAACCGGCAGCCGGCGGCCACCACCGCGGCCAGCTCCGTCGGCGTGGTGACCCCCTCGGCGATCACCTCCAGGCCGAACTGGTGCCCCAGCCGCATGACGATGTCGACCATCGGGGCGAAGGCGGGCCCGTCGCGCCCGACCGGCCGGACCGGCTCGTGCTCCGCCACCAGCCCATGGTCGATCTTGAGGATGTCGATCGGGAGCCGCCGGAGCTGGTTCAGCGAGGAGTAGCCGGCCCCGAAGTCGTCCAACGCGATCCGCACGCCGGTCAGCCGCAGCGCGGTCAGCCGCCGGATCAGCTCGTCGAGGTCGGTGGCGACCGCGTGCTCGGTGACCTCCAGCACCAGCCGCTGCGGCGGCACGTGATGGGCCCGCAGCGCCTCGGCGACCTGCACCACGTACTCCGGGGCGTGCAGTTCACGCGGGGAGACGTTGACCGAGACCCAGACGTCGTGCCCCTCGGCCAGCCACCGGGACAACTGGTAGCAGGCCTGGTGCAGCACCCAGGCGCCGAGCTTGGCGATCATCCCGCTCTCCTCGGCGAGGGGGATGAACTCGTCCGGCCGGACGTTGCCCAGTTCGGGGTGCCGCCAGCGCAGCAGCGCCTCAGCGCCGACCGGGCGCACCGACGGAAGGGAGGCCACCGGCTGGAACACCAGCCGCAACTCGTCCCGCTCGATCGCGCCACGCAGCTCGTGCTCCAGCGTGGTACGCCGGCGCAGCAGCCGGTCGTACGCGCTGTCGTAGCACTCGATCCGGTTCTTGCCGCGCTGTTTGGCGTAACGCAGCGCGAGATCCGCGTGCCGCAGCAGCAACTCGACGTCGGGTTCGTCCGCCCATCCCGCCAGCCCGATGCTGACCGAGAGGAAGACCGGCGCCTCGGGCTGCTCGTACGCGCCGCCGAGCACCCTCAGCAGCCGCTCCGCGACCACCCCCGCCTCCGCCGGCCCCCCGTGCATGAGCACCGCGAACTCGTCGCCGCCGAGCCGGGCCGCGAGATCCCCCGGGCGCAGGTTGCCACGCAACCGTCGGCCCACCTCCGCCAGCACCGCGTCGCCGACGTCGTGGCCGCGCATGTCGTTGACGTGCTTGAAGCCGTCCAGGTCCAGCCCGAACAGCACGCACGGCACGCGCTGTTCGGCGCAGCGGTGCAACGCGCGCAGCAGCCCGCGCCGATTGGCCAGGCCGGTGAGCGCGTCGGTGTGCGCGAGCTGCCGGAAATGCGCCTCCCGCTCGGCCAACCGGTGGGCGTAGGCCCGCACGTCGTGCAGGGTGAGGTACTGCCGGGCGACCAGGGCGAATCCCTCGACGCTGCCGGCGGCGATGGCCAACCCGTCGAACCGGCCGTCCTGGAGGAGGTGGTACATCGCCGAGGCGGCCATGGCGACCATCGGCACGAAGGCGTACTCGCCGTCGCGGCGGATCACGTCGATGGCCAGCTGTCCCGGTGGCTCGATGCGGTAGGCCGCCACCGCGGCGACCAGCAGGCCCAGGGAGAGCACCACCGCGCCGGTCAGCGCCAGCTCCGGACCGGCCTGGCAGAGCCCGGCCGCGACGCCCAATCCGCCCACCGAGGCGGCGATGATCCCGGTGCCGAGCACCGCGAGGCACCGTCGAGGCGCGGGTGCCCGGAGCACCATGATCGCGGCGATACCGGCGCTCAACGCCGCGCTGACCGAGGCGAGCAGGATCGACGGGCAGGCCATCGGCGTCGAGTCGCCGAGCAGCCGGGTGGGCTCGGAAAACAGCACCCAGCCGACGAACCACAGCGCCGTGCCCACGATCACGCCGTCCAGTGCGAGCCGGGCCGCCGAGGGCACCGAACCGCTCACCCCGGGCAGGCGGAGCAGACCGAAGCAGAACAGCAGCCCGCTGGTGGCCGTGCCGAGCGCCACCAGCGTGGCCCAGGTGGTGCGCTGCTGCTGCTCGTGCGCCCAGTGCTCGCTGGTGGCCAACGCGGCGACCACCCCGACCAGCAGGGCCACCGTGGCAAACGCGCCAGCGACCGCCAGCAGCGCGTACGCCGGACGGTGGCGGGCGGCCCGGCGCCGGACCGCGGCGGTCAGCAGCACGCCGGCCGTGAGGGCGACCAGCGCGCTCAACACCGCGGCGCCGATCATGGCCGGGGGTGTGTGCACGCCCTCAACTCTGCCGGATCGACGCTCACCGTGGGGATCGGGTGTGCATCTGTTGGGACACGGCGCCACGCCCGTGTCCGGACGCTCCGACCGGTGCCAGACTGGTACCCATGCCTGAGCTGCGGTCGAAGACCTCCACGCACGGTCGGACGATGGCCGGTGCCCGGGCCCTCTGGCGGGCCACCGGGATGACCGACGACGATTTCGGCAAGCCGATCGTCGCCATCGCGAACAGTTTCACCCAGTTCGTGCCGGGCCACGTACATCTCAAGGACCTCGGCGGCCTGGTCGCCGACGCGGTGGCCGAGGCCGGCGGGGTGGGCCGGGAGTTCAACACCATCGCGGTCGACGACGGCATCGCCATGGGCCACGGCGGCATGCTCTACTCCCTGCCCAGCCGGGAGTTGATCGCCGACGCGGTGGAGTACATGGTCAACGCGCACTGCGCGGACGCCCTGGTCTGCATCTCCAACTGTGACAAGATCACCCCAGGCATGCTGCTGGCCGCGTTGCGGCTGAACATCCCCACGGTGTTCGTCTCCGGCGGGCCGATGGAGGCCGGCAAGACGGTGGCGATCGAGGGGATCGTGCACAGCAAGATCGACCTGATCGACGCGATGATCGCGTCCTCGAACGAGGCGGTCACCGACGAGCAGCTCGGCGAGATCGAGCGGTCCGCCTGCCCCACCTGCGGCTCCTGCTCCGGCATGTTCACCGCGAACTCGATGAACTGCCTGACCGAGGCGATCGGACTGGCGCTGCCCGGCAACGGCTCGACGCTGGCCACCCACGCCGCGCGCCGGTCGCTCTTCGTCGAGGCCGGTCGCACCGCCGTGGAGATCGCCAAGCGGTGGTACGACGGCGACGACGCCTCGGTGCTGCCCCGGGCGGTGGCCTCCCGGGCCGCGTTCGAGAACGCCGTCGCGCTGGACGTGGCGATGGGCGGCTCGACCAACACGATCCTGCACCTGCTCGCCGCCGCCCGCGAGGCCGAGTTGGACTTCTCCGTGGCCGACATCGACGCCATCTCGCGCCGGGTGCCGTGCCTGGCCAAGGTCGCCCCGAACTCGCCGCAGTACCACATGGAGGACGTGCACCGCGCCGGCGGCATCCCGGCCATTCTCGGTGAACTGGACCGCGCCGGCCTGCTGCGCCGGGACGTGCACGCGGTGCACTCCCCCAACCTGGAGCGCTGGCTGGCCGACTGGGACGTGCGCGGCGGCACCGCCACCCCGGAGGCGATCGAGCTGTTCCACGCCGCGCCGGGCGGGGTGCGCACCACCGAGCCGTTCTCCACCAGCAACCGCTGGTCGTCACTGGACACCGACGCGGCCGGCGGCTGCGTGCGGGACCTGGCGCACGCGTACAGCGCCGACGGCGGGCTGGCCATCCTCTACGGCAACCTCGCGCCGGAGGGCTGCGTGGTGAAGACCGCCGGGGTGCCCGAGGAGTGCCTCACCTTCCGCGGCCCGGCGAAGGTCTACGAATCGCAGGACGACGCGGTGACGGCCATCCTCGCCAAGGAGATCGTCGCTGGGGACGTCGTGGTCATCCGCTACGAGGGGCCCAAGGGCGGCCCGGGCATGCAGGAGATGCTCTACCCCACCTCGTTCCTCAAGGGTCGAGGGCTGGGCCGGGCCTGCGCGCTGCTCACCGACGGCCGGTTCTCCGGCGGCACCTCCGGGCTCTCCATCGGGCACGTCTCGCCGGAGGCCGCCTCCGGTGGGCTGATCGCGCTGGTGGAGCCGGGCGACGAGATCGTCATCGACATCCCGGCCCGCTCGATCGAGCTGAACGTTCCGGCCGACGTGTTGGACGCCCGCCGGGTCGCCCAGGAGAAGCGGGACCGCCCCTACACCCCGCTCGACCGGCAGCGCCCGGTGTCGGCGGCACTGCGCGCGTACGCCTCGATGGCCACCTCGGCCAGCGACGGCGCCTACCGGCGCGTTCCGGAGTGATCGGCCGGATGGCCCGGCCTCCGGTGGCGGGCCATCCGGGTGCGGGTGCTGTCGAGCTGGTGGCGCGAGTGGATCGCGGTGGCTGCTGCGGGTGACGGACCCCGCTTGACAGCACGGACGGATCAGCTCGACCGTGCCCACGGGGTGCATCCAGGGGCAACGGTCGCCGACTCCGTCGGGTAGCCTGAGCCCAACGTCGCGTGCCGGTGACAGACCGTGTCAGGCATGGAGGCGTCGGATACGAAGGACCACGACGATGACATTGTCGTTGCCTTCGCCCTCCTGTGACTGAGGGCGAGAAGACCAGGCTCGTCGCCTGGAGCCACGAGCTTCGCAGCGTGCACGATCGGCTGCGCGAAGCCCTGCACCTGGCCCGCAGCGCACTCGCCGGTGGCGATGCGGCGGAACCCGCCACCCGTGACCTGCTGCTGTTCTGTCACGGCTTCTGTGCCGCGCTGACCGGGCACCACGAGGGTGAGGACCACGAACTGTTCCCCGCGATCTCCGCCGCCCATCCGGAACTGCGCGACACCCTGCGCTATCTCAAGCAGGACCACTCGATGATCGCGCATCTGCTCGCAGGGCTGCAGGCTGCCGTGGACCGGGCCGCTACCCCGGCCGAACTCGACCGCCACGTCGAGGGCATCGCCGCCATCATGGAGAGCCATTTCCGTTACGAGGAACGCCAGCTACTGGCGGTGCTCGACACGCTCGCACTGAACGCGGACCCGTCGGACGTCCTGGGGCCGCTGTGAGCTGTCGCGGCCCACAGTGACAAGCGATGAGAGACGGTGACCGTGCCGACGTTCGTGTCCGGCCTGTCGCTGGCCGCCAGCACGTACCACGAGGCGGTCCGGCCGATACTCGATGCCAGCTTCCCCGGGCTCCCGCACTCGGCGGCGCTGCTCGGTCCCGGTTCCGAGGTGCTCGGCTTCGACACCGCTCGTTCGACAGATCACGACTGGGGTCCACGGCTGCTGCTGTTCCTCCGGCCCGCCGACGCCCGCCGACACGCCAGCGACCTCAGCAGCGTGCTCGCCGAGCGGATGCCCGTCGCGGTGCGCGGCTGGAGCACCAGCTTCAGCCCAGCCGAGCCCGGACGCTCCCGCACCCTGCGGACCGCCGGCCACGGCCCCGTCGACCACCGCATCGAAGTGCTCGACCTCGACGCCTGGCTGGCCGCCCGCCTCGGCCGCGACCCGCGCAGCGGCCTGACCGCCCGCGACTGGCTGGCCATCCCGACCCAACTGTTGCTGGAGGTCACCGCCGGGGCGGTCTTCCACGACGGGCTCGGCCAGCTCGGACCCGTCCGCACCGCGCTGACCTGGTATCCCGACGACGTCTGGCGCTATCTGCTGGCCTGCCAGTGGCGGCGCGTCGCCCAGGAGGAAGCCTTCCCCGGCCGCTGCGCGGAGAACGGCGACGACCTGGGCTCCCGGCTGGTCACCGCCCGGCTGGTCCGGGACCTGATGCGCCTGACGATGCTCATCGAACGTCGCTACCCGCCCTACAGCAAGTGGCTGGGTACCGCATTCGCCCGGCTGCGCTGCGCCCCGGCGCTGCAACCACTGCTCACCGCCGCCCTCGCCGCCACTGACTGGCCGCGCCGTGAGGACGCGCTCTGCGCCGCTTACCAGCATCTCGCCCGCGCCCACAACGCCCTCGGCCTGGCCGACCCGGTCGAGCCCACGGTGCGCCCGTTCCACGACCGGCCGTTCCGCGTCCTGGCCGCGGACCGGTTCGCCGACGCCACCTACGGCGCGGTCACCGACCCGGAAGTGTCCACACTGCCGCGGCACGTCGGTGGCGTCGACCAGTTCGTGGACAGCACCGACGTGCTCAGCGCGGCCGACCCGGCCCGGGCCGTCGCCGCCGCCGCACTGCACGGGCCGTGACCGGACCGGCCACAACAGTTGATCGTCGACCACGGTTCACCCTGGCGTCATGGCGGTCCCGGTAGCGTGGCGATCGTTGATCGTGAATCGGGAGGGTGTCGATGGGTGCGAAGCGAACGGTGTGCGCCGGGATCATGGCGGCGCTGCTCGCCGCGACGACGACGGTCGCGGTGACGGCGCCCGCCACCGCGGGTGGACAGCAACCGGGCGGGAAACGGACCGGCCCGCTGCGGGTGGCGACCTTCAACGCCTCACTGAACCGGGACACCGCCGGCGGGCTGGTCACCGACCTGTCCCGGCGGGACAACACCCAGGCCGGCAACGTCGCCGAGGTGATCCAACGGGTACGCCCGGACGTGCTGCTGATCAACGAGTTCGACCACGACCCGCAGGGGCGGGCGCTGGCACTGTTCCAGGACAACTACCTGTCCGTACCGCGCAACGGGACCCGGGCGATCCGCTACCCGTACCGCTACGCCGCCCCGTCGAACACGGGTGTCCCTTCCGGACACGATCTCAACAACGACGGGACCGTCGGTGGGCCCGACGACGCCTACGGCTTCGGTCTCTTCCCCGGCCAGTACGGCATGGCGGTCTACTCGGCGTACCCGATCGACCTGGCAGGTGTTCGTACGTTCCAGACGTTCCGCTGGCGGGACATGCCCGGGGCGCTGCTGCCCGACGACCCGGCCACCCCCGCGCCGGCCGACTGGTACTCCCGGCAGGAGCTGGCCGACGTGCGGCTGTCCTCCAAGAGCCACTGGGACCTGCCCGTCCGGTTGCCCGGCCGCACCGTGCACCTGCTGGCCAGCCACCCGACGCCACCGGTCTTCGACGGGCCGGAGGACCGCAACGGCCGCCGCAACCACGACGAGATCCGTTTCTGGGCCGACTACGTCTCCCCCGGACGGGCCAGCTACATCTACGACGACAACGGTCGGCGCGGCGGTCTGCGACCGGGAGCGGCGTTCGTGATCGCCGGGGACCTGAACTCCGACCCGTACGACGGTGACAGCGTGCCCGGCGCGGCGCAGCAGCTGCTCGACCACCCCCGGGTCGACGACCGGGTCGTGCCGGCCAGCGCCGGCGGTACCGCCGCGGCCCGGCGGCAGGGCGGTGCCAACCTCGACCACCGCGGCGATCCGCGTTTCGACACCGCCGACTTCGCCGACACCAGCCCCGGCAACCTGCGGGTCGACTACGTGCTGCCGAGCCGGGGCCTGCCGGTCCGCTCCACCGGGATCTTCTGGCCGGTGCCGGGTGACCCGCTGTTCCGGCTGGTCGGCGACTACGACCCGGCCCTGCCGGGCGGCTTCCCCACCTCCGACCACCGGCTGGTCTGGCTCGACCTGCGGCGCTGAGATGTCGCGGGCCCGGCAGCCGGTCGAGCCGGGCCCGCCCGGCCGCGGCCGGCTACCCCGCCCGGTTCAGGGTGAGGGACACCCAGGCCCAGCCGGCGACGACCGCGACAGCAAACGCGATCATCGCGATCGGGTGCCCGCCGGAGCCGATCAACGCCAGCCAGGCCAGGGCGAAGAAGCATCCGGTGGCGATGCTGTACGCCGCCCAACCACGCTCGCCCTGCCGCGCGTACCGGCGACCGGCCACCAGGCAGGCCCCGATGAGGGCGGAGAACGCGACGGCACCCGCCCCGAAGTGCGCCAGGCCGTGCCAGCTGACCTCGCCAGGACCGGCGGGAGTACCGGCGGGAAAGCCGTCGAGCGGATCGGCGACGAAAACACCCGCGAGGACCAGCCCGACGCCGTACTGGCCGACAAGCCACGGGCCGGCACGCCGGCCGAGCCCGGGATGCTCGACCCGGCGCAGGGCCGCCGCCGCGCCGACGCAGAGCAGGCCGGCGACCACGAAACTGCTGATCTGGAGCCAGCCCAGCTCGCCCGTGCTCAACACGCTGACCGGGTGCCGCCGGAAGTCGAAAGCCTCCCGGGTCAGCCCCTGGACCAACGCGACAGTGACCCACACCGGCCCGGCGAGCACACCGCCGGTCAACAGCAGCCGGTCCAGGCCGGCCCGGCTGCTCATCCGGTCGACGCCGATCGCCTCGGTCATCGTGCCGCCCCTCAGCCCTTGTCGAACATCTGCCCGATCCGGATCCGGTTGCCGAACGGGTCGCGGATGCCGAAGTCGATGCCGTACGGCCGCTCCATCGGCTCGTCGGTGATGTCGACACCCTTGGCGACCAGTTCCTCGTACGTCTTGTGGGCGTCGTCGGTGGTCATGAAGAGGAAGCCGCCCGCGGCGCCCTTGGTCAGCAGCTCGCGGACCTGCTCGGCGGTGGCCGGGTCGAGGTTCGGCGGGCCCGGCTTCTCCAGCAGGATCTCCCGCTGCCGGTCGCCGGGGATGTTCACCGTGAGCCAGCGCATGAAGCCGAGATCCTGATCGGTGTTCAGCTCCAGGCCGAGCTTGCCGATGTAGAAGTCGAGCGCCTCGTCCTGGTCGAGGACGTAGATCTGGGAGCGGCTGATCGCGTTCATCGTCATGCCCGGAACGCTAGTGCAACGGCCTGACCTGCTGCTTATCCAAAACTGCTCGGTCTGGTCCACGCCTTCGTGAAGCAGCTCGGCACCGGCGCGACGGGCGCCGTCCGCCGCTTGCGGTAGTCGGTGGGGGACTCCCCGACGATCTGCCGGAAGGTACGGCTGAACGTGCCGAGACTGCCGAAGCCGACCGCGGTGCACACCTCCGTCACGTCCTGACGGGTGTGCAGCAGCAGGTACATGGCCCGTTCCACCCGACGCCGTTGCAGGTAGCGGTGCGGTGTCTCACCGAAGGTGGCCCGGAAGGTGCGGATGAAGTGCGCCTCGGACACGTGCGCGATCCGCGCCAGCGTCGGGATGTCGAGCGGTCGCGCGTACGCCCGGTCCATGGCGTCCCGGGCGCGCAGCATCGCCCGATTCGTCTCCTCAACCGCCCTGCTCACCCCGCCACCTCCCCGGACCACCATGCACCGTCGGGCGCTTGTGTTCATCTTCCCATCGCTCGAAGGCGTGCAGGGCGTGGCGCACCTACCTCCGCCTGGATGCTCGGACACTTTCTCTAGTTGACGCTTGATAAAGCAGATGCTTGAGTAAGCTCATGGGAACCACCATCGAGGACCAGCGGCTTGACGCGGTGTTCACCGCCCTGAGCGACCGCACCAGGCGAGACATCGTCGCCCGGCTCAGCGTGGGCGAGGCGACGGTCAAGGAGTTGGCGGAGCGGTACGAGATGAGCATGCAGGCCGTGTCACAGCACATCGGGGTCCTTGAGCGATCCGGCCTGGTCAGCCGGGGCCGACACCGGCAGACCCGGCCGTGCCGGCTCGAACCGGCGGGCCTGGCGGTCGCCGTCTCGTGGATCGAGCAGAGCCGCCGCACCTGGGCGGCACGAATGGACCGGCTGGAAACCCACCTCGCCGATCTGCAACAGGGTGAGAGCCGGTGAGCGACGAGCTTGTCTACCGACGAGTGCTGCGGGCTCCACGCGAATTGGTGTGGCGTTGCCTCACCGAGCCCGCCGAACTCGCGCGCTTCTGGGGGCCGCAGGGGATGGACACCCCCGTCGACGGCATCGTCGTCGAACTCCGGCCGGGCGGCCGCTTCGAGACCTTGATGCTCGGCACGCACGGCAGCCACCGGATGGTCGCCACGTTCACCGAGGTGGTGCCGCCCGAACGGCTGGCCTGGATCGAGCCGGCCAGCGGGATGCACACCACCAGCACGCTCGATGACCTCGGCGACGGCACCACCTGCGTCGTCATCCGTCAGCGGCACGTACCCGAGGCGATGCGTCGGCCCGAGGCGCGAGCGGGCTTCCTCACCTCCCTCGACAAGCTCGAGGAACACCTCGCGCACCTCATGCAGGGAGACCGACAGTGACCGATCCGCAGTTCTGGGCGGCAACGACCTACGAACGGCTCGCCGATCTTCTCGCCGCCGCAACCGTCGCGACGTGGGACGCACCGTCGCTGTGCGATAAGTGGCTCGTACGTCACGTGATCGCGCATGTGACGATGCCGGTGCGGCTGACCCCCGCGCAGTTCGGCGCCGAGATGGCGGCGGCCGGCGGTGACTTCACAGTGCTCTCCGACACCGTGGCGACGCGGGACGCCGCGCTGCCCCTCACCGACCTTCTCGATCAGCTTCGGTCGCCGGAGCTGCACGCGTGGCAACCGCCGGGCGGCGGCGCGGCAGGTGCGCTGAGCCACGCCGTCATCCACTCCCTGGATGTGACGATCGCCCTCGACCGGCCCACCGTCGCACCACGGGAGGCGGTGACCGCCGTCCTCGGCCACGTCACCGCCGCCAACGGCACCCTGTTCGGGGTGGACGTGACCGGTCTCCGGCTCGAAGCCACGGACATCGCCTGGAGCACGGGGCATGGCCGGCTCGTCCGCGCCGACAGCGGCGCGCTTGTGGCACTCCTCAGCGGTCGCGCGCTCCCCGGCGGGTCCACCCTTCCCCGCAGCTGACCGCTGGGGCCATTCAGGGACAGCCAGCGAGACTGTCAGCCTGGCAGCAGTGAAAGGGCCCGTTCCCGGCATTGCTGGAGGTGTGCCCGCTCGGCGGGGTCGTGGGTGAGGTCGATCGCGCTGGCGTAGGCGACGGCCGCCTCCGTGTGGCGGCCGAGCCGTTCGAGCAGGTGGGCGCGGGCGGTCCTGGCCGGTTGAAACCGTCGGGCCCGACCGTTCTCGACGCTCAGCAGCTCGTCGAGCCGGGCCAGCCCGGCCGCTGGGCCCTCGACTTCGGCGGTGGTGACCGCGAAGGCGACCGCGCCGCCGAGCGACGGCGCGAGCGCGTGTAAGGCGCGATGCAGGTCCAGCAGCGTCGGCCAGTCGGTGATGCCGGTCTCGCGCCGGGCACAGTGCACGGCCTGGACGGCGGCCTCAAGCTGGAAGCGGCCGACCTGCCCGCGCCCGTGCGCGGCGCGCAGGTGCGCGTACGCCCGGTGGATCAGGCGGTCATCCCAGCACGACGGGTCCTGCTCGGCCAGCGGCACGAACCGCCCGTCTGCGTCGAGGCGGGCCGGCAGACGCGCGGACGAGAGCTGGACGAGGGCGGCGAGGCCGTGCGCCTCCGGGTCGTCGGGCACCAGCGTCGTCAGCACCTCCGCGAGGTGCAGGGCCTCGGTGGGCACCTGCCGGGCCTCCGGTCCGGTCGTCGCCCAGTCGATGACGTACGCCCCGTAGACCGCCTCCAGCACTGCCGCCATCCGCCCCGGCAGATCGCCGCGGTCGGGGATGCGGAACGGGATCCGCGCGGCCTTCACGCGCCGCTTCGCCCGCACCAGACGGGTCGCCATCGTCGAACCCGGTACCGAGAAGGCCCTGCCAACCTGAGCGGCCGTGAAGCCGAGCACCGTGTTGAGCATGAGCGGGGTGTGCACGCCGCGCTCGATCGCCGGGTGGGCGCACACGAGCATCAGTTCCAGCCGCCGGTCCGGAATGGCGTCGAGGTCGAGGCCGTCGAGATGCACCGGGCCGTCCCGCTCCACGTCGAGCGGTCCGGTGCGTTGCCAGTGCGCCGACTTCCACAGGTCCCGTAGCCGGTTACGCGCCACGGTCAGCAGCCACCCGTCGGGGGACTCCGGCACGCCCTGGTCGGGCCAGGTGCGCAGGGCCCGCTCGAACGCGTCGGCGAGGGCGTCCTCGGCGGCGGCGAGGTCGCCGGTCGACGCGGACAACAGGGCGAGCAGCCGCCCGTAGCTGTCGCGGGCGGCGACAGTCGCGGCTGCCCACCCTTCGTCGCCGATGGTCAGCTCGTCCATGCCCCGTCGACGATCGCCGTCGCGCTCGGACGTACCTCCACCACGCCCCACTGCGCGGCCGGGCACTTCTCCGCCCAACCGATCGCGGCGTCGAGGTCCGGTACGTCGAGGAGGAACACCCCGGCCAGCGCCTCCTTCGTCTCGGCGAACGGGCCGTCCTGCACCCGCAGGTCACCGTCCCTACGGGTCACTGTCGTCGTCGCCGCGGTCGGCTGCAACACGTCGGCCGCCAGCAGCACCCCGGCCGCGACCAGCGCCCGGCCGTACGCGTCGAAGGCCGCCCTCGCCTCGGCGACGACCTCGTCGCTCAGCTCACCCTCGCCCGGCTCACCGTAGTGAATCAGCAGCGCGTAACGCATGGTCATCTCCTTCGCTCCCAGTGTGGGCCATTGGTGCCCGCACCGAGATGACGAACGACGGCAACCCGAATCGCCACCCGCCGCCGGGAAAGCCTCGGATGTGCATCCACCAGCCATGGAGCGCGCCGGGCCGTGGCTCAGCCACCACCCGGCGACAGGTTCAATCCTTGCGTCCGGTGACGGCCACGGTGACGCCGAGCCCGATCAGGGTGAGCCCACCGACCCCACCGACCAGGGAGAGCCGCCTCGGCGAGCGGGCGAACTCCGTTGGACCGGGACTCAGCGCAGTGTGGCTATCGCGGCCCTGAGGTCGGACTGGGTGATCGGATCCACCGACACGCCTCCGACCGCCTCCCGCATCGCCTTGGCGAACTGGACCCGGCGCAGCAGTTCGCGGATGTCGGCACCGGTGAAGCCGACGCTGAGCGCGGCCAGCTCCTGGACGTCGATATCGTCGGCGACCAGCCGGAAACCGGGACGCTCCCGGGCGACCAGGTTCCGCAGCATCTTGACGAAGATGTCGGCGCGGCCGGTCTCATCGGGTGCCGCGATGGCCAGCTTGACGTCGAACCGCCCGGAACGGACAAGTGAGGCGTCCACCCGGTGCGGGAAGTTGGTGGTGGCCACGACGATGACGTTCGGGTTCTCCTCGACCAGGGTGTTCATCTCCTGCTTGAAGATCCCGGCCACCGCGTTGACCGCCTGGCTGGCGGCGTCGCCACCGGCCCCGGCGTAGCTGATGATGCTGTCGAACTCGTCGAAGAGCAGCACGGTTGGCTCCCGCCAGCGCCGGGCTTCCCGGAAGATCCGCTTGATGTTGCGCTCCGACCCACCGAGCCACTTGTCGAGGATCTCCGGGGTACGGATCTCTCGGAACTCTGCCCCGATCTCGTTGGCCAGGGCCCGAGCCAGCATGGTCTTGCCGGTTCCCGCCGGACCGTACAGCAGAATCCCCTGTGGTCGGCGGGCACCCCAGCGGGCCAGCACCTCCGGATGACGGAACGACACGGCGATCTCGCGGAATCGGGTGACCACCTCGTCGAGACCACCGACCTGATCGAGGGTCACCGCGCCGGAATCGGGAAGGGCCAGCGGCCGGGTCACCTCCGGCGACCTGCCCAGCACGTACCGGTGCCCGCGCAGCAGCCGGGGATCCGGGCCGTCCCCGACGATTTCCCGCACCGCCTGGAGCACCACACCGAAAGCCGCGTTCACGCTCGCCGGCGTGACGGTATCGCCGGGCATCGTCACCAGCATGGTGATGCGCTGTTCACCGCGACCGCCCGGCGCGGGCCACTGAAGGTCGGTACGCAGACCCAGCTCCGCCGCCTCGCCGAGGGTCGCGATGCCGGCCGAATCGGTGGCTCGCATGCCGTCGGGAAGCGGGGCGGGGGCGGCAATCCCCAGGCGGTGGGACGCCGCGACCGCGACCCTACCCACCCCGGCCAGCGCTTTGTCGGCGCCGGGTCGGGTGCGAGCCAGCCTGCGGGCCAACAGCAGCCCCGCCGGGCCGACGAGCACGCCGAGCAGTGAGTTGGCCGTGACGACCGCCAGCGGATGCGCGGGGCCGGTGCGGATCTCGGCTTCGAACCGGTACCCGGGCCGGCCACCGTCGTGCTGCGCACGGAGCGTGCAGCGCACCTGGCGTACCGGCGTGGGGAAGGCGGTGCTGTCCAGCAGCGGCACGGCACCGGTACGGGCCGCGCTCAGTGTGCCGGCCAGGTCGACGACGCTGATCTGCGCGCCGAACCGCTCGAAGTGGTCGGCGTGCGGTCGGAGCTGGTACCGCTCTTCGTCCACCTGGACCACGTCCCTCACCCGGGGATATCGACCAGGAGAAGTCTGCCAGGGCGAAGGGGCACCTGCCACCGCGGAAGGCGGTGGGCCCGCTACAGGGCGGGTCGGACCACGAAGGTGGCCGTCGAGGGCGTTGCCCCCTCACCGATCAGGGAGATCCGCATCTGCGCGTGGGGGTGATGGCTCAGGTACCGATCCGGGTAGTTGTGCGCGCGCAGTGACGTGTGCCGGCCGCCGATGCCGGTGACCGGGCAGAACGTGGCGTCGGCGCGGAACAGGGCGCTGCCGTCGGGACGGTGCAGGAACACGCGGAATTCAGCGTGCCGTAGGTAGTGGCCGGGGAAGTTGACCGACTCGAAGGAGACACAGCTGCGCCTGGCGAGGCCGGTACGGACGACGAACGCGGCGTCGGCTTTCGCGCCGGCGCTGCTGGTGGCACCGACCGGGTCGACTCGGGCCTGGAAGTTGGTGTGTCGGACCCGGTGACCGGGCAGGTTGGCGGCTTCCAGACCGATCCGGGCGCCCGGAACCAGCACCGGTCCGGCGGGCCCGGAGGGCACGGAAGAGGGTGCTGCGGGGGTTCCCGGGGCCGGTGGTGGGGCGTTGGTGGCCGGCATCGCCGGTGTCGTGACGGGGGTGATGGTCGGGCCGGGGCCGGCAGTGCCGCCGCCGGTGCGTGGGTTGAGGCCGGGCCGTACGACCGGGTCGGTGGTCGGGCCGGGCGACGTGCTCCCGTCGCCTCGGTCGTCGGACCCGGTGCCGTTCATGCCGGCCGGCCGGCCGTCGTTGACCGGATCACCCGGTTGGGGCACCCCGGCGACGAACTCGCCGCGGATGGGCTCCTGCGGGTCCCCGTCGCGGAGCGCCATCACCCCGACGAATGCGGTAATGACGACGAGGGCGACCCCGCTGAGCAGATGTGTGCGCCGTGGGGCGGCCCGGCCGACGATCCCGGGAAGCCAGCCACCCATCCGCAGGTGTGACCGACCGTTGCCGTGCTGCGACATGGTGCTCTCCTGCTGCTTAGCGCACACGCCTGACCCGCGCATGATCAAAGGGCCGCAGCGGACACACTCTCACCTTCGCCGCGTTGATGCCAGTAGCACGGCTCCTCGCTGTGCGCGGCGGCCGGTCCGGTACCCGGGTGACGCTGGGCGGTCAGGTTCGCCCGGTCGGTGCCAGCGCGAGTGTCCTCGCGTACGCGATGGCGGCCGGGGTGTCGGGGAAGACCAGTCCGTCGCGGCGCAACTGGTCGGCGACGCCGAGCGCGTCGAGGACCTGGTCGTGACCGGGCACGATGCCGGAGAGCAGCACCGTGGTCCCGCGTCCCTGGAGCCGGCGGATCGCGTCGCCGAGGACGTGGGCGCCGGTGGCGTCGATGGTGGTGACCCGGGACATCCGCAGGATCACCACCCGCACGTCGGCGACGTCGGAGAGCCGGAGCAGGAAGGTGTGCGCGGCGGCGAAGAAGAGCGGCCCGTCGAGCCGGTAGGCCACGATGTGCTCGGCGAGCAGGGCCTGCTCCTCGTCGGTGTGCTCGGTGGAGTCGAGCGGCACCTGTTCCAGTTTCGCGCTGCGGGCGATGGCACGCAGCGCTACGACGACCGCCACTGCGACGCCGACGGCCACGGCGGTGACCAGGTCCCAGATCACGGTGACGGCGAAGGTCAGCACCAGCACGAGCGCGTCGCCCCGGGTGGATCGGGCCAGTGCCCACAGCGACGCGGCCTCGACCATCCGTACGGTGGTGGCCAGCAGGACGCCGGCCAGGGCGGCGAGCGGGATGCGGCCGACCAGCGGGGCGGCGGCCAGCACGATGACGGCCAGCGCCACCGCGTGGGTCAGCGCGGCCAGTTTCGAGGCCGCGCCGGCCCGCACGTTGACGGCGGTCCGGGCGATGGCCGCCGTGGCCGGGATGCCGCCGAACAGCGGCGAGGCCAGGTTGGCCAGGCCCTGACCGAAGAGTTCCCGGTCCGGGTCGTGCCGCTGGCCGACGGTCATCCCGTCGGCGACGGTGGCCGAGAGCAGACTCTCCAGCGCCGCCAGCGCGGCCACCGCGAGTGCGGCGGGCAGCAGTACGCCCACCGCCCCGAGATCGAGGAAGTCCAGCGACGGCGCGGGCAGCCCCTGCGGCAGCGCACCGATCCGGACCAGGTCGGCCGGCACGAACTCGGCGAGCAGCGTTGCGGCGGCCACCGCCAGCAGGGAGAAGGGCAGCCCTGGACGCCACCGGGCACCGAGCAGCATCACCGCCGCGACGCCGAGGGCGACCGCGACGGCGGCCGGCCGGGGGTGTACGACGAAACGGGCGACCGCGTCGGCCGCCACCGCCCACACCCGGTCGCCCTGCGCGTCGGTGACGCCGAGCGCGGCGGGCACCTGTTGCAGGGCGATGACCACGGCGATGCCGGCGGTGAAGCCCTCGATCACCGGCACCGGCAGGTAGCGGACGTAGCGGCCGAGTCGGGCGAGGGCCAGGGCGATCAGGATCAACCCGGCCAGCGCGCCGACCATGAGCACCCCGACCGCCCCGAACTGCGCGACGACCGGCACCAGCACCACGGTCATCGCGCCGGTCGGGCCGGAGACCTGGAGGTTCGAGCCGCCGAAGACGGCCGCCACCGCACCGGCGACCACGGCGGTGATCAGCCCGGCCTCCGCGCCGAGCCCGGAGGTGACCCCGAAGGCGAGCGCCAGCGGCAGCGCGACCACGGCCACGGTGAGCCCGGCGACCAGGTCGCGGCGGGGTGAGCGGCGTACCGCCTGCCAGTCGGCACGGCCCGGTAGCAGGTCGCGGACCCGACGCCAGGCGGCGGACAGGGTCGGGCCGGCCGGATCGACCGGCCTGGTGCCGGTGGCCGTCACCGGTCCGGTCCGCCGGCGCGCAACTCGTCGAGCAGGGCGTCCCGGTCGGTGAGCACCGCGCCGAGGATCCGCCGTCCGGCGGCCAGCAGGTCGGCGACATCGGGCGTGCTGAGCGCGTACATCACCAGCGGGCCGTCCCGGTGCGAGGTGACCATGCCGGCTCGGCGTAGCACGGCGAGCTGCTGGGAGAGGTTCGACGCCTCCACGTCGATGGCGGCCAGCAGGTCGCGTACCGGTCTGGGACCGTCCTGGAGCAGTTCCAGCACCCGGATCCGGACCGGATGCCCGAGGGTGCGGAACAGCTCCGCCTTGGCCTGGTACAGCGGCACCGACATGCCACGCTCCCCCTTGATGTGTCGCCACCGCGGCAGCACCCTGAAGACTTTAGCACTTGCGAAATTCTTCAACACGCGGCGCCTGGTCCACCGTCCTGGGTGCATCTGTTGTCGTGACAGCGACAACAGATGCACCCAGAGACAGGTGAAGGGCGGGCCGCTGGCGCGGCCTACTCGGCGCGGAGGTGGTCCAGGTCGTGGACGCCGGGGCTGACCCAGATCAGGATCGCGCGGACGTCGGCCAGGTCCGAGGTGTCGCAGGACATCTGGGTAAGCAGGTCGATCTCCACGGTGGTGGTGGTGCCCTCGCCGATCCAGCCGAACGCCGACTGGCACCAGGCCCACCCGGCACCGGTCTGCACGGCGATCGAGGTGGAGGTGCCCGCCGAGGCCGAGGTGCGCAGGTCGTAGCGGAGCACGCTCTTGGCGGACAGGTCCACCGGTTCGGGCAGGGTCACGCCGAACCAGCCGCCGCCGGTCGCGGTGACCCGCAGGCCGTACCCGCCGTCGGTGGCGAAGGCGTCGGTCCGCGTCAGGGTGCCGGCGTCGGTCTGCCAGTCGCCGGGCGCCCAGCCCTCCAGGCCGGTCTCCCACGAGGCCAGCACGATCGGGTCGCCGGGTGCCGGCTTGACGGTGACGGTCAACTCGGCCACGTTCGACCGCCGGCCGGCGCTGTCCTGGACGGTGTACGAGGCGACGGCCCGGCCCTGGAACCCGTCGGCCGGGGTGAACTCGACCGCCCCGTCGGTGCCGAGCGCGAAACGGCCGCCGGTGACGGACACCGCGCGCTGCTGTCCGCGTACACCCGGGTCGAGGTCGATGGTGGACGGCCGCACGGTTGCCGCGTACGCGATGTCGTTGCTTGTCGGGGTGAGGGTGACCGGCGTGCCGGCCTCGGTGACCGCGGTGTCGTGGTCGGCGACCGGCGGGCGCGGGCGGAAGCCGCGCCGGATCGTCTCGCCCGCGTTGCTCAGGGTGGTGCAGACGGGGCTCGGGCAGTAGACGGTATAGCCGTCGTAGTCCGGGTAGAGGGTGCCGTCGTCCTGGCTGCCGGAGAGGATCCAGTGCATGAGGCCGGTGCCGCCGGTGCGGATGAACGTGTCGGTCCAGCGCTGGTAGACCGGGTTGCGGGTGGCCTTGTCGTGCCAGCCGAACTCGCCGAGCACGGCCGGCTTGCCGATCCGCCTCGCCTCCCGGTTGTGCCGCTCGATCCAGCGCACGCTCCAGTCGGCGTCGGTGCCCCAGTGGTCCGGGTACAGGTGGTAGCCCAGCAGGTCGACGGCGGGCAGCCGGCTCAACGCGATCGAGTCGACGCCCTCACCGCAGTTGACCGTCCAGTGGCCGGCGTCGGGGCCGTCGCAGAAAAAGCCCTCGTCGCCGACGCCGACCAGATGCCGACGGTCGACGGACCTGATGTGCCGGCTCATCTCGTCGGCCCAGGCGGTGATGGTGTCGGTGGAGCACCGCGGTGAGGGCGGGTAGACCCCGGAGCCCTTGCAGCGCGGCTCGTTGGCCAACTCCCAGGCCATGATCGTCGGGTCGTCCTTGTACGCCACCCCGGTCAGCGTGTTGACCCGGTTGAGCAGGTGCGACACCCAGTCGCGGTACCAGCCACGGATCACCGGATCGGTGTAGAAGTCGTCGTGGTGCTCGGCCCCGCGCCAGCGCACGTACTGGTCGATGCCGCCGAAGTCGCGCCAGTTGTTGGTGAGCGGGATGACCACGCGGACGCCGGCCCGGCGGGCGGCGTACAGCACGTAGTCGAGGCGCTCAAGGCCGTCCGGGCCGTCGTTGATCGCGGGCTTCTGCCCGTCCCAGTACTGGAACCAGACGCCGTCGGCGGGGCCGTGCACCGAGTCGGAGCCGCCCGGGGTGCCGATGTCGAGGAAGCCCCAGTGCCGCAGCACGGTGAACCCCGCGGTCCTCGCGTCGGCGAACACGTCGTCGACCATCGTGCGGGACTTGTACATCAGGTAGTAGTTGTTCGTTCCGGCGAACCGGAACGGCTTGCCGTCGACGAACAGCCGGTCGCCCCTACGAACCACGAATCCCTGGGCCTGACCGCCGACACCCCCGGCACCTCTCGGCACCGCCTCGATCGCGGCGCTTCCCCGCAGCGTCGCGGCACGCCCCGGCAGCGTCGCGGCATCACCGGGCGGCGTCGCCGGGCGCACGGCATCCGTCGGTGTCCGCGGGGGTGCGGCCACCGCCGACCCGGCACCCGCCGTGGCCATCAGGCCAGCCAGGGCCAGCAGTACGCCGGCCAGTCTCTTCCTCATCGGTTTCCCCTTCTGGTGGTGGTGTTAAGAAGGGGCCCTTCCTCTACCGGAGGCGTTAAAAGGGGGCCCTTCCTTACAGGTCGTTCACGCAGCGGAGCACCGGGCGGGTGGTGAGGGCGGTGGGGTCGAGGGGGGTCGCCGACCGGACGGTGAAGGTCGCCGACTCGTCGGGGAGCAGGGTCACCAGCGCCGCGTCGACCTCGGCGGACGGGTCGAGCCGGTCCGGGAAGAGGGTCACGTCACGCAGGATGGTGCGGGCGGTGACGCGTACCCGCTGACCGCCGTCGACCGGCTGCACCGTCGCGTCGAAGGCCGCCGCCGGCCATCGGACGTCGCGGTCCTCGGCGAAGAACCACCACGCCCGTTCGGCGGGGTCGCCGGCGTCGGCGACCAGCAGTTCCTCGTGGGCCTCGTCGGGACGGGCCAGTTCCGCCGGCAGCGCCAGGTCGGCCGTCGCGTACGCGGGCACGTCCAGTTCCACGGTGGTCTTCGCCCTCGGTTCGCCGGCCAGGGTGAGCCGGGTGACCGTGGTCGACGCCCGCCACGGCTGGCCGCCGTCGTTGACCGCGACCAGGGCCAGCCCACCGTCCCGGGGCTGGAGGGTGAGCAGCCGGTCGGCGTAGGCGTGGCGCAGCGCGTACCAGAGTGGCTTGCGGCGACCGTCGCCGTCGATCGCCGCCCACGAGGTGACCGGCCAGCAGTCGTTGAGCTGCCAGACGATGGTGCCCATGCAGTGGCCCCGGTGGGAGCGGAAGTGTTCCACCCCGAGGGCGATGGCCCGGGCCTGGTTGAGCTGGGTGAGCCAGTGCCAGTCGTCGAAGTCGCGCGGCTCGGGCAGGTGCGCGTCCAGCCCTCGGCGCAGTTTCCGGTCGCCGTCGGTGGCCTTCTGGTGGTGCGCCATGCCGGGCGAGTCGTGGGCGAGCGGTTCGTCGGAGAGCGCCCGGCGCAGCGTCGCGTACGCCGGTGGACCCTGGTAGCCGAACTCGGCGACGAACCGGGGCAGATACCCGCGGTACTTCACGTAGTCGTCGGTGTTCCACACGTCCCAGATGTGGGTGGTGCCGTACGCCGGGTCGTTGGGGTGGATCTCCTCGCTGCCCGACCACGGGCTGCCCGGCCAGTAGGGCCGGGTCGGGTCCAGCGTGGCGACGATGCCGGGCAGCAGATCGAGGTAGTAGCCGCGGCCCCAGGTGCGCCCGGCCAACGGTGCCTGCCAGTCCCAGTCGTGCCATCCCCAGAGGTTCTCGTTGTTGCCGGTCCACAGCACCAGCGAGGGGTGCGGCGCGAGACGGATCACCTGCTCGGTGGCCTCGGCGGCCACCTCGGTGGCGAACGGCTCCTCCTCCGGGTAGGCGGCGCAGGCGAAGAGGAAGTCCTGCTGCACCAGCAGTCCGCGCTCGTCGGCCAGGTCGTAGAAGTCCTCCGACTCGTACCGGCCGCCACCCCAGACCCGCAGCAGGTTGACGTTGGCCGCCTCGGCCTGGTCGAGGCGGTGGGCCAGGCGCTCCCGGGTGACCCGGTGAGGGAAGGCGTCGTCGGGGATCCAGTTGACGCCCCGGACGAAGACCGGTGTCTCGTTGACGTGCAGCACGAACGGGGTGCCGTGTTCGTCGGGGGTGGTGTCGAGGCGTACGGATCGGAAGCCGATCCGCCGGTGCCATTCGTCGAGCGGGTCGCCGTCGGAGTCGTGCAGGGTGACCGTCAGCTCGTGCCGGTACGGTGCGCCGTAGCCCCGCGGCCACCAGAGTTCCGGCCGGTGCACGGTGAGGGTCAGCACCACGGACCGCTCCCCCGCCGGGACGGTCGCCTCGGCGCTCTCTCCCGCGACCTGCGCCCGTACGGTGAGCGGCCGGTCGGCCGCCCGTTCCACCTCGACGTGCAGTTCCACCCGGCCGGTGTCGCCGTCGACGGTGACCAGTGGACGCACCACCGCCAGTCGGGCGACCGACCAGCCGTGCAGGGCGATCTCCTGCCAGATGCCGGCGGTGACCAGGGTCGGCCCCCAGTCCCAGCCGAAGTTGCAGGCCATCTTGCGGATGAACTGGAACGGCTCGGAGTACGCGTTCGGCCGGTCGCCGAGCCGTTCCCGCTGCGCCTCGGCGTACCGGTAGGCGGAGTCGAAGCGTACGACCAGGTTGTTGTCCTCGGCGGCCAGCAGCGACGTGACGTCGAAGCGGTGGCCGCGGTGCATGTTCTCGGTGCGGCCGACCTCGACGCCGTTGAGCGTGATCGTGGCGACCGTGTCCAGGCCGGCGCAGACCAGGTCGAGGCGGGCGTGCCCGGCGGCCGGCCGGTCGAAGGTGGTCTCGTACTCCCAGTCGGTACGCCCGATCCAGGTCAGCGCGGTCTCGTTGGCGTCGAGGTACGGATCGGGGATCAGCCCGTCCGCCAGCAGGTCCGTGTGCACGCAGCCCGGCACGGTGGCGGGCACCCGCGCGCCGTCGACCTCGGGCGGCACCTGCTGGCCGGAAACCGCCCGCATGGTCCACCCGTCGTGCAGCGCCAGCCGGAACGGGCCGGTCCCCCGCGCGTCGCTCAAGACTTCACCGCGCCTTCCATGATTCCCCGGACGATCTGCCGACCGCCGATGACGAGCATGATCAACAATGGGACGGTCGCCACGAACGCACCCGCCAGCACCCGGCGGTAGATGACGTAGTTGCCGCTGGCCAGGTCGGAGATGGCGACCATCGAGGTGGGGTAGTCGGTGCCGTTGAGGGTGATCAGCGGCCATTGGAAGTCGTTCCAGGTGGCCACGAAGGTGAGCAGGCCGAGCACCGCCAACGCCGGCCGCACTGCCGGTAGCACGATGTTCCAGTAGACCCGCATGGTGGTGGCGCCGTCCACCCGGGCCGACTCGACCAGTTCGTCGGGCACCGTGTTCACGATGAACTGTCGCATGTAGAACACCCCGAAGGCGGTGACCAGGCCGGGCACGATCACGGCCAGCAGGGTGCCGTTCCAGCCCAGTTTGCCCATCACGATGTAGAGCGCGACCACGCCGAGCTGGTTGGGCACGGTCAGGGTGAGGATCACGAACAGCATCAGCGGCCTGCTGCCCCGGAACCGCAGCTTGGCGAAGGCGAAGCCGGCCAACGAGCAGAAGAACAGCACCGACGCGGTGACCACCGTCGAGACGATCACGCTGTTCACCAGGGAGGCGGCGAAGTAGACGTCCTGGAGGGAGAAGACCTCCTCCAGGTTGACCAGGAACTCCCCGCCCGGCGTCACCACCGGCGGCAGTTGGGAGGTCGCCTCGTCGGTGCTGGTGGCGATGACCAACATCCAGTACAGCGGAAACGCGGCGAACAGGGTGGTCAGCGCCAGGAACAGGTAGGTCCAGAAGCCCGCCGAGGTGTCCTGCGGTGCCCGGCCCAGCAGCGTGGCCCGCCTGCGTCCGCCGGGCGTCGCCTGCCGTGATCGCTCCAGCAGGGTCATTTGCGTCCCCCCGAGATGCGGTTGGTCAGCAGGGTGTTCAGGGCCGCGACCACGAGGATGATGAGGAACAACGCCCAGGACATCGCGGCGGCGTAGCCGAGGTTGAGGTCCTTCCAGCCCACCTTGTAGATCAGCTGCGCGACGGTCTGCCACTCGCCGCCGGCACCACCGGTGGCGGCTTGGCCGTTCAGGTCGAACAGCATCGGTTCGGTGAACAGTTGCAGTCCGCCGATGGTGGACAGCACCACGGTGAAGATGACCACCGGACGGATCATCGGCACGGTGATCCGCCAGAGTTGGCGCCACGGGCCGGCACCGTCGAGCGCCGACGCCTCGTAGACGTCGCGCGGGATGGACTGCATCGCGGCCAGGTAGAGCAACGCGTTGTAGCCGATCCACTTCCAGTTGACCATCGTGGCGATGGCCAGCCACGAGTGCAGCTTGTCGGCCCGCCAGTCGATCGGGTTCTCGGTGCCGATACCGAGCAGGCCGAGGGCCCAGTTGGCCATGCCGAAGTCGCGGGAGAAGAAGACGTTGAAGACCAGCGTGGAAGCGGTGATCGGGGTGATGTAGGGCAGCAGGGCGCCGACCCGCCACCAGGTCTGCCCCCGCAGCCGGCGGTTGAGCATCGACGCGACGATCAGGGCGAGCAGGAGTTGCGGGACGGTGGAGAGCAGGAAGATGCCGAAGGTGTTGTAGAGCGCATTGCCGAAGTCGCCGTCGGTGAACAACCGGTTGAAGTTCTCGGCGCCGGCCCAGCCGGTCAGATCCGGGTCGTCCAGGCGCCAGTGGCGCAGCGCCACCACCCCGTTGAAGATCATCGGGAAGAGCCCGAAGACGAAGAAGAGCAGGAAGAACGGCGCGATCATCAGGTACGGCATGTACCGCACGTCGAATCGGTGCAGCCGGTCACGCCAGGTCATCGACCGGTCCGGGGAGGTCCTGGGGCGGCGGGTGGCGGGTTCGGGGGCCGCGCGCGTGGTGGACATGGGCACTCCAGGTGCGGGGGCGACGGGGACTTCAGACCGGAACCGGGGCGGCACGGGCAGCCACGCACCCGCGCCACCCGCGGTGGCGTTACCTACCGGCCTTCTCGGCTTCCTTGATCGCCTCGGCCCAGGCGGCGTCCGACTTGAGCGTGCCGTTCTGCACCCGGTTGATCACGTTTTCCACGGCGACCCGGGTCGGGCCGTTCTTCCTGCCCAGGTACTGCGGCGTCAGACCCTCCGCCATCTTCGGGAAGATCTGGCCGACCGGGGCGGAGTTGAAGAACTCGTTCTGGAAGTCGGCGATGGCGGGGTCGGTGTAGAGCGCCGGCTGCGAGGGCAGGTTGCCGACCGTCTTGAAGATCTCGATCTGCTGCTCCGGCTGGATCAGCCATTCCAGGAACTTGTACGCCTCGTCGACGTTCCTGCCCTGCTTGGGGATGGTGAGGAAGGAACCGCCCCAGTTGCCACCGCCGCCGGGCACCGCGGCGATGTCCCATTTGCCCTTGGTGCCGGGGGCGGTGTTCTGGATGTGGCCGAGCATCCACGCCGGGCAGGGCAGCACCGCGAAGGCGCCGCTGGTGAAGCCCTTGTCCCAGTCGGCCTGGAAGCTGGTGAGGTTCGCCGACAGACCGGCGTCGGCGGCTCGGATCGCGTAGTCGAAGGCGACCTTCGGACCGCCGTCCATCCGCAACTGCTCGCTCTCGTCGTAGAAGCCGGCCTGCTGCTGGCCGAGGATCGGGTTGAACAGGTTCGTCGCGTTGTCGATGAACTTCTTGTTGGTCTTGGCGGTGTACTGCTGGCCCACCTGCAGGAACCTGTCCCAGGTGGGCCAGAGCGCGGAGACCTGGTCCCGCTCGGTGGGCAGGTCGGCGGCGGAGAACAGGTCGGTGCGGTAGCACATGGCCAGGCCGCCGACGTCGGTGCCGAGCCCGATCTGGGTGGCGCCGTCGGCCGACAGCGACTGCTTCCACTTCCACGGCAGGTAGTTCGTCTCGTACTTGCCGGCACCGAAGTCGAGCAGGTTGACGAACTGGTCGGCCTGGCTGCGGAACTGGACGATGAAGCCCTCGTCGATGGCCGCGATGTCCGGTGCACCCGACCCGGCGATCAGCTTCTTCTGCAGGTCCTCGTGCTGGGCGTTGTACTCACCGGAGTTGAGAGCGATCTTGACGTGCTGGTTCTCCGCCTCGTACTTCGCCTTGAGGTCCTGGAGCCCGAAGTCGCCCCAGAAATTGATCGTCAGCGTCACCGCGCCGTCGCCACTGCTGCCGCTGCCCTGAGTGCTGCGACCGCTGCACGCGACGACCAGGGAGCCGACCATCAGACCCACGGCTGCGACCCGCAGCCACCGAGGCGTAGACCGTCTCATGACCCATCCTCCAAGACCGTTGGAAACGCTCCAGGCATCGAGGAACGTTGACTGAACCGGATAAGTGAGGCCACCGTACGGGCGGCACTTTCTCCGTGTCAACGAGGCCGAAGCCGTAGACTGAACCGAGCAAGTTCCTGCCCTGGGCGGTCGACAAACCGCCCCGTACCGATCCACGAGCGGACGACGGGTAGCGTGTCCAACGCCGCCTGCGCCACCGACGCGGCCGGCAGGACGAACTGGTTCAGGAGGACGTACGCCGGTGAAGCGGCCCACGATCGCGGACGTCGCCCGGCGGGCAGGGGTCTCCAAGGGCGCGGTGTCGTACGCGCTGAACGGCCAGCCGGGCGTCTCCGAGGCGACCCGACAGCGCATTCTCGCCATCGCCGCCGAGATCGGGTTCAGCCCGAGCAGCGCCGCCCGGGCCCTGTCCGGCGCGACCGCCCGCGCGATCGGCCTGATCCTCGCCAGGCCGGCCCGCACCCTCGGCATCGAGCCGTTCTTCATGGAGCTGATCAGCGGCGTCGAGGCGGAGCTGTCCGCCCGTTCGTACGCGCTGACCCTCCAGGTCGTGGCCGACCAGAGCGCCGAGATCGCGGTCTACCGGCGGTGGTGGGGCGAGCGTCGGGTCGACGGTGTGCTGGTCTGCGATCTGCGTACCGACGACGGGCGGGTGCCGGTACTGGAGGAGCTGGGACTGCCGGCCGTGGTGATCGGCGGCCCGGCCGGCACCGGCGGGCTGCCCAGTGTCTGGTCGGACGACGCGGCGGCACTGGTGGAGACCGTGGAGTACCTCTACGCGCTGGGTCACCGGCGGATCGCCCGGGTCGGCGGTCTGCCCGAGCTGCTGCACACCGCGATCCGCACCGAGGCGTTCACCGAGGTGTGCCGGCGTCTCGCCCTCGCCGACGCGGTCACCGCCTCCTCCGACTACACGGGCGAGGAGGGCGCGCGGGCCACCCGGCGACTGCTCAGTTCCCGCGTGCGTCCCACCGCCGTGATCTACGACAACGACGTCATGGCGATCGCCGGGCTGTCGGTCGCCCAGGAGATGGGACTCACCGTCCCCGCGGATCTGTCGATCGTGGCCTGGGACGACTCCCCGCTGTGCCGCCTGGTGCACCCGCCACTGACCGCACTGGGCCGGGACATCCCGGCCTACGGGGGGCACGCGGCGCGCCAGTTGCTCCAGCTGATCGAGGGGGCGCCGACGGTCGGGCTGGAGGACGAGACCGCCCGGCTGACCCCGCGGGGCAGCACCGGCCCCGCTCCCATCGACAGGTGAAACGGTTAAGCCCCCTCAGCGCGAGGTGGAGGGAAACTCCTCGAAGTACGCCTCGACCCGCTCGGCGGTCGCCGGCCTGGCCAGCTCGAAGCCCTGGCCGTACCGGCATCCGGCCCGGTGCGCCCCCTCGACCTGGTGAGCCGACTCCAGCTCCTCGGCCACTACCTCAAGGCCCAGTCGCTCGGCCACCGTGACCACCACGTCCAGCAGCGGACGGTGCGGATCACCGCCCGCCGTGGCGACCTCCGGTCCGACCTTGAGCAGGTCGATCGGCAGCCGCCGCAGCTGAGCGAGGGAGGCGTGCTCGGCACGGAAGTCGTCGAGCGCGGTACGGATGCCCAGCGAGCGCAGCCCGGCCAGCCGGGCCACCACCGTCGGCAGCTCGGCGGCGACTCTCGGCTCGGCGACCTCGATCACCAGCTGGTCCGGCCCCACCCCGTACGCCTCCAGCACCGCCGCGGTCCGGGGTACGAAATCCGGTGAGGTGAGTTCCCGGGTGGTGACGTTGACCGCCATCCACAGCCGTCGGCCGCCCACGTTCCAGTCGGCCAACTGCCGGCAGGCCCGGTCCAGCACCCAGACCCCCAGCTCGCCCACGATGTCGAGATCCTCGGCCACCGGCAGCAGCTCCGCCGGGAAGACGGTGCCCAGCACCGGATTGCGCCAGCGCAACAGCGCCTCCGTACCGACCGGAGCCCGGTCGGCCAGGCCGAGCACCGGCTGGTAGACCAGGTCCAATTCGCCCCGCGCGACCGCGCCGGGCAGTTCCCGTTCCAGGTCGAGCCGGCGGACCAGTTGTTCCTCCAGGAAGGCGTCGTACCACTCGACCCGGTCCCGGCCGAGCTGGGCCGCGCGCCGGCGGGCCAGGTCCGCCTGGCGGAGCAGGTCCTCCGGCCGGCCCCGGCCCAGCTCGGCGAGCCCGATGCTGGGTCGCGACCGCAGCACCGCCCCCGAGACCTCGTACGGCCGGCTCAACGCGGTGAGCAGCCGGGCGCCCAGTGCGTACGCCAGCACCGGCCCGGACCCGGTGACCACCGCGAGACCGCTCCCGGCCAGGTCGAACACCTCGTCATCGTCGGCTGCCACGGCTCGCGCCCGGCGGACCGCCTCGGCGGCCACGTCGTCGCGCACCAGCCGGCCGGGCAGCTCGGTGAGGTGCAGGTCGATCACGAGCAGTGCGCCACAGACCGGGTCGGGCCGGGCCGCCAGGGCCCGCAGCAGGGCCGCGCGACCGGCCGGGCAGCCCGGGTCGACCGGTGCCGCCGTGGGTGCCGTGGCCGGCTCGGTGGCCGGTGGCGGGTCCGTGGTCACCAGCGACGGCGCGGCGGCACCGAACAGCTCGCGCGCCACCAGCGGCGGCACCGCGGCGAGCGCGAGCAGCACCGCCGTACGGTCCGGCAGGAGGCCGGCCTGCAACTGGTGGACGATGGCGAGCACCGCTGCGGCCGGTGGGAGCACCGCCCGCGGCCAGACCCACGGGGTCCGCCCGGCCGGGCCGTCCGGTGCCACCCGCCGGCCCCCGGCGGCGACCAGCAGCACGCCGCACACCAGTGGAGGCACGGCCAGCAGCGCCGCGCGCCCGGCGGCGGGACCGGCGGGCAGCGCGGCCAACAGCACCAGGGCGAGCAGGGTCGACGCGGCGCCGCCGCGGCAGCGGGCCGCGCCGCTGTCGCGGTCCGCCCCGGTCAGCGCGGCCAACGCGGCGACGGCGAGCAGCCCCAGCGCCACCGCGACCGCCAGCCGCACCGGTGCCGCCACGCCGGCGTACGGCAGCAGCAGCCAGGCGGTGAGCACGAGGCACACGCCGGGGGCGGCCTGGTCGAGCAGCGCGCGTAGCCGGCCCCGGGTCGACGGCCGTGCCCGGTACGGCAGGCTGAGCAGGCCACCACCGAGCAGCGCGGCGGTGCCGGCCAGCCCGGCGACGGCCGCCGCCGGCCGGTATCCCGCCGAGGCCAGCGGCAGCACGGCGGCGGTGAGGCCGGCGGTCACCACCGCGGCGTGCAGCAGTGCGGCCGCCCGGCGGGGACGGGCCGCCCGACGGCGCGCCAGCCGCCCGGCGGGCGGGTCGACGGAGGTCGGGTCAGGCCCGAGAGCCAGCCGGGACAGCCGCACTCCGGCCAGGGTGGACGCGGCCGCACCGGCGAGCGCCACCACGGCGAGGGCCGGCACCGGACCGGCCGCGCCGAGGGCGATCAGCACGGTGGAGACCGCGAGGACGCAGATCTCCGGCAGGATCGGGCGGTGGGCGGTGGCGCGGAGCGGGGCGACACGGAACACAGACGCGACGGGCACGACGTTCGCCTTCGTGAGGGGGCACGGGGGCGGTGCGCGGACGGTGGACATGGTCCACCGCCCACCCTCGGTGAACGAGTCGGCCGGCGGGAAGTGACGGCCAGTCGACAGTGAGTCAGGTCACTGCAACAGAGCGTCAACGCGACGCCGCGCGCTTCCTCGCCGGCCGGAAGCCACGCCCCGGGAGGTGGTCGTGGCACCGCCGCCGTGGTCCACTGCCAGCCGTCGCCGACCAGGTGGGATCATCGGGTCATGGCTCGCACCAACACCGCGCGTTTCCGACACAACCAGGCCATCCTGGTCGGCGCGATCGTCGCCACCCTCGGCGCCCTGCCGCTGGCCAGCGCCCGCGCCTATCTGCTTCCGGTGCTGCTGGTGCCGCTGGGGGTGGCCGTCTGGGCCTGGCGTGCCGGCACCGACGCCGACGGCCGTGGGTTGCGGCTGCGAGCACTGGCCGGCGAGCGTCGGATTCCCTGGGACCAGGTGGCCGAGTTCAGGGCCGACCCGCGCGGTCGAGCGGTGGCCCAGCTCGACGACGGCCGGCAGCTCGTGCTCCCGGCCGTGCGTCGTGCGGACCTGCCGCGACTCGTGGCCGCGTCGGAACGCGACGGCCCCGACCCGGATCAGTAGCCGTCCACCACCACGTTGCGCGGCGGCTCACCGGCCGCGAACCGTCGGACCTGCTGACCGACCAGGCGGTAGGCCCGGGGCAGCAGACCCCGCACCGAACCGGCCACGTGCGGAGTGATCAGCACGTTCGGCAGCTCCCAGAGCGGATGGTCGGCGGGCAGCGGCTCCGGGTCGGTCACGTCCAGCGCGGCGGAGATGCGGCCGGTGGCCAGCTCGGCGACCAGCGCCTCGGTCCGGGCCACCGGGCCCCGGGCGGCGTTCACCAGCAGGGCGCCGTCCCGCATCGCGGCCAGGAACTTCTCGTCGACCAGCCCCCGGGTCTGCTCGGTCAGCGGCACCAGCAGCACCACGACGTCGGCCTGCGGCAGCAGTCGCGGCAGCTCGTCGACGCCGTGCACCCCCTGCTCCGGCCGGGCGGTCCGGGCCACCAGCACGAACTCCACCTCGAAGGGCGTCAACCGGTCCCGCAGGGCGGTGCCGATCGACCCGGCGCCGACGATCAGCACCCGCTTGCCGGCCAGTTCGTCCGTGGGCGCCACCTCGTCGTACGCCCACCGTCGCCGGGCCTGGGCCCTGGCCATCGTCGGGAAGGCACGCAGCTGGGAGAGGATCGCGGCGACCACCCACTCGGCGGTGGACGGATCGTGCACCCCCCGGGCGTCGCAGAGCGTCACCCCGGGCGGCATCCGACCGGCCCAGGCGTCCGCGCCGGCCGAGAGCAGCTGCACCACCGCCAGGTCGGGCAGTTCGTGCAGCAGGGCCACGGCGTCCCCGCCGGCCAGGAAGGGCGGCACCCAGAACCGGACGCCGGCCAGTGGCGAGGGAGGCTTCGTGGGATCCTCCATCGTCTCGACGGTGACCTCCGGCGGTAGCTCGCCAAGCAGGTCGTGACCGGCCTCGTGCGGGATCCATACCTTCACCTCGCCGACGATAGGCGCGTCGGAACGGGCGTACCAGCCGATGGGGGTGGACCCACGTCGCCTTCCACGGCATCGGCCCCGGCGGGCTACCCTGGGGCGGGTGAGCGCTCCCCCGTATCTCCGCGCCCGTCCGGTCCGTGCCGCCCTCGTGGCCTCCTGCGCGACGCTGCTGCTGGTCGCCGGGGGTTGCAGCCTCGGCGAACCGGAACCCGACCCGGCCGGCGAGCCGCCGAACCTGCCCAGCCCCACGGTCACGGCGGGCAACGGCGACCAGGAGGTCGTCGCCACCGTGCTCGCCCAGGGTCTGCGGGTGCCGTGGGGGATCGCCTTCCTGCCCGACGGCGGCGCGCTGGTCACCGAACGCGACAGCGGCCGGATCGTCCAGGTCGGGCCGGAGTCGACTCCCGACGGCCTGAAGATCACCGAGGTGCAGACCATCGACGACGTGGTCGCCTCGGGCGAGGGCGGTCTGCTGGGCATCGCGGTCTCCCCGCAGTTCGCCCAGGACCGCACGGTCTTCGTCTACTACACCGCCGAGCGGGACAACCGCGTCGCGCGGATGCGGCTCGGTGAGCAGCCCACCCCGATCCTCACCGGCATCCCCAAGGCGGGCATCCACAACGGCGGCGGTCTCGCGTTCGGCCCCGACGGGCAGCTCTACGCCAGCACCGGCGACGCCGGGGACACCGACCAGTCGCAGGATCGCGAACAGCTCGGCGGCAAGATCCTGCGGATCACGCCGGAGGGTGAGCCGGCGCCCGGCAACCCCTTCCCGAACTCGCCGGTCTGGTCGCTGGGCCACCGCAACGTGCAGGGCATCGCCTGGAACGGCGACCGGATGTACGCCGTCGAGTTCGGTCAGAACACCTGGGACGAGATCAACCAGATCACCAAGGGCAAGAACTACGGCTGGCCCGAGGTCGAGGGACGCGGCGACGACGAGAGGTACGTCGACCCGATCGTGCAGTGGTCGACCGACGAGGCGTCCTGCTCCGGCCTGGCCGCCACGGAGCGGATGCTCGCCACCGCGTGTCTGCGCGGGCAGCGCCTCTGGCTGGTCGAGCTGACCGAGACCGGCACGGTCCTCGGCCAGCCGCAGGCGCTGCTGACCGAGCGCTACGGGCGACTGCGCGCGGTCGCCACGGCACCGGACGGATCGCTGTGGGTCAGCACCTCCAACCACGACGGGCGGGGACGGCCGGCGCCCGAGGACGACCGGCTGCTGCGGCTGGTCTTCTCCGGTGGCGGTGCCGGGCGTAGCTGAGGCCACCGCCCGACGCGTCATCGCAGGTTTGCCAAGATCCTTCGGCGGGCAGGTCAGAATCTCACCATGGACGGTCAGCAGAACGAGGAGCCGCGCCGCGACCGGGACCGGGGCACACCCACCGGTCGTCCGCGCCGCTTCCCCTCCCTATGGCGGGGCACCGCGCCGCGAAACGCCGGTGGGCGGCACCTCGGCCTGCGCCGAGTCGCCGTCGCGCTGGCCGTCCTCGCCGTCGCGCTGGCCGGCGTGCTCGCCGGTGTCGTCGCGGGCGGGCACGTGGGTACGGACATCGGGCCCTTCCACGCCCGGCTCTCCGTTTCGGCCGCGACCACCGGCGGCACCAGCGTCGACATCCCCCCGCTGGGCTCGTTGCAGCTGAAGAGCCATGACGGGCCGACCCACCTGACCGTGGAGCTGGGCGCGCTCGACCAGCGCCGCGTCGAGGCCCTGATCGACGACCCGGCGAGCCTCAACCGGGCCACCCAGTCGGCGACGGACGAGGTCCGGGAGGGGGTGATGCGGCTCGGGCTGCGAACCGTCGGCTCGGCCGTCCTGGCCACCCTGGTGCTGGCGCTGCTGGTGTTCCGGGACACCCGGCGGGCGGCCTGGGCCGGCGGCCTGGCGCTGTTGATCACGGCCGGCAGTCTGGGCACCGCCGCGGCGACCATCCGCCCTCAGTCGATCGAGGAACCCCGGTACGAGGGGCTGCTGGTCAACGCCCCGGCGATCGTCGGCGACGTACGCAAGATCGCCGACGACTACACCCGGTACGCCGAGCAGCTCCAGCGCCTCATCGGCAACGTCACCCAGCTCTACACCACGGTGTCGGCGCTGCCGCTGTACGAGCCGGAGCCGGGCACCACCCGGGTGCTGCACATCTCCGACATGCACCTCAACCCGACCGCCTGGCAGCTCATCCGGACCGTGACCGAGCAGTTCGGCATCGACGTGGTGATCGACACCGGCGACATCACCGACTGGGGCAGCGAGCCGGAGGCCTCCTACGTCGGTTCGATCAGCCTGCTCGAGAAGCCCTACGTGTACATCCGGGGCAACCACGACTCGGGCCGTACGGCGGCGGCGGTGGCCCGCCAGCCGAACGCGATCGTGCTGGACAACACCACGACCACCGTTGCCGGGTTGACCATCGCCGGCATCGGCGATCCCCGCTTCACTCCGGACAAGAGCACCTCGCCGGCGAGCGGTGGGCTCACCCAACCCACCGCCAACGAGTTGATCACCAACGGCGAGAAGCTGGCCGCCACGATCCGCAGTTCGCCCCGGCCGGTCAACATCGCGTTGGTGCACGACCCGGCCGCCGCCGGCCCGCTCTCCGGCACCTGCCCGCTGGTGCTCGCCGGGCACACCCACGACCGGCGGGTCAACACGCTGCCGGAGGTGCCGGGCCAGCAGCCCACCACGCTGATGGTGCAGGGTTCCACCGGCGGCGCCGGACTGCGCGGGCTGGAGGGCGAGGAGCCGACCCCACTGGCCATGACGGTGCTCTACTTCGACCAGGACAAGCAGCTCCAGGCGTACGACGACATCACCGTGGGCGGCACCGGCCAGGCCCAGGTGAACCTGGAACGCACCGTCATCGCCCCACCCACCACCACCCCCGCAACCCCCACCCCCACCCCGGCCCTCTCCCCAACCCCCACCCCCACCCGCTAGTCCGATCCGTTGATCATGAAGTTGTTGTCCGGGAGAGCGCTTCCGGGCGACAACAACCTCATGATCGACGGACGGGGTTTGGGGTGGGGTGGGGTGGGGACAGTCAGCGGAGGGAGAGGGCGGCGAGGGCGGCGTTGACGATGCTGCCGGGGAGCAGGTCGTGCAGGTCGTAGAGGTCGTGGACACTGCCGGACTGGCCGAACTCGTCGACGCCGAGCGGGACCGCCGGTGCGGCCACGGCCGAACCGAGCCAGGCCATCGCGTGCGAGGCGGCGTCGTGCACCGTCACCACCGGCACCCGGTCGGCGAAGGCGGACCGCAGGGCACCGGGCACGCTCGGCACGGTCGCCGTGCGTACGCCCTGACGCAGGGTGCGCTGCCAGGCCCGGTAGAGGCGGTCCAGGCTGGTCACGTCGACGACGTGGGCGGCGACCCCCTCGTCGGCCAGTTCCGCCGCCGCGGCCAGCACCTCGGGCAGCACCGCGCCGGAGGCGGCCAGTTGCACCGTCGGCGCGTCGGCCAGGTGCGGGTACGCCTGATGGGCGTCGACCAGGCGGTACGCCCCGGCGAGCACCTGCCGACGCAGCACCGCGTCACCGAGCCGGACCCGGGCCGCCTCGAACGGCGCCTGGTCCACCGGCCGGGTGCTGAGTCGGAAGTAGTACGCCCCGTCCTCGGCCGGCACCGCCGTCGGCGTCGGCCGGGTCGCGCCGGCGACGTGGCCGAGCGCGTCGCAGAGCAACCAGTCGAGGCTGGCCGCGTACGCGGGCTCGACGAACGTCACCCCGGGCAGTTCCAGGCCCACGCTCGCGGTGATGGTCGACTGGTGGGCCCCGCCCTCCGGGGCGAGGGTGACGCCGGACGGGGTACCCGCGACGACGAACCGGGACCCGGAGTACGTGCCGTAGAGGAAGGCGTCCAGGCCGCGCAGCACGAACGGGTCGTAGACCGTGCCGACCGGCAGCAGCGGCTGCCCGGACAGGTCCCACGCGAGGCCGAGCTGCCCGAGGAGCAGGAACAGGTTCATCTCGGAGATGCCCAGCTCGATGTGCTGGCCCTCGGGGCTCTCCGTCCAGCGCAGCATCCGGTCCTCGGACCAGGAGCGCTGGGCCGTCGGGGCGAACACGCCGGTCTTGTTGATGAACCCGGCCAGGTTGGTCGAGGTCGCCACGTCCGGCGCGGTGGTGACGAGATACCTGCCCACCTCCGGATCGCGGGCCAGGTCGACCAGCACCCGACCGAAGACCTCCTGGGTGGAAATCGGCTTGTTGGCGCGTACGTTCGTGGCCGCAGGCACCGTGACCCCGAGCGCACGCTCACGGGGCGCGCGGGACAGTGCCTCGCGACGCTGCCCGGCCCGGATCCCGGCCGGCGAGGCCGGGTCGAGGCGGTCCCACTCGGTGTCACGGGTGAGCCCGTGCGCGGCGCGCAGCGCGTCGACCTGTTCGCTGGTCAACAGCGCCGAGTGGTTACGCGGGTTGCCCGCGATCGGCAACCCCCACCCCTTGACGGTGTACGCGAACACCACGCTCGGCCGGTCGGTGACCGCGTCGCACTGGGCGTACGCGTCCAGCAGCGCCGCCAGGTCGTGCCCGCCCAGGTCGGTGACGAGCGGGCCCAGATCCTCGTCGGAGACGTCGGCCAGCAGCGCGGCGATGCCGTCGGGAGCGCCGTCCAGGAACTGCTTGCGCAGCGCCGGCCCGGTCAGCCCGAACAGCGACTGGTACTGCTCGTTCGGCATCGCGTCGATCCAGTCGCGCAGGGCCTCCCCGCCCGGCCGGTCGTACGCCTCGGCGAGCCGGCGGCCGTACTTCACCTCGACCACGTGCCAGCCGGCGGCCTCGAACTGGCCGCGCCACTGGTCGATCCGCACGCCGGGGACGACCCGGTCCAGCGACTGCCGGTTGAAGTCGACCACCCACATCACGTTGCCGAGGCCGGTGGTGGCCGGGTCGGCGACGGCCTCCCAGATGTTGCCCTCGTCCAGCTCGGCGTCACCGATCAGCGCGACGAACCGGGAACGCGGCCGCTCGCCGAAGTGCGCGTCGACGTAGCGCCGGGTCACCGCCGCGAACAGCGGCGCGGCCGCGCCGAGCCCCACCGAGCCGGTGGAGAAGTCCACCTCGTCCGGGTCCTTGGTCCGCGACGGGTACGACTGGAGCCCGCCCCGCGCCCGCAGCCGGGTCAGGTACGACCGGTCCAGGTTCCCCAGCAGGTACTGGATGGCGTGGAAGACGGGTGAGGCGTGCGGCTTGACCGCCACCCGGTCCTCGGCGGAGAGATGCGCGAACCACAGCGCGGTCATCGCGGTCACCAGTGAGGCGCTGGACGCCTGGTGCCCGCCGACCTTCACCCCGTCGCCGGTGCCGCGATCGTGGTTGGCCGCGTCCACTATCCGGGTCGCGAGCCACAGCACCCGCCGCTGGATCTCGTCGAGGACATCGAGGTCGTGCTCGTTCACGGTGGACTCCATCCGGGCGTCGCCGTTGACGCCCTCACGGGGGTGGCGCGGGGGGTGTCTGCTGCGCACCTGCTGTCTCGGCCGTTAGGAAGGGGCCCCTCCTCTACACCAGGCGTTAAGAAGGGGCCCTTCCTTACACCTCAGACGCCGAGGCGCTCCAGGATCAGGGTGCGGACGGTCTGGGCGTCGGCCTGACCGCGGGTGGTTTTCATCACCGCGCCGACGAGGGCGCCGGCGGCTGCGATCTTGCCGCTGCGGACCTTGTCGGCGATGGCCGGGTTGGCCGCGATCGCCTCATCGACAGCGGCGGTCAGCGCGCCGGCGTCGGAGACGACCTCCAGGTTGCGGGCGGTCATGATCTCGGTCGGCGAGCCCTCCCCGGCCACCACGCCCTCCAGGACCGTACGGGCCAGCTTGTCGTTGAGCTTGCCGGCGTCGACCAGGCCCTGCAGCTCGGCGACCTGTGCCGGGGTCGCCCCGATGTCGGCCAGCTCCACGCCCGTCTCGTTGGCCCGCCGGGACAGCTCGCCCAGCCACCACTTGCGGGCCGCCGCCGGCGTCGCACCGGCCGCCACGGTGGCCTCGATCAGCTCGACCGCACCGGCGTTGAGCACCGACTGCATGTCCAGGTCGGACAGCCCCCACGCCTGCTGGAGGCGGCGGCGGTGCAGCCGGGGCAGCTCCGGCAGGGCGGCCTTCAGCTCGGCCACCCAGGCCGGGTCCGGCGCGAGAGGGACCAGGTCCGGCTCCGGGAAGTACCGGTAGTCGGTGGCGGTCTCCTTGGACCGGCCGGGGGTGGTGTCCCCGGTGTCCTCGTGGAAGTGCCGGGTCTCCTGGGTGATCCGCCCGCCGGAGTCGAGGACGGCGGCCTGGCGCAGCATCTCCGAGCGGACCGCCCGCTCGACCGACCGCAGCGAGTTGACGTTCTTGGTCTCGGTACGGGTGCCCCACTCCTGCCCCGGCAGGTTCAGCGAGGTGTTCACGTCGCAGCGCAGGGAGCCCTCCTCCATGCGTACGTCGGAGACACCGAGCGAGCGGATCACGTCCCGCAGCTCGGTGACGTACGCCCGGGCCACCTCGGGGGCCAGCGCGCCGGTGCCGGGGATCGGCTTGGTGACGATCTCCACCAGGGGGATCCCGGCCCGGTTGTAGTCGACCAGCGACTCGGTCGCGCCGTGGATGCGGCCGGTGGCACCACCGACGTGCAGCGTCTTGCCGGTGTCCTCCTCCAGGTGCACCCGCTCGATGCCGATCCGCACCGTCTCGCCGTTGACCTCGACGTCCAGGTAGCCGTCGACGCAGAGCGGCTCGTCGTACTGGCTGATCTGGAAGTTCTTCGGCATGTCCGGGTAGAAGTAGTTCTTCCGGGCGAACCGGCACCACGTCGCGATGGAGCAGTTCAGCGCCAGGCCGATCCGGATGGTCGCCTCGATGGCCGCCTTGTTCGCCACCGGCAGCGAGCCGGGCAGCCCCAGGCAGACCGGGCAGACCCGGGTGTTCGGCTCGCCGCCGAAGTCGGTCGGGCAACCGCAGAACATCTTGGTGTTCGTGCCCAGCTCGACGTGGGTCTCCAGGCCGATCACCGGCTCGTAGCGCGCGACGACCTCGTCGTACGCGGGCAGTGTCGTGGTCATCTGTGCTCCTGCCTCACAGTGCCGGTGGGGTGAACGTGCCGACGGCGCTCTCCAGCGCGGCGGCGACCCGGTACATCCGGTCGTCGGCCAGCGTGGGAGCCATCACCTGAAGACCGACCGGCAGCCCGTCGGAGAGCCCGCACGGCACCGAGATGCCCGGCCCGCCGTAGAGGTTGGTCGGGATGGTGAACAGGTCGGCCAGGTACATCTGGTACGGGTCGGAGGTACGCGCCCCCAGTGGGAACGCCACGAACGGGGTGGTCGGCGAGATCAGCGCGTCGACCCGCTCGAACGCCGCGGTGAAGTCCCGGGTGATCAACGTACGCACCTTCTGCGCCTGCCCGTAGTAGGCGTCGTAGTAACCCGACGAGAGCGCGTACGTGCCGATCATGATGCGTCGCTTGACCTCGGGGCCGAAGCCGGCCTCCCGGGTCAGTGACATGACCTCCTCCAGCGACCGGTTGCCGTCGTCACCGGTCCGCAGCCCGAACCGGACGCCGTCGAAACGGGCCAGGTTGGAGGAGCACTCGCTGGGCGCGATCAGGTAGTACGCGGGCAGCGCGTACCGGAAGTGCGGGCAGGAGATCTCGACGATCTCCGCGCCGAGCTTGGTCAGCGTGTCGACGGCCTCGTTGAAGGCGGCCATCACGCCCGGCTCGGCACCCTCGCCGCCGAACTCGGTCACGATGCCGAGCCGCACGCCGCTCAGGTCACCGGTCGCGCCGAGCTTCGCCGCGGCCACCACGTCCGGCACCGGCGCCGGGATGGAGGTGGAGTCGCGCGGGTCGTGACCGCCGATCGCCGCGTGCAGCAACGCCGCGTCGAGCACCGTGCGCGCGCACGGGCCGGGAGTGTCCAGCGAGGAGGAGAAGGCCACCAGGCCGTACCGGGAGGTGCCGCCGTAGGTCGGCTTCGCACCGACGGTGCCGGTGACCGCGCCGGGCTGACGGATCGAGCCACCGGTGTCCGAACCGATCGCCAGCGGTGCCTCGTACGCGGCGAGCGCCGCCGCGCTCCCCCCGCCGGAGCCGCCCGGGATGCGGTCGGTGTCCCACGGGTTGCGGCTCGGCCCGTACGCCGAGTACTCCGTGGAGGAGCCCATCGCGAACTCGTCCATGTTGGTCTTGCCGAGCATCACCGTGCCGGCCGCGCGCAGGCGCTCCACGATCGTCGAGTCGTACGGTGGACGCCAGCCCTCGAGGATCTTCGACCCGACGGTGGTCGGCACGCCCCGGGTGGTCAGCACGTCCTTGACCGCCACCGGCACGCCGGCCAGCGGCCCCAGTTCCTCGCCGGCGGCCCGGCGGGCGTCGACGTCGCGGGCGGCGGCGAGGGCCCCCTCGGTGTCGACGTGCAGGAAGGCGTGGACCCGGTCGTCGACCGCGGCGATCCGGTCCAGGTGGGCCTGGGTGACCTCGACGGCGGAGGTCTCACCGGTGGCGACGAGCTCCGCGATCTGCGTCGCGGTCATTCTGGTGACGTCGGTCATGAGGCCACATCCTCGTCCAGGATCCGCGGTACGCGGAACCGCTGCTCCTCCGCGTCGGGCGCACCCGACAGCGCCTCCTCGGGCGTCAGGCACGGCGTCACGACGTCCTCCCGGAGCACGTTGGTCAGCGGCACCGAGTGGGAGGTCGGCGGGATGTCCGCGGCGGCGACCTCGCCCACCTGGGCGACCGCCTGGAGGATCACGTCGAGCTGGCCGGCGAAGGTGTCCAACTCCTCCTCCGTCACGGCGAGCCGCGACAGTCGCGCCAGGTGCGCGACCTCCTCGCGGGAGATGGCGGCCATCGGTGCCCCCTTCGTGGCTGGTTCTGCGTGTGCCCGACCTGTGCCCACCGGCGTCGGGTACGCGACGCGTGGTGACGGCAGCGAGTCTATTGTTTCGCGCCCGGCGGGCCGTTGCCGCCTCCCCGAGCGCCCGCCGTCAGCGGGCGTGCCGGCGGGGCACCTCCGCCTCGTCGTGTCCGCCGAGCGGGCGCAGCGGACGGTACCGGGCCAGCCAGGCGACCAGTTCCTCCGCCGGCATCGGCCGGGCGTAGAACCAGCCCTGGGCGGCGTCGCAGCCCGCGGCGTGCAGCATCCGCCAGGTCCGCTCGTCCTCCACGCCCTCGGCCACCACCCGCAGACCCAGCGCCTTGGCCAGCTCGATGGTGGAGCGGACGATCGCCGCGTCGTCGGTGTCCTCGGTCATGCCGAGGACGAACGAGCGGTCGACCTTCACCTCCGACAGCGGCAGCCGGCGCAGGTGCTGAAGGGAGGAGTAGCCGGTGCCGAAGTCGTCCAGCGCGATGCCCACGCCGATCCGGTGCAGTCGGGTGATGGTGGTCAGCACCCGACGCGGGTCGGCCATCAGCGCGCCCTCGGTGATCTCCAGTTGCAGCCGCTCCGGTGCCACGCCGTAGCGGCTGAGCCGCTCCGCGATCTGGTCGGCGATCTCGGCGGTGTGCAGGTCCCGCACGCTGACGTTGACCGCGGCCCGCAGTCCCAGACCGGCCGCCGACCACTTGGCCAACTGCTCCACCACGTCGTCGATGACCCGGCGGGTGAGCAGCCGCATCACCGCACTCTGCTCCGCGACCCGGATCAGCTCCTCCGGGTCGACCATTCCCCGCCGTGGGTGCCGCCAGCGCAGCAGCGCCTCCACCCCGACCACCTCGCCGGTGGCGATGGCAACCTGCGGCTGGTAATACATCATGATCTCGCTCGCGTCCGCGCCCGATCCGGCGTCGGGGCGATCGTCGAGAGCGGCGGCAGGGACGTCCGCCCCGCCAGCGCCGCGCGCGAGATCCGGCCGGTCACCGGTACGCGGCCCGGACCACGCCGCGCCGTCGGCCGCCGCGTGATCCGACTCACCGGCCCGGACAGCCCGGCGCAGGGTCGGGTCCGCGCCGGTGATGATCCGGGCGATCAGCTCGTCGTCGTGGTCGACCACCCGGGGCCGGCGTCGTCGTCGACCCCACCAGCGGGCACCGCCCGACTCCTCCAACGCCGGGGAGGTGGGCAGCACCGCGCCGTCACCGCCACGGACGGTGCTCCGGTCGGCGGGCGCGGACCCGTCCGCCCGGCCCGACGCGCCGACCTCCAGCACCCGGCGCAGGTCGGCCAGCAGACCCAACCGCTCGGCGGAGTTGTGGTCGGACTCGGCGGTGTAGACGGCGACGGTGTCGTTGCGGTGCTTCGCGTCGTACATCGCCACGTCGGCGTGCCGCATCAGGGTGGCGAAGTCCTCGCCGTGTTCCGGGTAGAGGGCGATGCCGATGGAACCGCCCACGTCCAGCGGCAACCCGTCCAGCGGCACCGGCTCGGCGAGGGCCTGGACGACCTGGTCGGCCAGCCCACGCGCCTCGCCGACATCGGTCAGCCCGGTCATGACGATCGCGAACTCGTCGCCGCCGAGCCGGGCCACCATCTGCGGCGGCGCGACCACGTCGGTCAACCGGGCGCTCACCTCGACCAGCAGCCGGTCACCGACCGCGTGGCCCAGCGCGTCGTTGACGTTCTTGAAACGGTCCAGGTCGATCAGCAGCAGGGCGAGGCGGGCGTCGGACGCCCCCCGGGCGGCGCGTTCGGCGTGCCGGTGCACCTGCTCGTTGACCTCGGCGAGCAGCGCCTTGCGGTTCGGCAGCCCGGTGAGCGGGTCGAGTGAGGCCAGCTGATGCTGCTCGACGGTGAGCCGGGCCATCCGGTACACCGCGAACAGCGGCACCAGCACCAGCGGCACCAGGGCCGCGCTGGCTCTGGCGGCGGTGACCAGCACCGGTGCGAGCAGCAGCAGCGACCCGGTGGAGAGCAGTTCGAAGGGCAGGCCGTGCCACGCGTTGGGCCACCACCGCTCACCGAAGCGCAGCCGTACGGCGGCGGTGACCAGCCCGTAGTTGACCGCGAACCAGGCCACCCCGGCACCACCGATCGCGGCGATGTCGGTCCAACCCAGCGCGTCGCCGTCGTAGATCCCGCCCGGACCGAGCCGGGTGATCGCGTACGCGGCGGCCAGCGAACAGGCGTACTGCCCGGCGTTGAAGGCGGTCCGCCAGGGCGCGTGCCGCATCCGGACCCCGGACACCACCACGGCGACCGCCTGCACCGCGACCGCCGGGCCGAGCCCCCAGCCGAGCAGGATCGCGAAGGTGAAGCAGGTGGAGGGAAAGACCGCCGAGGAGGACTGTCCCCGGCCCGGCGGCAGGAAGGGCCGCGCGTCGCAGGCCACCGCGAGCACCGCCATCGTCCAGAACGCCGCCGGCAGGTCGGGCAGGGCGGTGGCGAGCGACACCAGACCGTCCGCCGACACCAGCACGGCCAGCACGAGTACGGCCGCGACGAACGTCGAGAACGGCGCGGTACGTCCGGGCGGGACGAGGTTGCGCGGATCGGGCGACTCCATCACACCTCCCGGCACGGAACCGGCCCGTGGTTTCACGCGCCGTGCCCCAATGAAACGCCCACAACGCCCGATTACCCGACGCGACAGTCACGAATCGGTCGTAGTCGTAATTAAGTTGGTATCCGGGAGAGTGTCCTAAAGATCGTTGGAGCGACCGCTCCTACTCCTCGACGCGCGCCACCTGCCGGGCCGCGTCGGGGCCGGAGTCGAGCAGCACCCGGAAGCCCTCCTCGTCGAGCACGGGCACCTTCAGGCTGGCCGCCTTGTCCGCCTTGGAGCCGGGATTGTCGCCCACCACCACGAAGCCGGTCTTCTTCGACACCGAGCCGCTGACCTTGCCGCCCCGGGACTGGATCGCCTCCGCGGCCTGGTCCCGGGAGAAACCGCCGAGCGTGCCGGTGACCACCACGGTCACCCCCTCCAGCGGGCGTGGCCCCTCCTGCACCGCCTCCTCGGCCATGCGGACACCCGCCTCCGCCCACTTGCGGACCACCTCGCGGTGCCAGTCGACGGCGAACCACTCGCGGATGCTGGCGGCGATGGTCGGGCCGACACCGTCGACTGAGGAGAGTTCCTCCTCGGTCGCCTTGTCGATCGCCTCCACCGACCGGAAGTGCCGGGCCAACGCCTGCGCGGCGGTCGGCCCGACGTGCCGGATGGAGAGGGCCACGAGCACCCGCCACAGGTCGCGCTCCCGGGCCGTGGCGAGGTTGTCGAGCAGCTTGACGGCGTTGCTGCCGAGGCTGCCGTCCTTGTTGACGAAGAACGGCGCGCGGGCCAGCCGCTCGGCGTCGAGTGAGAAGAGATCACCCTCATCGGTGATGATCTGCGCGTCGAGCAGCGCGGCGCCGCTCTTGTAACCGAGCGCCTCGATGTCGAAGGCGCCCCGCCCGGCCAGGTGGAACACCCGCTCGCGCAACTGCGCCGGGCAGCTGCGCGAGTTGGGGCAGCGGATGTCGACGTCGCCCTCCTTGGCGGGGGCGAGCGGGGTGCCGCAGGCCGGACAGGTGGTCGGCATGACGAACGCGCGGGCGTCCGGTGGACGCAGGTCGACCACCGGCCCGAGCACCTCGGGGATCACGTCGCCGGCCTTGCGGATCACCACCGTGTCGCCGATCAGGACCCCCTTGCGCTCCACCTCGCGGGCGTTGTGCAGGGTCGCGTACTCGACGGTGGAACCGGCCACCCGCACCGGCTGGAGCACGGCGCGGGGTGTGACCCGGCCGGTGCGCCCGACCTCGACCTCGATGTCGAGCAGCGTGGTGTTGACCTCCTCCGGCGGGTACTTGAAGGCGATCGCCCAGCGGGGAGCCCGACTGGTCGAGCCCAGCCGGCCCTGGATGGGCACCGGGTCGACCTTCACCACCACGCCGTCGATCTCGTGCTCGACGTCGTGCCGGTGCGTGGCGTAGTGCGCGACGAAGTCCCGGACACCCGCCAGATCGGGCACCACCCGCCACCGGTCGCTGGTGGGCAGACCCCAGGCCCGCAACGCGGCGTACGACTCGGACTGGGTGGCCGGCTGGAAGCCGCGGCGGGCACCGATGCCGTGCACCACCAGGCGTAGCGGCCGGGAGGCGGTGATCCGGGGATCCTTCTGGCGGAGGCTGCCGGCCGCGGCGTTACGTGGATTGGCGAAGGGCGCCTTGCCCTGCTCGACCAGCCCGGCGTTGAGGTCGGCGAAGGCGGCCACCGGGAAGTAGATCTCGCCACGGACCTCGATGAACTCCGGGGCCGGACCGAACTCGGCCGAGTCCGTCAACCGACCCGGCACGTCCCGGATGCTGCGCACGTTGGCGGTGACGTCCTCACCGGTGCGACCGTCACCACGGGTCGCCGCCCGCACCAGCCGGCCGCCCTCGTAGGTGAGGTTGATCGCCAGCCCGTCGACCTTCAGCTCGCACAGGTAGGGCACCGGCCCACCGGCGTCCCGCTCGACCCGCTCCGCCCAGGCGGCCAGCTCCTCGTCGGCGAAGGCATTGTCCAGCGACATCATCCGCTCGGCGTGGGCGACCGGGGTGAAGTCGGTGGAGAACGTGCCGCCGACCCGCTGCGTCGGGGAGTCCGGGGTACGCAGCGCCGGGAACTCCGACTCCAGTGCCTCCAGCTCGCGCAGCTGGCGGTCGAAGTCGGCGTCGGAGATGGTCGGCGCGTCGAGCACGTAGTAGCGGTACTGGTGTTCCGTCAGCTCCTGGCTGAGCGTGGTGTGCCGCTCCCGCGCCTGCGGCGTCGGCTCGGGGCCGGCGGCCTCCTGCGCCGCATCGACCTGCTGAGGAACCGCTTCCTCGGACACCCTGCCGCCTTCGGACACCGCTGTCGACCTCCCGTGATCGTGCTACCCCCGCACGGTAGTCCCCGGGTGGGACAACCGTGCGGCCAGCGCGGCGAGTTGGTCCGCGTACTCGATCCGGCTCGCCCATCCGGACGGCCAGCCGGCCATGCCGTGGGCCGCGCCGACGAAGGCACCGGCGAGGGCGGCGATCGAGTCGGAGTCGCCGGCGGTCCGCGCGCCCCGCACGAGCGCGTCCACCGGGCGGTCGGCGTGCCGTAGGGCGCAGTACAGAGCCACCGCGAGCGCCTCCTCGGCGATCCAGCCCTCACCGAGGAGCCGGCACGGGTCACCCCCGTCGTCCGGTACGGCCAGTGCCGCGTCGAGCCGGTCCAGTGCGCGTCGGCACTCGTCCCAGCCCTCGGCGATGAACTCCTCGGGTGTCGTGGCGTCCGAACGCCGCCACAACTCACCGAGCCAGTCGCCCCGGTAGACCCGGCGCTGCTCGTGCGCCCGGGCGGTGAGCAGGTGGGGCAGCTCGGTCAGTCCGGCGTCGCCGTGGACCAGCAGCCGGACCGCGTACGCGGTCAGCTCGCTCGCCGCCAGACCGGTCGGGTGGCCGTGGGTGAGGCCGGCCTGAAGTTGGGCCAGCCCCGCGAAGGTGTCCAGGTCGACGTCGAGCAGCCCGACCGGGGTGACGCGCATGTTCGCCCCGCACCCCTTCGAGCCGGCCTCGGTGGCCTCCTGCCAGGGCAGGCCCCGGGACAGCTCGGCGCAGGCCCGCAGACAGGTCATCCCCGGCGCGCGGTTGTTGTCCGGGCTGGCCGCCCAGTCCAGGAAGCGGCGACGCAGCAGCGGCTGCACCGCCTCGGCGGTGTAGCTGGGCGCGTCGTGCAGGGCCCAGCCCACCGCCAACGCCATCTGGGTGTCGTCGGTGACCAGCACCGGGTCGCCGACCAGTTCCCGGGGGCCGGTCGGGCCGTACCGTCGGTCGATCTCGGCAACGGTGAGGAACTCGGTGGGTCTGCCGAGGGCGTCACCGTAGGCGAGACCGAAGAGCGAGCCGGCGGCACGCCGAGCTGCGGGACTGATCATGGACGCGATGATGCCCGCCGCCCGCAAACCCCGCTGCGTCCGATCGGCTCACCAGTGTCGGGCGGTCGGCCGGTCGGGCCCGCTGGTCAGTCCCAGCAGAGGCAGAACGGGTGGCCGACCGGGTCGGCGTAGACCCGGAAGCCCTCGCCATCGCCCCCGCCGGGCAGTCGGCGTGCCCCGAGGGCCAGGGCCGCCTTCTCCGCCGCCTCGATGTCGTCCACCGTCACGTCGAGGTGGAACTGTTGCGGCCGCTCCGGATCGGGCCAGGCCGGCGGGCGCAGGTCGATCGCCCGCTGGAAGGCCAACCGTGGCAGGTGGCCGGGCGGACCGCCGAGCACCACCCAGTCGTTACCGTCGGAGTTGTCCTCGATCAGCGGCAGGCCGAGCAGCTCCGAGTAGAAGCCGGCCAGCGCACGCGGGTCGGGGCAGTCGATCACCGTCGAACGCAGTTGTCCAATCATGGTGAGCATCGTGCCCCGTGGGTACGACGGGAAAACTCACTCCTCGGACAGCCGGCGACCGGCGTCCCGGCACGCGGTGAGGACCGCCCGGGCGTACGCCTCGGTGGCCCCGGCCAGACCGCAGGCGGGGGTCACCACCACCTGCTCGGCGAGCCTGCGCCGGGGGAACCCGAGGCGGTCCCAGAGGGTGCGGACGCGATCGGCCAGCTCGGCGGAGGTCGGCGCGCGCCCGGCCGGCGTCGTCGGCGCGGCACCGGCCAGCAGCCCGAACCCCGCGTCGAGCGCCTCGCCCAACGGATCCAGGTCGGTGACCAGGCTCAGGTCGAGCGCGACGCCGATCGCGCCGGCGGAGCGGAGCAGTTCCAACGGCACGTCCGGGGCGCAGCAGTGCACCACGCTCGGCACCCCGACCGCCTCGATCACCGTGCCCAGCAACGCGCGGGCGTCGCCCGACTCCACCGCCCGGTAGGCGCCGAGGCCGCTCTCGGTGGGTACCCGGCCGGCCAGCACCGCCGGCAGGGACGGCTCGTCCAACTGGAGCAGAACGGAGGCGCGCGGCACCCGGCGGGAGACCGCCTCGACGTGACCGCGCAACCCCTCGGCCAGCGAACCGGCCAGGTCACGCAGCGCACCGGCATCGCGCAGCATCCGACCGCCGATCGGCAGCTCGATCGAGGCGGCGAGGGTCAGCGGGCCGGCCGCCTGGATCTTGAGCGGACCGGCGTAGTCCTCGGCCTGTTCGGCGAGCTGGTCCAGATCACGTTCCATCAGGTCACGCGCCCGGCGCAGGTCCCGACCGGGACGCGGGGCCACCCGCCACCGCGCGGCGTACAGCTCGATCGGTAGCTCCACCAGCAGGCCGCCGGTGCGCCCGATGAGATCGGCACCCGGACCTCGGGCCGGCAGCTCCGGAAGATGCGGCAGGGCGGGCAGCTCACCGAGGACGATCCGCTGCGCCTCCGCGATGTCGGTGCCGGGCAGCGACCCCACCCCCGTCGCCGCACCCGCCGACCACGGCAACCCCTGATCACTCACGGCCGCAGCCTACCCGCCACCACCTCAGCCACCTGTTGATCAAGAAGTTCTGGTCACGATTCCGGGGTGCGGTGGACGAAAACTTCTTGGTCAACTCCGGAGAGGGGGTCACTCGGTGATGGTGGCGGAGCCGAGGACGATGTCGCCGGCGGGGTCGGGACGGTAGGCGACGATGGCCTGGCCGGCGGCCACGCCCCGCACCGGGTGGCGCAGGTCGGCGTGCAGGGTGTCGCCGTCGACGGTGACGGCGGCGGGCACCACGACGCCGTGGGCGCGCAACTGGACCTCGCACTCGATCGGGCCGTCGGGCCGCGGGCCACCGGCCCAGACCGGGCGGGCGGCCCGGACCGTGGAAACCTCCAGCGCCTCCGCGGGGCCGACGGTGACGGTGTTCGTCTTCGGCGTGATGGAGAGCACGTAGCGGGGCCGGCCGTCCGGGGCGGGCCGGTCCAGGTGCAGGCCCCGCCGCTGGCCCACCGTGTACGCGTACGCACCGGCGTGCTGTCCCACCACCGCGCCGGTGGTCGCGTCGACCACGTCGCCGGGCGCCTCACCGAGGCGCTGGGCCAGGAAACCCCGGGTGTCGCCGTCGGCGATGAAGCAGATGTCGTGCGAATCCGGCTTGTCTGCGACGGCGAGTCCCCGATCGGCGGCCTCCTGCCGGACCTGCGCCTTGGTCGAGTCGCCGAGCGGGAAGATCGAACGGTCCAGTTGTTCGCGGGTGAGCACGGCCAGCACGTACGACTGGTCCTTGGCCGTGTCGACGCTGCGGCGCAGCAGGCCGTCGGAGCCGAGCCGGGCGTGGTGACCGGTGACCACGGCGTCGAAGCCCAGGGCCACCGCGCGGTCCAGCACCGCCGCGAACTTGATCTTCTCGTTGCACCGGAGACACGGGTTCGGGGTACGCCCGGCCGCGTACTCGGCGACGAAGTCGTCGACCACGTCTGCGTGGAAGCGGTCGGCCATGTCCCAGACGTAGAACGGGATGCCGAGCACGTCGGCGGCCCGCCGGGCGTCGCGGGAGTCCTCCAGGGTGCAGCAGCCCCGAGCACCCGTGCGGTAGGTCTGCGGGTTGCGGGCCAGAGCCAGGTGCACGCCGGTGACGTCATGCCCGGCCTGCACGGCCCGTGCCGCCGCCACGGCGGAATCCACGCCGCCGGACATCGCCGCCAACACCCTCACCCGGACCACACTCCCTTCCCGTCGAGCCTATCTCCGCCCGACACCGGCTCAGCGCGGAGTACGCAGCGCCGCCGCCCGTCGGGCCCGGTGCACGGCCGTCGGGAGGGCGGCGATGAGGGCGTCGATGTCGGCGGTGGTGCTGGTGTGGCCGAGCGAGAAGCGCAGCGAGGAGCGGGCCCGGTCGTCGTCCGCGCCCATCGCCAGCAACACGTGGGAGGGCTGGGCCACCCCGGCCGAGCAGGCCGAGCCGGTCGAGCAGGCGATGCCCTGGGCGTCCAGCAGGAGCAGCAGCGCGTCCCCTTCGCAGCCGGGGAACGAGAAGTGCGCGTTGCCGGGCAGCCGATCGGTCGGGTCGCCGTTGAAGACGACCTCGGGGACCGCCTGACGGACCCGCCGCACCAGGTCGTCGCGGAGCGCGGCCACCCCGGCCGCGTACTCCTGCTGGTCCTTCACGGCCTTCTCGACGGCGACCGCGAAGGCGACGATGCCGGCGGTGTCGAGGGTGCCGGAGCGCACGTCCCGCTCCTGCCCCCCGCCGTGCAGCAGCGGAACCGCAGCGACGTCCCTGGCCAGCAGCAGCGCCCCGACGCCGACCGGGCCACCGAGCTTGTGGCCGGTCACGGTGAGCGCGGCGACCCCGCTGGCGGCGAAGTCGACCGGTACCTGACCGACCGCCTGGATGGCGTCGGTGTGGAACGGCACGCCGTACTCGGCGGCCACGGCGGCCAGCTCGCCGATCCGCTGGACGGTGCCCACCTCGTTGTTGGCCCACATGGCGGTGACCAGCGCCGCCCGGTCGCCGTGCTCGGCGAGTTCGGCGCGGAGCGCGTCGGGGTGCAGCCGGCCGGCCCCGTCGACGGGCAGCCAGCCCACCTCGGCCCCCTCGTGCCGGCCCAACCACTCCACCGCGTCGAGGACGGCGTGGTGTTCGACGGCGCTGCAGATGACCCGGCTCCGGTCGGCGTCGGCGGCCCGGCGCGCCCAGAAGATGCCCTTCACCGCGAGGTTGTCGCTCTCCGTGCCACCGCCGGTGAAGATCACCTCGGACGGCCGGGCGCCCAGCGCGGCGGCCACCCGCTCCCGCGACTCCTCCACCCGCCGACGGGCCCGCCGGCCGGACGCGTGCAGGGAGGACGCGTTGCCGACCTCGCGGGCGGTCGCGACGTACGCCTCCAGTGCCTCGTCGAGCATCGGAGTGGTCGCGGCATGATCCAGGTAAGCCATCACGGTTCAGCCTAACGACCACTCCCGCCTCCCCCGCAGACCGGATTGCCCGGTGGGACCGTCAGGCCGGTACCGCGGTCACCACGATGTTGTCCCGGTAGCGGCGGGCGTCGGCGTCGAACGGCCCGCCGCAGGTGATCAGCGTCAGTCGGGGTCGACCGTCGCGGGCGAAGTACCGCTCCAGCGGGATCTTCGTCTTGTCGTACTCCTCCCGGGCCACCACCCGGTAGGTCCGCTCGGTCCCGTCGTCGCCGGTGGCCGTGACGGTGTCGCCCGGTGCGAGTTCACGCAGCCGGTAGAAGGCTCCCCTACCCTGTTCGGCGCTGTCCACGTGCCCGGCGATGACCACCGATCCGGACTCGGTCTCGAGCCCGGGACCGTAGCGGTACCAGCCGATCTGGTCGACGCTGGGCGGCACGTCGAACTCCCGGGTGCGCTCGTCGACACCGACCGGGTCGACCCGTGCGGTGACCCCGATCGAGGGGATCCGCAGCCGGACCGGGCGCACCGGTTCGGCGTCGTCCGGCAGCGCACCCGGGGCCACCGCCACGGCCGGTCCGGTGGCCGACGGGCCGGGGCTGGCCAACGCGGCGGCCTGCTCGGCGCCGACGTTTCCCGCCGGCCTGGAGACGACGGCCACCACGGCCGCGACGGCGAGCGCGGCGGCGCCGGCGGCCACCGCCGCCAGCGCCCCACGGTTGACGACGGTCACCGGCGACCCGACCGGACGACAGCCGCCCGCGCCCCACCCGCGACCAGCAGCAGGATCCCGGTGCCCGCCAGGGCGTACCACCAGGCGCCGAGGCCGGTGCCGGCCTGCCCGCCGGTGCCGCTCGGCACGCCGGACGGGGCCGAGTGCAGGCCGTCGATGGTCTGCGCCACGACGGAGAGGTTCTCCGCCTCGGCGGAGCCGATGGCGTAGACGATCGTCGCCGTACCCTCACGCAGGTTGAGGTCGGCCGGCCCGATCACCACGGTGTCGGTGCCGGCGAGCACGACGTCCGCAGCGACGCTGCCGGCGTCCACGTCGCCCTTGGCCTCGTTCGGGTTGGTCAGGTCCTCGAAGACCGGGCTGCCGCCGGCCCGCACGTCCACGGCCGGCGCGGCGGCGGTGTGCCGGACGATCAGCCGGGCCTTGCCGGCGTCGACCTTGGCGGTGTCGTTCACGAACGGGGTGATCGTGGGCTGGCCGTCGGCGTCGAGGTGGGCGGCGATGCTGATGTTCGCCCCGCCGGGGACCTCGGCATCGTCGGCGGTGAGGATGGCCTGCCCGATCGGCTCGCCCGGCTTGGTCAGGGCGATGTCGTACTGCCCCTCGGGCAGGTCCAGCGGCCCGGCCACGTCACCGGGCTCGAAGTTCTCCAGGGTCTTCTCCCCGTTGACGTAGACGTCCACCGGGGTGTCCGGAATCCCGTGCACGACGGAGACCTTCGAGCTGGCGGCGTACGCCGGGGTCGCGGTCGCGATGCCGGCGCCGACGAAGGTCAGCGCGGCGACCGCACCACCCGCGGCGACGCGACGAAGGTACGCGAACTGCATGTCTGCCTCCTGGTGTTTCATCCCACTTCGTCAGGCTTGCTGTGCACCCCGAGTTACGCCGGCGTCTCGCCGCCCGGATGCGGCCGGAGGCGACTTTCTTTTTCCGGTCGCGGCCGCATCCGGCGGGCACCGCGCGGACGAAGAGAGGTCAGGAGACGCTGGGCTGACAGAGGGGACGGCGCCGGTGCGAGCTACAGTCGGGCATGCCCCCAACCAGGCGAACCGTCCCGTGACCGGGATCCGGCAGCAACCGGGCACACCCGAGGACGATATGGCCGACCGTTTCCGCGCCGGCGATGAGCAGGCGCTGCGCGAGGCGTACGACCGTTACGGTCGGGCCGTTCTCCACCTGGCCACCAGCACGTTGGTGAACCGCAGCGACGCGGAGGACGCCACCCAGGCCACGTTCGTCGCCGCCTGGCTCGGCCGGGAGACCTTCGATCCGTCGAAGGGGTCCCTGGTCGGCTGGTTGCTGGGGATCGGCCGACGCAAGGTCATCGATCGGCTCCGGTCCGCCGCACGGGAGAACCGGGTGGTCGAGACCGTACGCCAGCTACCCGAGCCGGCACCCGCGGAAAGTGACCCGGACACGGTGGTTGATCGGCTGGTGGTGGCCGACGAGCTGGCGCGCCTGCCGGACGAACAACGGCGCATGCTGGAATTGGCCTTCTTCGACGACCTGACCCACCAGCAGATAGCGACGGTGACCGGCGTACCGCTCGGCACGGTCAAGAGCCATATCCGGCGTGGCATGGCAAGTCTGAAGCGCAGATGGGAGGTGGACGGTGCAGCACCTGGAGCACGACCGGCTGGTATTTCTGGCGCTCGGTGAGAGCGAGGTCGACACCGCCGACCGCACCCACCTTGACGCCTGTCCGCACTGCCGGACGGAGTTGGAGAGCCTGCGCCATGTCGCCGGTCTCGGCGCCGCCACGCAGGGTCTGAACGACCTGCCCGATCCGCCGGAGCACGTCTGGCAGGGCATCATGGCCGAGATCACCGCGGCCGAGGAGCTGCCCCGGCTCACCGCCGACCGGCAGCGGCCGACGCCGATCGACGCGACAGACGAGGACACCACCGCCGCCACCCGCGTTCCGCGCCGGGGCCGGCGCGGACGCTGGTCGCGCCTGGCGACGATCGCGGTCACGGCCGTCGCCGCGGCCGCTGTCGGTGTGGTCGGCACCGCCGCCGTACTGCGTGAGGGCCCACCCGCCGAGCCGACGGTGGTGGTGGCCAGCGGCCCGCTGGCGGCGTACGGCTCGACCCCGCCCGAGGCCCGGGGCGACGCCCGGGTGCTGGGCACCGGCGAGTTGCACCTGCACGTGGCGAATCTCCCGGCCGTACCGGGGTACTACGAGGTATGGCTCATCAACCCGCAGAACATGGAGATGTTCTCGGTCGGCGTGCTCGGCGACGGCTCTGATGTGCTGCTGCCGCTGCCACCCAACGTCGACCTGGGGCGGTTCTCCGTCGTTGACGTCTCGGCCGAGGAGTTCGACAACGACACCGCCCACTCCGGCGACAGCCTGTTGCGGGGCTCCCTGACGGGCTGATCGGCGGGCCGGTTCAGCTCCCCGGCCCGCCGATCAGCTCCCTGCGCGACGCGGACCGAAGTCCCTCGTGGACGACGCAGCCGCCGCCCGATTCCCGGGCGGCGGCTGCTCGGCCACGTCTCACTTGCGCTTGCGGATCTCCTCCGCGGCCTGCGGGACGATCTTGAACAGGTCGCCGACCACGCCGAAGTCGGCCAGCTCGAAGATCGGCGCCTCGCCGTCCTTGTTGACCGCGACGATGGTCTTCGAGGTCTGCATGCCGGCCCGGTGCTGGATCGCGCCGGAGATGCCCAGCGCGATGTAGAGCTGCGGGGAGACGGTCTTGCCGGTCTGGCCCACCTGGAACTGGTGCGGGTAGAAGCCGGAGTCGACCGCGGCCCGGGAGGCGCCCACGGCGCCGCCGAGCAGGTCGGCCAGCTCCTCGACCAGCTTGAAGTTGTCCGCGTTGCCGACGCCCCGACCACCGGAGACGACCACGCCCGCCTCGGTGAGCTCCGGGCGGGAACCCTTCTGCTCGGCCACCCGGTCGACCACCCGGGCCAACTTGTCGCTGTCGGTCACGGTGACGGTGAGCTGCTCGACCGCGGGGCTCGCCGCGGCCGGCGCCGGCGTGACCGAGTTCGGCCGGACGGTGACCAGCGGCAGGCCGCGGGTGACCTTGGACTTGACGATGGTCGACCCGGCGAAGGCCACCTGGGTGGCGGTGCCGTCGGCGGCGAGGGCCACCACGTCGGTCAGGATGCCGTTGTCCAGCTTGACCGCCAGCCGGGCGGCGATCTCCTTGCCCTCCTGGGAGGAGGCGAGCAGGACGGCGGCCGGCTGCACCCGCTTGACCAGGTCGGCGACCACGGTCGCCTTCGGCGCCACCAGGTAGCCGTCGATCTCGTCACCCTCGGCCGCGTAGATCTTCTCCGCGCCGTACTCGCCCAGCTTGCCGGCGAGGGCGTCGGCGGCACCGGCACCGCCGAGCACCACCGCTGACGGGGTGCCCAGCTCACGGGCGAGGGTGAGCATCTCCAGGGTGACCTTCTTGACGCCGAATTCCCCGGTGGCTTCGACGACGACGAGAACCTCAGACATGTCCCACACCCCTCACACGAACTTCTCGGTGGCGAGGAACTCGACGAGCTGCGTGCCGCCGGAGCCCTCATCGGTGACCTTGACGCCACCCGAACGCGGCGGGCGCTTGCTGTGCTCCAGCACGGCGCTGGTCGCGCCGTCGAAGCCGACCTCGTTCGCGGCCACCCCCAGGTCGGCCAAGGCGAGCGTCTGCACCGGCTTCTTCTTGGCGGCCATGATGCCCTTGAACGACGGGTACCGCGGCTCGTTGATCGTGTCCCACACGGAGACGATGGCCGGGGTCGAGGCGGTGACCACCTCGTAACCCTCCTCCGTCTGCCGCTCGACGGTCAGCGTGGCCCCGTCGACCGTGAGCTTGCGGGCACCGGTCAGCGCCGCGATGCCCAGCCGCTCGGCGAGCATGTGCGGCATCACCTGCACCCGCCCGTCGGTCGACTCCGAGCCGCAGAGCACCAGGTCGGCGTTGAGCTGCCCCAGCGCGGCGGCGAGCACCTTCGAGGTGGCGACGGCGCAGGAACCGTGCAGGGCCTCGTCCACCACGTGGACCGCCTTGTCGGGGCCCATCGACAGCGCCTTGCGGATCGACTCGGTCGCCCGGTCCGGACCCATGGTCAGGATCGTCACCTCGCCGCCGTGCGCCTCCTTGATCTTCAACGCCTCCTCGATGGCGTACTCGTCCATCTCGTTGATGACGTTGTTCGCCGAACCGCGGTCGACAGTGTTGTCGTCAGTACGCAGGTTGCGGTCCGCGCCCGAATCGGGCACCTGCTTGACGAGTACGACGATGTTCATCGCGCTTCGACGACCCTCCTGCTGTGGTGGTGTGATCTTCTCACCCTGATCTGGGGCGCAGCCTCGCGTGTGCGGTGCCGTCCGGTCAACCGTGGGCTGTTGTGCGGTTTCCCACGGGCGCAATGTTACCTGCCAGTAGCATCCGCCTCCGGGCCACCCGGGGTGACACAGCTCACCGCATTGTCCCCCGCCGCTGTCGCCGGCGGCCGCACCGTCAGGCGGACTCGCCCAGGACGTTTCGGATCCGCTCGATGACGTCGGCCTCGGCGGGGCTGACACCGTCATGGGCGCGGGCCGTGCGATCCGCCGCCGACAGCACCACCGCGCGGTAGACCGACACGTCCTGCGGGGCCTTCTCAATCAGGATCTCGATCCCCCGGCGCAGCGCCGGCAGCACCACCGACTCCACCTCCAGCGCCGAGTCACGGGGCAGCTTCGGCAACGGACCGCTGGTCAACGCCTCCTTCACCACTCCGCTGGCGTCGGCCATCGCGCCGGAAGCGGCGAAGCTCTCCCGGAACAGCGCGAGCACCCCCGGATCGGCGTTCGAGACCATGAGCACCGCGCCGAAGGCACCGGTCTTGAGGGTCAGTTTCTCGTCGTCCGTCAGCCGCTGGCTCATGATCACGGAGTGTAGACGTAGGGCGTGGTGGTGGTGACCGCGACGAGTCCGAGCCGCTCCAGCACCGGCCGGCTCTCGTCCGACGCGTCGACCTGCAGCAACGTCCGACCACGCTGCCCGGCCAACCGGGCGCGATAGGTGACCAGCGCACGGTAGATGCCCTGGCGCCGCCACTGCGGTCGGGTCGCGCCGCCCCAGAGTGTGGCGAACGTGCTGTCCACCGGGTAGCGCACCCAACCGGCACTCACCATCGTGTCGCCGGCCTCGGCCACCACGATCGCGACCGACTGCGGATCGGCGGCGATCTCCCGTTCCAGCCCGTCGGCGAGTCCGGACAGGTCACGGCCCCACACCTCGGTCTTCAGCTCCGCGATCCGGTCCAGGTCCGCGCGGCCGGTGACCTCCCGCAGGCGTACGCCCTCAGGCACCACCGGCAGCGCGGAGGCCAGCGGAGCGACCGGGCCGACCACGACGGTCTCCTGGTCCTCCGGCACGAAGCCCGCCACTCGCAGCCGCTGCGGCAGGTCGGCCGGCTCGTCGTGGCCGTGCAGCTTCCACTCGACCGACTCGCCCCGCTCGCGGAACACCGCCACCTGCCGGGCGATCAGCTCGTCGAGATCGGCACCGGCCAGCCCACCGAGGTCGCGGTAGGTCACCATGCCCCGATCGTCCAGACCCCGCACCCGGAACAACGGACCGTCGGACTCCACCACGACGCCGTCGGGTACCGGGTCCGGCAGATCCGGCCGCAGCTGGGTGTCGTACGCCGAACGCAAGGTGGCCACGTCAAGATCCGTCATGCTCCCAACCTATTCCCGCTGGGAACCGGATAATCACCTTCGTGTGGCAGATGATCAGGAACTGGTTCGATCCACGGGAGTTGCGGTCGGTGGGGAGCACCCCCGACTACCGCTTCTCGCTGGCCAACGAACGCACGTTCCTGGCCTGGCTGCGTACCGGCCTGGCGCTGATCGCCGGTGGGCTCGCCGCCGCCCAGTTCCTGCCGACGTTGTCCCTGGTCCACCTGCGCGAGGCGATCGCCGTGGCGTTGCTGCTGCTCGGCGGCACGGTCGCGATCCGGGCGGTCGATCACTGGGCACGCACCGAACGGGCCATCCGGCTCGGCGATGAACTGCCCGCGTCCCGCTTCCCGGCCGCCTTGGCCCTGATCGTCGGCTTCGGCGCGCTGGCGCTGGTGGCGGCGGTGCTGGCCGGCGCGATCAGCGGATGACCCCGGTCCGCGACCCGGGGCTGCAACCCGAACGCACCAGGCTGGCCTGGCGACGCACCCTGCTCACGCTGACCGTGGTGGCGCTGCTGACCGTCCGGCTCGCACTCACCGGTGGCCCGGCCGGCGCCGGGCCGGCGGCGCTGGCCATCCTGATCTGGGGCGTCGCCGTCACACTCTGTTGGCGGCGGGCGACCGGTGGTGGCGTCCCTCGGACCGGTGGTCGGCTTCTCGCCCTGGTGGGCCTGGCCACCGCCGGATTCGCGCTCCTGGGAGCGCTACTGGTGCTGCGCGGGCTGTGACCGCTGTCCCGGGTAGGTAATGATGGTTACATGGCCCGGCTGTACATCCTCCTCTTCCTGGTGCAGGTCGTTCTCGCCGTCTGCGCCCTGATCAGCTGTCTCTCCGCCGAGGAGGACGGCATCCGCCACCTCCCCCGGATCGGCTGGCTGCTGATCATCCTGTTCTTCCCGCTGGTCGGCTCGATCGCCTGGTTCGTGGCCGGGCGGGAGCGCAAGGCCGTCGGCGGGTCCCCGTCCTGGACCGGCGGTACCCGCCCGGCCGAACGCCCCCGGGCGCTCGCCCCGGACGACGACCCCGAGTTCCTCCGCTCGATCGAGGAACGCTCCCGCAAGGAGGACCAGGAACTCTTCCGTCGCTGGGAGGAGGACCTGCGCAAGCGCGAGGACGACCTGCGCAAGCGCGAGGGCGAACCGCCACGCGAGGAACCCCGCCCCGAGGTCTAGTGCGGTGTCGGGGCGGGGCTGCCCGGGTCAGGCCAGGTTCGAGGAGCGGGGGTAGGCGTCGGCCGGGTCGGTGAGCACGTTGACCAGGTACGGCACCCCGGCGTCGAACGCGCGTTGCAGGGCCGGCCCGAGATCCGCGGCCTTGGCCACCGTTTCGCCCGCGCCGCCGAGCGCGCCGACCACCTGGTCGTACCGCAGCTCGGGCTGGAGGTCGGCGGCGACGTCGTAGCCGTACATGGCCCGCATCGGGTGCTTCTCCAGGCCCCAGATGCCGTTGTTGCCGACCACGATGACCACCGGCAGCTGCTGCCGGGCCAGCGACTCCACGTCCATCAGCGAGAAGCCGGCCGCGCCGTCACCCATCAGCACGCAGACCTGCCGGTCCGGGTGGGTGACCCGGGCACCCATCGCGTAGCCCATGCCGGTGCCGAGGCAGCCGTACGGGCCGGGGTCGAGCCAGGTGCCCGGCTGGGCCGGTTCCAGGTAACGCCCGGCGTACGAGACGAAGTCACCGCCGTCGCCGATGGTCACCGCGTCGCGGGCGAGGACCTTGCGCAGCTCGCCGTAGATCCGGGCCGGTCGGATCGGGTCGGTCTCGGCGGCCATCTCCTCGGCGTCGCGGGCCTTCGCGGCGTCCTCGGCGGTCCGCAGCTGGGCGACCCAGTCTTCGTGGTCGACCCGGTCACCGGGGTGGTCGGCCAGCGCGGTGAGGATGCCACGCAGGTCTCCGGCGGGGGCGGCGGCGGGTTGCACGTGACCGGCGCGCTGGCTGGGCGCGTCGACGATGTGCACCACCTTGGCGTCGCCGAAGTCGCCGAAGGAGAGGCGGAAGTCCAGCGGGGTGCCGATCACCACGACCACGTCGGCATTGGACAGGGCCACCCGACGGGCCTTGGCGAAGGCCAACGGATGCTCGGGCGGCAGGGCGCCGCGGCCCATGCCGTTGGTGAAGACCGGCACGGTGAACGCCTCGGCCGCGGCGCGCAGGGCGTCCACCGCGTCGCCGGTCCAGACGTCCGACCCGGCGATGATCACCGGACGCGCCGCGCCCGCGATCAGGCCGGCGGCGCTGGCCACCTCGTCGGGGTCGGCGTCGAGGGGGGTGATCTGCGGCCCGGCCGGCAGCTCGGCGTCGCCGACCGAGAAGATCGCCTCAAGGGGGAAGTCGAGGAACACCGGTCCCCGGTGCGGGGTGAGGGCGGTGGTCAGCGCGGCGGCCACCGCGCGGGGGATGTCGTCCGCGCTGAACACCGTCTCCGCGTGCTTGGTGACCGGGGCGACCAGCGGCAGGTGGTCCATCTCCTGGAGGCTGCCCGAGCCCCAGCGGAACTGTGGTGCCCGACCGCCCAGCACGAGCACCGGCGAGGCGTTGAAGAAGGCGCTGGTCAGCCCGGAGATGCCGTTGGTCACGCCGGGACCGGCGGTGAGCACGGCGAGACCGGGTCGGCGCTGCAGCTTCGCCACCGCCTCGGCGGCGAAGACGGCGGACTGCTCGTGCCGCACGTCGTAGATCGGGAAGCCGGTCTTGTGCGCGGCGTCGTAGAGCGGGAACACGTGCCCGCCGGAGAGGGTGAACATCTCCCGCACCCCGTACGCGCGCAGCGCCGCGAGGGCGAGTTCCCCGCCGTGGCCTTCGATCCGCTCCGTCATGCCCGCTCCTTCTCGTCGCCCGACCGGAGTCACACGCTACTGGCCAGTAGGAGGAATGTGAACCATCCTCGCGCGGTCAGCGTCCGGTGAAGTCCGGCTTCCGCTTCGCCACGAACGCCGCCATCCCCTCGCGCCGGTCGTCGGTGGCGAACAGCGCCGCGAAGAGCTGGCTCTCCCACGCCAGGCCCGAGGTCAGGTCCATGTCCAGGCCGCCGTCGACGGCGAGCTTCGCCGCGCGCAGCGCCTGCACCGGGCCGGTGAGGTACGGCCGTACCATCGCCACCGCGGTGTCGTACACCTCGGCCGCCGGTGCGATCCGGTCGGCCAGGCCGATCCGCAGCGCCTCCTGCGCGTCCACCATCCGCCCCGACATGATCAGGTCCTTGGCGCGGGCCGGGCCGACCAGCCGGGCCAACCGCTGGGTGCCCCCCGCGCCGGGGATGATGCCGAGCTTGATCTCGGGCTGACCGAGCTTGGCGTCCTCGGCCACCACCCGCCAGTCGCAGGCGAGCGCCAGCTCGCAGCCGCCACCGAGGGCGTAACCGGTGATCGCGGCGACGACGGGCTTGGGGATCCGGGCGATGGCGCCGAGCGCGCTGGACAGGTCGGCGGCCCGCGCGGCCATGTCCACGTAGGACATGTCGGCCATCTCCTTGATGTCCGCGCCGGCGGCGAAGACCTTCTCCCCGCCGTACACGATGACCGCGCGGACGCCGCTGTCGGCGGTGGCGGCGGTCGCGGCGGCGCGCAACTCCTCCTGCACCTGGGTGTTGAGCGCGTTCATCGGCGGCCGTTCCAGCCGAATGGTGCCGATGCCGTCCCGGGTCTCCAGCCGCACGAACTCGCCCACGCTGAGCCTCACTTCCTCGTCGAAGTCGCGTGCCAACCTTACGACCCGGCTCGTTTGGGTAAGTAGTCTGGTGCCAGCCCCGTCAGCCGGGAGTCGCACGATGAACCGTCCGCCATCTCAACCGCGCGGTGTCCGTGCCGCGCCATCCGCCCACCCCGCGGGCGGGACGCACGGACAGTTCGACAGGGGCTCCGTGACGTACTACGACGACCGGCTGGTACGGGTCACCTCGGCCGCCGTCACAGTCGACGGCCGGGTCTATCCACTGGCCGAGATCAGCGAGATCTGGCACCAGCACGGCACCCGCTCCTGGCGCGTCCTGGCCGGACGCGGTGCGATCGGTGCCGCCATGGCCGCCCCGCTGGTGGCCGCCGCCGCCGGAGTCGCGCTGGCCGTCCGGCTGGACCGGTCGGCGACCGTCACGATCGCGATCATCGGGGCCTCCGTGCTGGTCGGGTTGGCGGTCGGGCCGGTCGCCGACTTCCTCTTCGAGCACCTGGACCGTTCCTACGCGCGCGGCAGTCGCCAGCGGGAGGTCTGGATCCGCTGGCGGGGCCGCCCGGTGCAGTTGCTCCGCACCCCGGACGCGCTGCGTTTCGGGCAGATCTACCGCGCCGTGCAACGCGCCTTGGAGGCCGGCCGACCGACACCACCCCGCCGACGCTGAGCGACCCCCTGGCTACGACAAGTTGCCCGGTGGTGCTTAGTCTTAGTGATGACCCTCTATTACCGGGACGACGCGGTGCAGGTGACCTCCGAGTCGATCCAGGCCGGAGGACACGTCATCCCGATCACCGAGGTGACCTACGTCTGGCACGCCAAGGGCCGCACCACCCTCGCCGTACGCGGTCGGGTGCTCGGTCGCGGGGTCCTGGTCCTGCTGCTGTCCCTGCCGCCACTGATCGGGCTGATCTGCGTACTCTCGCTGGCCTGGTCCGCCCACGACCGGGGCGAGTGGGTCCCCGCGCTGATCGTGCTCGTCGCCTGCGTGGTCATCACCCTCGCCCTGGTGCCGTTCCTGGAGCTGCCCCTCGGTTGGCTGGACCGCTCCTACGAACGCGGCAACCGGGTGCAGGAGTTGTGGGTGCAGTACCGCCGGCAGGAGGTGATGGTGCTGCGCACACCGGACGCGCTGCGCTTCGGGCAGATCTACCGGGCGGTGCAGCGCGCCGTGGAACAGCAGAGCGACCACTGGTAGGCGTCGCCGGGCGGCCCTGGCCCGCCCGGCGCACACTTGATCCCATGGCACTCCCCCTTCCCCGGCCGACCGCGGTTCTCGGTCTCACCCGTACCGCCCTCGACCAGGCCGCGTCCTTCGCCGCCATCCCGGCCCGCGCCTTCGCGGTGCTCGACGAGGTGGAGGCGCTGCTGGCCCGGATCAACGGAGTGGTGGACCGGGTCGAGCAGACCCTGGACCGGACCGACCGGATGGTCACCGACGCCGAGGCGGCGGTCCGCGAGGTGGCGGTGATCAGCGCCGCCGCCACCGCCGCCGTGGACAACGCCACCGAGGTCGCCGCGACGGCGGCCGTCGTGGTGGAGTCTGCGCGGTCGGTCGCCGGGCGGGCCGCCGAGACGGTGGGCACGGCCGCCGAGGCGGCCGCCACCGCGGCCGAACTGCTGTCGGCGTACGAACCGGCGCTGCGGCGGGCCGCCCCGATGGCCAACCACTTCATCGAGCAGCTCAGCCACGAGGAGGTGACCGCGGCGGTCCGCCTGGTCGACGAGTTGCCGAAGCTGCGGCAGCACCTGACCGCCGACGTCCTGCCGATCCTGGCCACCCTCGACCGGGTCGGCCCCGACCTGCACGACCTGCTCGACGTGACCCGGGACCTCAAGCTGGCGGTGGCGGGCATCCCGGGTCTGTCGATGCTGCGCCGTCGCGGCGAGAAGCTCAACGACGACGCCGGCTGAGCACCCGCCCGCGCCCCCGTGTGGCGCGGGCGGTGCCTCACCCCGCGGTCAGCGGACGGTGCCTGCCCGGCGGTCAGCGGAGGGTGCTCGCCCGGCGGTCAGCAGTCGCAGGCGACGGAGGTGCGCGGCGCGGTCAGGTCGTCCACCGGCCGGTGGGTGAGTCCCGTGGCGGTCACCACGGGCAGTCCCTCCCGGACCCAGTACTCGTAGCCGCCGCGCATCTCCTTCACCGCGTAGCCGAGCCGGGCGAACTCCAGCGCGGCCCGGGTGGCACCGTCGCAGCCGGGACCCCAGCAGTAGGTGACCACCCGGGCCCCGGGCGGCACCACGGCGGTGGCCCGCTCGGCGATCAGGGCGGTGGGCAGGTGCACGGCGCCGGGCAGATGGCCCTGCCCCCAGGCTTCGTCGCCGCGCGAGTCGACCACGACGAGGTCGGGCACCACGGCGGTGAGGTCGGCGTGCACGTCGGCCACGTCGGTCTCGAAGCGCAGCCGGGCGAGGTAGTGGCTGACGGCGGTGGGTGGATCGGCGGCCGGTACGGCGAAGGATCTGGTCATGCCATGAATGATCGGCCGGGGCCGGGCGGTGGACGAGTGGCGGTGACGCCGTACTCCGCTAACATCCGGCCATGGCTCCGGTCGATCGCAGCGTGGCCGTGCTCGCGTACCCCGGGATGTCGGGTTTCGAGACCGGGATCGTCACGGAGGTCTTCGGGCTGCCCCGGCCGGAACTCGACGTGCCCTGGTACGACCTGCGGCTCTGCGCCGAGCGACCCGGCCCCGTTGCGCTGCTCGGCGGCGCCACCCTGCACAGCCCGTACGGGCTGGAGGTGCTGGCCGCCGCCGCGACCGTCATCGTTCCCGGCGTGCCCGACGTGCACGGGACGCCCTCGCCGGAACTCGTCGCGGCGCTGCGCCGCGCACACCGCGCCGGTGCCCGGCTGCTCTCCATCTGCTCGGGCGCGTTCGCCCTGGCCGGCGCCGGACTGCTCGACGGCCGGCGGGCCACCACCCACTGGCGGTACGCGGACCTGCTGGCCCGCCGCTACCCGCGGATCACCGTGGACGCCGACGTGCTCTACCTCGACGACGGAGACATCCTCACCAGCGCCGGCAGCGCCGCCGGTCTCGACCTGTGCGTGCACGTGGTGCGGCGCGACCACGGCGCGCTCGTCGCCAACGCGGTGGCCCGCCGGCTGGTGATCCCGCCGCACCGCGACGGCGGTCAGGCGCAGTTCGTCGAGGCGCCGGTGCCGGTCGACCCGGACGACGACCGGATCGCCGGCAGCATCACCTGGGCGCTGGAACACCTGGCGGAGCCGCTCACGGTGGCCCGGCTGGCCCGGCAGGCCCACATGTCGCCCCGCACCTACCTGCGACATTTCGCCAGGGCCACCGGCACCAGCCCCATCCGGTGGCTGGTCGAGCAACGGATCCGGGCCAGCCTGGCGCTGCTGGAGAACACCGACGCCACGGTGGGACAGATCGCGACGGCAGTCGGCTTCGACGCCCCGGTGACCTACCGTCACCACTTCACCCGGGCGATGCGGACCTCACCGTCGGCGTACCGTCGCGCCTTCCGTACCGGCTCCCACGCCGTGGCGGGAGCGGGGCACGACCGATCGGGCACGCCCGTGCGGCCCTAGGCTAGGCCGCGTACAACTGGTCGATCTCGACCCGGTGCGGTAGCGACACGCTGGCACCGAGCCGTCGTACGCAGGCGGCGCCGGCCGCGGCCGCCCAGCGGACCGAGTCGACCAGGTCGCGCCCCTCACCCCAGGCCACCGCCAGCGCGCCGGTGAACGCGTCGCCCGCGGCGGTCGAGTCGACGGTGTCCACCTTGACCGCCGGGACGTGCACCGCCGTGCCGTCCCGGTCGCCGTACCAGGCACCCTCCGCGCCGAGGGTCAGCACCGCCCGGGGCACCAGGTCCAGCAGCGCGTGCGGCTCCTCGCGGCCTCGTCCGGTGTACGCCTGCGCCTCGTTCTCGTTGACCACGAGCAGGTCCACGGCGGCGAGCAGTTCCGGCGGGAGGGGGACGGCCGGCGCCGCGTTGAGCACCACCCGGGTGCCGGCGGCCCGGGCCGCCACCGCCGCACCGGTGACCGTCTCCACCGGGATCTCCAGCTGCGCGACGAGTACGTCGGCGTCGCGTACGGCGGCGAGATCGGTCTCGGTCAACTCGGTCAGGGAGGTGTTCGCTCCCGGGGTAACCAGGATCGCGTTCTCACCCTCGGCGTTGACCATCACCAGGGCCACCCCGGACGCGCCGTAGGTGGTGCGCAACTGGCTGGTGTCGACCCCGGCGGCGGTGATCCGGGCGCGCAGGGTGACCCCGAAGGAGTCGGAGCCGATCGCGCCGAGGAAGACGCTGGCCGCACCGGCCCTCGCGGCGGCGATGGCCTGGTTGGCGCCCTTGCCGCCGGGCACGGTGACGAAGTCGGTGCCGAGCCTGGTCTCGCCCGGGCGGGGCAGGGCCTCGGCGGTGGCGACCAGGTCCATGTTCGCGCTGCCCACCACCACGACGCGGGTCTGACGCACGGGAGCCTCCGGCGGGGTTGCAGTGGTTAGGAAGGGGCCCTTCCTATACAACAGGCGTTAATAAGGTGCCCTTCCTTACAGCTCAGGCGGCGCGGGCGGTGAAGCGGTCGCCGTTGCGCTCGACCAGCAGCGGCAACCCGAAGGTCTTGGTGAGGTTGTCGGCGGTGAGGGTGTCGTCGAGCAGGCCCTGCGCCATCACCGCACCGTCGCGCAACAGCAGCGCGTGGGTGAAGCCGGGCGGGATCTCCTCGACGTGGTGGGTGACCAGCACCAGCGCCGGGGCGTCCGGGTCCTGCGCCAGGCCGGCGAGGCGGCCGACCAGGTCCTCCCGTCCGCCCAGGTCCAGCCCGGCCGCCGGCTCGTCGAGCAGCAGCAGCTCCGGGTCGGTCATCAGCGCCCTCGCGATCTGAGCCCGCTTGCGCTCCCCCTCCGACAGGGTGCCGTACGTCCGGTCGGCCAACGCGCTGACGCCCAACTGGTCCAGCAGGGCCCGGGCACGGGCCTCGTCGGCCGGGTCGTAGCTCTCCCGCCACCGGCCGACCACCGACCAGGCGGCGGTCATCACCACGTCGACGACCCGCTCCTGGGCGGGCAGCCGCTCCGCGAGCGCGGCGGTGGAGAGGCCGATGCGGGTACGCAGCTCCATGACGTCGGTACGCCCGATCCGCTCGCCGAGCACGTACGCGGTGCCGGTGGTCGGGTGCAGTCGTCCGGCCGCGATGTTGAGCAGGGTGGTCTTGCCGGCGCCGTTCGGCCCCAGCACCACCCAACGTTCGTCCAGCTCCACCCGCCAGTCGACGTCGTGCAGCAGGGCGGTGCCGGACCGGCGTACGGCGACGCCGTCGAGGCTGACCACCAGATCCGCGTCCACGGGCGAGGGGGCGGGTGCGGCACCGGCGGTGCCGGGGATCAGGTCACCAGTCACCAGCCCATCCAACCACGCACCGCCGGGGTGCCCCCACGGGCCGGCTCCGCCACCGTAGGGTGAGGCGCCGTGTCGTTGCTCACCCCACCCGGAGGACCGCCCATGACCAGTGGGGTCATCGAGATCGAGGGTCTACGCAAGACCTTCCACAGCATGCGCCGGGGGCGACGGGTCGCGGTCGACGGTTTCGACCTGCTGGTGGAGGCCGGCCAGGTGCACGGCTTCCTCGGGCCCAACGGGTCGGGCAAGACGACCACCCTGCGCGCGCTGCTCGGGTTGGTACGCGCCGACGACGGTCGGATGCGGGTGCTCGGCGCCAGCGCGCCGGAGCAACTGCCCCAGGTCGCCGGCCGGGTCGGTGCGATCGTGGAGAGCCCGCAGTTCTACGGCAACTTCACCGGGTACCGGACGCTGCGGCTGCTCGCCCTCGCCGGTGGCGTACCGGTCGGTCGGGTCGACGAGGTGCTGGAGCAGGTCGGGCTGGCCGACCGGGGCGACGAGCGGGTGAAGGGCTACTCGCTGGGCATGAAGCAGCGGTTGGCGGTGGCCTCGGCGCTGCTCAAGCGACCCGAGCTGCTGATACTGGACGAGCCGGCGAACGGGCTCGACCCGGCGGGCATCCGGGAGATGCGGGATCTGGTGCGGGCGCTGGCGGCCAACGGCGTCACGGTGCTGATCTCCAGCCACATCCTGGCCGAGATCCAGCTGATCTGCGACCACGTCACGATCATCTCGCGGGGCCGGCGGGTGGCGTCAGGGCCGGTGGCGCAGGTGCTCGCCGGTTTCGACCACAACGAGCACCTGGTCCGCGCCGACGACCTGGCCCGGGCCGAGGAGCTGCTGGTGGCGGCCGGGCTGACGGTCACCGGGCACGCCGACCACCTGGTGGTCAGCGGCGTACCGGACCCGGCCGCGGTGAGCCGGACCCTGGGCGAGCAGGGCGTCTGGGTACGCGAGCTGACCCCGCTACGCCCGGATCTGGAGAGCGTCTTCCTGGAGTTGACCGGCAGCCCGGCGCAACCGGCGGTACCCCGTCAGGTGGACGGGTCGGCACCGGCCGTCGAACGGCACATCGACCTCGGCATGCGGGGAGTGGACGCGTGAACCTGATCCGCGCCGAGCTGGAGCGGCTGAGCGCCCGCCGCTTCGTACAGCTCATGATCGTCCTGTTGATGCTGGCGTTCGCGGTGACCGCGGCGACCACGCTGGCCGGCTCGCACCAGCCCACCGCCGTCGAGCTGGCCGAGGCACAGCGACAGGCCCTCGCGGAGCGACGCGACCTGGAACTGGCCCACGAACGGTGCCTGGCCCGGGATCGGGGCGAGCCACTGCCCCGCGACGAGCACACCTACCTGCCGCCGGACTGTTCCGAGCTGGACCCGGCGCTGCGGGACCGGCTGCCGGTGGCCGCCGACTACCTGACCGGGGTGTTCACCTTCACCCGGCAGGCCGAGCCACTGCTGTACTTCCTCGTGGCGTACCTGGTGCTCTTCGGGTTCCTGGTCGGTGCCTCGTACATCGGCGCCGACCTGAACTCCGGGGGCGTGGTCAACCTGCTGCTCTGGCGACCACGCCGGCTGACCGTGCTCGGCGCCAAACTCGGGACCTTGCTCGGGGCCGTACTGACCGTGTCGGTGCTCGCTTCCCTGGCCTATCTCGTCACCTTCTGGGTCATCGCCCAGATCTCGGGCTATCCCGGCCCGACCAACGCGGCGTTCTGGGGCGACCTGGGCGCGATCTGGGGTCGCGGGCTGACCCTGGTGCTGCTCGCCGCGGCGACCGGCTTCGCCATCGCGACGATGGGGCGGCACACCGCGGCGGCGCTCGGCGCGGTGGCCGCGTACCTGGTGGTGTGGGAGCTGGGCGGGCGGATCGTGCTGCAGATCATCGAGGTGGCCCGCCCCGACCAGCTCATGCTCGCCAGCTACGTGGGCGCATGGCTGGCCGGAGAGGTGACCTTCTGGGACGGCAACGCCTGCCGGACGGTCAGCTACGGCTACTGCGACGGCAGCTACACCCTGACCTGGCAACCGGCGCTGGCGGTGCTGTTTCTGCTCACCGCCGGGCTCACCGCGGCCGCCTTCGCCCTCTTCCGCCGACGCGACCTGATCTGACAACCTTCTCCTCGTCGATCATGAAGTTGTCGTCACCGGCGGGCGCTCTCGCCGACAACAACTTCATGATCGCGGAAGAAAGGGGCGCGGGCTCGGCTCAGCCGACCGTTGAGCCGAAGACCTCGTCGCGGACGGCGTCCAACGCCGTCCGCAGGGCGCCGTGCAGGATCGGTTCCTCGGTCAGCCCGGTGGGCACCACCCGGGGACGCACCAGGGTGATCGCGGCGACCTCCTGCTGCACCCGCTCGGCCAGGGCCGCCCCGCCGGCCTGCCCCACCTCCCCGGCGAGCACCACCAGGGGCGGGTCCAGCACCACGCAGGTGCTCGCCACACCGAGGGCGAGCCGGCGGGCCACCTCGTCGAGCATCGGCGCGCCCGAGGTGCCGTCGGCGATCGCGGCGCGTACCGCGTCCGCGGCGCCCCCGTCCGGGTAGCCGTGCTCCCGGGCCAGGGCACGGATCGCGTCCGCGCCGGCCAGCTGCTGGAACGCCGGCTTGGCCCGGCGCGAGACGTCGCGCGGGATGGGTGCGCCGGGCACCGGCAGGTAGCCGATCTCACCGGCGGCACCGCTGCTGCCGTGGTGCAACCGCCCACCCAGCACGATCGCCAGACCGACGCCGGCACCCACCCAGACCAGCACGAAGTCCGACAGTCCCTGGGCCGCACCGGACTGCGCCTCGGCGAGCGCGGCGAGGTTGACGTCGTTCTCGAAGACGACCGGGGTGTCCAGGTCGTCGCGTAGCGCGGCGAGCAGACCACGATGCCAGCGGGGCAGGTTGTACGCGAAGGTGATGTCGCCGGTGCCCGGATCGACCAGGCCGGGGGTGCCGAGGACGATCCGGCGCACGCTCGACAGCTGCGCCCCGGCGCTGCCGGCCACCCTGACGACGGCGTTGTGCACCACGCCGACCGGGTCGTCGGTGTCCTGGGTGGACTGTTCGACCCGACCGATGACCGCGCCGGTGATGTCGGCGCAGGCGGCGACCACCCGCTCCGGCCCCACGTCGACACCGACCACGTGGGCGCTGCCGGGCCGCACGGCGTAGAGCTGGGCGTTCGGTCCCCGTCCACCGGCCTGCTCGCCGACGCGGGCGACCAGCCCGCGTTCCTCCAGCCGCTCCACCAGCTGCGAGGCGGTGACCTTGGACAGGCCGGTCAGCTCACCGATCCGGGCCCGGGTCAGTGGCCCCCGTTCCAGCAGCAACTCCAGCGCCGCGCGGTCGTTGAGGGCCCGCAACAGACGTGGGGTGCCGGGCAACCGGGTCGCACTCATGCCATGTCCTCAGGATTAGTAAACTTTGCTAACCTTTAAGCTTTTAAGTAGCTGTGCACCGCCCTGTGAACGGGTAGCCGATAGCGTATCGGCCACGTGGGAGCGCGGCCCTCCGCCGACCCGGTACGACATCCGTACCGGCCGGCACGAGAGGAGAGAGCACGTGGGGCTGGATTCAGGACTGCGCCGGCTGGCGCTCGGCACCCTGCTGGCCGCGTACCCGGGGCCGGTTCCGCCGCAGTGGGCCGTCGACCTGGTCGCCGACGGGCTGGCCGGGCACACGCTGTTCGGCACGAACGTCCACGAACCGACGCAGGTGTCGGCCAGTACGGCGGCGCTGCGCAGCGGCCGGGCCGACGTGCTGATCGCGATCGACGAGGAGGGCGGCGACGTCACCCGGCTGGCGCACGCCACCGGCAGCCCGTACCCGGGCAACGCCGCGCTCGGCGCGATCGGCGACCCGGCGCTCACCCGACGGGTCTACCAGGCCCTCGGTGCCGAGTTGGCCAGCCTGGGCATCACGGTCGACCTGGCACCCACGGTCGACGTCAACACCGTCGACGACAACCCGATCATCGGCACCCGTTCCTTCGGTGCCGACCCGGTCAGCGTCGCGGCGCACGCCGCCGCCGCGACGTCGGGCCTCCAGGCCGCCGGGGTGGCGGCCTGCGCCAAGCATTTCCCCGGCCATGGCGCGACCGTGGCCGACTCCCATCACGAACTGCCCACCGTGGACGTCACGCCCGACGAGCTGCGCCAGCGGGACCTCCCCCCGTTCGCCGCGGTGGTCGCCGCCGGGGCGAAGGCGGTGATGACCGCGCACATCCGGGTACCCGCGCTGACCGGGGACGGACCCGCCACGTTCAGCCGTGCGGTGCTGGTGGACCTGCTGCGTCGCGAGTACGGCTTCGACGGTGTGATCGTCACCGACGCGTTGGAGATGAAGGGCGCGGCCCTCGCCGCCGGCGGCATCGCGCCCGGCGCCGTACGCGCCCTGGCCGCCGGCGCCGACCTGCTCTGCATCGGCGCCAAGGTCGACGGCGACCTGGTCGAGCGGGTCGCCGCCGAGATCGTGGCCGCGCTCGGCGACGGACGGCTGGAGCGCGCCCGCGTCGAACAGGCCGCCGGCCGCGTCGCCGACCTCGCCGCCTGGACCCGGACCGCAGGTCGCGCCACCGTCGCTGCCGACGACCTGGGGTACGCGGCGGCCCGCCGAGCGGTCCGGGTGGAGGGCGTGCTCACCGGGCTTGACCGGCCCCTCGTGGTGCAGCTGCACGCGCGGTCCACCATCGCCGAGGGGCGGGTGCCGTGGGGACTCGAACCCCACCTCGACGGCACCGAGCAGATCCGGGTGGTGGCGGCCGAAGCGGACCCGGCCGACCTGCGCCGACGCGCCGGTGACCGCCCGATCGTCCTGGTCGCCCGCCACCTGCATCGGCTGCCCGGCGGCCCGGAGCTGACCACCGCGCTGGCGGCCACGCATCCGGTGGGCGTGGTGGAGATGGGTTGGCCGGCCGCCTGGCGGCCCGCCGGTGTCCGGGCATTCGTCACCACCTACGGGGCGAGCCACGCCAACGGCCGTGCCGCCGCCGAGGCGCTCGGCCTCACGACTGCGCGTGCTGCGCCCGGTGACCCAACAGGCTCTCGGTCTGATTCACACCCTGCGTCACTGACGGAGGCGAGCGAGCCAGAGGCGTCGCACCAGGTCAAGTCCACAATTGGACAGCAAGAAGACGGTGGCGGCGGCTTGCCGAGTTGATTCTGAATACGTAGCGTGATCGGCACTGAAGCCTCGCGCGGACCTGGGGAGAGGCTGCGGACCGTGGATCCGGCCCGGGATCCACGGTCCGCCCTGCCGGTCGACGTTCAGGTCGGATAGACGCCGTAGGACCGCCAGCCGCGGTCGGGAAAACCGGCGGCCTCCGCCACCCGCGCCGAGGCGGCGTTGCCCCGGTCGTGCAGATAGGTCGGTACGGCACCGTCGTCGATCACCCGTCGGGCGGCCTGGGCCACCAGCCGCCGGGCCAGTCCGCGCCCCCGAGCCGCGGGGACGGTGCCCACCGCCAACTCGTGTCCGTGCCGGTCGTGCCGTTTGATGCCGACGCCGGCCAGGTAACGGCCCTGCCCGTCGCGGACCACGAGCACCGGGCGGTCGAACAGTCGCAGCCAGGAAGGCAGCCCGGCGGTGGTGGGCGGCACCCATTCACCGGCGTCCGGCAGGGATGCCGGTGCCACGCTCCACCGGAACACGTCGTCGTGCACGGACCAACCCGGATGCCCGACCGCCGCGGGCAGCGCGGCCAGCAGACGGTCCGGCAGCCGCGCCAGTTCGCGTACCGCCGTGACCCGGTCGGGTGGCACCGAGAGCACGCCGCTCCGGCCGGTGGTGACCGCGATCGCCGGGCGCAGCCGGCCGTCCCAGGCCGGTCGGGTGCGCCGCCCGGACCCGACCACGTGCAGGCCGGGACCGGCCGGCCACTGTCCCAACCAGGTCGCCAGGTGCAGGTGCAACCGCCGGTCGACCATCGTCACCTCCCGGTCCCGCACCCGCCGACGCCGCTCACGGTACGACGGCGCGGCCGGTCGGGTGCGTAGGTGGGCCCGATTCGGGGAACCTGAGCGATCGATTGACCGTCATATCCATTTCCATACATGGACAACTTTCTTTGGAACGGTGGGGGCATGCCGAAACAGCCGCACGACCGTTATCAGCAGGACACCGAGCGCGTCTGGCGCAGTCGCGCGGTCACCGCGCACTTCCCGGCCCAGGCTTCTTACCGGGGCCACCGCACGCACCCCGGGACGCTCTCCTGGCACGACCTGAACAGCCTGCCGGCCGGTGCCGTGCGCCGCCACCTGAACCCCCGCTGACGCGCCGAGCGACTGGTGACCCCGGTGAGCGGAGTGGGTCGCTCCCGGGAGGCCTCCGGCCGGACCCCGGCGGCGAGCCAGCGCGCGCTTTCGCACACCTGTCGGGTAACGTCTGCTGGTCCTCTGACGGGTCACGACGGGAGCTGGCGCATCCATGGGCAAGAAGACGATCCACGTCTCCGACTTCAGCGGCACGGTGCTGGGTGCCGACGACGAGGCCGTCCGCGTCGTCGTCCTCGAGCACCCTGACCTGGTGGCCGGGCCCGTGCAACTGGACGCGACCCCGGTGGAGGTGGAGAGCATCGACGACGCCGCGCTGGACGTGGCGGTGGTCGAGATCCACGACCGTCACGGGCACGGCGAGCCGCGCCGGGTGGTGCTGACCGCGAGCGAGTTCGACGCCATGGCCACCGACGTGCCGATGGCGCAGTTGCTGAAGACCGCCGAACGGGTACGTCCGCCGAAGACCCGCCGCAGCGCTGAGAAGATTGACTACGGCACCGTCGAGCACGCGGGCCGGCCGCACCGGGGGCGGGTCACCGAGGAGGAGGCCCGGTTGGTGCGTGAGCGACTCGACGAGGTGAACAAGCGCCTCGCCGACGCCGGGCTGCGCCAGATCGATCCGGCCGACCCGGAGCACGCCGCCCGGTACGGCTTCCCCACCGCATCCTGATCCGTTACTCGAACACCCGGAGCTTGGCCAGGGCCGCCACGAGGTACGCCTCGGTGGCGGCCTTGTCGACCCCGAGGCCGGTCAGCACGCCCTCGCCGTCCTCGTGTTCGAGCAGCGCCAGCAGGATGTGCTCGGTGCCGATGTAGTTGTGCCCGAGGCGCAGCGCCTCACGGAAGGTCAGTTCCAGGGCTTTCTTGCCGGCCGCGTCGTACGGGATCAGCTCCGGAACCTCGCTCGCCGACGGCGGCAGCGCGGCGGAGGCCGCCTCGCGCACCGCCTCGGCCGTCACCCCTGCGGCGGTCAGCGCCTTGACGGCCAGCCCTTCCGGTTCGGCGAGCAGGCCGAGCACCAGGTGCACCGGTCCGATCTCGGTGTTGCCGGCGGCACGGGCCTCGTTTTGCGAGGCCGCCACGACGTTGCGGGCGCGCGGGGTGAAGCGGTTGAACCCCTGCTGCGGGTCGATCGGCCCGGCGTCCCCCTTGGCCACGAAGCGCTTCTGGGCGGCCTGCTTGCTCACCCCCATGCTGCGACCGATCTCCGTCCAGGAGGCGCCGGAGCGGCGGGCCTGGTCCACGAAGTGGCCGATGAGATGGTCGGCGACCTCACCGATGTGGTCGGCGATCATGACCGCGTCGGTGAGCTGTTCGAGTGCGTCGGAACGGGTCTGCTTGATGGCCTGGATCAGGTCGTCGAGCCGGACGGGGTTGGTCATCTGGACCGGATTCGTCATGCGTCAACCATAAGTTGACGCATGCCGGGCCGTCAACCACGAGTTGACGATCACCAAGCGTGGCGGCCTGCCATGATCGCTGTTAACAACCTTGACTAAATCTTCATAAATCGACACACTGCGATGTGGAGAGCGCTCTCTTCTCCTCGCCGGGGCGCCAGCCTCATCCGCCCACCCCAAGGAGACCATCGTGTCCACCACCTCCCGCAGACTCCGACGGACGGCCGCGGTCCTCGCCGCGGCCGTCGTCGCCAGCCTGCTCGTCGTACCCGTGACCGCCGCGCCGGCCGCCGCCGCCATCGGCGGGCTCACCTGGCAGGACGAGTTCAACGCACCCGCCGGCACGCCGGTCGACCAGGCCAAGTGGCGCTTCGACATCGGCGGCCACGGCTGGGGCAACAACGAACGGCAGTACTACACCAACAGCACCAGCAACGCCGTGCACGACGGGCAGGGCAACCTCGTCATCACCGCCCGCCGGGAGAACCCGGCCAACTACCAGTGCCACTACGGACGGTGCGAGTACACCTCGGCCCGGCTGCTCACCGCCGCCACCTTCAGTCAGGCGTACGGCCGGTTCGAGGCACGCATCAAGATCCCCCGGGGTCAGGGCATCTGGCCGGCCTTCTGGATGCTCGGCAACGACTTCGGCAACGTCGGCTGGCCGGCCTCGGGCGAGATCGACATCATGGAGAACATCGGGCGGGAGCCGAACACCGTACACGGCACCATCCACGGTCCGGGCTACTCCGGCGGGGCCGGCATCGGCGGCAGCCGCACCATCGGGCAACCACTGGCCGACGCCTTCCACACCTACCGGGTGGACTGGGAGCCGAACATCATCCGCTGGTACCTCGACGGGGTGGAGTTCTTCCGGGTCGACCCGGGCCGGCTCGGTGGCAACCGTTGGGTCTTCGACCACCCCTTCTTCATGATCCTCAACGTGGCGGTGGGTGGTAACTGGCCCGGCTACCCCGACGGCAGCACCCAGTTCCCGCAGCAGATGCTCGTCGACTACGTCCGGGTCTACGGCTACGTCCCGGACGGCAACACCGGCACCACCACCCGGATCCGGGGGCAGCAGAGCGGCCGGTGCATCGACATCCCCGGCGCCAACCCGGTCGACGGGGCAGCACTGCAGATCTGGGACTGCAACACCACCGCCGCGCAGGCGTGGACCTTCGCCGCCGACGGCACCGTCCGCGCGATGGGCAAGTGCATGGACCCGGCCTGGGCCGGCACCGCCAACGGCACCGAGGTCAACCTCGTCACCTGCAACGGCAACCCCGCCCAACGCTTCACCCTGAACGCCGCCGGCGACCTGGTCAACCTCAGCGCGAACCGCTGCGTCGACGTACGCGACAACAACCCGAACAACGGCGGCCGGTTGCAGCTGTGGGACTGCGCCGGCACCCCCAACCAGAAGTGGTCCCGGGCCTGAGACGCACCGTCCATCAGGGACCGCTGGGCTCACCGCCCCGACGTCGGCGGTGAGCCCGGCGGGCCTCCCACGCGTAAGAGTCGGTGACGGGCGGGTAGTAACCCCTGCGGTCACCGACGTACGGGAGGCGACGTGGAGAACACTCAGGCGGTCGGCGGGCGACGGCTCTGGTGGTGGCTTGGTGCTGCCGTACTGGTCATCATCGTGGTGGTGGTCGCCACCTGGACGTGGGTGACCGTCCGGGGTGACGGCCGCAACGGGCACGTCGTCACCGGTGCCGTCGGCGACCTGCAGGAGGCCACCTTCGTCCTGCTCGACGGTGCCGACGTGGTCCGGTTGCGCACCGCCGACCTCGGCGACGACGCGTACCGGGTGTCGACGCCCCGCGAGGCGAACGTACGACCCGCCGTCTCCCTCACCGACGGGAACCTGCTGACCAGCCTGCGCGGCACCGACCGAGACGGCCCGGCGGTCGTGGAGGTGGTGCTGGCCGAGTCGGTGCGCTGGCACGTCCGGCTCAGCGGTGGCGCGAAGGAACAGCACCTCGACCTGCGTGGCGCGCGGCTCGGCGACATCGAGTTCACCGCCGGTGCGAACCGGATCGAGCTGACGTTGCCGGCGCCGGAGGGGACGCAACGGACCCTGCTCGGCGGTGGCGCGAGCCAGGTCGTCGTCCGCCTGGCCGGCGACGCCCCCGTGCAGGTACGCGCCGGCGGCGGTGCCGGTTCGGTCACCATCGACGGCACCACCCATTCGGGGGTGGCCGGCGGCAGCACCTTCACCCCGCCGGAGTGGGACTCGGCGACGGACCGCTACGACATCGACGCCACCGGCGGCGTCTCCACCCTCACCGTCGCCCGCGCCGACACCGACTGAGCATCACCGGTACCGCAGACACCAGACTGGGCCGGCATTGAGCGTCCGGATACGGTACGTCCGGTGCTCGTTCGGCGGGTGCGGGGTACCGAAGCGGGAGGGGCCGGCGTGGTCATGCGGCTGCACGTCGGGTGCGCGATGTGGACGCACCGGTCGTGGCAGGGGAGGCTGCTCCCCCACCCCCTGCCGGCGCACGAACGGCTCCGGCACTACGCCGGCTGGTGCGACGCGGTCGAGGGCAACACGACCTTCTACGCCACGCCGTCCCGCGAGACGGTCGCCTCGTGGGCGGAGCAGACCGGGCCCGACTTCCGCCTCGTGGTCAAGCTGCCGAAGGTGGTCACCCACGAGCGCCGCCTCACCGACGTCGATCAGCCGATGCGTGCCTTTCTCGACGCGATCGAGCCACTCGGCTCCCGGGCGTACGCCCTCTGGGTCCAGTTGCCCGGCTCGTTCGGACCGGGCGACGTGCCCACGCTCGCCCGTTTCCTGCGCCGCCTGCCCGCCTCCCACCGACCCGCCGTGGAGGTCCGCGATCCCGCCTTCTTCACCGACGCCGACGCGACCCGGCTGCTGGAGGCGGCGCTCGCCGAGACGGACGCCGAGTGGATCCCGTTCGACACCACCGCGTTCTTCGCCGAGCCACCGACCAGCGACGCCGAGCGGGACGCCTGGACGAAGAAGCCGAGGATGCCGCTGCGCACGGCCGCCCTCACCGACCGGCCGATCGTCCGCTACCTCGGTCGCGACGACCCGGCGCGCACCGTCGAGGGCTGGCGGCGGTGGGTCGACGTCACCGCGGCGTGGCTTCGGGAGGGCCGCTCACCGACCGTCTTCATCCACACCCCGGACAACGCCGACGCGCCGACCCTGGCCCGCCGCTTCCACGACGAGGTACGCGGCCGCGTACCCGAGCTGGCACCGCTGCCCGAACCGATCCCGGTCGAGCCCACCACCCTCTTCTGACGGCTCCCGCCGACCGTCGCAGGGCGTCACCGCGCTGGACTACGTGGCGGTGCTGGACTACGTGGCGGTCGCGTCCGACCCCGGTCGGGGAGGTTCGGGACCACGGTTCTCCTGGATGGTCCGGGTGACCTGGTCGAGCAGTTGCCTGGGATCGGTTCGCCCGGTCACCTGGACCTCCACCTCCGACTCGCCGATCCGCATTCGGACGCTGGCACCGCTGGGTTGCTGGCTGACCCAGGTCTGGAGCAGGGCGAACAGGCCGGGCAGCAGGCTCTGCGCCACCACCGCGATGATGACGGCCTCGCTGAAGCCGGCCCGCCCGCCGGTACGGGCACCGAGATCCCGCACCCCGGTGCGGAACTCCGGCCGACGATGGAGCCAGTCGACGAGCGGCACCTGGGCCGGCTGGCGGAGAATCGTAATCATCTGTAGCCGGACGGGCTGCCTCGCCGACGGGTTCGGATCGGTCACCGGATACTCCTGATCAATCGTCGATGCCGGGCTGGAAGGAGAACTCCTCGCCGGTCACGGTGACGACGCCGGCGACGGCGATCGGGTAGGTCTCCGTGAACGTCTCCTTGCCGTAGAAGGACTGGTAGGTGCCGCTCACCTGCACCTCGCCCCGCCCGTCGTACGGCGTCGAGACCTGCGCGGCGGCCGAGCCGAGCACGTCGATCTGCAGCGTGGGGTAATTGTTGATCGTCCATTTGATTCCGTCGGCCTCCTGGTAGCCGGACAGCCGGAAGGGGCAGCCCTGCGGGGCGGCGTCGGTCTGCCGCGCGCACTCGTCCAGGTACGCCTTCACCTGCGCGTCGATGGTGTCCCGGGCGTTGGGCTTCAACTCAGGGACGGCCTGGATCGCAGCGCCGGTCCCGTCGCCGGGCAGGACCATGATGCGCTGCGGTGCCACCTCACTGAGCGGGTTGGACACCGTGGTGACAACGTGCACACCCGGGACCGAGAGCACCGACTGCTCCTGCGGGCTCTCCGGCACCGGCACACCATTGATCATCAGACCCTGCTGGTCGGCACCAACGAAGAGGTTTGGGACGCCACCGACGACGTGCCAGCCCTTGAAGACACCGAGGGTCGCTTCCTCGTCGCGACGGAGCATCAGCTCCGCCTCCATCCGGGTCTCCCCGACCACGAACGAGACCAGGGCGGTCGTGTCGTCGTCCTCCCGATCGATCGACCGGATGTCGACGTCAGCGGGCGGCTGGTAGTCGGCTGACTTGAGCAGGTCAGCGAAGAGGGCGTCGTTCCGTACCGCGGCCGCCTCAGTCGGGCTCAACCATCCGGCCAGGTCGTTCACGTCGCGGTCGGCCAGGGCGGAGAAGTACCCTTCCACGGCGGCCGCCGGCCGGAAGAAGCCCCACTGCACGACGCCGAGCAGGCTGGAGACCAGACAGACGGAGAGCAGAGCGACTCCACCGATCACGGCGGGACGCCGCAGGTCGACCGGGTCGTCGCCGCCGAACAGCTCCTCGGTGGCGACCACCCGTCTCGGCGGGTTCTCCGGTTGCACGGTGTCGTTCCCGGCCCGCACCATCTCCAGCCTTTCCAGGCGCAGCTCGTTCGGCGGGTGCTCGGCGCAGACCGCCTCGTCCCAGCCGCTGCGCCCGCTCTCGAACGATTTCCGTCGTTCGAGGACGGCCCGCAGGCCGTCGGTGTGGCCGGTCACCACCGCGCCCAGGTCCGCCCGATACTCGGCGGCCCGGACATCAGCTCGGTGTAGTGGCTGAACCAGGTACTTCATCGTCAGCAGGACCGGCCAGAAGAAGACGAACACGAACAGGTTCGTCGCCGGGTGCGGGAACTTCCGCATCAGCCAGGTCGGCACGGCGTGCACGAGGACGAGTGGCAGACCCACACCCCGGACGAAGGCCGAGGTGATCTCGTCACCCGTGCGCCAGTGCACCAGCTCGTGACTCAGCAGCGCGGCGATCTCGTCTCGCGGGTTCGTGAGCAGGCCGGTCGTGACGACGATGTGCCGGGCGTAGGTACGCGCATTCGTGCTGACCAGGTCGTCCTCGACCAGCAGTCGCGGCTCCCCGGGCAGACCGAGCCGCTCCGCACATTCGTGCAGGATCGGCATGATCAGCTCCTTTTCCCGGCGGCTGAGGTCACGCGCGCCCGACACCCGGAGCAGTCGGTGCTCGAACAGCACCCGGTACAGGGTGTAGAGAACACCCACGAGGATGGCCGCAGCCACAATTCCGACCAGTTGGGCGAGCACCGAGACGCCGCTGTCCGCTCCGCTGAACCGGAGGACCGGCACCAGCAGCAATCCGACCAGGAGCGCCAGCGCGACACCGACGAATGCGCCGATCGCGCCCCCGGACTGCTCCAGGAAGGAACTGATCAACCGCCCGATGATCGGGGCGTCCCGGACCTCGTCCGGGACCTGATCCGCGAACATCTCACCGCCGGTGAACACCAGCGTGAGGCCGGCGACGACGGCGAGCACCACCGCGCTGAAGAGCGCCACCGGCACGTAGAACCAGGCGGCGATGAAAGAGCCCAGCACACCGCGCCAGTCACGCAGAATCCCGACGCGCAGCCAGATGATCGCGTTCGGATAGCCGGGGGGCCGGTTGGCGAGGCGTCCGCCTTCCGGGCTGGGGCGGATGGCGTCCTCGTCGGGGACGGACGGCCGGGGCTCGTGCGGCGGGGAATCGACCGTCAGCTGATTCTTATCGCCGGAAGGCTGCACCGCATCCTGCTGCACAGAAGCTCCTTCATGGGGCCGAACAGGGAAAACAGCAGCCCGCTTCACCCGGCAACTGGTTTCCGGATTGAGACAGCGGGCCGCGTAATAGTCAGTGAACCGATCTGCGGTAGGGGCACCTTACTCCGGTCGATACCTCTACACCACCCGGATATGCGCGCGAAAAGGCGACCCGCCGACCGATGATTCCGGCAGTTGGTGCAGAGTGGACAGTCATTGGCGAGCGAAAGGGGTGGGTGGTCGGGTTCCCGACCGGAGCGACGATAAAGATGAAAATTCCACAGGAAACTGCGTTCGGCTTTCCGTCCGGACGGAACGGTCCCGGCCTGCCGTTCAGCGCAGGGTGTCGAGGTGATGGTCGAGGTTGACCGCGGTACTGATCAGCGAGAGGTGGCTGAACGCCTGCGGGAAGTTGCCGACCTGTTCTCCGGTCGGGGCGATCTCCTCCGAGTAGAGACCGAGGTGGCTGCTGTAGGTGAACATCTTCTCCAGGGTCAGCTGCGCGTCGTCGAGCCGGCCGGAGGCGGCGAGGGCCTGGACGTACCAGAAGGTGCACATGCTGAAGGTGCCCTCGGCGCCGGGCAGACCGTCCGGTGAGGCGGCCGGGTCGTAGCGGTAGACGAGACTGTCGGAGACGAGTTCGGCGTCCATCGCCCGCAGCGTCGACTGCCACATCGGGTCGGTCGCCGCGACGAAGTCGACCGAGGGCATCGCGAGCAGCGCCGCGTCCAGCGTGTCGGTCCGGTAGTGCTGGACGAAGGCGCCTCGACCGGGGTGGAAGCCACGGGTCATGATCTGCTCGTAGATGGCGTCACGTTCCCCCGTCCAGCGGGCGGTGTGGGCGGGGCGGCCCCGAGCCTCCGCGAGGCGGATCGCGCGGTCGAGCGCCACCCAGGACATGAGCCGACCGTAGGTGAAGTCCTGCCGGCCGGAGCGGTGCTCCCAGATGCCGTCCTCGGGCTGATCCCAGTGGTCGCAGAGCCAGTCCATCAGCCGGACGATGTCCCGCCACCCCTCGTACGGCATGAACAGTCCCTCACGGTCGGCGAGGTACACCGAGTTGAGCGCCTCGCCGTAGATGTCGAGTTGCAACTGGCCGGCCGCGTCGTTGCCGATCCGCACCGGGCTTGAGCGTCGGTACCCCTCCAGATGGACCAGCACCTCTTCCGGCGGCACAGGCGAGCCGTCGACCTGGTACATGACGCGCAACGGCAGGTCGGCGTCGTGAGCGTCCCGGATGCGGTCGCTCAGCCACAGCAGGTAGCGGCGAGCCTCGTCGACGAAGCCCAGGCACAGCAGCGCGTGCACCGAGAAGGACGCGTCCCGTACCCAGGTGTAGCGGTAGTCCCAGTTCCGGCTTCCGCCGACCTGCTCCGGCAGGCCTACCGTGGGCGCGGCGACCAGCGCGCCGGTCGGGGCGTACGTCATCAGCTTGAGCGTCATGGCGGACCGCTCGACCATCTCCCGCCAGCGACCCCGGTAACGGGAACGGTTCAGCCACCGCTGCCAGAAGTCGCGGGTCTCCTCGAACATCCGATTGACCTCGCCCATGCTCGCCGGGCGCGGCGGGTACGGCGCTGCCGTCTCCAGGATGACTCCGCCGGTGTTTCCCTCGTGCAGGGTGTAGACCACTCGGACGCCCTGCTCGTCGCGTTGGACGTACCGATCGTCGACAAGCGGCTCCCCCTCACGAAAGGACGTGAGGGTGAGGGTCAGAGTCGAACTGCGGAAGATCGTGCCGCACGGATGCACCTCCAACTCGTACGGATCGCGCCCGTAGTTGAAGCGCGGCCGGCAGTCCGCGCGGAACCGGATGCTCCCACGCACGATCCGGATCAACCGGACCAACCGGTGCCGGTCAGTGGCCGACTCCCCGGTGACGGGCATGAAGTCGATCAGTTCCGCCACCCCGTCCTGGCTGAGGAAACGCGTGATCAGAATCGGCGTACCGGGCAGGTAGAGCTGCTTGCTGACATAGTCGACGCCCTCCGGCGACATCTGGAAATAGCCGCCCTTGCGGCGGTCGAGCAGCCCCCCGAAGATGCTCGGGGAGTCGAAGCGGGGCGCACAGAACCAGTCCAGCGTGCCGTCCTTGCTGATCAACGCGGCGGTCTGGAGGTCACCGATCAGGCCGTGCGCCTCGATCGCCGGGTAGTTGTCCATCCCCGTCCTTTCCCTTCGCGCCGGGGAGGGCGACTACCCGGGACGAGACGGGGCAAACGGCCCGCGGAGCCGCGACGGCGGTCAGGAACTCTGCCCGATGAAGGCGGCGATGTCGTCAGCGATCTGCTCGGGCTGCTCCCCGTTGACGGCGTGGGAGGCACCCGGGTAGAGCCGGACGGTGCCGCGAGGCAGCGCCCCTCGTGCGGTCTCGGCCGCCGACTGCGGGTCGTGCATCACCGATTCCCCGGCGATGATCGCCAGGACCGGCAGGTCGAGTCCACGGAGCCGTTCCTCGCTGATCCGCGTGGGCTGCGGCAGCCGAAGTTTGTAGTGCTGCATGCCCGCTTCGATCATGTCGGCGACCGGCACGTCCTCGACCGGTGCGCCGCCGGCCGTATAGGAGTTGAAGCTGTCCCGCCAGGACCTCGGTAGCCAGGGCAGGGCGGCGGGGATGGACCGCACGATCGTGCCGAACGGCATGTCGGCGAAGACGTAGACCGGGTCGATGACGGTCATCGACGCGATGTGCTCCGGGCGGTGCAGGGCCAGGTTGACCGCGGTCCAGCCACCGATCGACAGGCCGACCAGGTGGAACTTCTCCGGCACGAGCGCCCGGAGGGTCTGGTGCAACCACTCGGCCTGCTCCTCGTCGCTGTCGATCGGACGATCCTGCACGCTCATCCCCGGCTCGCCGAGCAGGTCGATCGTGTAGACGTCACCGATCCTCAGCAGCAGGGGCACGTTGTCGGCCCAGACCGGCGTGGCCGAGGCCCGCCCGGGCAGCAGCAGAAGCGGGACGTTTTCGCCGCCGGCTCCGGTGCCGGCGAAACGGTAGACCCGCACGACGCCGAAGTCCGTGCGTACGTCCATGGTCTCCGCCGGGGTGGGCAGGTCGGCGAAGGCCTCCCGGTAGGCCCGCAGGAAGCGGTCCTGGCCGTCGGCACTGTCCCAGTGCCCGACCGGAGCGGGCGTCCGCACCGCGAAGGTGACGACGAGGGCGATCAGTCCCAGCACGACCAGGACGACGCGCACGCGGCGTGACCTCGGCCGGAGCCGATCGAGAACCTTACTGAGCGTGGTACGCATGGAAGCTCCTAACCGCTCGGTAGATTTTTCTACCGTACGGTAGAATCCGATGGGTGACAAGGCGACGAGACGATGCGACGGCCGGGCTGACCCTGATCGAGCGCGCCCGACGCGCCCAGCTGATCGAGGTCACCATCGAACTGGTCGCCGACCGGGGCTACGCCGGAGCTTCCCTGGCGGCGATCGCCGAGCGCGCGGGGATCACGAAGGCCGCGGTGCTCTACCACTTCCCCACCAAGGCCGCGGTCGTGCGCGCCGCGCACGAGCACGCCCTCTCCGCCCTCGTCCGCGACGTCGCCAGCGCGGTCGAGGCCGCCGACGTCGGCGACCGACCCGCCGCGTACGTCAGGTCGATGGTGGGGCATCTACGGGAGCATCCCCGGCACACCCGCATGATCATCGAGGCGATGGTCCACGACGACGGCGACCGCGATCCGGCCGCCCGATGGCGTCCGCTGGCCGAACTCATCAGCGTCGCCCGACGCGCGCGCGGCGGCAGCGGCGACACCGACGTACGCACGACCGCGATCATCGTCGGTGGTGGCATCGACGCGATCGTCGCCGAGCAGCTCCACGACCCCGACTACGACACGGCGGCGGCGGCCGAGCATCTGATCGAGATGCTCGACCGCACTCTCGTCACCTGAGCCGGCGCGGCGGCGACACCCGTCGCACCGGCCCGCCGGCCCCGGTCACGACGCGCTCGTGGCGAACTGTCTCGACCTCCGGTGGTACTTCGGTCCGTCCGGGTCGTGCATCACGCCGCGGTAGATGCCGTGCCGCAGCTCGGAGACGTAGCCGTCCAACTCGGGCATGCCCAGTCGGGCGGCCACGGTCAGCTCGGCCTCGACGTCGTACGGCACGCGCACGAACTGGATCGAGAACGGCGCGTCGAGCTCCGAGCCGACAACACCTTCGAGGATCACGTAGACCGGAGTCGGATCGCCCATGGCGTTGCCCACGCTGCCGGTGTTGAACAGGGTGCGGCGTTCGAGGTCCACCTCGTAGAACGGATCGTGCGTGTCGCCGTAGCCCACGACGGAGGGTTCCGGTCCGTCACCGGTCGCCGGGGTGTTGGCGAACATGCCGAGGAACTCGGCCTCGTCGTGGTCGAACCGCACCCGACGGTGCACGCTGGTCGGCGAGGCGTGGAAGAGCCGTACCCGACGCCCGCTCAGCAGGAAGTCGTGGCTGAACGGCAGCCCGCGCAGCCAGTCGCCCTGGCCCTCGGCGAGCTGCGCCAGCCACCAGGCGATCGCCTCGCTGTCGTACGTCCGGTCCGGGTCGGGAAGGAAGTCGTCCCAGTTGCCGAGGATGTTGACCTCGCAGCGGTCCCGACAGACCTCGATCACCTCCCGACCCCGCGGCCCCTTGCCGACGTAGTCACCGAGGTTGAAGATCCGCTCGATGCCACGCGCGTCGATGTCGGCAAGCACGGCCTCCAACGCGGTCAGATTGCCGTGGACGTCGGAGATGAGCGCGATGCGATCGAGGGATCGAGCCACCGCCTGATCCTAGACGTGATGATGACCGACGGTGGTGTCGGCGACGGCGTTGCGGGTAGTGGGGCGGACATGCCGCAGCGATATGAGAACTACCCCCGGATCGCCGTCGTCACGGGCGCCGACTCGGGCATCGGCCGGGCCTGCGCGGTCGCGCTGGCCCGCGCCGGCTTCGACCTCGGCGTCACCTGGCATCGGGACTCGGCCGGGGCCGAAAGGACCGCGAGCGAGGTACGCGCCGTCGGCCGGCGATGCGTCGTCGCCCACTTGGACCTGACCCGGCTGCCCGACGCGGCGTCCGTGGTGGACGAGATCGCCGACGAGTTGGGCGGGATCGGCGTGCTGGTCAACAATGCCGGCACCGGCTCGTCCACCCCGTACGTCGACACCAGCTACGAGCAGTGGCGGGAGGTTCTCTCGGTCGACCTCGACGGCCCGTTCCTCTGCGGCCAGCGGGCCGCCCGCCGGATGCGGGCAGCGGGCACCGGAGGCCGGATCATCAACATCACCAGCGTGCACGAGCACGCACCCAGGGTGGGTTCGGCAGCGTACTGCGCGGCCAAGGGCGGCCTGGGGCTGCTGACCAAGGTGATGGCCCAGGAACTGGGGGTCGACGGCATCACGGTCAACGCGGTCGCGCCGGGCGAGATCTCCACCCCGATGACCGGGCAGGAGGACGTCGACCCGTTCACCGAGGAACGGCCCGGCATCCCGGTGGGCCGTCCCGGCGACGCCCGGGAGATCGCGGCGGTGGTGGCGCTGCTCGCCTCGCCGGCCGCCGCGTACGTCAACGGTGCCTCCTGGGTCGTCGACGGCGGCATGACGTTGATGGGTCCGCAGGGCGCCTCCGGCCTGGAATCCACCGCCTGGCGCGACGTCTGACGTGAGGCACCCAGCCTCGGCAGGCTCTCCATCCGGTATTTGCCCACACCGCGGCGTCAGCCCTGAACAGGCCCGATCCGGACACTGAGCTGAGCACCAAGCTCGCGGAATCCCAGCGCCCGCGCCACCTGACGCGAGGGCTGCGGACGGGCCCGCCACTGCGGCAGCAGCCGGTTGGCCAGGCTGTCCGTCACCGCGGCGGCGGCGGCGACCCGCGCCAGCCCGCGTCCACGCCACTCCGGCGCGGTCAGCACGCTCAGGTGTGCCACGTCGCCGGGCCACCGGCGGTAGCCGGCCGCAGCGACGATCCGGCTGCCGCCGCGTACCACGAAGGCCGCCGAGGTGATCTCCGCCAACCCGCACTCCTCGGCGTCCTCGACCGGGACTTCGGCAAGAAGGGTGGCGAGGTCGGGGTGGTCGCCCCGGAGTTCCTCGACGCCGTTCGGTGCGGTGGGTCGGTGATCCCGTGCGTCGAGATACGCCAGGCTCGCCGGTCCCAGGACTTCGGCGACCGGAAGCGCGGCACGTAGCCGGTCAGGATCTGTCATGGCCGCGACCGGCATCCCGTCAAGCGCCTCCCGCACGACCTCGACCAGTTCGTCGACCGGCACGGTGACGATCGCGGCATCACCCAACGCGACGATCCCCGCCCAACCCGGCGGACACAGTCGCGACCCCGCCGAGACCATCACGTCGGCACCCCACTGGGCGGGAAAGTCGACAGGTACGCCGGCCAGCCCGACCCAGAGCCGACGGACCCGAGCCAGGAACGCGTCATCGACCACGACGCAGCCTCGCCGCCGCTGACAGTTCGTGGCCCTGCTGCTCCGCCCGGCTCGACCTCAACGCGGTGCCGAGCCCACGGAACCGACGCCGCTCTCGCCCGGTGGGTCAGCGGCCGGTGTCGGTGCCACCGACCCGGTGCCGCCACCCGCCCCGGTCGTCAGGCGCAGGTCAGCCGGGTAGCGGTCGAACCGGCGCAGGCCCAGCTTGCGCACCGCGACCGACCACGGCCTATCGGTGGCGGACACGACGAGATGCTCGAAGTTTGCCAGGTACGACTCGCCGCGCGCTGCCCGCTCGGCGAGGATGTACGGCTCCAGCACCGCCCACGCCTCCCGGGCGCGGAACCCGCCCGTGCCGATCAGCAGAGCCGGGTCGACCACGTTGAAGGCCAGCATCTGGCCGAGCCCGTTGTAGTACAGCGCGATCCGGTTCACGTGCTTGCGGGCGTCGGGCGGCAGCTCGCTGACCCGTACGCCCGGCGGGTGGTTCGTCCTCAGCTCGGTGAGCACGAACTGCTGGCTGTCCAGGAAGGCGTCGCTCATCCGGTCGCGGGTGAGCAGCTCGATCGCGACCAGCGTGTGGTTCGCGCTCTGCGACAGCCGCAACTGGCGGAGGGCGAAGAACACCGAGACACCGACGGTGATCACCGAGACCACGGCCACGACCGCGTTGGCGACATCCATGGTGGTCATCGTACGGAGGTCACTCCACTGACGAGGCCCTGACCCGGGGCCGGATCCGGGTCGACCCGGCCCCGGTGTGGCTGGTCAGCTACGCAGGTTCCACTGCTGGTTGGCGCCTCCGTTGCACGCCCAGAGGATGATCCTCGTGCCGTTGGCGGTGGCGGCGCCGTTGGCGTCGAGGCAGAGCCCGGACTGGACGTTCGTGACGGTGCCGTTGGCGTTGAGGTTCCACTGCTGGTTGGTGCCGCCGTGGCAGTCCCAGATGATGACCGCGGTGCCGTTGGCCGTGCCCGCCCCGGAGGCGTCCAGGCACTTGTTCCCGTACACGGTCAGCTGCCGGGCGGTGGTGTGGGTCCACCGCTGGTTCGCGCCGCTGGAGCAGTCCCAGAGCTGCGTCTGGGTTCCGTTGGTGGTCGTCGAGTTCGGCACGTCCACACAGCGGCCGGACTGTCCGCCGACGAGTTGCCCGGTGCGCTGACCGCCGCTGCCGGCCTGTTGCCGGACGATCGAGGTGGACTCGGCTGACCGGTTGCCCTGGGCGTCGACGACGTAGAGCCGGTACTCGCCGGGTGACGTGGGCACGGCGATGGAGGTGGCGGTGCCGCCCGCCCTGGTCATCGTCGGGCCGGTGGCGAAGGTGGTGGTGCCGGAGGGGGCCAGCCAGATCGTGCTGGCCGCGTCGCCGGTGCTGCGGACCGGGATCGACGCCGTCGTGCTGGTGACGAACGTGCTGGCCGGCAGGACGTAGTTCGGCCTGGAGAGACTGCTCGCCGGGATGATGTCCCGGAAGGAGTCCTCGAGACCGGAGTTCACGGCGATGCCATGGGCCGGTGCCGGCCAGACATAGTCTGCCGAAACGAGGATGTCGTGAATCGTGCTGTTCGGCAGATTCTTGTTGGAGACCTTGTTGATCGGTCCGTACGTCTGCGTGATGTTCAGATCGTGCTTGCGGCCGAAGTCGTCGGAATTGATCATCCAGGTGATGTTCTTGTCCACGCTCAGCACGTTGTCGCGGAAGGTCATGTACGCCGAGCCCTCGTCCGGGTGCAGCCCGTACTTGTGGCCGGCCGGCACGCCCTGGAGGTAGTTGTTGGTGACCGTGGTGCCCGGCTGGCTGCCCAGCGTGTAGATGGGGGCCGTGTCGCTGAGGCGCTGCACGGTGTCGATGATGTGGTTGTAGCTGATGTTGTTGTTCTTCGCCGTCGTGGTCGGCCGGTTGGGCACGATCGACCCGGCGGACCCGTCGAAGTTCCACCACCCCCAACCGAGCGTGATGCCCGCCCACGGCGCCTTTTCGATGCGGTTGTGCTGCACGGTGAGGGAATCGGCGAAGTAGGCGGCGACCGCGCCGTGCCCGTTGAACAACACCGCGCTGTCGTGGATGTAGTTGTTCTTGATCTCGATGTTCTTCGGTAGGCCCTCGACCTGCGCCGGGTACTTCTCCCGGTTGGTGGAGGTGTGGTCTCCGATGTACACGTGCTGCGGATGACCGACGGTGATGGCGCTGCCGGCGATGTCGTTGGTGTAGTTGCCGATCAACTGGCTGCCCTGCACGTCGTTGACCATGTTGATCCCGTCGGCGCCGGTGTGCTGGATCCGGTTGCGCTGGAACAGGATCCCGTCGGCGTTCTGCACCTGGACGATGCCGGGGGTGACGTCCACGTTCCGGTAGTGGTAGACGTGGAAGTTCCCCTTCGCGTACGCGAAGGCGCTCAGGTTGCCCTGTTGCGCCTGCTTGAAGACCGAGCCGGCGACGTTGACCAGGTTCCAGTCGGAATGCTGCACCGTCAGGCCGGAGAACGTGATGTTGCGGGCGTGGTTGCTCGTCGAGGTGCCGGCGACCCGCAGCAATGTGGACACGTTGTTCGGTGCGTAGACCGTCGCGGTGGCCATGTTCTCGGTGTTCGACTTGTAGTAGTACAAGGTCCGCGTGCCCTTGTCGAAGTAGAACTCGCCGGGCGCGTCCAGGAACTCGTACGCGTTCATGACCTTGTGGCTGCCACCCACCTGGGCGTTGCCGTTGAACGCACCCTGGGCGATGGCCGCGCCGGGTTGCTGGAAGAGGGCCACCCGGTTGGCGCCGTCGGTGGTCACCTGACGCACTCCCACGAAGGCCGTGGTCCAGGTCGTTCCCGTCTCGATCTCGATGTCGTCGTGATTGCGGGCGATGGCCGGGAAGTCGGCCTGGCTGTACCGTGCGCCAGCGCACTGTGATCCCGATTCCCAGGCCCAGTCGGCCTGGCCAGCGGTGATGGTGTACGTCCCGTGGCATCCCGCCGAGCTGATCGTCTTCGAGGCCATGAACGCGCGTCTGTCGTTGACGTAGAGCGCCCGCAGCTTGTTGGCCCGGTCGAGCGGCGCCTTCCAGATGTTGCCGCTGTGCTGGGTCCAGCCGGTCACCTGGACGCCGCCTTCGAGCACCGGCCGCTCGTTGGGATAAGCGGCGTACACGACCCGGAACCCGTTGGTGCCGGAGTCGGCCGCGCCGAACTCGATGGTGCTGCTGACCGGATAGCTCCCACCACGGAGGAAGACGTTGATGTCGCCCGTCATGCTCGTGTTCACCGTACGAACGGCGTCCCGCGCGCGTTGCAGGGTCCGGAACGGGGACTGGAGCGTGCCCGGGTTGGCGTCGTTACCGTCCGGAGCGACGTAGTAGGTCTGTTGGACCGCGGCCGAGGCCGGCGCCTGGTTCGTCAGCACCGCCGGCAGCGTGGCGGAGACGAGCACCGCGACCGCCAACAACGCTGTGCGAGCGGTGGACACGATTGACTTCACGCCCTGTTCCTCTCACTTGCCCTCGACATGGACCTGCGCACGTTCAGACGTTCTGTACCTGCCACTTCTGGTTGTCGCCGCCCCAACAGGCCCAGAGCTGGACCTTCGACGTCGCGGTGTTCACGTCCAGACACAGGCCGGACTGGGCGCCGCGGATCATGCCGTCGCCGCCGATCGTCCACCGCTGGTTGTCGCCGCCGTTGCACGCGTACGTGCCGACGACCGTGCCGTTCGTCGTCCCCCGGTTGTAGGCGTCCAGGCACCGTTGACCGGCAAGGGCCGTGAGCTGTCCAGCGGCCGTCGCGGTCCACCGCTGGGCGGCGGTGTCGTTGCAGGCGTACACCTGGACCTGGATGTTGGCGGTGGTGGCGCCGGGGATGTCCAGACACTGCCCGGTGCCGACGTTGCGCAGCCGGCTCACCCGGTCGGGAACGCCACCGTCGGTCAGGCCCCAGGCGTACCGGAGACGGTCGAGGCCGCTGGCGTTGGGAGTGCTCAGGGTGAGGTTGGTGCCGCTGCCGTGCAGCTTCTGCATGGCGTACCAGTCGTCGCCCTGACCGGCGGTGACCTTGCCGCCCAGGGCCGGCCAGTAGATCGAGCCGATCCGCAGTTCCCGCAGCACCTGGGTGGTGGCGCGGTAGTAGCGCACGAAGTTGTCCGTACTGGTGGCGTCGTGGTAGTTGAGCCCGGTGTCCATCGGCGCGCCGAACTCGTCCATCACGGTGCGCGCGGCGCAGGTCCCGATCGCGTCCCGCAGGAAGGCCACCCACTGGTCGTAGGTCTTCGCGCCGCTGAAGAAGGTGTAGTGGTGCAGCGACACGATCGTCCCGTCGAGGCGGCGGTCGGCGCACATCGACTTGATGTCGGTGTTCAGGCCGGCGCCGCTGACGAAGACGCGGTTGCGGGGGATCGACGGACGGGCGTTGAGCCAGTTGTTCACCACGTTGGCCCAGTCCGCGGCGCTGTGCCCGCCGGGCTCGTTCATCGGCTCGAAGTACACCAGGTCGTTGGTGCCGTACCTGGCGACCACGGTGTTCCACATGGTGTTGAAGGCGGCGGTGTCGACGATCCGCCCGCCGCTGGCGGCCACGCCGTCGTCCCAGTAGGAGAGGACGACCTTGAAGCCCTTCGCGGTGGCGGCGTCGATCGCCCCGGTGTACGCGTTCCACCAGCTCGTACCGACGGTGTAGGTGTTGATCGGCAGCCGGACGGTGTTCGCGCCCAGGTTGTTCTGGAAGCCGGTGTAGATGGCGTTGGCCTTGGCCTGGACCGTCGCGTAGCTGTCCGAGCTGCTCAGCCCGTGCAGCACCAGCGGTCCGCCATGGAAGTTGTCACCCAGCCGGGCCCAGTTGACCCCACGGAACTGGGTGGTGTCCGCGGCGGCCGGCGAGGCGCCGGCGAGCACGGCGGTCGGCACCGCGCCGAGTGCGACCACGGCGCAGGCGAGAAGCCGGGTCAGGTGACGACTCGAACGGAATCGGATTACTGTGGTTCCCTCCTGTGCGGTGCCGACCGTCGTACCTGCTCGTCAGCTCACGCCCTCGACCAGCGTTGGTTGGCTCCGCCGTGGCAGCTCCACACGATCACCGCGGAGCCGTTGGCGGTGGCGGCGCCGTTCACGTCCAGGCACAGCCCGGTCTGCGCGTTGCTGATCGTGCCGTTGCTGTTGATCACCCACTGCTGGTTCGCCCCACCGTGGCAGTCGTAGATCTGCACCCGGGTGCCGGCAGCGGCATTGTTCGGTACGTCCAGGCACTTGCCCATCACCTGCAACGCCCGCCCGTTCTGGGTGAACTGCTGGTTGGCATTGCTGTGGCAGTCCCAGATGATCATCTGTGCGCCGTTGGCCGAACTCGCCCCGTTCACGTCCAGGCACCGGCCGGCTCCCTCGTTGCGGAACCTGTTGCCGGTCGGATTCGGAGTGCTGCCGCCGTTGAGGGTGTCGAGGACCGCCGTGTACGCGGGCTTCTTGTTGCCCGCGCAGTCGAAGAGCAGGGCGTTGTCTCCGCCGCGCCAGGAGTCACAGTCCCGCACGCCCCACACCGTGATGCCGGTGCAGCGCGAGATCGCCAGGCAGGCGCGGGTGACGGTGGCGTAGATGTTGGCCTGGTTGCCGCCCTGGGTGACGTCCAGCTCGGTGATTTCCACGTCCACGCCCAGGTCGGCGAAGCGCTGCAGGTTGGCCTGGTAGTCACCGGGGATCGAGGTGCCCAGGTGGGACTGGAAGCCGACGCAGTCGATCGGCACACCACGTTGCCTGAAGTCCCGGACCATGTTGTAGACGCCGGTCGACTTCGCGTTGATCCCGTCGGTGTTGTAGTCGTTGTAGCAGAGCTTCGCGCCGGGGTCGGCCGCGCGGGCGGCGCGGAACGCCGCCTCGATCCAGTCGTTGCCGGTGCGTTGCAGGTTCGAGTCGCGCCGGGCGCCGCTGCCGCCGTCGGCGAACGCCTCGTTGACCACGTCCCAGGAGTAGATCTGCCCGCGGAAGTGGGTGGCCACCCGGGTGACGTGGTTGATCGCGGCGTTGCGCAGGTCGCCGCCGGACAGGCCCTGCGCCCAGCCGGGCTGCTGGGCGTGCCAGAGCAGGGTGTGCCCACGTACCTTCATGCCCCGCGACCGGGCGTGGTTGACGATGCGGTCGCCGGCGCTGAAGTTGAACACCCCCCGCTGCGGCTCGGTCGCGTCCCACTTCATCTCGTTCTCGGCGACGAGGCTGTTGAACTCGCGGTTCAGCACCGTCATGTACGTGTTGTCGTTGAACTTGTACGTGCCGACGGCGGCACCGAAGTAGCGGCCCTTCTCCGCCGCCGCGGTGCCCAACGTGGTGCCCGCGTTGGCTGCCCCGACAGGTGCCAGCGCCATGCCGGCCGCCAGCAGCCCGGCCGCCAGCAGGCGCAGCGTCCTTCCGGCGAACCACCGTCGGCGCGGAGAACCGCTCGGATGTACGAGATTCTTCATGTGTCCCAGCACCTCCAGAGTTGCGTCATGTCGAGGAGTTAGCGCTAACACCGGCTGGCCGGCTCGGGTGCTCTTCGGGCAGACCACGGGGGACGGGAGAACGCTACACATCGATGAAAGTGAGATTGCCACAAAGTTACGGGGCGCTCAAGAAACTCAGCTCATTCACTCGAAAAAGTCGACGTTTACCAAGGTCAACGCTCTGCTCAAGTCAGCTCAACCGCAGTGCTCCCCGCCCGGAGACCTGCGGCCCGAAGATCCACAGTGGCGAACCGAGCCCGACACGTGCCAAACCTCGGCGCGCGATGTGCACGCGAACATTGCGCGGCCACGGGGCCACTCTGGACCGGGCCACGGATGAGGCGATCACGGACATCGGCGGACCTCGAACGGGGGCGAGGGGACGCGTCACCCCTCGGGCGACGGCCCGATGCGCACCGGTTGGATATCGATAGGAGCTTATGTATGGTGGGAACGCTCCCAGCTCGCCCGCCAGTCCACCTGCCCGAGGAGCTGAAGAAGATGTCGCGATGGCGCTGTCGCCCGGTCCCCGCGCTGGCCGGTCTGCTCGTTCTGGTCCTGTCCGTGCTTCTGCTGCCACCGGTGTCGGCGACCGGCACCGCCGCGGCCGGCACGTCCCACCCCGGCCGCGTGCCACTCACCGAGCTGACCGTGTCGTACGAACAGGTGGCTTTCGGACTGCAGCGCCCGATCGCGCTCACCGGGCTGCCCGACGGCCGGATGCTGATCGCGGAGAAGAACGGCACCGTCCGCGCCTACCACCCGGACACCGGCCTGGCGGCCGAGCCGGTGCTCGACCTGACCGCCCGGATCGACACGTCGGGCAACGAGCGCGGCCTCCTCGGCATCACCCCGGCCCCGAACTTCGCCCGGACCGGAATGCTCTACGTGGCCTACACGAGCCTCCCGGCCGGCGCACTGACCCTGGCGCGACTGCCCATCAACGCTCCCGAGCGGCTGCAGGTGCTGCTCACCCAGGAGCACGCCGAGTACAACAACCACAACGGCGGACAGGTGGCGTTCGGTCGCGACGGCTACCTCTACTGGTCCCTGGGCGACGGCGGCCACGCCAACGACCCGTACAAGGCCGGTCAGGATCTCGGCACCCTGCTCGGCAAGATCCTGCGGATCGACGTCAACCGCAGTTGCGGAGCGAAGCCCTACTGCGTACCCGCCGACAACCCGTTCGTCCGCACCCGCGGCGCACGCCCGGAGATCTGGCTCTACGGGCTGCGCAACCCGTGGCGGTTCTCCGTCGACCCGGTCGACGGCTCACTGTGGATCGGTGACGTCGGCCAGGGTCTGGTCGAGGAGATCAATCACATCCGTCCCTGGCAGGGTGGGGCGAACCTCGGGTGGTCCTGCCGGGAAGGCACCCCGGTGTTCGACCCGGAGCAGTGCCGGCCGGGCGTGAAGTACACCGATCCGGTCTTCGAGTACGAGCACTACATGACGGAGAGCTGCGCGGTGACCGGCGGCGTGGTGTACCGAGGGTCCGCCACCCCGGAGGCATGGGGCACCTACGTGGCGAGCGACTACTGCTCCACCACCGCCTTCGCCGTACGCCCCAAGCCCAGGGGCGGCTACGAGACCGCCACGATCGGCAACTTCCCCATCCAGCCGACCGCGATCGACGTCGACGTGCACGGCGAACTGTATGTGCTCAGCGACCTCCCGGGCTGGCTGAGCAGGGTGCGGTTCGAGCGGGTCCGCCCACCGGCTGGCAGCGGAGCGACGAACCGCTGAACCTCGGGACACGGGCCGGCGGCCCCTGCAGATGATCGTCGTCTGCGCCGCCGGCCCCGCCGGGCGGTCAAGCGCGGCCGACTTCGAGCAGGGCGAGGAAGCGACGGAGCGCCGGGTTGCCGCTGTCCTCTCGCCAGGCCAGGGCGACATCCACGACGGGTGTCGGGGCGGCGAGCCGGCGCAGGCGTACGCCGGGCATCCGTAGCGCGCGGGCTCGGCCGGCCGGAACGGCCGCGATCACGTCTCCCTGTGCCACCGCCCGGAGCAGTTGCTCGTCGTCCGGTTCCTGCCGCACGAGTCGGAAGCCGCCGTCCGGCCAGACCTGCTCGATGGTCCGGTCGAACATGCCGGGGCCGTTCTCCCGTGGCCACATCACGACCGGAAGGTCGACCACGTCGGCGCGGCTGACCCGCCGGCGACCGACGGCCAGGGGATGACCCGCCGGCAGGGCCAGCAGCAGTTCCTCGCTGTCGACGGTGTGACAGGCCAGTGCGGGCTCGTAGACCGGCGGGCGGACGAACGCCACATCGAGCCGACCGGCGAGCAGGCCGGCCACGTTCGGCGCGGTCCAGGCGGTCTCCGGGATCACCTCGACGTCGGGATGGGCGGCCCGGAACCGGGCCACCAGGTCGTCGACCCGGCCGCCACGCGCCGAGCGGGTGTAGGCCAGCCGCAGCCGACCGCCCCGCCCGACCGCCAGATTCCGGATGCGCGCGGTCGCCGCGTCGACGTCGGTGAGCAGCCGGACGGCCTCGTCGGCGACCTGTGCCCCCACCTCCGTCAGGCTGCAGCCTCGACTCGTGCGGTGCACGAGCGGCACGCCGAGTTGGCGCTCGAGGGCACGGATCTGTTGGCTGAGCGCGGGTTGGGCGATGCGCAGCCGGGCGGCTGCCCGGGTGAAGTGCAGTTCCTCGGCGAGCATCGCGAAGTAACGCAGGCGGCGTAGGTCCGACCAGGCACTCGGGGCCGGTGCGTCGGACATGGAGCCCATCATAAGCGCTGCTTATCGCCACCTGGCCGGTTCGTCTTGGACGGCGGGTGGTCGGCACGGCCACGATTCGGAGGCCAGCCGCACGAGTGACGGGAGAAGACGATGACGGTAGCTACGGACGTGGTGGTGGTCGGCGGAGGCATCGTCGGCATGACGGCAGCGGTCACCCTTGCGCAGCGAGGGGCACGGGTGACCGTGCTCTCCGCCGACGACCCGGCGGACACCGTGTCCACCGTGGCCGCGGCGGTCTGGTACCCGACCCACACCGACGAGGACCCGCGGGTGCTGAACTGGGCACGCCAGACGTACACGGAATTGAGCCGCCAAGCGGCCGACGGCGCGCCGGGGGTGGTCGACCGGCCGACCCGGATGCTGCTGCGCGGCCCGTACGTCGGCCCGCCCTGGTGGGCCCAGGCGTGCACGGACGTGGTGGCAGAGCCGGCGGAGACACCGTTCACGGCACTGCTGCGGTTCACCGCGCCGACCGTGGAGATGCCGCCGTACCTGGCCTGGCTTCGGCAGCGGTTGACGACCGCCGGAGGAAGGCTGCTGCGCCGCCGGGTGAATCGGCTCACCGACGCGTTCGACATCGCGCCGACGGTCGTCAACGCCACCGGGCTGGCCGCCGGCCGACTCGCCGCCGACCCGGCCGTGTATCCGGTGCGTGGGCAGCTGGTGCTGGTGGCGAATCCGGGCCTGACCGTGTCGGTCCGCGACGAGGACAACCCGGCCGGGATCACGTACGTGCACCCGCGCCGGCACGACGTGGTTCTCGGCGGCACGTACCAGCCGGGGGTGGGGCACACCGAGCCCGACCCGGACGCCGCCGCGGCGATCCGACGTCGCTGTGTCGCCCTGGTGCCGGAACTCGCCGACGCCCCGGTCCTCGGCGAGCGGATCGGCCTGCGGCCGGCACGCCACGGCGGCCCCCGAATCGAGATCGACCCGGGGTCCCACCCCGGTCGCCGACTGGTGCACGCCTACGGGCACGGCGGAGCAGGCGTCACGCTGTCCTGGGGATGCGCCACCGAAGTCGCGGACCTCGCGCTCGACGGTTGATCACCACTCGACGCCGACCCACCCATCGTGCTGCTCCACATGCTGGTTCCCGATACGCCGCCCGTGATCGCCTCGTCCCTTCTGTGCTTCCGCGGTCGACGTGGGAAAGGATGGACACATGCTGCGATCGCCTCGCGCGCTCCTGTTGGACTTCGGCGGCGTCCTGGCCGACGCTCCGCGACAGCCAGCGGCGCCACCGGATCTGGTGCGTCGACTGTTCGACCTGGCAGGTGGCACGGTGTCGGCCGAGCAGATCGCCGCCGACCTGACCGAGGGCGGCCGGGCCTACGCCCGGTGGCGCGACGACATCGGCCGCTCCGACGATCCGATCGAGCTGCCACACGCACGGGTGTGGGCGGACTTCGTCACCCCGACCTGGCCGGCACCGGCCCGCAGGGCGGTCGAGGAAGCGGCAACGCCGCTGGCGTACGCCTGGGCCTGGCGACCGGAATGGCACGTCCGCCCGGGCATCCCGGAGGCGCTGCGGGCCGCGGCCGATGCGGGTCTGCCGATGGCGGTGGTCAGCAACGCGCTCTGCGGGGCGGCGCATCGGGACTATCTCGCCGCAGCCGGGCTGTCCGACCTGTTCGTGGCCGAGTTCTACAGCGACGAGGCCGGACTCCGCAAACCCAACCCCCGCCTGGCCCGGTTGGCCGCCGACGCCGTCGGCGTACCGATCGAGGACTGCTGGTTCGTCGGCGACAGTGTGCACCGGGACGTGGCCTGCGCCCGTCGGGCCGGTGCCGGTGCCGCCATTCTGATGCGCTCACCCCGCACCGACCGCGAACCGCCCCACCCCGACCTGCGACCGGACGCCCGCATCGAGGACGGCCACGAGCTGCTCGCCTTGCTGGATCCCAGCTCACAGAAAGGGGTCAGAGCCTACCCCGGCCAGTTGGCCAGGTAATCGTCAAATGGAACGTCGTCAGGCCGCTGGCCGCCGATCTCGACGTAACCGTCGATGTCCCGGCCGTACGGTGGACCGACCAGGATCGGCAACTCGTGCGTGGAGTGACGGGCCAGAAACCGCCAGGCCGCCCGGTTGAGCACCGGCTGCCGCGAGTTGGCCGGAGCCTCCGGACCACCATGGTGGAAGAACAACACCCGACCGTCGGCATCGCGCACCGCCTGCCCCAGGCAGAGCCGTTCCCGACAACGAAAACAGGCAAGGTAGCCGACCTTCGACACATCCCAGCCGCTATCCCGATAGGCGGCGAAATCGTCCTCTGGCCAGCCGGCGAGGTAGTCATCGAACTCGATGTCACCAGGCTCGTCGCCGCCAATCATGGCCGGCGGCCCAGGTGGCTCCCACATCTCGTCGTACTCCAACTGAGAGTCGTAGATCACCTGCAACTGGTGACCGACATGCTCAGCGAGAATCTTCCACAACGCCCCCGACATCCGCCGCGACTGACTGTGCTTTGGCGTACTCGGGTGCACGTAGGCGAAGTAAATGATGTCGTCCCACGAGTTACGCACGGGCTTGCCGAGAACGAGCTGGACCCGTCGGCACAGGCAGAACAAGGTGGCGTCTATTCCCACAGTCGTCCCCCGCTCAGCCCGGCACGCCCATGCCACGCGCGCCCGGCATCCACAAGCCCAGCGGCCTTCCGTCCGGAGAACGAAACGCCACCCACATGTTCTGGTAGGCGGCCAGCCGCGCATCGGAGCGGTTGCCCCAAAAGCTCTTGCGGGCAAGCACCTCGACGGGATTGACCGGCGCGGCGCCGACTCCAAGCAAGAATGTTCTGGCCAGCCGCCTACAGCGAGAGCAGGGCCTCCTTGTTGGAGGTGATGAACTCGGTCAGCCCTTCCGGCTTGAGATCCACCGCAGGCAGCCTCTCGATCGTCACTCGATCGAGCTGATAGTCACCACGCGATGGATCATCGAACTCCGGCCCGGTTCGAGCATCCTCCCGCAGCCCAAGTAGCCGACAGACGAAGAAGTGCTGGACAGAAACACCCTCACCAGCCGGGACGGTACACAGGAACACCTGGGCGAACCGGTCGGTCTCGGCACCAAGTTCTTCGTGCAACTCCCGGTGGAGCGCCGCCTCCAGGGAGACGTCCGTCGACTCCACGCCACCACCCGGCGTCGTCCAGTACGGCGCCTGACCGGGCTTGATCCGCTTGATCAGCACGAGGCGGCCTTCCTCGTCCACAAGAATGGCCCGCACCGACCTGCGCACGACCCGACGCACAGCTAACCCCCTACCCACGCCCAACAGGCACTGCCTACAGCGCACCCAATCGGCACCGGTCGCATCGCCCCTGGCTAGCGCCCAGGAGCTTAATATGCGAAGCTATCTATGTAACGAGAAGTGCACAGGTAGCCACACTAAGCGATGCTGGTGGTTCTGTTGGGACAACTTCCGTTGTGGGGACCGAGCGCGAACGATCATCCGTCGTCCAAGCCAGTACTGACACGACCAGCGACACTTCGCCTCTTGATCACCGTGAAGGCGGCACCCAATCCCTCCGCCCGTTACGGGGAGACGGTCTGCGTCGGTGCACTCGGCCTTGACCCGCCCTGGACGCGCTGGACGCGCCTCTACCCGATCCACTTTCGGGAACTCGCTGCCGACAGCAGGTTTCGCAAGTACGACATCGTCCGGCTCCAGGCAATGCCCGCCAAGAAAGACGTACGCCACGAGAGCTGGACGCCGATCGTGGACACCATCACCACCGAGCAGCACCTTGCGAACGAACAATCACGTCGCAATCTCCTCGATCCACTCGTCGAAGACTCCATGTGCCGGCTCAACGAGCAGACCCGCGACGCCCCGAGCCCGCGGTCGATCGCCCTGATCCGCGTCGCCGATGTCTCGTCCATGCAGATCAAGCGCCATCGCGGCTGGTCGGCGGAAGACCGCAGAAAGATAGCGGGCTACCTCAACCAGTTCGACCTGTTGGAGCCGTCCAAGCCCACCCCTCTTCAAGCACCACGATTCACCGGCTCCTACCGCTACCGATGCGCAGACCGCCACTGCCGCGGGCACCAGCAGACACTGTGGGACTGGGAGTTCGTGGCCCTGCAACGTCGCCTGACCCAGCTCACCGACGCGGAGGCCACGGATCAACTCAGAGACAAGTTCCTCACCCAGCTCTGCGCGTCCGACCGCGACGTCGCCTTCTACGTGGGCAACCAGGCGGCACGGCCACAATCCTTCAGCATCGGCGGCGTCTACGCACCCAGACGCCCCACCACTCGATACCGACTACACGTCAACCGATGACCTCGGCCAGCACATCAGCGTGGCAGGCATCCTCAACGCGGCACCAACACGCCAACTGCTTCCCGGCGAGCTCCCGACGCGCCCGCTCGACAAGCGCAGGCTGCCCCACAAGCCACCGCCGATACAGGCGCAACGCCTCAGCCCGATCGTGCTGTCGAAGACTGAACGGATTGGCCCAGGGCGAACGCCGCAACCCGAACCCCTGCCGCCCGACATAGACCGCACCGGACGGCACCACCGGATGGTAGAGATCCCCCTGCACACGAACCCGGGACGGCACCAGCACGCGGCCAGCGTAGCTGCCGACGGCGGGCTCCGACGGCAGCTCATCAGTACACCGCGTCCAGGCAGATGCGGTGCTTCCAACGGCTCCCGAGCACCCAGCGAGCGACCACCCGCCACCGGCGTACGCGAAAAAGGCCCCGACCGGCAGAGTTCTACCAGGTCAGGGCCTTGCTCGTTGGTGCGCCGCCAGGGACTCGAACCCCGAACCCGCGGATTAAGAGTCCGCTGCTCTGCCAGTTGAGCTAGCGGCGCTCGTTGGCAACGGGGAGAACACTAGCACGCACCCTGAACCGGGTTCCAATCCGATCCCCGGGTCCTCCCTTCGGCCGAGCTTTTCGGGCATTTGGCGAGAACCCCTTGCAAAGTGTGGGACCGGGGTGATGCCGGGCGGCAGCGATACGGCACGATGTCCGCCAGGTGCGCGAGGACAGGGGTGGGCATGGGCAGGTTCGCGCGGTCCGGGGCGCTGCTGGGGGCCCTGGGCCTGGTGGCGTCGCTGGCGTTGTCGGGCTGCGGCAAGGAGCGCGCGGCGGCCGAGTTCGTGCCCGGGGAGACGCCCGGGGCGACCGGCGCGCCGACGCCGGGGACACCGGGGGCGCCGGAGGTGCCGAGCGGCCCGCCGTTGGCGGTGAGTCCGGCCGACGGTGCGAAGAACCGGCCGGTGAGCGTGGAGATCGGGGCGAAGCTGCCGGACGGCGGCGAGGTGTCGCAGGTCACGCTGACGACCGAGGACGGCAAGCAGGTCAAGGGCAAGCTGCGCACGGACGGTTCCGCCTGGGTTCCGTCGGCTCCGCTGAAGTGGTCCACCCGCTACACCGCCACCGTCACCGCGAAGGGGTCGGACGGCACGGTCAGCGAGGGGACCAGCACGTTCACCACGATGGCCAAGCCGGGCTCGATGATCACCTCGGGGCTGTACCTGTTCGACGACCGGACGTACGGGGTGGCCATGCCGGTGGTGGCGGAGTTCCACCCGGGCATCCCGGAGAAGGACCGGGCCAAGGTGCAGAAGCGGATGTTCGTGCAGACCGACCCGCCGCAGCCGGGCGCCTGGCACTGGGTGAGCAACGGCACCCAGGCGTACTACCGGGCGCCGGAGTACTGGAAGCCCGGCACCAAGCTGACCGTACGTATCGCGCTGGCCGGCATTCCGCTGAGCAACGGTCGGTACGGCAACGTCGACCGCAACGCCACCGCCAAGATCGGGTCGGCCTTCGAGATGAAGGTCACCAACTCAGACAAGCGGATGCGGGTGTACGAGAACGGGCAGCTGATCAAGACGTTGCCGGTGAGCCTGGGCAAGAAGAAGACCCCCTCCTCCAGCGGCACGCTGGTGGTGATGGAGAAGAAGGAAGCGACCGTCTTCGACACGATGGACGACCCGGATCCGGAGAACCGGTACGTCACGGACATCCAGTTCGCCCAGCGGCTCACCTGGGGTGGCGAGTACATCCACGCGGCACCCTGGTCGGAGCACGTCCAGGGGCGGCAGAATGTCTCCCACGGCTGCGTGAACGTCTCCATGGCGAACGCCCGCTGGCTCTTCCAACGTACGAAGATCGGCGATCCGATCACCATCTCCGGCACCGAGCGCAAGCTGGCGTCGGGTAACGGCTGGACCGCGTGGAACCTGAGCTGGTCGGAGTTCGTCAAAGGCAGTGCGTTGCCGGTTCCGGATGGTGGCGCCGGTCCGGCCCTGTGACCGGACGAAATATGTCACTATCCGGACATCCCGCTCCACGTGTTTCGGTTCACCTTCCGCAACGGGTACGTGAACTGGTGCGTCAGTGATGTGGAGGGGAAGCGGACCACGACTGTGAGGACACCATGCGAGTTCGGGACCAGCGCAACCGGCGGCGGGGGGTGCTCGCCGCGGGAATGCTCGCCGTGGCGTTGGCGCTGACCTCCGCCTGCACCGGCGGCAAGGGCGGCGACAAGGGGCCGGGCTGGCAGGACGGAGCGGACCAGCCGGCCGCCAAGGCGTCGGTGAGCATCAGCGAACCGGCGGCCGAGGCAAAGAACGTGCCCGCCTCGACGGCGATCGTCTTCGCCGCCGAGCAGGCGGAGGATACGAAGGTCGAGCTGACCGACAACGACGGCGAGGCGGTCGAGGGCACCCTCGCCGCCGATGGCCGCAGCTGGCTGCCGTCGAAGGCGTTGACCTACGGCGGGTCGTACACCGCCACTGTCACCGCGACCGGCGACGACGGCATCCCGGTGACCGCGACCAGTGCCTTCACGGTCATGAAGCAACCGGAGAAGCAGGTACGGATCAGCAGCTTCCTCGGCGACGACCAGACGGTGGGCGTGGCCATGCCGCTGATCGTCAAGTTCGGCCGCGCCATCCCCGAGAAGTACCGCGCCGACCTGCAGCGTCGGATGACGGTGACCTCGGAGCCGGCCCAGGAGGGCATCTGGCACTGGGTCAGCCCGACCGAGGTCCGCTACCGGCCGAAGGAGTTCTGGCAGGCGGGCAGCAAGGTGTCCTACCGCGTGCAGGCCGGTGGCCTGCCGCTGGGCGACGGCTGGTACGGCCGGGCCGACCTGACCGTCGACATCACCATCGGGCCGAAGCTGGTCATGACCGTGGACAACCGGACCAAGCGGATGGTCGTCACCCGGGACGGTGAGACGATCAAGACGATCCCGGTGAGCCTGGGCAAGAAGAGCACCCCGTCCTCCAGCGGCACCATGGTGGTGATGGAGAAGCTGCGCAAGACGGTGTTCGACACGTACGCCGAGCTGGGCCCGGACGAGGGTTACCGGACGAAGATCGACTACGCACAGCGGTTGACCTGGGGTGGCGAGTTCATCCACGCCGCGCCGTGGTCGGAGGGGCAGCAGGGCACCACCAACGTGTCGCACGGCTGCGTGAACGTCTCGATGGCCAACGGCGCCTGGCTGTTCAACAACACCAAGGTCGGTGACCCGATCATCGTCAAGGGCACCGAGCGCAAGCTCCAGCTCGGCAACGGCTGGACCGACTGGAACGTCAGTTGGGACGAGTACGTCAAGGGCAGCGCCCTGCCGTACGAGCCGGCGGAGCCCGACGTGGCCGACCCGGACATCGCCCCGAGCGAGACTCCCACCGCCTGAACACACGCGACGGCGGCCCCTCCCTGCTGGTGGGGGCCGCCGTCGTCATCTCCCACCGATGCATGGAACGCGTCAGGCCCCCTCCGTGGAGGGGGCCTGACCGGTGGGGTGACTGATGGGAATTGAACCCACGACAACCGGGACCACAACCCGGTGCTCTGCCAACTGAGCTACAGCCACCATGCCCGCCGCGCCCGGTCGAATGCCCGGGGCGGGTGCGGAGAAATCATACCCCCACCACCGCCGACTCCGTCCAGCGGGTTGCCGGCGGGCGGTCAGAGCTCCGCGGCGATCGCCTTGGCGCTCTCCACGTCGGGCCCGGGCAGAGGGACGAAGATCGTACGCCGGTAGTACTCCAGCTCCCGGATGCTCTCCCGGATGTCGGCCAGGGCCCGGTGCGCCAGGCCCTTCTGCGGCTGGCCGAAGTACACCCGGGGGTACCAGCGGCGACACAGCTCCTTGATCGAGGAGACGTCGATCATGCGGTAGTGCAGGTGCGCGTCGAGGCGGGGCATGTCCCGGGCGATGAAGCCACGGTCGGTGGCGATCGAGTTGCCGCAGAGCGGGGCGGTACGCGGGTCCTTCACGTGGCGGGTGACGTAGTCGAGCACCCGCTCCTCCGCCTCGGCCAGGGTGATGGTGGAGCGACGCACCTCGTCGGTCAGCCCGGACTTGCCGTGCATCGTCCGGACGATCTCGGGCATCGCGTCGAGCGCGGCGTCGTCGGCGTGGATCACCACGTCCACACCCTCACCGAGCACGTTGAGATCGGGGTCGGTGACCAGCGCGGCGACCTCGATCAGCTTGTCGCCGGCAAGGTCGAGCCCGGTCATCTCACAGTCGATCCAGACGAGAAGATCAGCCACCGGGACAGCCTACGCGCAGCCCAAGGCTCGTGGCTGCGCGCCGCCGCCGTCACCGACCGCTAGGGTCTTTCCCGTGCCCGCCGAACCCGCCACACCACCCAGCGTGGACCTCGACGACCCGGCGAGCCGTACGGCTCGCCGGGTGGTGGGAGCGCTGGCGCTGGCGGCGGTGCTCCCGGCCCTCTACCTGCCCGGGACCATCCACAACTTCTTCGACCTGAAGATCTACATGGCGGCGATGGACTGGTGGGCCGCCGGCAACCCGCTCTACGACTACGTGCAGCCGGACCGGGTGCAGGGCGAACTGTATTTCACCTATCCGCCGTTCGCCGCCCTGCTCCTGCTGCCGTTCTCCTGGCTGAAGCTGGGCGCCACGGTGGCGATCTTCACCGGGTTGACCCTGCTCGCCGTGGTGGTCACCACGAAGTGGCTGCTCGACCCGGTGATCCGTCGGCACCGGCTGCCGCACCTGTTCACCCTCGTGGTGGGGGTGCTGCTGGTGCTCGCGGTGGAGAGCACCAGGGAGACCATCACCTTCGGGCAGATCAACATGCTGCTGGTGGTGCTGATCCTGGCCGACCTGCTGTTCGCCGTACCCCGCGACAGTCGCTGGGCGGGCGTGGGCGTGGGCCTGGCGGCGGCGCTGAAGCTGTTCCCGGCCATCTTCGTGATCTACCTGCTGGCCACCCGGCGGTGGCGGGCAGCGGCGGTGGCCACCGCGACGGCGGCCGGGGCGACCCTGCTCGCCGCGGCGGTCGCGCCGGGAGACTCGTGGCGCTTCTGGACGCACGAACTGTGGGCCACCGACCGGGTCGGCCGCACCGACTACACCGGCAACCAGTCGCTGTTCGGGTTGCTCAGCCGGCTCACCGCGCCGGAGGAGCCGAGCCGGCTGGTCTGGCTGCTGCTGGTGGCCGTGGTCGTCGGGTACGGGTTGTGGCGGGCGGTACGGGCGGCGCAGGCGGGGGACGCGCTCACCGGCCTGACCCTGACCGGCCTGGTCGCGGCGCTGATCAGCCCGATCACCTGGACGCACCACATCTACTGGTTCATCCCGGCGGTGGTGATCCTGGCCGACGCGGCGTTGGCCACCGATCCGCGTACCGCCGCGGGGGCACGGCGACGCCGCCGGCTGGTCACCCTCGCTGTCGCCACCTCGGCGATCATCGTGTACGGGGTGGTGTCCTTCTACGACTGGGGAATCGCCCCGTCACCCACCGCCAGCCCGTGGGAGTTCCTGCTGCGCAACGCGTACGTGTGGCTCTGCCTGCTGCTGCTGGTGGTCCTGCCGGTGCGCCCCGGCACCCGGGCACCGCAGCGGCAGCACACAAAGACGGACACTCTTCCCGAGACTCCCATTCACCGGTAATCTCCCCCTAGGGGCACCAAAACCCCAACGGCCACCGATCCCCCGGTGAAGGGCGGCCCTCCGCGTCGGCAGCACGGAGGGCCGCCCGCCGCATGTCCGGGTGGGGTCAGCCGGGCGGGGCCGGGGGACGGAGCGGGTGTTCCGGGGCGGGGAGGTCGGCGAGGCTGGCTGGACGTGGGACGGGACCGATCGCTGGCCGGCTCGTCGTGGCGGTCACCGAGACGAGTTGACGCTCGGGCAGCCGGCGCGGGCCGGGCGGGGCCGGGGTGCCCAGGCCGCTGAGCGAGCTGACCCCGAGCCGTCCGGCGAGCACCGGCACCTGGTCCGGCTCGACCACGAAGACCACCTCGCGCGGGCGCATCGGACGCAGCAGCACCAGCGCGGCGAGGATCACCAGCAACGTCCCGCCGGTCAGCGCACCCCAGGTCACCGGGGCGATCCACCCCGCGCGTAGTTCCGCGCGCAGGTCGAGGGCCACCTCCGCCCCGCCGTCGGGTCGCATCAGCACCAGGCTGAGCCGTTGACCGGTCAACTCCCCGGGGCTCCAGTCCAGCACGCCGTGGCCGGCGCGTACCCAGAACGGCTGCGCTGCGGGCGCGGCCGGGACCGTCGGCGACGTACCGTCCGCCGGGCTGACCTGCTCCAGCCGGACCGGCAGCGGTCCCCGGGTCAGCGCCATCCGCTCGACCACCGCATGTGGGGCCCCGGCCAACCACCGCTGCGCCTCCTCGGCGGGCGCCAGCCCGACGAAGGCCGGCCCGTCCGGGGTGCGGGCGTCCAACCGCAGCCGGACCTGCCCGCCACGGGCGAGGGGCACCTCCTGCCGTACCAGGGCGTCGAGGTCGGTCACCACCACTGCGTGCCCCGAGGTCTGCACGGGCTCGAATCGGGCGGTGAACGCCCCACCGGGGTCCGTGTGGCCGGTCAGCAGCCCGAGCGCGGCGGCACCGAGCAGCGCGGCCGTACCGATGGTCAGCAGCAGCATTCCGGTCAGCGTCCACACGAAACGCATGCGCCCTGTCCCCCTCCGCAGCCAGATACCCGGCCGACCTTACCTACGCCGACCCGTCGATCAGGGGATATCCACGGCACCGACGCCGGAGAGCGACCGGCAACAGGGCGGCGGAAACGAGGCGGGCCCGCCGGGGTTCCCCGGCGGGCCCGTGCGGCGGTGCGGGTCGTCAGGACGTCGGGGTCGCCGTCTCGTCGCCCGGGGTCGTAGCCGCCTCGCGCCGGGTGCGCGCGAAGGCCAGCCCACCGAGGACCAGCCCGCCGAGTCCGGCGAGCAGGCCGGCGACGCCGAGGCCGATCGCCAGCCCGTTGCCGTCGGAGTCGTCGTCGTCCGATGGCGCCGCGGCGGGCGAGTCGGCCGGTGCCGCCGTGGGCGAGTCGGCGGCCGCGGCGGTGAGCGTGAGCACCGGTGCCGGGGTGGCCGGCTCCTCGCCACCGGGCTGCGGCTCCTCGATCCAGCGGACCACGGCACCGTCGGAGTAGGTCTGCAACGCCTTGAAGACCATCTGGTCCACCTCGGGCAGCGGACCCATGGAGACCGGGAACTCCTGGAACGTGCCGGGGGTGATCGCAGCCCCCTCACCGGCGGTCCAGCTGATCTTCGACACCACCTCGGTGATCTCGGTGCCGTGCACCTGCACCGGCGGATCGACCTGCCGCTTCTCCACGGCCACCGTCCAGCCGGGCACCGGCATGGTCGACACCGAGCCGACCGGTGCGTTCTCCGGCAGGAAGATCTCCAGCTTGGTGGTCGACGCGGTGTCGCTCTCGTTCGGCACGCGGAACGCGAACCGGCCGTAGCCGCCCTGGTCTGCCTCTCTCGGGTTGACCGTGACATGCGCCGACGCCGGAGCCACGAAGCCGAACACGGCCGTGGCGACGGCGCCGAGCGTCAGGGCGGCAGCGGTGGCTGCGAAACGCCGGTGTCGGAGCATCAGTGGACCTCTCTATCGGATGGGCACGGTGGCGGTCACCGTGGCCTGGTCGATCTCGGTGGTACGGGCGGTGACCCGCAGCTCCCACTCCCCCGCCGCAGGAAGACTGATCTCTCCGGTGGCGTGGTTGTCGGTGAGCGGCAGCAGCGGCACCTGGATCGGCTCGATCCCGGCCGACGGCAGGGCGACGGTGACCCGCCACTCGGCGACCGGTTGGGGCTGGTTGTCGAGCGTGTACGCGTACAGGTGCACCGAGTTGTTGCCGCGCCGCGCCGGGGACACCTCGATCTGCATGGAGTAGAGCGAGCTGTCGACCCTGGTGTTGAAGTAGGCGCTGTCGGCGGCGGACACGTCGGTGGAGACGCTTCGGGCGGGCGTGGTCTGGACCAGGGTGGCCGACACTCCCAGCACGATCGCGGTGATCGTCAGCTCCGCCCAGATCGCCCGGCGTACCGGGGCGGGTCGGCTGGCCGCGACCCGGGTGCGCACCAGGTGCCGGGAGTAGGCGGCCACCCCGATGACCAGCACGAAGAGCCCGATCTTGGCCAGCACCAGCCGCCCGTACGTGGTGTTCACCAGCGCCGCCGGGGTGGCCACCTCGATCAGCGCCTGGACGGTGCCGGCCAGCAGCAGCGCGGAGACCGCCAGGGCGGCCCACCGCGACCAGATCGGCAGGATCGCACCGAGTTCCCGCTCGTCGGCCCGGGGCAGCAGGAACACGGCGAGCATCACCAGCCCGCCCAGCCAGACCGCCATGCCACCCAGGTGCACCGTGTCGACGAGCACCGACACCGCCGGGGCGGGCGAGGCTGCCGGGTGCCCGGACACCGGCCAGGTCAGCAGCGCACCCACCGCGAGGACGCTCAGGATCACCAGGTCCGTCCGACCCACCGGCCCGGCCAGCAGCGGGCGGAGCAGCAACGCGGTGGCGGCCAGCAGCCCGAGGCGGACCAGATGGGCGGCGCCGAAGGTGCTGCCGAGCACCAGGCCCAACCCCTCGCCGGAGATGTCGAACAGCCCGCCGCCACTGGTGTACGGCACCTGGAGCAGGATCGCCGCCACGGTGGCCAGCGCCACCAGTCCAAGGCCGACCCAGGCCAGCCGGGCCGGCCCGCGTCGGGACAGCCGGCGCGGCCAGAGCAGGGCGAGGACCAGCGCCGGGCCGACGACCAGCAGCAGTCCGGCGTAGCCGACGAACTTGGCGACCTTGACCGCGGTGCCGACCACCGGGTTGGCCCGGCCGTCGTCGCCACTGTCCACCGGCGGCTCGGAGGGCGCACCCACCGAGTAGGTGAACGCGCCGGAGACGGGGTGGCTGTCGGCGGAGATCACCCGGTAGGTGACCAGGTAGGTGCCGTTGCCGCCGCCGGTGTCGACGGCGATGTTGACCACACTGCCGGCGAAGGTGGGTTCGCCCCGGTCCGCGCGGGAACCATCCGGCGCGATGACCCTGATCCGGTCCGGCACCTTCCGCACCGTCTCGCTGAAGGTGAGCACCACTTCGGCGGGCGGGGCCGGTACCACGGCCGAGGCGGCCGGGCTGCTGCTGGAGAGCACGGCGTGGGCGCTGGCCGGGGTGGCCGGGACGAGCAGCAGGGCCACGACGGTGACCAGCAGGCCGGCGGTCGCGGCCAGCCGGGCGAACCGGCGGCGATGGACGGCAGTCATGACGCCCATCGTCGCCGACGACAGCCGTTCCAGGCGAGCCAGGTTCATCGATTGGCACCGATTGCCCATGATCGAGCGCGAGCGCGCGGACACCGGGCCGGAGGTCACAGCCGGATAGTCGGCCGGAACGCCGGAAAAGTTCCCGGAGTGGTGCACCCCATGGAAGGGCCGAAGGACCCTGCTGCTCCGCGCAGCGCGGCGTAACCTGGGTTGTCGTGATCCCCGCCGCGCGCGACACCTCCGCCCCCGCCCACACCGGCGGAGGCCGTGCCGCCGGCCGTCCCGGGCGATCCGCCGGGGCACCACGAACCGGGAACCCGGAGCTCGCCGGCCCGTCGGAGTCGGCCGTCGAGTCGGCCACCCGGTGGGCGTTGGCTGCCCGGGACGGCGACCCGGTCGCCCAGTCCGCCTTCGTGCGCGCCACCCAGGCCGAGGTGTGGCGGTTCGCGGCGGCGCTGGTCGATCCGGACAGCGCCGACGATCTCACCCAGGAGACCTACCTGCGGGCGTTCCGCGCGCTGCCCGCCTTCGAGGGCCGCTCCAGCGCGCGCACCTGGCTGCTCGGCATCGCCCGCCGGGCCTGCGCGGATCACCTGCGCACCGTGGTGCGGCGACGGCGGCTCGATCAACGGCTCACCGCGCACGCGCACACCGACGTGCCGCACCCCGACCCGGCCGCTCAGCTCGGCGCGACGGACCTGGTCCGCCGGTTGGCCGCCGAGCGGCGCGGGGCGTTCGTGCTGACCCAGCTGCTCGGCCTGTCGTACGCCGAGGCCGCCGCGGTGGAGGGGGTGCCGGTGGGCACCGTGCGGTCCCGGGTGGCCCGGGCCCGGGCCGAGCTGCTCGACGCGGTCGGAGAGGCGTTGGCCGGGTGAACAGCAACCTGCGCCGCTGGCGTCCCTGGCTCGGGCTCGCCGTCCGACTCGGCCTGGCCGTCGTCTGGCTGTGGGCCGGCTGGTCGAAGGTCGGTGACCTGGCCGCCTCCGGTCGCGCGGTGAACGCGTACCAGGTCCTGCCGTACGACGTGGCGATGGTGGTCGGCGCGGCGTTGCCCTTCGTGGAGCTGGCGCTGGGCCTGCTGTTGCTGCTCGGCCTGGCCACCCGGCTGGCCGCCGGCTTCTCCGCGGCGCTGCTGCTGGTCTTCATCGCGGGCATCGCCTCGGCGTGGTCGCGCGGACTGGCGATCGACTGCGGCTGTTTCGGGCTGGGCGGCGAACTGCCGGCCGGGGAGACCCCCAGCTACCTCCCGGAGATCCTCCGGGACATCGGCTTCCTGGCGCTGGCCGGGTTTCTGCTGATCTGGCCCCGCACCGCCGTCTCCGCCGACGGCATGCTGACGGGCGAACCGGTGGAGGACGAGGATGAGTAGTCGCAAGGGACGCAAGGACGCGGCCCGGGTGGTCCGGGAACAGCTGAACCGGGAGCGGCGCCGCAAGCGGACGCTGTGGATCTCGGTTGGCGCGGTGCTGGTGCTGGTCATCGCCGGCCTGATCGGCTGGAGCGTCTGGTCGAGCCAGGAGTCCGACGACTTCACCCCGCCGCCGGGAGCCAACGACGCGGGCACCGGCATCGTGGTCGGCTCCGGGCCGGTGACCATCGACATCTACGAGGACTACCTCTGCCCGGCCTGCAAGCAGTTCGAGCAAACCAGCGGCGCCACCATCGAACAGCTGATCGCCGACGGCAAGGTGCGGGTGGTGTACCACCCGGTGGCCTACCTGAACCGCTACTCCAGCACCGAGTACTCGACCCGGTCCTCGGCCGCCTCCGGCTGCGCCGCCGAGGGCGGCCGGTTCACCGAGTTCAGCCGGGCGCTGTTCGAGCGGCAGCCGCCGGAGGGCGGCGCCGGCCTCAGCAACGACGAGATGATCGACATCGGGGCCGAGGCCGGACTGGACCGCGACGCCTTCGGCAGCTGCGTCCGGGATGGGAAGTACCGGCCCTGGACGGCGCACGTCACCGCCGAGGCGAGCCGCGCCAACATCACCGGCACGCCGAGCATCCTGGTCGACGGGCAGCCCGTGCGGGAGTGGACGCCGGAGAACATCACCGCAGCGGTGGAGGCGGCCGGCCGGTGAGCCCGCTCGCCCGGGCCGGGCTGCTGCTCGCCGGTACGGTCACCGCGATCCTCGCCAGCGCCGCCCCCGCCCTCGCACACGGCGCGGACGCGCCCAACGGCACGGACTACCGGGTGACCGTCACCGAGGTCGCTCCGGCCCGCCCGGACCTGACGGTACGGGTCATCGAGGCGGGTGCCCGGCTGGAGCTGACCAACACCGGTGGTACGCCGGTCGAGGTCATCGGTTACTCCGGTGAGCCGTACCTGCGGATCGGCCCGGACGGCGTCTACGAGAACACGCGCTCACCCGCGACCTACCTGAACCGCACGATCGTCGGGGACACCGCCCTGCCGGCCGAGGCCGATCCGGCCGCCGAGCCGCGCTGGCGTCGCGTCGACGGCGGAACGACGGCCCGCTGGCACGACCAGCGGGCCCTGTGGCGCGAGCCGGGACCACCCGCACAGGTCCGCGCCGCCCCCGACCGCGAGCACCGGGTACGCGACTGGGTCATACCGCTGCGCGGCCCGGACGGGCCGGCGGAGATCCACGGCACCCTGGACTGGGTGCCGCCGCCGGACGCGTACACCTGGTGGGTGGTGGCCACCGTCGGCACGCTGGCGGTCGGTGCGCTCGGGGTGCTGCCGGCGGCCTCCGCCCCGGGCCGGCGGGCGCTGGTCGCCCTCGGCGGGCTGCTGGTCGTCGGCGGGGCCGCGGCGGTCGTGCTCGCCCTCGGTCGGACGCTGGACGCCGGGGCGCAGGGACCGGGTGGCGTGCTGGCGGGTCTGCTCACCGGGCCGGTGTGGGCCCTGCTGACCGGTCTGGCGGCGATCGCCGCCGGAGCGCACACGATGGTCGGCCGGAGGTCACCCGTCAGCACGGATGAGCGGGCCTCGGCCGCCCGTTCGCACGCCGACTTCGTGGTGGCCCTGGCGGGCGTCTGCCTGGCCCTGTTCGCCGGGGTGGTCAACACCGCCGGGTTCGCCCGTGCCGTGCTGCCGGTGCCGTGGCCGCCCACGATCGCCCGGATGCTGGTCGTCGTCGTGCTGGTCGCCGGTGCCGGTGCGCTAGCCGCCGCGTTGCTGCGTCTGCACGCCGCCGGCCGCCAGGCGGCACCGGTCACTCCTCGTTGACCTGGGTACGCCCTCCGGTGGGGCGGAACGGGTAGGGCAGTTCGAGGCGGTGCCGGGCGAGCAGTTCCTCGTCGTCGAACAGCTCGGGCGTCGGCCCGTCGGCCACGATCCGCCCGCCGTCGAGGATGACCGAACGGTCGCAGAGTTCGAACGCGTACGGCAGGTCGTGGGTGACCATCAGCAGGGTCACCGGCAGGGTGCGCAGGATGCCGGCGAGTTCCCGGCGCGCCGCCGGGTCGAGGTTCGACGACGGCTCGTCGAGCACCAGGATCTCCGGGCGCATCGCGAGCACGGTGGCCACCGCCACCCGGCGCCGCTGCCCGAAGGAGAGATGGTGCGGTGCCCGGTCGCGATGCTCGGACATGCCCACCGCGGCCAGCGCCTCGTCCACCCGGGCCGCCAGCTCCGGCCCGCGCAACCCGAGGTTGGCCGGACCGAACGCCACGTCCTCCGCGACGGTGGGCAGGAAGAGCTGGTCGTCCGGATCCTGGAAGACGATGCCCACCCGCCGGCGGATCTCCGCCAGCGTCGCCCGGTCCCGGCCGACGGCGAGGCCGCCGACCGCGATCTGACCCTCCGTCGGCGTCAGGATGCCGTTGAGGTGCAGCACCAGCGTGGTCTTGCCGGCACCGTTCGGACCGAGCAGCGCGACCCGCTCGCCCCGCGCCACCGTCAGATCGACACCGTGCAGTGCGAGGTGACCGTCCGGGTAGGCGTACCGGACGCCGCGAACTTCCAGGCTGAGCGGGGTGGACTGCACGGTTCGATCATGTCAGGACGGCTGCGGTGGCGGCGACGGTCCCGGCCAGGACCGGTACGGTGGCCGCGATCAGCCAATGCCCGGCCGTCGCCGCCGCCGCACCCTGCCACGTCGTGGGCATCCGACCGGTGTACCCACGCGACAGCATCGCCAGATACACCCGCTCGCCGCGCTCGAAGGCGCGCAGGAACAGCGCGCCGATGCCGGCGGCGAAGCCGCGCAGCTGCCACAGGAACCGCGGGTCGTCACCGCGCGAGATCCGGGCGAGGCGCATCCGCTGGGCCTCGCCGACCAGCACGTCGAGGTAGCGCAGCATGAAGGTGGCGATCTGGGTGAGGATCTGCGGGCAGCGCAGCCGGTCCAGCCCGACGATCAGGTCACGGGTGGAGGTGGTGGCCGCCAGCAGCAGCGACGCCCACACGCCCAGGGTGCCCTTGGCGATGATGTTCCACGCACCGTAGAGACCGTCGACCGACAGGCTCAGCCCCGCCACGTCCATCCGCTCGCCCGCGCCGAGAAACGGCAGCGCGAAGGCGAACAGCACGAACGGCAGCTCGATGGTCGACCGCAGGAGCAGCCAGCGGGCGTTCACCCGGGCCAGCGCCGCGACGGCCGCGACCAACAGGGCGTACGCGCCGAAGGCCCAGAGCGCCTCCCGGGGCGTGGCGACCACGGCGATGGTGAACGCCACCATCGCCGCGATCTTGACCTCCGGCGGCAGGCGGTGCACCGGCGAGTCGACCTCCCGGTACAGCACGTGGGCGTGGCCCGCCCCCACGTCGGCTATCCCCCGCTCGTGGTGGCCGGGTCGTCGGTGCGCTCGGCCCCGCCCGCCGCCGCCGACGCCGGGTCACGACGGCGGACCAGCCAGAACACGCCACCGGCCACGGCGAAGGTCAGCAGTACGCCCAGCACCCCGGACAGTCCGGTGGAGAGGAAGTCGTTGTCGATGCCGGCGATGCCGTAGTCGGCCAGCGGCCCGCCGATCTCGTGCTCCTTCTCCTGCTGAGCAGGGCAGCTACCGCCGGTGATCTCACCGTCGGCGTCGAAGGTGCAGCCCTCCCGCAACGACGAGTCCAGCCCGTCCGGGTGCGACGAGGCGAAGTTGCTGACCACACCGGCCAGCAGCAGGGCGACGAGGAGGCCGCCGACGATGAAACTCCACTTCCTCACCGGACACCTCCAGCGGTCGTCACGGCCGCCGGCGCGGCCGGCTTCAGGGCGCGCAGCGCGTACACCAGGTCGGGCCGGACCTTCGCCACGGTGACCACCGTGGTGGCGGTGATCAGCCCTTCGCCGATGCCGATGAACAGGTGGGAAACCGCCATGGTGCCGGCCAGCCCGGCCAGGTTGCCGCCGAGGTCGGTGGTGCCACCGAGCTGGTACTGCAACACGAAGCCCATCGCCGCGACGACGACGCTGACGAGTGCCGAGACGAAGGCGGCGACCGCCAGCCCGGTCGGGGTGCGCGGCAGCACCCGGACCAGCAGCGCGATCAACAGGTACGCCACCGCGATGCCGATGATCGCCATGTTGGTGATGTTGAGTCCGAGCATGGCCACCCCGCCGTCGCCGAAGACGAGGGCCTGCACCACCAGCACCACGGCCACGCAGAGAGCGCCGACCCAGGGGCCGACCAGCATCGCGGCGAGCGCACCGCCGAGCAGGTGGCCACTCACCCCGGCGCTGAAGATCGGAAAGTTGAGCATCTGCACGGCGAAGATGAACGCGGCGACGAGACCGGCCATCGGCGCCAGCCGGTCGTCCAGGTCCTGCCGACCACGGATGACGCAGTACGCCATCGCCGCCAGCGCGATCGCCGCGAAGACCGCAGCGACGGGACCGTTGATGATCCCGTTCGAGATGTGCATCGCCAGGGCTTCCACGTGACCTCCCACGTGTCGACGGACCCGTGCCCGCCGGCAGGGGTGAGCGTATTTCCCACACCAGGCTGTTGCAAATAGCTGGCAACAGCGCCGACGTCGACCCGTACGCCGCGCCGTGCCGGCCGGCACCACCCCGGGCGACGGTAGGGTCTTGCCATGACCGCACCCGCTCGCCTCTCCCCCGGTGACCCGGCGCCCGAGTTCAGCCTGCCCACCGACACCGGCGGGCAGCTCGCCCTGACCGACCTGCGCGGCCGCAAGGTCGTCCTGTACGCCTACCCCGCCGCGATGACTCCCGGCTGCACCAAGCAGGCCTGTGACTTCCGCGACTCGTTGGCGTCGCTGCAGGCCGCCGGGTACGAGGTGGTGGGCATCTCACCGGACAAGCCGGAGAAGCTGGCGAAGTTCCGTGAGCGCGACGCGATCACCTTTCCGCTGGTAGCCGACACCGACAAGGCGGTGCTCACGGCCTACGGCGCGTACGGCGAGAAGCAGATGTACGGCCGTACCGTCACCGGGGTCATCCGCTCCACCTTCGTCATCGACGAGGAGGGTCGGATCGAGCGGGCGCTCTACAACGTCAAGGCCACCGGCCACGTCGCCAAGCTGCGCCGGGATCTCGGCCTGGACTGAGTCGTCGTACCGTCCGCTCGGCACCGCACCTCATCCTGAGGGAGGCCGGGCTCGACACGGCCAAGGGTCGCTCTAGAATCACTCAGGCCAGCGGGAGTGGCGGAATCGGCAGACGCGATAGGTTTAGGTCCTATTGTCCGAAAGGACGTGGGGGTTCAAGTCCCCCCTTCCGCACCAGTAAACGCTTTCCCCTCGAGAGTAGATCGAAGCGCTGTCGGGCTCGTCACCATCGCGGGCGGTGATGACGACTGGCGGGTCAGGATGAGCGGCGTGAGTCTGCGCTTCGTCCTCGACCCCGAACTGACCGGTGAGCTGCGCGAACAAATCGTCGCGCTCTGGGTCGACGTGACGAACGCCGGCGGTGCGGTCGGGTTCGTGGCACCGGTCACCGCCGACGAGGTCCATACCATCGCCGACCCGACGCTGGCCGGCATCGCCGACGGACCGGACCGGTTGCTGCTCGGCTACGACGGTGACCGGCTCGTCGCCATGGCGATCTTCACCGATCCCCGGTTCCACCTGAAGACACACCTGCGGGTGCTCACCCGGGTGATGGTGCACCCCGACACGCAGGGACGTGGCTTCGGCGAGGCGTTGATGCGCGAGGCCGAACGGGTGGCCCGCAACCTCGGGCTGGCGGCGCTGCACGTGACGGTCCGCGACGGGCTCGGCCTCGACCGGTTCTACCGGCGGCTCGGGTACCGGGAGGTGGGTCGTTGGCCCGGGGCGCTGCGCGTCGCCCCCGGCGACGACCGCGACGAGGTCCTGATGTGGCTCGGCCTGACCGGGCACCGGCCCGGTCACCCGGCCACGGGCTGACCGGCCCGGACAGATTGCTCCCGCAGCCGGTCAGGGCCCGGTCAGCCGCCGGCCGGTCGCGGCCCGGTCAGCCGCAACCGTCGAGAACTCGGTCAGCCGCAGCGGGGTGACGGCTCGGCGAGCGGCGGCTGTGCGAACGCGTCGACGGCGGCCGGCTCGACCGACGCGGTCGCGTCGACAGCCACCGCAGTCGACGGCGTCGGTCGGGCCGAGGAACGGGTCGACGCGCTGGCGGACGGCTTCGGACGCGCCGACGGTGTGCCGGTGAACGTGACCGAGCCGCTGGAGCCGCCGCCCCCGTACATCCGGACCGAGCTGCGCTGCACCTGGCCGGGTGCCATCCTGATGCCGGTGGCGGTGACCCGGTGGCCCCGGGTGTCGGTGACCCGGATCTGGTACGGGCCGGACCCGGCGCCGGAGTCGATCAGCCAGTAGTTGTAGCTCTCCCGCGCGGCCGCCCGCCACTGACCCGAGCTGCCCTGCCGGACCTCGACGGAGCGCAGCGGGTTGCCGTGACCGGCGACCAGCACCGCGAACCACCACTGTGACGCGCCTTCCTTGATCCGAAAGGTGAGCGGGCCGGACAGCGGCGGGTCGGCCACCATGCGATAGCTGACGCTGACGATTCCCTGCACCGGATCGGCGATCCGGGCGAAGGCCTCCCGGGACAGGTCGATGTGGCCGGCGGCGCACTCCGGGCACTGGTCCATCACGATGACCCGGACCGTGCCCTTCGGCCCGGTCACGTCGAGGTACCCGCCGCAGGCAGCGGCGTCGGCGTACTCATCGGGGCCGAGCGCGACGTAGAGCCGGTCTGCGGGAGCGGCGGGATAGGAGCAGTTGCCACCCGCACCCTTCGAGTCGTAGAAGGTCGCCTTTCCCTTGTGGAGGGTGCCGGCGGCGGGCGGGGCGAGCAACGCGTTGGCGGCCGGCAGCGCGACCCCGGCACGGACCGGTGCGGCGCACGCGGGCGCGGCACCGGAACGGAGGGCGAGGCTGAGCCCGACCACCGTGGCGAGTGTGGCCACGGCCCCACCAGCCAGCCAACGACGCAGCTGAGAACGCTGAGCCGGGGCCTGGCCGGCGGGGCCGTCGGTTCCGTCGGTCACGTGGAGACATGCTGCCCGACCGCCGAGCGCCCGGACAAGCGAGCTAAGCGAAAGCTAAGACGAGATCCATTTCTACCCCCTGGCGGTGGTCAGCCGGCGCAGCGGCTCCACGGCGTCCGGGTGGCTGCGCAGCGCGTCCTCGAATCTGACCCGCCACACGCCGGCCTCGACCAGTTCGCGGCCCTCCTGGGGAGCCGAGCGCAGCCGGTCCCGCGTCTCGCGCAGCGACGGCGTCACCCCCTCGCCCAGCACTCGCTCCAGCTCACCGGCGATTCTGGCGAACCGCTCGTCGTCGGGCACCGCCCCGACCAACGTCCGGGCCGCGTCCCACGCCACCCGAGGATGATGGATCACCGACATCTCAGACTCCTTGGTCGAGGTCCCTCAGTCCATCATCGATCCGCCGGGCGACCGGCGGCAAGGGCTTCACCTGGACCGGCTACCACGCCACGCCGATGCCGTCGCCCGGGTACCAGTGATTCGCCGGGGTCTCCCGGTAGGCGAGAAACCGCCGGCCGGTGCGCTCGGCGTGATCGGCCAGCACATTGGTGTGGGTGACGTTGTCGGTGAGCAGCATCGCGCCCGGGGCCAGCTTCGGCTCGACGGCGTCGAACTCGCGCCGCTCGTAGGCGCGGCTGTGGTCGCTGTCGTGCAGGAACAGGTCGACCGGCTGGTCCAGTGCGGTGATCGACTCGACCGAGTCACCGATGACCAGGTCGATCACTTCCGACCATGGTGCGGTGCGGGCGAGATAGCCGGCCTCGGGGTTGATGTCGATGGAGCTGACCCGACCGGGATGCCCGTCCGCGGCGTTGCGCAGCAGCGCTGCGGCCAGCACACAACTGCCCAGCCCCTTGTCGACGCCGGTTTCCACGATGTGCTTCGGTCGCCGGGCCCGGACGATCGCGTACCAGCCGATGCGCCGGGCGTAGCGGACCTGCCTGTCGGCCAGGCCGCGACGCGCGGCCCCGGCGATGGCCGAGCTGATGTGCTGCCGCAACGCGTCGTCCGACTCGATCTCCTTGAGATATCCGCGAACCTGCTTGACCGGCAACTCGCAGACAACGCTGACGAACCAGGCGAGGTGGCTGCGACTGAGCTTGGTCAGCTCGTACGTGTAGTTGTGATGCTCCCGCGAGGCGACCAGCCAGCGGGCCGAGGTGCGCAGCACCTTGGCATCGTGCCGGGCCACGGCGACCAGGCGTTTCGGAAAGGCGGCGACGGGGGCGAGGCGGGTACGCGCGATCGCCCGACGCAGCTTGACGGCGTCCACCGCTGCGTTCTACCAGACGAAGGAGTACGCCGAGATAACAATGCCCGCTCCGGGACGCCGGACGGGGCCCACACCGGAAACATGAAGTCAGTAGCATCTCCGCCATGTCGAGTGGAGAGCAGGCGGGGACCATCTCCCCGGACGAGACCCTGCCGGCGGGGGACACCGACGGCTCGGAGCGCACCGCCGACGCGCCGGCCGGAAAGCCACGTCGACGATGGCTGCGGATCACGCTGATCGTCGTTCTGGTGCTGTCACTGATCGGCGTCGGTGCCGTGGTGGCCAGCGGCCTTTACCTCAAGTCCGTCGAGTCCGACATCGAGCGGGTCGACGCGTTCGACGGCGTACCGGAGGAGAGTCGGCCCGAGGTCGTGGCCAAGGGCGCGATGAACATCCTCATCCTGGGCAGCGACTCCCGCGATCCGGACAGCACCGGTGGCTCGCGGGCGGACACCATCATCCTGGCGCACGTACCGAAGGACCGCTCGAGCGCGCAGCTCATCTCCATCCCCCGGGACACGTGGGTCCCGGTGCCCCGGTCCAAGGAGGGCCGCGGCGGCCGCGATGCGAAGATCAACGCAGCCTACGCCTGGGGCGGTGTGCCGTTGATGGTGCAGGCCGTGGAGCAGTTCACCAAGGTACGCATCGACCACGTGGTGATGGTCGACTTCGCCGGGTTCAAGGAAATCGTCGACGCTCTCGGCGGCGTCGAGATCACCGTCGAGAAGGGCTTCACCTCACGGCACTCGCTCACTCCTAACGGGCGACGTGAGTTCGTCGCCGGTAAGCAGACGATGGATGGTGCCGCGGCGCTCGACTATGCCCGCGAACGGTACGCGTTCGCCGACGGCGACTTCACCCGGATCAAGCATCAGCAGCAGGTCATCAAGGCCATTCTCGACAAAGCCGCCTCCGGTGGCACACTGGCCAGCCCCACCAAGCTGAACTCCTTCGTCCGCGCCACGGCGGACGCGGTGGCGGTCGACGAGTCGATGTCCCTGTTGGACACCGGCATGGAACTGCGCCACCTACGGGGCGGCAACCTCGACTTCTACACCTGCCCCACGAAGGGCACGGGTCGGATCGGGACCGAGAGTGTCGTTCTCGCCGACAAGGCCAAGGCGGACCGGCTCTTTGACGCGGTTCGACGTGACGCGGTGCCAGACATCCAGTCCGCCGCAAAGTAGGAAGACGGACCGGGCTTTCCTACTATGGCGGTCAATCTCACCCGGCCGTATCCTGCGGTCGCCCTTTGAGTCTTTGTCGCGCGGCCAAGGGTTCCACGGGGGGAGCGCCAACCATGACCAGCCAACCGACGATGAGCCATTCCGCGCCCGCCGGACGCGCGGGCGGGCGGGCTCAACACCGGATGACGTCGCGGCAGGACGCCACCGACGAGGAGGGCGCACCGGTCGCGGCCGGGATGCCGGCGGCGACGCTCGGCGGCGCGTCGGAGCGTATGACCGACTCCGGGCTCGACACCACCGCAGTCCTGCCCTATGCCCGGTCCCGCGCGTCGTCGCGGACGCGGTGGCTGCGGGCCTGGATGATGACGCTTCCGATCGATGTCGCGGCGCTACTCGCCCCGTTGCTGCTGAGTCAGACCTACTGGCGCGGCACATTGGCCAACGCCGTTCTGGCGTTGGCCATCTTCGCCGCCGGGGGGCTTTATCGGCCGCGCCGGCACGTGAGCATTTTGGACGAGCTACCTAGCCTCTGCGGGCGGCTGCTCGCCTCCGCCGCGGTGGTGGCCATCATCGCCGCACAGCGTCACTCCTCTGTGGAGTACGTCAGTGGGTTCATGCGCGGCGTCGCGCTGTCGGCCGGCCTGGTGGTCCTCGGTCGGGTGGTCAGCCGGGCCCTCACCGTTGCCGTACGCAAACGGCGATGGGTGGAGCACAACGCGATCATCATCGGAAGCGGCCCGATCGGTCTGGAACTCGCTCGGCTTCTCCGCCGTTACCCACGCTACGGGCTCAGGTTCGTCGGCTGCGTCGACGCTCCCTCCGGGCAGACCAGCACCGCCCTGCCGCTGAGTGGCACCCTCGACGACCTCGAACACCTCGTTCGGTTGCTGGAGTGCGAGGTTCTGGTCATCGCCGACCCGAACTGTCCGGAGTCCACCCTCATGGAAACCCTGCTCCGCCCCCGCAGCGCCCGCTGCGACCTCTGGGCGGTGCCTCGCCTGTGGGGCTCCGGTGCGCAGGGCGGGTACCCCGATCACATCGGCGCGATCCCGATCATCAAGATCAGCGATGTGACCTTCTCCGGTCCACGATGGGTGGTCAAACGGGCGTCTGATCTGGTGTTCGCCGCGGTCGCGCTGATCGTGCTGTGTCCGTTGCTCGTACTCTGCGCCGTCGCCACCTTCATCGAGGGAGGTCGCGGCATCTTCTTCCGCCAGGAGCGGATCGGGCGGCACGGCAGGCCCTTCAAAGTGATCAAGTTCCGCTCCATGCGGCCGGTGGACGAGCAGGAGTCGCGGACCAACTGGACCATCGCCCATGACCGGCGGGTCGGCCCGGTCGGCCGGTTCATGCGTCGCACCTCGCTGGACGAGCTTCCTCAACTGTGGAACATCCTGCGCGGCGACATGAGCGTGGTCGGACCGCGCCCGGAGCGTCCGTACTTCGTGGAGAAGTTCTCCGCGGCGTACCCGAACTACGCGGCGCGTCATCGGGTCCCGGTCGGCCTGACCGGGCTCGCGCAGGTCAGTGGCCTGCGGGGAGACACGCCGATCTCCGACCGCGCCCGTTTCGACAACTACTACATCGAGAACTGGTCACTCTGGCTCGACGTCAAGGTCGTCCTCCGTACGGTGGCGGAGGTGTTTCGCGGCGGGGGTCACTGACCGGCCTGTCCACCAGCACCCGGCCCGATCGGGAGTCGTGCCCGGGTCGCCGTCCATGCCGTCCGAAGGTCGGCGCGGATGGGCGTGCCCGTCCTGCGGTACGCATGGCACATGGCGATGCCGAGCCCGACCCCGAGACCGCCGATCGAGCCGGCAACCGCCTGCCACACCCAAGGCACCGCTTCGGGCGCCGTCGGGACAACGCCGTCCCGGAGCACGGCGACCCGTGCCCTGGAGACGAGACCGGCCGGCGCCGCGTCGCGGTCCGCGATCCGCTGCAACTCGGCCGTAAGCGCGTTGGCGATGGCCGCCGCCCCCACCGCGTCTCGGTAGGTGACGGCGACATCGATCGTCAGCGCGTTCGCCGGTGACGACGCCACGATGCGGTCGGCGAGTTGTGCGGGTGTGTCCGGCAGGTCGAGTGAGTCGATGACGGGCTTCGTCAGCCGGGGGCTGTTCATCATGCTGGTGTAGGTCTTCACCCGCCGTTGCATCAACTGCTCGACGACCACCGGGGAGGCGGTTTCCCGGGTGCCCGGCGGATCCGGCACGAAGCTGACGAGCAGCTGCGCCTCAGCGCGGTAGCTCGGGGGCTGACCACCGGCCACGACCCCTGTCCCGACACCACCGAGCAGAGCCAGCAGCGCCATCGTCACCCAGTGCGCGCCGAAGTAACGGGCGAGGTACATGTGGCTCCACGTCTGTCGTCTCCTGACGGGCCGTCAGATTACCCGGTGGTGTCAGCGGTGCGACGCCCGACGGACGGACCGCACCGGCGTGGCCGCCAGGAAAGTGCGGCGAGTTCCGACTCAGTGGGCGATTGCGGGGCCGACCGCCGTTCGGGTAGAAAGTGCCAGCGAGTTGGCGTTCTCATACCGGCTGATCCGGCGATCGGCCGGCGCATCCGCCACATCTTCGGGGGAGACGAGTGGAAAGCGTGTGGCTGGCCGACGCTGCCCGGTCTCAGCCGGACAGCGGCCCGCGGCTCACCTGGGACCCCGGGTGCTAGGTCTGTTCCGGCGGCACCTCTCTCCCGAACGTCTCTACCTCGCCGCTCTCGGCCTGACCGGACTCGCGGCACTCGTGTCGGTGGCGCTCCCCGCGACGGAGCGGGGCGAACTCGCCGCGAACATGGTGAGCGCCACGATGGGCGCGGCGATCGGTGGTTTCTCCACCGACACGTTCCTGCTGTCGCGTCCCGCGGGCTGGGTGATGTCGCGCGGACGGAACTGGATCCTCGGCATCGTCGGGGTCTCGCTCACGCTCACGGTGGTGGCCGCGGCTGTGCTGACCGCGGTGGCCGGGATCGGCAGCTTCGCGGTGGCCATCGGTGCCGCCTGCGCGCTCACCGTCTTCAACACGGCGGCCTCGCTGGGGCTGCGCCTGAAGAAGTTCTGGCTCGTGTACTCGACGCGCGCGGCAGGCGGCTGCGTGCTCATGGTCGGCTACGCGTTCCTCTACTTCGGTGGCCGGCTCGATGGTGGTGTGTGGAGCGTCGTCTGGCTCCTCGTTCAGGTGGCTGCCGCGCTTGTCCTGGCCGGGGCGGTCCTGGCCTGGGCCCGGCGGCTTCGCCCGTTCCCAGAGGCCACCGCGCGGCGGCCCGATTACCGGGCCGACCTCGCTGCCGTGGGGCGGCTGCACGTTGGCATCTCCGCTCAGATGGTGACGTACCGGCTGAGCCAGATCCTGGTCGCTCGCTTCGCCGGGGCCGGACCGCTCGGCGTCTACGCGCTGGCCGTGGCCGCGCTGGAGTTCGCGCAGGCCGGCGCGGTCGTCAGATCGCAACGGATCCTCGCCGAGCGGGATCCCGACGCCATCCGGGACCAGAGCGGCGCGGCGCTGCGGGCGGCGCTCCCGGTGGCCTGCCTGGCGGTGATCGGGCTCGCCGTCCTCGGCGTGCTGGCGCCCGACTACCGTGACGCCTGGCTCCTCGGGCTGCTCCTGCTGCCGGGAACGCTGGCTCTCGCCGTCGGCAAGACCTGGAGCGCCGCGCTGCTCAAACAGAGCGGCGAGCGAGCCACCACGGCGGTCGCCCTGGTGACGATGTCCGTCTCGGTGGTGCTCTACCTTCTCCTCATCCCGTGGCTCGGCACGTTCGGCGCCGCCGTGGCCTCATCGCTCGCATACGGCGTGTACGCGTTCCGGACCCGGCAGCGCATGCGGCGGTCGTCGCACCTTCTACTCAATCGGATGGCCTAGCGGTGGATACCTCAATCGTCGTGTTGACCTGGGAAGACTTCGAGCGGACGAACGTCTGCGTCCGGTCCCTGCCGTCCGCTGCGGAGATCATCGTCGTGGACAACGGCAGCGCCGCCGACATCGGTTCGAGACTGCGGGCGATGTGCGACGAGACCGGGGCCACCTACATCCGGTCGGACGTGAACCTGGGGTACGCGAAGGGCATGAACCTCGGCGTGCGGCACAGCACCCGCTCGCGCGTCATTCTGTCCAACAACGACATCACCGTCCGGCCGAGGGCCGTCGAGGAATTGACCGCCTGTCTCGACGAGCCGGCGGTGGGTGCCGCGTTCCCGAAGGTCCTCGACGTGAATGGCGAGGACCGGACAGCGGTGGGACGGTTCCTGACGATGAGCACCGGAATCGCGCACGCCACCGGGCTGAGCCTGGTGTTTCCGCGGCTCCGGATAGTCTCCACGCCGGAGCGGGGCGACTGGTTCTCCGGGCCGTTCGTCGCGATCCGCCGGGAGACACTCGATGCGATCGGCGGCGTCGACGAGTCGTCTTTCTTCTACTCCGAAGATCTGCGTCTGTGCTGGGCGGTCCGACAGCTGGGTCTGCGCCTCGCCTATGTGCCGACTGCCGTCGTGACGCACGAGGACGACGCGAGCGCCAAGCGGCGGTGGCCGGCGGAGGAGATCTCGCGCCGGCAGACCCGCGAGTTCATCCGGGCGAGTCGGGAACTTGCGGGTTGGCGTGGGCAGGTCGCCTGTTCCGCCTACACCCTCGGCGTGCTGTTGCGGGCCGGGGTGGGTGGCGGGGCCACTCGTCGGGCGATGGCCCGGGGTGCCATCGAAGGAATGCGTGCGTGATGAGGGTCCTCTTCGTCTGCACGACCGGTGGATCAGGACGACGGCAACTCGGCGGTGCCGAGCGGTTCCTCGTCGAGATGCTGCCGGCGTTGGCCGGTGAGGGTGTCGACGTGCTGGCCGCCACGCCCGACGACGAGGTGGCGGCGGCGCTGCGCGACGCCGGCATCCAGTGGCTCCGGCTCGGGGCCACGCGACGGATCGACCTCGGCTATGCGCGGGAGATCCGACGGCTCGTCGACGACTGGCGGCCGGACGTGGTGAGTGCCCACCTGCTCTCCGCCGCGATGCACGCCAGAGCCGGGCTCGGTGTCCGGGGTCGACGGACGCCCCTGGTGGTGGCACTGCACAACAGTCTGTGGCAGTACCGGGACGCCGCGGAGACGCTGCGCGGCAAGGCCGCGGTGCAGGCGAACATCGGCATCGACCTGATCTCACGTCGGCTACGGCCGCATGCGACCGTAGCCGTCTCCGCCTTCGAGGCGGAGGAACTGCAGGTACGCGGACACGTCCGGGACGTACACGTGATCACCAACCCGCTGCCCGCCGTCTGGCCGGCGGTGGACGACGTGCCGACGCGCGGTCCGGGCGAGGTGACCCGGGTGGGTTTCCTTGGCCGACTCGAGCGGGAGAAGGGGGCGGATCTCCTCTCCGACATCGCGGCCGCGCTGCCCGAGGTCGAGTTCCTGGTCGCCGGGGCCGGCACCGCGCCCATCGCTCCGCTGCCCAACATCAGACTCGTCGGCCGGGTCGAGGCCGCATCCTTCCTGCCGACGCTCGACTGTCTGCTCGTACCGTCCCGGGTGGAGTCCTTCGGGCGCAGTGCGCTGGAGGCGATGTCGCTCGGCGTCCCGGTGGTGCATTCCGGGGTCGGCGGGCTGGCGGAGATCACTCGGCGCGGCGCCGGTGTGCTCGCCTATCAGGCAGCGATGACAGCACCGGCGATGACAGCGGCCGTCCGGGCGGCCACTCATCCCGGCACCGACCCGCAGCAGCGCCGCGACCTTGCACGGGAGTACGCGACAGAGCACTCCTTCTCCCGGTGCGTACGGAACTGGCTCCACCTATACGAAGCGGTCGGCAATGAGACTTCGTCAACCTGAACCGCGCGGCGCCGCTGCGCCGACCTCGACCTCGGGCCCCGACACAGCGCGGAGGGAAGGGGGTGGAGCTTCGATGACCGGGGCGGAGAAGCGGATCTGGTCCGTCGGCCTGCCATTCGTGTGCGGTGTGCTGCTCCTGTTGGCCCCGTGGGACACCGGCACCGCGATTGCGCTCGGCCTGGCGGTGGCGGCCTTGTTCGCCGCCCGGTGCCGGATGTGGGGCCTCGCTGCCTGCACGGCCGCGTGGAGCGCCGCCTTCCTCGCCGTACGGGCCCTTCCCGGCCCCTACGACTCCTGGGCCGGCCGGGCGGTGGTGCCGGTCCTCGCCGGGTACGTGGCTGTCTTCCTGACCGCCTGGGCGGTCGGGCGACGGCTGGTCGGCCGGCGGGGAGACATCGCCCTGCCACGGCCGGCGCTTTCCTGGCCCACGGAACGGCGGCTGCTGACGTACCTCCTCGTGTTGCTTGGCGTCGCGGCGGTGACGTCGGCGTTCCGTTTCCAGGGTGTCGTGCCGCCACTGCTAGCCGACAACCCGGACGCGGCACGGCAGGTGCTCCGGGACCAGTCGAACATCGTCATCGGGCTGCTGTCCGAGGCATGGACCCTCGGGATGGCGATCTCCCTCCTGCGCGCCCTGTCCCGGAACTGGCGGGCGTCGCTCGTCTACTACGCGCTCGCCGGTGTCTTCACCGTCGGTGCCGCCCTCGGCGCGAGCAAGAACTCCGTGCTCGTCGGCATCGCCCCCGCGCTGATCGCGGCCCTGTCGGTGTACCGACCGAAGCGGCGGGTGACGAGGTCCTTCCCGATGACTCCGGTCATCCTGCTGATCGGCCTGGCGGTTCTCGGCACGGCCGTGTTTCTCGGCGGGCAGCGCACGATGGCGGGGACCGGCTCGTTCGAGAGCGAATTCCGGTCGCAGTACGGCGGCAACGCCCTGGCCAGCAGTCTGGGCTCGCTCGACCTGTCCCTGAGCTCGTCCACCGAGACATTCGGTCGGCTCTGGTCCCAGCGGGAGCACTTCGATCCGGCGTACGGCGCGTACTCCCTGACCTTCCTGGGGTCACGCGTCGAGCCGCTGGTCGGCCAGGTCGACCTGTACGCGGCCACGTCCCAGCTGAGCCAGCCGTACCACATGAACACCGCGACGTTCGCGGCCATCCCACTGCTCGACTTCGGTGCGGGCGGCGTCGTCTTCTTCCTCGCCGCCCTGGGCCTGGTGGTCGGCGGGGCCGAACGCCGGCTCGAGTTCTCCAGCGCGCCCGCCGGCCAGTTGGGGCGGGGCTTCATCGTGTACTTCGCCATGTTCGGCATCTACGAGCTCTACCCGTTCATATATCCGACCTGGTTGAGCCTGGTACCCGGGCTCTACGTCCTGCACCGGCTGGGGAGATCCGCGAAGTGAACGACGCGCCGGCCACGGGCCTGACGGTGGTCACCGTGCTGTACCGGTCCGCCGACATGCTGACCCGGACGCTGCCGACGTGGGTACGTAGCGTCGGCGAGCTTCCGGTCCGCTTCGTTTTCGCCGACAACAGCCCCGACGACGACTGCGAGAAGATCATCGCTGACCGTCTGGACGGCGACCGGTACACATATCTACCCGACCCCTCGAATCCTGGCTTCGCGGCGGGCTGCAACCGAGCGGTGGCGGCGACGACGACGAGCCACGTCCTGCTGCTGAATCCGGACGTCTGGCTGCCCGACGACGGTCTGGCTCGCATCTGGGCCGCCGTCACCGAGGATCCCGGCACGCCGGTCGCCGTTGGTCTGGCGATGCACGGCGGTGAGTACGTCGGCATCGATCTCAACCCGGTCTCCCTGTTCATCGACCGGCCGGCAACGGTGTCCCGAGGCCCGCTCGGTCCGTCCGGCGGCGCGGCGGTCTTTCCCACCGACCTGTTCCGCCGGTTCGCCGGATTCCACGAGCACCTGTTCGCGTGGGGTGAGGACGCCGACCTCGCCTTCCGGCTCTACGCTGCGGGCCTGCGCACTCGCGGGCTGGATCTCGTGCTACCCCACGCGGGAGGGCACAGCGTCGAGGGCGACGACAAACTCCAGGGATTTCGAGCGCTGCTGCTGGCGCGCAACCGACTCCTCGTCGCGGCGCGTACCTTCACCTGGCCGCTGATGCTCGTCGCGGTTCCCGTGCTCGCCCTCGCCCATCTCGCGCTGGCTGCCCGCCGCGCCCGTCAGGGCCTGCTCCGGCCGTTCCTCCGCGGTCTCGGGCGGGGCCTGGTCGAGGCGCCGGGCGCCCGCCGGCAGTGGAACGGGGAGCGGTTCGGCCTGGTCACCCTGTACCGCTACCTCATAGTTCGGGGATCGTGATGGCGGAAGGTCAGTGGAGCGTCATCACGGTCACCTACAACTCGGCGGAGACGCTACGCCGGTGCTGGCGCGGCGAGTCCCGACCGTACGAGTGGATCGTCGTCGACAACTGCTCGACCGATGATTCGGCGCGGACGGCAGAGCAACTGGGTGCCCGAGTCATCCGATTGCCGGAGAATGTCGGCTTCGCCAAGGCCAACAACATCGGGGTAGGCCAGGCGGGCGAGTACGTCCTGTTCGCCAACCCGGACCTCGAGATCCGCCCGGACGGTCTCGGCGTACTGAAACGACACCTCGACCGGCATGGCGGCCTGGCGGCGCCGCAGTTGCTCTCGTCGGACGGCATCGCCCAACCCAATGGGCGCGGGTTCCCGTACGCCACGGCGAAGCTGGGCAACCGGAGGCTCTGGCCACTGAACCGGCTGCACGCCTCGTACCGCATCCTGGCCGGTCCCGGCGAGACGGTCCACGTCGCCTGGGTCATGGGCGCGGCGGTCGCCGCCCGTACCGCGGACTTCGTCGAGTTGGGCGGCTGGAACGAGCGGTTCTTCCTCTACTACGAGGACCACGAGCTCGGACTGCGCGCGTGGCGGCTCGGCCACCCGGTCGCCCTGCTCGGTGACGTCCGCTGGACCCATCACTGGGCCCGTGCGACCAACTCGCTGCACTGGTCACGGGCACACACTCTCGAGTTGCGCAGCGCCCGGACCTTCTTCGGTATGTTTCCCGAGTTTCTGCTCGGACTGCCGCCGGTGTCCCGGCGGCACCGCACCGCCGCCCGCCTCATCGGGTCGAGGGTGGACAATGGGCGTACCGGTGACCCCGACGATGGTTTCACCACTCAGGACGGTGCCGGCCCTTGATAGCGTCTCGCCGTGCCCGAGACGCGTCAGCTCCCGGTCCGCTCCGCTTTCGCGGCAGCTGCTCCAGCCGGGTCCCGCGACACCACGACAGCCGCCTCCGGGGCGTTCCCCTGGGCAGCTGACCTCAGGGGCCGACTCCGCTACTGGCCACTCGTCAGCCTGATCGTGGCGCTCGGCGCGGTCCTGCGGATCCGTCAGTGGGCGTCCGGACGCAGCTTCTGGAACGACGAGCTGTACGTGGCACACAACCTGCGCGACCGGAGCTATCTGGAACTGCTGGAGCCGTTGGCGTTCAGCCAGTCGGCACCGCCAGGCTGGTTGTGGCTCGAACGGCTCTCGCTACAACTCTTCGGGCCGACGGAGCAGTCGCTACGACTCGTGCCGCTGCTCTTCGGGCTCGCGCTGCTGCCACTGGTCGGATACCTCGGGTGGCGACTCATGCCGCCGCTGGCCGCGATGACGGCTCTGTCGCTGGTCGCGATCGCACCGTTCCTCATCGCCTACTCGAACGAACTCAAACCGTACAGCGCGGAAGCGTTCTGCACGACGTTGCTCGTCGGGGTGGCTCTGCTCCTGATCCGCGACAGGTTGTCGTGGCGCAGCGGCGTCGTGTTCTGGGGGTTGTCACTGCTCGCCTCGGGGCTGAGCATCATGGCCATCCCGGTCGCCGGTGCGCTGGGAGTGCTGATCGGGCTGCACGCGCTGACCCGTCCGGGCCGTCCGTGGCCGAGTCGATTGCGTGAGCTGGGCCGCTTCGTGCTGCCGGCACCGGCCTGGATCGCCGTCGTGCTGTGGATCTACCTGGTGGTCCTGGCGCCTGCTCGGTACGACGCCCACCTGCAGGCGTACTGGCTGAGCAAGGCGATCTACCCGTATCAGCCGCTGACCGACGTTCCCGCCACCCTGGACTGGTTCGGCTCGACGTACCAGAGCCTGGCCCGGGTGCCGTTCGTGACCTGGTCGGCGTGGATCGTCGTACCCCTGCTGCTCGCCGGTGCGGTGCTGTGGTGGCGTCGGGTGGCCGCCCTCGCGGTGTTGATCCTGCTCACACCACTGGTCGTCGGGCTGAGCGGCGCGGCCGTGTCGAGCTACCCGTTCACCGGCCGGCTGGCGCTCTACGCGGTGCCCGCTTCCCTGATGCTGGCCAGTCTCGCGGTGGCGTCGCCGGACACCGGGCACGGCCTTCCCGACCGGCTCCGCCGGTCGGCCGGGATGGCGCTCGTCATCGCGCTCGCGATACCCCAGCTGGCCGTTGACCTGACGGCGACCATGCATCCACAGCGCGCCTTCCCACAGGGTGAGGGTGCCAACGTGGCCGACTACCGGACCGCGCTTCGCCATCTGAGCACCGAGCGACGCGCGGACGACCTGCTGCTCGCCACCCGCCTATCCTGGACTTCACAGTCCTACTACGGCCCGCCGGTCGACGGGTACGTGGCTCCGGCCCCACCGGCCGGCTGTCCGAAGCGAAGCGTGTCGGATCTGCTGGCCGGACGGTCCCGGGTCTGGCTGTTTCAGATCACCGATTGGGAGGAGACCGAGAACCGGGACGTCATCGTCCGACTCGGAAGCGGCGGTGGAGCGGTCACGGAGCGGGCCTTCCGCGGTGCGCGGGTGGTCCGGATCGACCTTCCCGCCAAGGTCACCGTGGGCACCGATGTCTGTCTGGTCACCCCGCCCGACGGGGCTGCGGTGCCCTAGGCCGCCTAGCTGTTCCGCTGCCAGAGATCCCGTAGCGCGTCCCAGTTGCCCCCGAGTCCCGCGCCACACGGGGTTTCCAGGTAGAGCGAGCTGACGCTGTCGTCGCGGCCCCACCAGATTCCACAGACCGGCCGCCCGTCGTGGCCGTTGCCCGCGTACTCGACATAGCTGCCGGAGACCCCGCTGAACCCGCCGGTGGCCTGCGTCGCCTCCCGCAGACCAGGTGCGAGCGCCCGCCCGATGATGCCCATCTCCTGGCGGAAGGCTCGCGCGGCCTCCTTCGTCGCCGTCGACTCGTAGAGGGCGAAGTGCACTGCCACGCCACGGTACCGGCAGAAGACGTGCCGTTTCTCGCCCTTGAGCAGCTCGGGACCGCCGACCTCGGTGTCGATCGCGCAGCCGCCCATCTGGCTCAGCCAGGGCTCGGCGAGCGGCATGAGATCGCCGTCGAACTTCGCCTTGTTCAACGAGTCCTGCGTCGCGTCGTACAGCGGCGGGGAGGCGCTGGTCGACGGCTCGCCGGCCGGCTCTGCCGAGCCGCCGAACGTGCTGCCGGCGAAGAATCCGGCGCTGCCGGCCAGCAGCGCGGCCACGACGACCCCACCGATCCAGAGGCCGAGCCGGTTGCGCGGCGGACGCGCGACGGGTGCGATTCGTCGCCCACCGGACGAGTCGAGCGGGTCTGCGGCGGGTGGCGCCGATGTCATCGCCCGGGGAGCTGCGGGCGATGCCGGCGCACCGGAGATCGGATGCGGCTCGGCGGACGTCGGTTGCTCGGGAATCTGGGCCGTCCACTGTGCGACAGGCGAGCCGGAGACCGGCTGCGGAGCACCCGACACGGGTTGCGGAGCGCCGGAGACGGGTTGCGGAGCGCCGGAGACCGGCTGCGGCGGTCCGGAGACGGGTGGCGCTGATCCTGTCTGGATCGGTTCGTAGTCCACCCCGAGCGACCGCATGAGCCGCTCCGCGCCCGGCCCCGCCTCCGCCGGGTACGCGACCCACGGCGCGGGTGCCGAGAAGTCGGCGTAGGTGTACGACATGCCCTCCGGCGCCTCGGCCAAGGAGTTCGCCATCCCGGCGAACGCCTCTCGCCAGCCCTGGGCGGCGGCGACGGTGGCATCCAGGACGGCCACGGTGACGAGGCGCCCCTGTTCGTCGATGGCCGCCCAGGCCTTGCCCACCGGAGAGCCGCCCAGCATGTGGGTGTACCTGTAGGGCGTTCCCGGCTGCATGCCAACTCCTTCGCTAAACCGCCATGCGGATCCTACCGAGACGGCACCAGCCGAATGGGCCCGCCGGCCCCATCGCACGAACGCCGGGGAGTTGCCCCATGAAAGTTTTCATGCATAAGGTCTAGCCATGAATGAAGGAGCCGTCGCGGCACCCGTCGATCAGGTGCTGGGTCTGTTCCAGGGCATCCGGCTCACCCCGACGCAGCGGCGCATCGCGCACTGCCTGGTGCAGCACGCCCCCGCCATCGGCTACCTCTCCGCCGCCGAGGTCGCCGAGCTGGCCGGGGTCAGTCAGCCGTCGGTCACCCGGTTCGCGGTGGCGCTGGGCCACGACGGCTACCCGGCCCTGCGTCGTCGGCTCCGCGAGCTGACCGCCGCCACGCCCGGTCCGTCTCCCACCGGCAACGAACTCCAGCAGGCGGTACGCGCCGAGATCGACAACCTGGATCGGCTGGCCGGGCAGTTGGCCGACCGGGAGCGGATCGCCGAGACCGGGCGACTGCTGGCGGCCAGCCGCCCGCTGCCCGTGCTCGGCCTGCGGGCCGCCGCGCCGCTGGCCGCGTACTTCGCGTACTTCGCCGCCAAGGTGCACCCCGACGTGCGGGTGCTCGACGACGGCGGCAGCCTGCTCACCGACCGCCTCGAACAGGCCGCCGAGGCGGGGGCGCGGGCGCTGCTGGCGTTCGTGCTGCCGCGCTACCCCCGGGAGACCCTGGACGCGCTGCGCGAGGCCCGCGAGGCGAAACTGACGGTCGTGGCGATCACCGACTCGCCGGTGAGCCCGGCGACCGAGCACGCCGACGTGGTGCTGCCCGCCGCGGTCGGCGCGCAACTCGTGTTCGACCTGCACACCGCCCCGATGACCCTGGCCATGGTGCTGCTCCAGGCGATCTGCGACGCCGCCCCGGCCGAGACCCAGCGACGGCTGGAGGCCTTCGAAGCCTCAGCCACCCGTCGACAGTTGTTCCTCGGTTAGGAGGAGGCCCGCAATGACGCAATCCACCCAGGCCGCGCCCGGTCCCGTCCGGGCCGCACGCGGCACCGAGCGCACCGCCCGGGGCTGGCCGCAGGAGGCCGCCCTGCGGATGCTGATGAACAACCTCGATCCCGAGGTCGCCGAGCGCCCCGACGACCTCGTCGTGTACGGCGGCACCGGCCGCGCCGCCCGGGACTGGCCGTCGTACCACGCGCTGGTGCGGACGCTGACCGACCTGCGCGACGACGAGACGATGCTGGTGCAGTCGGGCCGCCCGGTCGGCGTCATGCGTACCCACGAATGGGCGCCCCGGGTGCTGCTGGCCAACTCGAACCTGGTCGGCGACTGGGCGACCTGGCCGGAGTTCCGCCGCCTGGAGCAGCTCGGCCTGACCATGTACGGGCAGATGACCGCCGGCTCGTGGATCTACATCGGCACCCAGGGCATCCTCCAGGGCACCTACGAGACCTTCGCCGCGGTCGCCGCCAAGAGGTTCGACGGCACCCTGGCCGGCACGCTGACGCTCACCGGCGGCTGCGGCGGCATGGGCGGGGCGCAGCCGCTCGCGGTCACCATGAACGGCGGCGTCTGCCTGATCGTGGACGTGGACCGGACCCGGCTGGAGCGCCGGGCGCACGACCGCTACCTGGACGAGATCGCCGACAGCCTGGACGACGCGGTCGAGCGGGTGCTGGCCGCGAAACGCGACCGGCGGGCGCTGAGCGTCGGCGTGGTCGGCAACGCCGCCACGGTCTTCCCGGAACTGCTGCGGCGAGGCGTACCGATCGACATCGTCACCGACCAGACCAGCGCCCACGATCCGCTGTCGTACCTGCCGGAGGGGGTGGAGCTGGCCGACGCCCGGGAGTACGCGGCGGCCAAGCCGGCCGAGTTCACCGATCGGGCCCGGGCCTCGATGGCCAAGCACGTCGAGGCGATGGTGGGCTTCCTCGACGCGGGTGCGGAGGTCTTCGACTACGGCAACTCGATCCGGGGCGAGGCGCGCCTCGGCGGGTACGAACGCGCGTTCGACTTCCCCGGCTTCGTGCCGGCGTACATCCGGCCGTTGTTCTGCGAGGGCAAGGGGCCGTTCCGGTGGGCGGCGCTCTCCGGCGACCCCGCCGACATCGCCACCACCGACCGGGCGATCCTGGACCTGTTCCCGGAGAACGAGTCCCTCGCGCGGTGGATCCGGTTGGCCGGCGAGCGGGTCGCCTTCCAGGGCCTGCCGGCACGCATCTGCTGGCTCGGCTACGGTGAGCGCGACAAGGCTGGCGTACGGTTCAACGAGATGGTCGCCTCCGGTGAGCTGAGCGCGCCGGTGGTGATCGGCCGCGACCACCTGGACTGCGGCAGCGTGGCCAGCCCCTACCGGGAGACCGAGGCGATGGCCGACGGCTCCGATGCGATCGCCGACTGGCCGCTGCTCAACGCGCTGGTCAACACCGCCAGCGGGGCGTCCTGGGTGTCCATCCACCACGGCGGCGGGGTCGGCATCGGCCGCTCCATCCACGCCGGTCAGGTCTGCGTGGCCGACGGCACCGCCCTGGCCGGACAGAAGATCGAGCGGGTGCTGACCAACGACCCGGCGATGGGCGTCATCCGGCACGTCGACGCCGGTTACCCCACCCCGCACACCGACGTCCGCATTCCGATGGCGGAGTAAGGAAGGGCCCCTTGTTAACGCATACGGTAGAGGAAGGGCCCCTTCTTAACAGGTTCCGCAAGCTCTGGGACGAGATCGCCCCGATCGGGCGGGACGACCGCAGCGGCGGCTACCTGCGGTACGCGTTGACCGAACCGGAACTGCGGCTGCGGGAGTGGTTCCGCGGGCAGGCCGACCAGCGGGGCATGCCGGTCCACGAGGACGGCAACGGCAACCTGTTCGCCTGGTGGGGTGACCCGGACGCCGGGAACGCGATCCTGACCGGCAGCCACTTCGACTCGGTGCCGCACGGCGGTGCGTACGACGGGCCACTCGGCATCGTCAGCGCGCTGCTGGCCGTGGACGAGCTGCGCGCGGCCGGCGTCGCGCCGTCCCGGCCGCTGGTCGTCGCCGCGTTCGTGGAGGAGGAGGGGGCCCGGTTCGGCGTACCGTGTCTGGGTTCCCGGCTGCTCACCGGGCAGCTCGACGCCGAGCGGGCGGGCGCGCTGCGCGACGCGGCCGGGGTGAGCTTCGCCGAGGCGCTGGGTGCCCGGCCGGCGGGCGTCGACCCGGTGCTGCTCGGCCGCCTGTCCGCCTTCGTGGAGCTGCACGTCGAGCAGGGCCGCGCGCTGGTCGATCAGGGTGCCCCGGTCGCGGTGGCCAGCGCGATCTGGCCGCACGGCCGGTGGCGCTTCGACTTCACCGGCGAGGGAAACCACGCCGGTACGACCCGGATGGCCGACCGCCGCGATCCCATGTTGACGTACGCGTTCACGGTGCTCGCCGCCAACAAGGAGGCCCGGCTGCGCGACGCCCTCGCCACGGTCGGCCGGGTGGCCGTCGAGCCGAACGCGACCAACGCCGTGCCCTCGCGGGTCACCGGCTGGCTGGACGCCCGCGCCGCCGAACCGGAGACACTGACCGGCCTGGTCGAGGCGGTCCGGGCCAAGGTCGTCGAGCGGGCCCGCCGCGACGGCACCGAGGTCACGCTGACCGAGGAGTCGACGACCCCGCTGGTGGCCTTCGACGGTGGGCTGGCCGACCGGCTGGCCGGGCTGCTGGCCGCCCCGGTGCTGCCCACCGGGGCGGGACACGACGCCGGGGTGCTCGCCGCCCACGTGCCCACCGCGATGCTCTTCGTCCGCAACCCGACCGGGGTGTCGCACTCCCCCGCCGAGTCGGCCACCGACAGCGACTGTGCCGCCGGGGTGGTCGCGCTGGCCAGGGTCTTGGAGGAGCTGACATGCCGCTGAACACGGTGGGCGAACCGACGCCGGCAGCCGCCCGGCCGGGTGCTGACCGGCTGATGACGCAGGCGGTTCAGCTCGACAGGGAGCAGACCCGATGACGTCGATCCGCTGGCTCACCGAGTACGCGTGGCTGCCCGAGCAGACCGAGCCGACCCCGGACGTGTTGATCGAGACGGTCAATGGCCGGATCACCGGCGTCACCCCACTGTCGTCGGGCGGCCAGCCGGACGCCGGGGTGGACGTGCTGACCGACGCGGTCCGGCTGCCGGGGCTGACCCTGCCCGGCCTGGCCAACGCCCACTCGCACGCCTTCCACCGGGCGCTGCGCGGACGCACCCACGGTGGGCGGGGCGACTTCTGGAGCTGGCGGGACCAGATGTACGCGGTCACCGCGCGCCTCGACCCCGACTCCTATCTGGCGCTGGCCCGGGCGGTCTACGCCGAGATGGCGCTGGCCGGGATCACCTGCGTCGGCGAGTTCCACTACCTGCATCACGGGCCGGGCGGCACCCCCTACGCGGACCCGAACGCGATGGGCGCGGCGCTGGTCGAGGCGGCGGCGCAGGCGGGCATCCGACTGACCCTGCTGGACACCTGCTACCTGACCGCCTCGGTGGACGGCCGGCCGCTGGTCGGGTCACAGCAGCGGTTCGGCGACGGTGACGCGCTGCGCTGGGCCCAGCGGGTCGACCGGTTCACCCCGGAAGGTGGGCACGCCCGCCTCGGTGCCGCGATCCACTCGGTCCGCGCGGTACCGGCCGCGCAGCTCGCCACGGTGGCCGGCTGGGCGCACCGCCGCGACGCGCCACTGCACGTGCACCTTTCGGAGCAGCCCGCCGAGAACGACGCCTGCCGCGCGGTACACGGGTGCACCCCGACGCGTCTGCTCGCCGACCACGGGGTGCTCGGCCGGGCCACCACGGCGGTGCACGCCACCCACCCGACCAGCGCCGACGTGGGTCTGCTCGGCGAACACCGCACCGGGGTCTGCCTCTGTCCGACCACCGAACGCGATCTCGCCGACGGCATCGGGCCGGCCCGCCGGATGGCCGACGCGGGTATCCCGCTCAGCCTGGGCAGCGACAGCCACGCGGTGATCGACCCGTTCGAGGAGGCACGCGCCGTCGAGCTGGACGAACGGCTGCGCACCCGCAAGCGCGGCCACTTCGCCCCGGCCGAGCTGCTGACCGCGGCGAGCGAGGCCGGGCACGCCGCGCTGGGCTGGACCGACGCCGGCCGGATCGCCGTAGGTGACCGGGCCGACCTGGTCACGGTGCGGCTGGACAGCGTACGCACGGCCGGGGTGACCCCGGCGGGCGTCTGGTTCGCGGCCAGCGCGGCCGATGTCGCGCAGGTGGTGGTGGACGGCCGGGTGCTGGTCCGCGACGGCCACCACGTCCGCATGGACGTGCCCCGGGAACTGGCGACGGCGATCGCGGGAGTGGCCGATGTCTAGTCTGCTGGTGGACAACATCGGTGAGCTGGTCACCAACGAGGCCGGCCGGGGCGAGGGCGGGCCGCTGGGGATCCGGCGACGGGCCGCGGTGCTCGTCGAGGACGGCGAGGTGGCCTGGATCGGCCCGACCGCCGACGCTCCGGCCGCCGACCGGCGCATCGACGCCGCCGGTGCGGCGGTGCTGCCGGGCTTCGTGGACAGTCACGCCCATCTCGTCTTCGCCGGGGACCGGGCGGCCGAGTTCGCCGCCCGGATGGCCGGGCAGCCGTACACCGGTGGCGGCATCCGCACCACGGTCGGTGCCACCCGGGCGGCCTCCGACGGCGAGCTGCGCGCCACCGTGCGCCGGTTGCGCGCGGAGGCGTTGCGGCAGGGCACCACCACGATCGAGATCAAGAGTGGGTACGGCCTGACCGTCGTCGACGAGGCCCGGTCGCTGCGGATCGCCAGCGAGGTCAGCGAGGAGACCACCTACCTCGGGGCGCACGTGGTGCCGGCCGAGTACGCCGACCGCCCCGACGACTACGTCGGGCTGGTCTGCGGGCCGATGCTGGCCGCCGCCGCGCCGTACGCCCGCTGGATCGACGTGTTCTGCGAGCGGGGGGCCTTCGACGCCGACCACGCCCGGGCGATCCTGGCCTGCGGGCAGGCCATGGGGCTCGGGGTACGGGTGCACGCCAACCAGCTCGGCCCCGGCCCGGGCGTGCGGCTCGGGGTGGAGCTGGGCGCGGCCAGCGTCGACCACTGCACCCACCTGAGCGACGCCGACATCGACGCGCTGGCGTCGACCCGGGTCGACTGCATGTGCGCCGAGGGCGGCCACACGGCGACCGTGGCGACCCTGCTGCCCGGGGCCGAGTTCTCCACCCGGTCGCCCTATCCGGACGCCCGCCGGCTGCTCGACGCCGGGGTCACCGTGGCCCTGGCCACCGACTGCAACCCCGGCTCGTCGTACACCTCGTCGATGCCGTTCTGCATCGCGCTGGCCGTACGCGAGATGAGGATGACCCCGGCGGAGGCGGTCTGGGCCGCGACGGCCGGCGGCGCGCGGGCGTTGCGCCGCGACGACGTCGGCGTGCTGCGGCCCGGTGCCCGTGCCGACCTGATCATCCTCGACGCCCCGTCCCACCTGCACCTGGCCTACCGGCCCGGGGTTCCACTGATCCGCCAGGTCCTGCACAACGGAGTACCGCGATGACCGTCACCATTCAGCCCACCGGGATCTCCCCCGCCGACGTGATCGCCGTGGCGCGCGGCGCGGCCAAGGTCGTCCTCGACCCGGCCACCATCGAGGCGATGGCCACCAGCCGGTCCATCGTGGACGGAATCGAGGCCGCCGGCCGGCCCGTGTACGGCGTGTCGACCGGTTTCGGGGCCCTGGCGAACACCTTCGTCGCGCCCGAGCGCCGCGCCGAGCTGCAGCACGCGCTGATCCGGTCGCACGCCGCCGGGGTCGGCGCGCCGATGCCGCGGGAGGTGGTGCGGGCGATGATGCTGCTGCGGGTCCGCTCGCTGGCGCTCGGCCATTCCGGGGTACGGCCGCTGGTCGCCGAGGCCCTGGTGGACCTGCTCAACCACGACGTCACCCCGTGGGTGCCGGAACACGGTTCGCTGGGCGCCTCCGGTGACCTGGCACCACTGGCGCACTGTGCGCTGGTGCTGCTCGGCGAGGGCTGGGTGCTCGGCCCGGACGGCGGGCGGATGCCCGCCGCCGAGGCGCTGCGCCGGGCCGGCCTCGCCCCGGTCGAGCTGGCCGCCAAGGAGGGGCTGGCGCTGATCAACGGCACCGACGGCATGCTCGGCATGCTGCTGCTCGCCATCCACGACGCCGCGCACCTGTTCACCATGGCCGACGTGACCGCCGCGCTGGCGATCGAGGCGATGCTCGGCTCGGAGCGGCCGTTCCTGCCGGAGCTGCACGCCATCCGCCCGCATCCCGGGCAGGGCGTCTCGGCGGCCAACATCCACCGGCTGCTGCAGAACTCGGCGGTGATGGACTCGCACCGCGACGACCTGGCCCACGCGGTGCAGGACGCCTATTCGATGCGCTGCGCCCCGCAGGTGACCGGCGCGGCACGAGACACCCTGGAGTTCGTCCGTACGGTCGCCGCCCGGGAACTGGTCTCGCTGGTGGACAACCCGGTGGTGCTACCCGACGGTCGGGTCGAGTCGACCGGGAACTTCCACGGCGCGCCCCTGGGCTTCGCGGCGGACTTCCTGGCCATCGCCGCCGCCGAGGTGGGCGCGATCGCCGAACGTCGGGTGGACCGGCTGCTCGACGTCACCCGCTCGCGGGACCTGCCGGCGTTCCTCTCCCCCGACGCGGGGGTCAACTCCGGGCTGATGATCGCCCAGTACACGGCCGCCGGGATCGTCGCCGAGAATCGCCGGCTGGCCGCACCGGCCTCGGTGGATTCGCTACCCACCAGCGGCATGCAGGAGGACCACGTCTCGATGGGCTGGGCGGCGGCCAAGAAGCTACGTACCGTCCTGGACAACCTGACCAGCCTGCTCGCGGTCGAACTGCTCGCGGCCGTACGCGGGCTCCAGCTCCGGGCCCCGTTGACGCCGTCGCCGGCCGGCCGGGCGGCGATCGCCGCGCTCGGCGGGGCCGTCGGCGAACCGGGCCCCGACGTCTTCCTCGCCCCGTTGATGGAGGCCGCCCGCGCGGTGCTGGCCGGCCCCGACCTCCGCACCGCCATCGAGGCGGAACTCGGCCCGCTGAGCTGAGGCGATCCTGGTCCGGGAAGCGCCCCTCGGAGGGCGTACCCGGACCAGGATCCACCCGGTCAGAGGACCTTGGCGACCAGGGCGGCCAGCTCGCGCAGGGCCTTGCCACGGTGGCTGACCGCGTCCTTCTCCTGCGGGGTCAGCTCGGCGTTGGTGCGGTCCTGGCCGTCGCCGAGGAAGATCGGGTCGTAGCCGAACCCGCCGTCACCGCGCGGGGCGCGCAGCAGCCGGCCCGCCTGCCGGCCGTCGACCAGATGCTCCTTGCCGCCGGGCAGCACCAGCGCGACGGTGCAGACGAACGAGGCGCCGCGGTGTTCGTCGGGCACGTCGCCGATCTGGTCGAGCACCAGCTGGAGGTTGGCCTGGTCGTCACCGTGCCGCCCGGCCCAGCGGGCGCTGAACACCCCCGGCATCCCGTTGAGCGCGTCGACGGCCAGCCCGGAGTCGTCGGCGATCGTCGGCAGCCCGGTACGCCGGCAGCCCTCCCGAGCCTTGATCAGCGCGTTCTCGCCGAAGGTCAGCCCGGTCTCCGGCAGCTCCGGGTACGCCTCGACGTCGTCCAGCCCGATCAGGGCGATCCGGTGCGCGCCGAGCGCCCCGTCCAGGATGCGCTGCAACTCGATCAGCTTCTTCTGGTTCCGCGTGGCGAGGAGCACCTTGTTCATGCTGAGTCATCCTTCGTTCGCGACTGCGGGGCTCGCAAGCTCACTCCTCGCGCTCACGCGGAGAGAAGAGCCTTCCGCTGGGCTTCGGCAAGGTCCAGACAACCGACCACCGCCAGGTCGAGCAGGGCGTCGAGCTGCTCGCGGGCGAACACACCGGCTTCGCCGGTCCCCTGCACCTCGACGAAGTCGCCGGCGCCGGTGCAGACCACGTTCATGTCGACCTCGGCGGCCACATCCTCGTCGTAGCACAGATCCAGCCGCGGCTCGCCGTTGACCACACCGACGCTCACGGCGGAGACCGAACGGTGCATGACCTTTTCCGGGTTGCCGGCCAGGGCCTTGCGCGCGGCGAGCCAGTTCACCGCGTCGTACAGCGCCACGTAGGCCCCGGTGATCGCGGCGGTGCGGGTACCGCCGTCGGCCTGGAGGACGTCGCAGTCGAGCACGATCGAGTTCTCGCCGAGCGCCTTGAGGTCGATGGCGGCGCGCAGGCTCCGACCAACCAGTCGGGAGATCTCGTGGGTACGCCCACCGACCCGGCCCTTGACGCTCTCCCGGTCCGAACGGGTGTTGGTGGCCCGGGGCAGCATCGCGTACTCCGCGGTGACCCAGCCCAGCCCGGAGCCGCGACGCCAGCGGGGCACCCCCTCGGTGACACTGGCGGTGCACAGCACCCGGGTGCCGCCGAATTCCACCAGCACCGACCCCTCGGGATGGGTGCTCCACCCACGGGTCAGGGTCACCGGTCGAAGTTGGTCGGGTCGCCGCCCGTCAGGTCGCGCCATGCCTGCACCCTATGTGGTGCGCTGATCGAACCGTCCCCGGGTGTCCGCCGCCGTCGGCGCCGGCCCGGTCAGCGGTGGACGTCGACGCGGTGCGCGCGGAGGAACCCGGCGACCGCCGAGGTCCAGCCGAACTGCTCGGCCCGGTGTCGGGCGGCGGCCCGCCGCCGGTCCTCAGGGTGCGCCAGGAGTTGACGGACGGCGTCGGCGATCGTCGACGGGGTGCCGTCGGCGGCGAGCCCGCCCGACCCGATCACCTCGGGCAGGGCGCTGGCCGCGTTGACCACCACCGGGGTGCCGCAGGCCAACGCCTCCAGCCCGGCCAGGCCGAAGGTTTCCACCGGGCCGGGGGCCAGGACCACGTCGGCGCTGGCCAGCAACGCCGCGAGGGCCCGACGGTCGGGCAGGAAGCCGGTGAAGGTGACCGGCAGGTCCGCCGCGCGCCGCAGCAGGGCGGTACGGCGCGGGCCGTCGCCGACCATCACCAGCACCGCCGGTACGCCGGCTTCCCGCAGCTCGGCCAAGGCGTCGATGGCCAGCTCCGGTCGTTTCTCCACGGACAGCCGGGCACAGTGCACCAGCAGCACCTCGGTCGAGTCGGCGTACCGTTCGCGGACCGTCGGGTCGGCCCGGCCGGGATGGAAGGTGTCCAGGTCGACGCCGAGCGGTACGAGGTCGACGTGGGGCACGCCGATGCGGGTGAACTCCTCGGCCGCCCACCGGGTGGTGCAGACGATCCGGTCGTAACGGCGGGCGGTGTCGGCGTTCAGCCGGTCGGCGAGCCGCCGCCCCAGCGCGCCGGGCACGCCCCAGGCACCGAGCAGGCCGGTGAGGGACTCGTGGGAGACCATCACCGACGGCACGCCGTGTGCCCGTGCCCAGTCACCGGTCCAGCGCAGCGTCGACCGGTCGGACACCTCCAGGCGGTCCGGCGCGAGCGTGGTCAGCAGCCGGGACAGTCGACGTCGGTCGGTGAGCAGGCGGTAGCCGCCGCTGAGCGGCAGCGGCGGACCGGCCAGGGTGACCACCCTGCCCCACGGGTGGTGGCGGTCGTCGTCGTGGCGTCCGGGCACGACGAGGACCGGTTCGTGACCGGCTTCCCGGTAGCCCGCGCCCAGTTGCTGCAACGCGGTGCGCAGCCCGCCGGAGGTGCCGGTGACGAAGCTGGCCAGCCGGACGATCCGGAGCGCACCGGTGGGCGTTCCCGCGGCCCGGGTCGCGGCGCCGGCGCCGCTGGTCTGGATCGTGGTGGTGCGGGCCGGGTAGGGGCCGGTCACGACGCCGCCGGCAGGTCGACGACCGGCGTGGTGGCCAGGGCTGCCCGGTAGTGCCCGAGCAGTTCGTCGCCGACCGCCGCCCAGCTGCGTCCGTTCACCGCCGCGCGGGCCGCGAGGCCGTACGCGCGCCGGCGTGACCCGTCGGCGGCCAGCGCGGCCACCGCGTCGGCGATCGCCGTCTGGTCACCGGGGGGCACCAGGACGCCGGTCTCGCCCGGCGTGACCAGGTCGAGCGGCCCGCCGCTGGCGGGCGCGACCACGGGCACGCCGCTGGCCAGCGCCTCCTGGACGGTCTGGCCGAAGGTCTCGTGCGGACCGGTGTGCACGAACAGGTCGAGACTGGCGTAGAGGCGGGCCAGGGCCTCGCCCTGCTGGACGCCGAGGAAACGCACCCCGGGCAGATCCCGTTCGAGCTGACGGCGGGCCGGGCCGTCACCGGCGACCACGACCCGGACGCCGGGCAGTCGGGCGGTGGCGGCGAGCAGTTCGACCCGCTTCTCCGGGGCGAGCCGCCCGACGTACCCCACCAGTATTTCGCCGTCGGGTGCGAAGGCCCGACGCAGGCTCGGACAACGCTTGTCAGGGTGGAAACGCTCGGCGTCGACGCCCCGGCGCCACAGCCACACCCGCTGCACACCGTGCGCGGCGAGGTCGGCGGCGGCCCGGGTGGAGGGGGCAAGCGTGCGCCGCGCCGAATTGTGGATCTCGCGCAGCCGCCGCCAGGCCGCGGTCTCACCCCAACCGACCCGGTACGCCCGGGCGTAGGCGGCCACGTCGGTCTGGTAGACGGCGACCGTGGGCAGCCCGTGCCGGGTCGCCAGCACCGCCGCCCGAGCGCCGAGGATGAACGGGCTGGCCAGATGCACGACGTCGGGCGCATGCTCCAGCAGCACCCCGGCCAACCGGTTGTTCGTCGGTACGCCGAGCCGGAAGCCCTGGTAGCGGGGCAACGGCACGCTCGGGATGCGGACGACCGGGTACGGGTAGCGGTCGGCGTCACGACGCCGCGTCCCCGGCGGCGCGGGGGCGATCACCAGCGGCTCGTGGCCGCGTTTGACGAGGTGCTCGGCCGCCCGCACGACCGAGTGTGCGACTCCATTGACGTCCGGCGGGAACGACTCGGTCACGATGGCGATCCGCATGCCTCTCACCGTGGTGGTGGCAGCGAAGGTCCAGGAGACGTCAGGTTGACCGGCCGGCGAACACTACGGCACGAACCCGCGCCCGACGGATCGGCGGGTCAGACGTCGTAGCTGGCGCCGGGCCGGACCACTTCCAGCGGGCCGGCGTACGCGGCGGAGGCGGCGGCCACGGTGAGCGCCTCGCTGCCCCAGGCGGGGACCAGGTGGGTCAACAACAGCCGTCCGACGTTGGCCTTGGCCGCCGCCTCGCCCGCTTCGCCTCCGGTGAGGTGCAGGTCCGGCGGGTTGTCCACGCCGTCGAGGTAGCTGGCCTCGCAGAGGAAGACGTCGGCGTTCTGGGCCAGCCGCAGCAGCGCCTCGCAGGGGGCGGTGTCCGACGAGTAGCAGAGCACCCGACCACCGTGCTCCAGCCGTACGCCGTAGGTCTCCACGGGATGCAGCACCCGGTCGACGGTGACGGTGAACGGGCCGATCGGGAAGGTGCCGGGCTGCAGCGCGTAGAACTGGTAGACGTCCTCGACGGTGCTGTCCTCCTGCCCGTACGCGGTGGCGAGCCGGTCCGGAGCACCGGCTGGCGCGTAGACCGGCAACGGCGGATACGGCCCGTCCGGGGCGTACCGCCGCACGACCACGTAGGTCGCGGCGTCGAGGATGTGGTCGCAGTGCAGATGGGTCAGGAGGATGGCGTCCGGGGCGTGCAGCCCGGCGTAACGCTGAAGGGTCGACAGTGAGCCCGAGCCGAAGTCGACCAGGAGCCGGAAGTCCTCGGCCTCGACCAGATAGGCCGAACAGGGGGACTCGGGTCCGGGGAAGCTGCCCGCACAGCCCAGGACGGTCAGTCGCATCGAGTTGTCTCGCTGTCACGGTAGGTAGTGATCGTGCCGGCCGCCGCTCCGGCGGTGATCACTACCGACGCGTACGCCACGCTGCGCAGCCTACGCCCGCGCACGCAAGGGCAAGAATGATCTGCTGGAAGTTGTCATCAACGTGACACCGGTTTCGCCCGTCCGATCGACCATCGGGTCACCGGAGTGGCCGGTCCGGACGAACCGACGCGCCGAGGGCCACCGGCATCGCGCCGGTGGCCCTCGTCACTTGTCGATCGCGTCGCAGGTCAGGCCCAGAGCTGGCCCTCCAGCGCCTCCTCGGCGTCGGAGAGCGTCCCACCGTACGCCCCGGTGCTCAGGTACTTCCAGCCGCCGTCACTGACCACGAACGCCACGTCGGCGCGACGGCCGGCACGCACCGCCTCGTGCGCCACGGCCAACGCGGCGTGCAGGACCGCGCCCGTGGAGAAGCCCACGAACAGCCCCTCGACCTCGACCAGCTGCCGGGTACGCAGCACCGCGTCCCGGGTGCCGACGGAGAACCGCCGGGTCAGCACGGTCGCGTCGTAGAGCTCGGGGACGTACCCCTCGTCGATGTTGCGCAGCCCGTATACCAGCTCGCCGTAGCGCGGCTCGGCGGCGACGATCTGGATGCCGTCGACCTTCTCGCGCAGGTAGCGTCCGGTGCCCATCAGGGTCCCGGTGGTACCCAGCCCGGCCACGAAGTGGGTGATGGTCGGCAGGTCGTGCAGCAGCTCGGGCCCGGTCGTCTCGTAGTGCGCCCGGGCGTTCGCCTCGTTGCCGTACTGGAAGAGCATCACCCAGTCCGGATGCTCGGTGGCGATCTGCTTGGCAGTGGCCACCGCCTGGTTGGAACCGCCCGCCGCCGGCGAGAAAATGATCTCAGCGCCGTACATCCGGAGCAGTTGCACCCGCTCGGTGGAGACGTTCTCGGGCATCACGCAGACCAGGCGGTAGCCGCGCAGCTTGGCCACCATGGCCAGGGAGATGCCGGTGTTGCCGCTGGTCGGCTCCAGGATGGTGTCGCCGGGCCGGAGCCGGCCGGCGGCCTCCGCGGCCCGGACCATGAACAGGGCGGCCCGGTCCTTGACGCTGCCGGTCGGGTTGCGGTCCTCGAGCTTCGCCCACAGCCGCACCGGCGGTGCGCCCTCGGGCACCGTCGGCGACAGTCGGGGCAGCCCCACCAACGGGGTCCCACCGCAGGCGTCCAGGAGGCTGTCGTACCGCGCCATCGCGGCCGCCTCAGCTCACGGCGACGCGCGCCGGGTGTCCGCTCGCGGCGGCGGGCTGCGCGATCGCGGCGGCGCTGTGCTGGGCGATCGCCGCGGCGGCGGCGAAGCCGAACGCGCCGCCGGCCACCGCGGGCAGGATGGTCACGCTGTCGCCGTCGTTGAGCTTGGCGTCCAGCGCGCCGAGGAAGCGGACGTCCTCGTCGTTGACGTAGACGTTGACGAATCGGTGCAGCGCGCCGGCCTCGGTGACCAGCCGGCCGCGCAGCCCGCCGTGCCGGGAGTCCAGGTCGGTGAGCAGGTCGTCCAGCGTGTCACCGCTGCCCTCGACGACCTTCGCGCCGCCGGTGTAGCTGCGCAGGATGGTGGGGATGCGAACCTCGATGGCCATGGTGTCGTACTCCTCGATCGGGTGTGCTCGGTGACGGGAAAGGGTGTGCGGGGGCTGAAGGAGATCAGCGGCCCGAACACTCGTAGTCGACCGTCGCCGGGCTCTGCCCGAACATGTAGGACTGCACGGCGTGCGGATCCACCCCGGCGTCGAGGATCCGCACCGGCTCCTCGGTCACCACGCCGTCCACGATGCGGAAGGAGCGGATCTCCTCCGTGTCGGGCTCGCGGGTGGAGACGAGCAGATAGTGCGCGCCGGGCTCACCGGCGAAGGAGATGTCCGTGCGTGACGGGTACGCCTCGGTGGCGGTGTGCGAGTGGTAGATGACCACCGGTTCCTCATCCCGGTCGTCCATCTCGCGCCACACCCGCAGCTGCTCCATCGAGTCGAACTCGTAGAAGGTCATCGAACGGGCGGCGTTCTCCATGGGGATGTGCCGGGTCGGCGTGTCCTTGCCGACGGGACCGGCGACCACGCCGCAGGCCTCGTCGGGGTGGTCCCGACGGGCGTGGGCGACGATCGCGTCGACGATCGACCGGTCGATGCTCAGCACGTCGCCAAGGGTAGCGCCCGACCACCGCCATCCGCGAGGCGGTGCCGGTCACAGTCAGTCGATCAAGGCGTTGAGCAGGGACTCCTGGAGATAACCGAGATACGCGTAGACCGAAAGCTGGAACACCCGGCTGGAGCTCGGGTCGTCGGCGACCGCGTCGTCGAGTTCCGCGCCGAGGTCCGTCCCGTCCTTGATCTCCAGCCGCACGCCCATCGCCAGCCGAGCGTCGTTGAGCGCCCGCAACCACGCCTCCGCCGCCTCGGCGTCCAGGCGTACCTCCCCGCCACTGTCGCCGGGCAGCGCGGCCAGGATCGCGCCAGCCTGATCGATCTTCGCGGTCTTCAGGTCGCCCTCGGTGTAGCGGCGGAACTCGGCGGTGCCCGCCGAGTCGTCGGGGTAGGCCTCCGGGAAGAGCCGACAGACCACCGGGTCGGAGTGGTCGAAGCCGTCGGTGAGCAGGCCCACCACCTCGGAGGCGACCTTTCGGAGGACCCGCACCTCGTCCACGGCGAAGGTGGCGACGTACCGGTCGCCCCGGCGGCGGAACATGCTCACGACCGCTCCACCGTCGCCCAGAGGCCGTACGCGTGCAGCTGCGACGCGTCGTGCTCCATGCGTTCCCGGGCCCCGCTGGAGACCACGGCCTTCCCCTTGTGGTGCACGTCCAACATGAGCTGCTCGGCCTTCTCCCGGCTGTATCCGAAGAGCTTCTGGAACACCCAGGTCACGTAGGTCATCAGGTTGACCGGGTCGTCCCACACGATCGTCACCCACGGCCGGTCGGGTGCCGGCACCTCATCGGTGTCCGGGGTCTCGACCGGTGCAACCTGCGGAGCTGCCATGCCCCCCATCGTGCCACCGGATCCGGGGAACCGAGGAACCGGAACGCCGGACCGGCCCGGATCGCCACCCACGGCCGCGCCCTCACCACGGCCGGTCGCGCTCAGGACGTGCGGAGGCACCCCGCCGGCACCGCCGGAAGGGTGGCTGGCGGCCCGGTCAGGCGAGCAGGATGCCGTGTTCGGCAGCATCTGACAGCACCGTGCCGAGCGAGAGGCGGACCGCCTCGAACCGTCGCGCGACCTCCCGCGACAGCTCCAGCTCGATCTCCCGCAACGCCCGCTGGGCCCAGGCCCGCGCCGCGCTCGGGTCGTTGTTGCCGGGTGCCCGCCAGTGCTGCCAGCAGCCACCCGACAGCGCCACGGCCACCGGCGGGAGAACCGCCGTGCGGGCTGGCGCCGGATAGGCGGACAGCATGTCGATCGCCGCGGCGTCGGTGAGTGAGGCGACGCCGGCCGTACTGGTGACCAGGAAGGCCCGCTCCAACTCCTGTCCGGTGGCGTCGTCGACCAGGCCCCAGCGCACCGCCTTGTCGATACGCCGGCGGATCCCCTCGGGCAGCGGCGCACCGAAGAGCCGGCCGGCGGCGTCCTCGACGAGTTCGGCGGCGTGGTGGTCACACTGCTCCGTGGCCAGCAGCGACAGCGCCGCCATCTCCCGGTCGAGCAGTTGGGGCAGACCGGCACAGCCGACGCCGAAGACGATCTCCTGCACCACCCGCATGTGCATGTTGGCCAGTTCCAGGGCGAGGTGCTGGCGGATGCGCCGGGCGGCGTTGCGCGCCTGCCGGTCGAGCTGTTCCGACCATTCGACCGGCTCGGCCAGCACCGGCACCCGGCCACGCTCGCCCGGCAACTCGGGTGGCTCCAGGCTGCCGCGGCGCAGTTCCTCCTCGGCGGCCCAGTCCACCAGCGCCCGCCGCACGTCGGCCTCGGCGCCGGCGACCATCGGGAACCAGCGGGCCTCGGCCAGCCCGGGCACGGCGGCGAGCAGTGTGGCCCGGTGCGCCTCGACGGTGACCGCGACCGGATCAACCGCCGGACCTCCGGGCTCCCCCGAACTCCGCACCGCCGCCGTGCCCTCACCGGCCGCCCAACCTTCGGCGCCCGGCGTGACCGCGAAGAAGACCCGGACGGGTGTCCCGGCGATCTCGGACAGCAGGTTCAGCTCTGCGGCGCCGAACGACTGATCCGCCGCGATCACGAACAGGAGTGCGCCGGCCCGGCCCACCGCGTCGAGCAGGACCCCGCAACCGGGCGGACCGAGCGTGGCGATGTCCGGCGTGTCGACCAGCACGAAGCGCTTCAACAAGGGCTGGGGCAGGCTCAGCTCGACCCGCCGCGGCGGCCTGGCCAGCGCCGGCCCGACAGCCGGAAGGTCCGGTCGGTACGAGTGCGGCGTCCGGTAGCCGGGCACGTAGGCGGCCCGGGTCGGCTCGACACTGTGCCGTACCACCAGCCAGCTACCGGCTGGCACGGCGAGCAGGCCGGAGTCCAGTTCGAGCAGCGTGGCGAGCAGGCCGCTCCGCCCGGTGGCCGCAGGCCCGGCCGCGATCACCGCAATCGGCTCGTGGGCATCGGTGCTCGAGACGCCGAGCCGCTCGGGAAAGGGCCGTCGACCGTGCGGTCCGGCCTCGTCGTCGGGCGTGCCGAGGTGGTGGAGCGGGCCCGGCTTCATCAGGCGGCGGCCTCCGAGGCAGGGCGACCGTCAGGCCGGTCGCGGTGAAGTCGGGTGGCGACACCCGGATTCCGGAAGAGTAAGGCTGCCGGCGTCGGGAACGGGACAATTGCGATACTCACCGGTAACTCTATGTCTACTCAAGTTCGCCGCCGCGCGCTACCGTCCGAGTGGAAGTTCCATCGATATGCTGCGCGAATGAGTCGGTGGAGCTTCGTGGGCCGGGCTGAGCAACTCGACCGTCTCCGGCTGGCGGTGGCCGGCGTCCGCGGCCGGGGAATCCTCTTCACCGGCAGCGCCGGGATCGGCAAGAGCCGGCTGCTGCACGAGGCCGTCGACGCGTTGCCGGGCGAGAAGTACGCGGTCTGGCGGATCGCGGCCAGCGCCACCACCTCCGCGATGGCCTTCGGTGGCGTGGTCCAGGTGCTTCCCGTCGAGCAACCGCAGGGCCTCTCCCCGGCCGGCATCCTACGGTGGGCCGTCGACGTGTTGCAGCAACAGGCCGCCGGCCGGCGGATCGTGCTCGCGGTCGACGACGCCCACCTGCTCGACCCGCCGTCGGCCGCGCTGGTGCACCTGGTGGCCCGGGCGGAGAACGCCTCGGTGGTCGGCACCCTGCGTGACGGGGAGCAGATCCCGCTGCCGATCCGGGCACTGTGGACGGACGGCCTGGTCGAGCGGGCCGAGCTGGGGCCGATGACGCCGGACGAGACGGCCGGCCTACTCACCGCCATCGTCGGCGGCCAGGTGGACAGCGGCTCCACCGACCGGCTGGGGCGGCTCAGCGCCGGCAACCCGCTGCTGCTGCGCGAGCTGGTGCACGCCGCCACCAACAGCGGCGAACTGGTCGAGAGGTACGGCGTCTGGACCTGGACCGGTCGGCTGGAGCTGGCACCCAGCCTGACCGAGCTGATCGACATCCGGATCGGACAGCTCACCCCGGGCGTGCGGGCGGTGGTCGAGCTGGTCGCGTTCGGCGAGCCGCTCGGTCTACGACTGCTGCACCAGGCCGTGGAGCAGCACGACGTGGAGTACGCCGAGGAACGCGGACTCATCACGATGGTGGAGTCCGACCGGCGGCTCGACGTCCGGCTGGCGCACCCCCTCTACGGCGAGGTGGTACGCCGGCAGTGCCCGGTGAGCCGTACCCGCCGGTTGCAGGCGCACCTGGCGGACCTGTTGGAGCAGGTCGGCAAGCGGCGGCGGGAGGATCTGCTGCGGGTGGCGAGGTGGCGACTGGCCTCGGGCACCGCGCAGGACCCGGCGATGCTGATCGCCGCGGCCGGTGAGGCGTTCGCGCGCTACGACGTACCGCTGGCCACCCGGCTGGCCCGTGCGGCGCTCGACGCCGGTGGCGGGTTCGACGCGGCCGAGCTGCTGGCCACCATCCTGATGTTCGCCGACCGGCCGGCCGAGGCGCTCGGCGTGCTCGACGCCGTCGCCACCGACGCCGGCCAGGAGGAGCGGCTCAGCCGGTGGCTGACGGTCCGCGGGATGGTCAGCTACTGGGGGCTGAGCCAGGCGTCCACCGTGGAGGAGATCGCCGCCGAGGGCACGAAACTGACCGACTCCGCCGCTCAGGCCCGGGCTCGCGCCTTCGAGGCGATCATGCGGCTGCACCGGTTGGACGCACCCGCCGCGCTACGGCTCGCCCAGGGTGTGCTCGACCGGCCGGCGGCCAGCGTCGCCGCCCGCGAGCTGGCCCGCTGCACGATCGCCCACCTGCAGGCGGTGCAGGGGCAGTTCAGCCGCAGCGCCGCAGCGGTGGACCTGGTGCAAGCGAAGGTGGCCAGCTGGCGGGCGGACATGCCGTACCTGCAACTGGCGGTGGAGCTGGCCCGGGGGACCCGGTTGGCACTCTCGGGTGATCTCGACGGCATCGACGCACTGGTCGCCGACGAGTTCGCCGACCTCGCTGACGCGGGCGATTTCCGGCTCGGCACCGGCTACCTGGCGGTCCTGCGGTCGTACGCGGCTCGCCTGCGCGGACGCAGCGACACCGCGTTGCAGGCGGCGCTCAGCGCCTGCGCGGTGCTGGCGACCAGCCGGGTCTACGCGGGGCTGGCCCAGTCGGAGCGGGCCCAGGCCGCCGCGCTGCGCGGCGACGCCCGGCAGGCGGCCGAGGCGATGGCCGAAGCCGACCGCCTCCACTCGCCCAGCATGGGCGTGCTGTACCCGTGGCTGGAGCAGGCCCGAGTGGCGACGCTGGCCGCCGGCGGCGACCTGCCCACGGCGGTGAGCAAACTCCACGGCCTGGTGGATCGGCTGCGTGCCGACGGCTTCGCCGGGCACGAGGCGCTGGTGCTGCACGACCTGGTGCGGCTGGGCCAGGCTGCGGCACCGACCGGCCCGAGGTGTTCCGACGGCAGCCGCCGCACCGTGGCGCAGCGGTTGACCGAGCTGTCGGAACAGGTCGACGGCGAGCTGCCGCCGCTGCTGGCCCGGCACGCCCGAGCGGCGGCCGACGGCCTGCCGGAGGGCCTGCTCAGTGCCGCCGACTGCTTCGCGGAGCGCGGGCTCGACCTGCTGGCGGCCGAGGCCGCTGCCGGCGCGGTGCAGCTGCTGCGGCAGCGCCGCTCCCCCGAGGTGGCGCACGCCCGTCAGCGGCTTGGCGCGCTGCTCGCCTGCTGTGACATGGTGCACACGCCGGCGCTGCAGGCGGCCACCCCGACGTTGACCGACCGGGAGTGGCAGGTGGCTCGGCTCGCGGTGGACGGTGGCACCAGCCGCGCCATCGCCGAGCAGCTGTTTCTCTCCGCCCGCACGGTGGAGAACCACCTGCAACGCGTGTACAGCAAGCTCGGGGTGACCAGCCGCGCGGAGCTCAAGACGGCCCTGCGTACGATCCCGGGGCACGACGGCACGGCGGCGACGTGAACCCTAGTCTGTGGGAGTGCACACCCTTCGTCCCGCGCTGCTGACCGACCACTACGAGCTGACCATGGTCAGTGCCGCCCTACGGGACGGCACGGCCGACCGGCGCTGCGTGTTCGAGGTGTTCAGCCGTCGACTGCCCACCGGACGCCGGTACGGTGTGGTCGCCGGCACCGCACGCCTGATCGACCTGATCCGCGAGTTCCGGTTCGACCCGGCCGACATCGAGTTCCTGCGCCGCGCCGGGGTGGTCGACGAGCCGGGCGCCGAGTGGCTGTCCCGCTACCGGTTCACCGGCGACGTCGACGGGTACGCCGAGGGTGAGCTCTTCTTCCCCGGCTCGCCGATCCTGACCGTCTCCGGCAGCTTCGCCGAATGCGTGGTGCTGGAGACGTTGGTGCTCTCGGTGCTCAACCACGACTGCGCGGTGGCCGCCGCCGCAGCGCGGATGGTCACCGCCGCCCGTGGCCGGGCACTGATCGAGATGGGGTCACGGCGGGCACACGAGGAGGCGGCGGTCGCGGCGGCCCGGGCGGCCTACCTGGCCGGTTTCCGGTTCACCTCCAACCTGGCCGCCGGCCAGCGGTACGGCATTCCCACCGCCGGCACCGCCGCGCACGCCTTCACCCTGCTGCACGACGACGAGCGGGCGGCGTTCGCCTCGCAGGTCGCCACGCTGGGCAAGGAGACCACGCTGCTGGTCGACACGTACGACATCAGCCAGGGCATCCGTACTGCGATCGAGGTGGCCGGCCCGGAGCTGCGGGCGGTCCGGATCGACTCCGGCGACCTGGCCGTGATCGCCCAGCAGTCCCGGCAGTTGCTGGACTCCCTCGGCGCCACCGAAACCAAGATCATCGTCTCCGGCGACCTCGACGAGTACGCCATCGCCGCGCTGGCCGCCGAGCCGGTGGACATGTACGGCGCCGGGACCGCCGTGGTGACCGGCTCCGGCGCGCCCACCGCCGGACTGGTCTACAAGCTGGTCGAGGTCGAGGGCCGCCCGGTGGTCAAGCGATCCGAGCAGAAGGCCACCATCGGCGGTCGCAAGGTCGCCGTCCGCCGGCACAAGCCGACCGGCACCGCCATCGAGGAGGTCGTCGTGCCGCAGGGGGTGCCGGACCACCGCGCCAACGACCGGCTGCTGCAACGGTCGTACGTCGTCGACGGCGAGCCGGTGGTCCTGCCGCCCCTCGACGAGTCGCGGGAGCACCTGCGGCAGTGCCTGATCTCGATCCCGTGGGAGGGGCTCAAGCTCTCCGCGGGCGACCCTGCCATCCCGGTCACCGTCGTACCCGCCGAGTGAGAGGAGTGGAACCGGTGAGCAGCGCGCTGATCATCGTGGACGTGCAGAAGGACTTCTGTGAAGGTGGCTCGCTGGCCGTGGCCGGCGGGGCCGGCGTCGCGGCCGGCATCTCCCGGCTGCTGGCCACCGAGCCGGACCGTTGGGATCACGTCGTGGCGACGAAGGACTACCACATCGACCCGGGCACGCACTTCGCCGACTCGCCGGACTACGTGAGCACCTGGCCCCGGCACTGCGTCGTCGGCACCCCCGGCTCCGAGTTCCACCCCGAGCTGGCCACCGACCGGATCGAGGCGATCTTTCACAAGGGCGAGTACGCTGCCGCCTACTCCGGGTTCGAGGGGCACGCCGAGGACGGCGAGGGCCTGGCCGACTGGCTGCGGAGCCGCGGCGTGGCGCGGGTCGACGTGGTCGGCATCGCCACCGACCACTGCGTCCGGGCCACCGCGCTGGACGCCGCCCGGGAGGGCTTCGCCACCACCGTGCTGCTGGACCTGACGGCTGCCGTCGCGCCGGACACCACCGATGTGGCGCTGCGTGCCTTCGACGGAGCCGGGATCACCATGCTCGGGTCGCCTGTGATCAGAGCCGCATGAGCCGGTAATTCGTTGGCAGCTGTCGTACCGCCCGTCAAGGATGTCCGGCGGAGGTACGGACCGACGTGAACATGAAGCCTTACCGGGAGGCGCTCGCCCTACCCGGCCTGCGGTCACTGCTGCTCGTGGCGGTGCTGGCGCGGGTTCCGCTGACCGCGACCGGCGTCACGCTGACGTTCTACGTCGTGCAGGACCTCGGACGCGGCTACGGCGCGGCCGGGCTGGTCGGTGCCGCGATCACCGTCGGCGCGGCGGTCGGCGGTCCACTGCTCGGCCGTCTGGTGGACCGCCGCGGCCTGCGTCCCGTGCTGGTTCTCACCGCCGTGGCCGAGGCCGTCTTCTGGTCCGCCGCACCGATGCTGTCGTACTCCCTGCTGCTGCCGGCCGCGTTCCTGGCCGGCCTGCTGGCGCTGCCGATCTTCTCGGTGATCCGGCAGTCCATCGCCGCCCTGGTGCCGCCGCCGCAACGTCGTCCGGCGTACGCGCTGGACTCCATGTCGGTCGAGCTGTCGTTCATGATCGGCCCTGCCCTGGCCACGGTGGGTGTCACCACCATCTCCGCCCGCCTCACCCTCTACCTGGTCGGTGCCGGCATCGTCGCCGCCGGTGTGGTGCTGTGGCTGCTCGACCCGCCGGTACGCAGCGCGTCCGAGGCCGCGACCGGGCCGCAGCCGCGGATCGCCCGGCGGCAGTGGCTCACCTCGCGGCTGGTTGCCGTGTTCGCGGTCAGCGCGGCGGCCACCCTGGTTCTCGGCGGCACCGACGTGGCGGTCATCGCGGTGCTTCGGGAGAACGGCGACGTCGGTTTCACCGGCGCGGTGCTCTCCGTCTGGGCGGTGGCGTCGCTGGTGGGCGGGTTCGCCTACGGCGCGATCCGCCGCTCGTTCTCCCCGGTGGCGCTGATGGGCGTGTTGAGCCTGTGCACCATCCCCGTCGGCCTGGGCGGCTCACACTGGTGGCTGCTCTGCCTGGCGTTGATCCCGGCGGGCGCGCTCTGCGCGCCGACCATCGCGGCCACCTCCGACACCGTCAGCCGCCTCGCCCCGGCCGAGGTCCGCGGCGAGGCGATGGGCCTGCACGGCTCGGCGGTCACCGTCGGCATCGCGGTGGGCGCTCCGCTGGCCGGCGCGGTCATCGACGCCTCGGCACCGCTGTGGGGTTTCGCGGTCACCGGAGCGATCGGTGCCCTGGTGGCGCTGGCGGTGTTGCCGATCGAGCTACGCCACCGCCGCGCCGACCTCGCCGCAACCGCCCGCAGCAACGCCGACGACAGCGCCAACGGGGACGCCGCCGCAGAGAGCACAACGACTCTCACCCCCACCCGACCTTGACCGACGGCCCGTCGCCCTCCCCCGTTCTCCGACCAGAACCAGCCCCCGCCGCCCCAGCCCTAGCTCCGGCTCCGACTCCGACTCCGGCTCCGGCTCCGGCTCAGCCTCGCCATCACGTTCAGTAACTTTTCGCCGGAGCACCAACCTTCCTCCTTGCCTCCTTTGCTCTGCTTCAACCCACGCAACGGTCACGCTGCGCACCGAACCCAGGCATCATGCTTCGAGGACACCGCAGCAAGACCACAGCTCAGAGGTCATTGCGTCCGTTGAAGCAGAGCAAAGGACGCACACAGGCAACTAGACGGTGGGGCCGGCACGCTCACGCATAGTGATTAACCGAATCGGGCAAAGTTGACACGGAGGGTAGCCGACACGGGGCATAGAACCGCGCAAGAAAGCGGCCCGGGCCGCGTGAGCAGACAGGACCGGGCGGGATCGGCTCGGCGCGGGTCGGGCGGGTCGGCGCGGGTCGGCGCGGGTCGGCGCGGGCCGGGCGGGTCGGCGCGGGCCGGGCGGGTCGGCGCGGGCCGCGCGGGTCGGCGCGGGCCGCGCGGGTGGCCGGACAGCCGGCGGCGACGGAGTCCGCAGCGGGAAACGGGACGGGCGCCATCCCCGTCAGGGGGTGGCGCCCGTCCCGTTTCGCGTCGTGGTCAGCCGCGGTCGAGGTTGCCGGAGGTGTCCTCGGTGTAGGTGGCGCCACCGTCGGACTCACTGGTCAGCGGCTTGGAGCCGCCCTCGGGCGGACCGGCCAGGGTCTGTCCGGCGGCCAGCTCGGGGAACTTGTGGTCGAAGGCCGGCCGCTCGGAGCGGATACGCGGCATCCGGTCGAAGTTACGCAGCGGCGGCGGCGAGCTGGTCGCCCACTCCAGGGAGTTGCCGTGGCCCCACGGGTCGTCGACCTCGACCACCGGGCCGGCCTTGTAGGACTTCCAGCAGTTGTAGAGGAACGGCAGCGTCGAGATGCCGGTGATGAACGCGCCGATCGTGGAGATCATGTTCAGCGTGGTGAAGCCGTCACCGGGCAGGTAGTCGGCGTACCGCCGGGGCATGCCCTCGTTGCCCAACCAGTGCTGGATGAGGAACGTGGTGTGGAAGCCGATCATGGTCAGCCAGAAGTGGACCTTGGCGAGCCGTTCGTCGAGCATCCGGCCGAACATCTTCGGGAACCAGAAGTAGATCCCGGCGAAGACCGCGAAGACGATCGTGCCGAAGAGCACGTAGTGGAAGTGCGCCACCACGAAGTACGAGTCGTGCAGGTGGAAGTCCAGCGGCGGGGCGGCCAGCAGCACGCCGGTCAGGCCACCGAAGAGGAAGGTGACCAGGAAGCCGATGGAGAACAGCATCGGTGACTCGAAGCTGATCTGCCCCCGCCACATGGTGCCGATCCAGTTGAAGAACTTCATGCCGGTGGGCACCGCGATGAGGTAGCTCAGGAAGCTGAAGAACGGCAGCAGTACCTGGCCGGTGGCGAACATATGGTGCGCCCACACGCTCATCGACAGGCCGGCGATGGCGATGGTGGCGGCGACCAGGCCCTTGTAGCCGAAGATCGGCTTGCGGGAGAAGACCGGGATGATCTCGCTGATGATGCCGAAGAACGGCAGCGCGATGATGTAGACCTCGGGGTGACCGAAGAACCAGAACAGGTGCTGCCACAGCATCGGCCCGCCGGTCTCGGGGCTGTACACGTGGGCACCGAGCAGCCGGTCGGCGGCAAGGGCGAACAGGGCGGCGGCCAGCAGCGGGAAGACCAGGATCACCAGGAGGCTCGTGACCAGCATGTTCCAGGTGAAGATCGGCATCCGGAACATGGTCATGCCCGGGGCGCGGAGGGTCAGGATCGTGGTGATCAGGTTGACCGCGCCGAGGATGGTGCCCAGACCGGAGATGGCCAGACCGACGACCCACATGTTGGCGCCGACGCCCGGGGCGTGCTCGGTGGTGCTCAACGGGGTGTACGCGGTCCAGCCGAAGTCGGCGGCGCCGCCCGGGGTCAGGAAGCCGGCGGTGGCCATGGTGCCGCCGAACAGGTACAGCCAGTAGGCGAAGCTGTTCAGACGCGGGAAGGAGACGTCGGGAGCACCGATCTGGATGGGCACGACGTAGTTGCCGAACGCGAACACGATGGGCGTCGCGAAGAACAGCAGCATGATCGTGCCGTGCATCGTGAACAGCTGGTTGTACTGCTCGGGCGACAGGAACTGCAGCCCGGGCCGGGCCAGCTCGGCCCGCATGATCAGGGCCATCAGACCACCGATCATGAAGAACACGAACGCGGTGACCATGTACATGATCCCGATTTGCTTCGCGTCCGTGGTCCGCAGCAGCCGCGCGATGGCCGACCCCTTGACCGGCTCCCGGACCGGCCAGGGCCGGGTCACGACCGGCTTGGGTGCGACGGTGGTCACGAGTGGCCTCCGGTTCTGGGTTGTCCCGCTCGGCACGCGCTGTCTCGGCGGGCCGTCATCCGCAAGGAGGATAGTCCCCGGCAGGTGACAGCGCCGCGTGGGGTCGCCGCAGGTGGATCACAGGGGGCCGAGGAGCAGCCGGTAGTGCTCCCCGAAGATGCGGTCGCCGCGTCCGCGCAGCAGCGGATCGCGCAGCGCTGGCGGCACGTCGCGGGTGCGGTTGCGGTCCCGGGTCCGGTCCTGCACCCAGCGGGTACGCGGGCGGCGGCGACTCTCGTACGCGGTCAGCGCCGCCTCGACGCTGCCCGCCGCGTGCAGCGACTCGGCCAGCACCACCGCGTCCTCCAGGGCCATCGCCGCCCCCTGCGACAGGGTCGGCGCGGTGGCGTGGGCGGCGTCGCCGACCAGCAGCACCCGACCTCGGTACCAGCGCCCGAGCTCGACCTCGTCGGTGATCGTGGCGTGCACGCCGTCGAGCGCGTCGAGCACCTCCGGCACCGGCCCGCCGTAGTCACCGAACAGCTCGCGGAGCCGGGCCAACGGGTCGACCGGCAGATCCGTGCCGGCCTCGTCGGCGTAACAGTGCAGCCGGCCGGCGCCGATCGGGACCATGAGGAAGCCGCAGCGCTGCCCGAGCAGGGCGGTCCACTCGTCGACGGCCGGCCCGTCGCGTACGACGCCGCGGTAGACCACCTGGCCGGCGGGGCGGGGCGGACCACCGAGCGCGGCCAACGCCCGGATCGAGGAACGCGGCCCGTCGGCACCGATCACCAGGTCGTACTCGGTCCGGGCACCGTCGACGAAGGTGACCCCGACGGTGGTCGGCAGCAGCTCGATGGCGCGCACCTCGGCACCGTGCCGTACCGCGCCACCGGCGCCGCTGAGCAGCACCCGGTGCAGGTCGGAGCGGGCCATCGCACGGCACTCGCCGACGCCGGCCCAGAGCGCGTCGAGATCGACCTCGCACAGCGGCGCGCCGGCCGAGTCGAGGAACCGTTGCCGGTGGATGACCTGCCCGTACGGGCGGACCGGGCCGTCGAGGTCGAGCCGGCGCAACGCGCGGGCCGCGTTGCCGGGGAGGTAGAGGCCGGCGTCGGTGAGATCACCCGGCGGCGCCTTGTCGGTCAGGTCCGGCCGGAAGCCCGCCAGGCGCAGCGCACGGGCCACGGCCAGCCCGGCGATGCCCGCGCCGACGACGAGGATGCGCAGGGGGGAGCCACGCATGGGGGTGTACGCCTCCGGAGGGGGTTCGGCACGCGTTGAAGGCAAGAGACTACTCGGTGCAATCGGCACACACCAGAGGCAACCGGCCCAGCCCCGACACCCCTTGGCAGCACCGCATCCACCCGTCGGTGCCGGCCCTCGACCGGCCGGCGCCCTCCGGTCGCCCGATGGGGGCGTGAGTGACACACGTCATATTTGGTGCCATTCACCCTCGCCAGTTGCGCCCTTTGTTTCAAGGATGTAAATGTGACGATGAGCATGGGAGCGCTCCCGGAACCCCCTCGGAGCGCGCTCCGACCGCTCCGTCCGCATCCGTCCCGGCGTCCGCGTGGCGCCGCAGCGCAAGGAGCATCATGAGACGTACCCTGCGGGCCATCATGGCCGTCGGGCTGGTAGCCGCCAGCTCGGTCGCCGCCGTGGCCCTCGGCGGCTCCGCCTCCGCCGACACCCAGATCTGCGAGCAGTACGGCTCCACCGTGATCCAGAACCGGTACGTGGTGCAGAACAACCGCTGGGGCACCACCGCCCAGCAGTGCATCAACGTCACCAACAACGGGTTCGAGATCACCACCCAGAACGGCAGCAGCCCGACCAACGGCGCCCCCACGGCGTACCCGTCGATCTTCCTCGGCTGCCACTACACCAACTGCTCCCCCGGCACCAACCTGCCGATCCAGGTCAGCCAGATCAGCAGCGCGACCACCAGCATCAACTACCGGTACGTCAGCAGCGGCACGTACAACGCCTCGTACGACATCTGGCTCGACCCGTCACCCAAGCGGGACGGGGTGAACCAGATGGAGATCATGATCTGGTTCCACCGCCAGGGCCCGATCCAGCCGATCGGTTCCTCGGTCGGCACCGCCACCATCGACGGACGCACCTGGGACGTCTGGCGGGGCAGCAACGGCTCCAACAACGTCGTGTCGTACCTCGCACCGTCGTCGATCAGCAGCGCCAACCTCAACCTGCTGGCCTTCATCAACGACGTGCGCAACCGGGGCGGAATCACCAACTCCTGGTACCTGACCAGCATCCAGGCCGGCTTCGAGCCCTGGCAGGGCGGTGTGGGCCTGGCCGTGACCAACTTCTCGGCCGCGGTCAACGGCGGCGGTAACAACCCGCCGCCCAGCAGCCCGCCGCCCACCACTCCCCCGCCCTCGGGTGGCGCCTCCTGCGCGGTGAAGTACACCGCCAACTCGTGGAACAACGGCTTCACCGCCGACGTGCAGATCACCAACAACGGGTCGAGCACGATCAACGGCTGGACGCTTACCTACTCGCTGCCGTCCGGGCAGCAGGTGACCAACGCCTGGAACGCCACGGTGAGCCAGAGCGGCTCCACGGTGACCGCCCGCAACGTCAGCCACAACGGCACGATCGCCCCACGCGGCACGGCCAGCTTCGGCTACCAGGGCACGCTGAGCGGGTCGTACTCCAACCCGACCAGCTTCTCCCTCAACGGCACCGCCTGCTCCCGCTCCTGACCAGCGTGTGACGGGGGTGCGGCGTTGGCCGCACCCCCGTCACAGGTCGCCGTACGTTGCGGCCGAACCCGCGCAGCCCCGAACCCTACGTGCATCACTCAGCCGAGAAGTCGCGACTGCAACCGCAGGGCACTTGCCGGGTTCGGTCCAGAATCACAATCTCTCCATCCGAAACACCGATCCTCCGCGGAGCCTGACCGGGCCCCTCAGGTGTCCACTCGATCGAATTGTCGAACGCGCCCTGACCATTCCTCGGCTCAGGACTATTTACTCCCCGCGAAGAATTCCTTGCCGTGGGGCCATGCTTCCCACCAGCTTGATAAATGCCCTCACCGCAGTTGTGTACAAGGACCGGGGTTTCGCCGGCGAGCACATAGTACGTGTGGGATTTTCAGCCCGTCACGCAGTGTGAATTACGTTTTCACGACGTTTCACCTGGCCTTTCGCGCGAGGCACCAACCTGCCGCATCGATATCTATCGGTGTTGACGGCTACGGTGACGTTCCGCTACCTCGAGGTTAAGCCATCGACGCATTTGCATTGTCTGATGCTTCTTGACGGCAACCGTGACGGCAACGCGGGCTGACCACCACGGACCTGCACGGACTACTGCCACGCTCCGCATTCACCTCAGTCACGGACACGGCCAGAGGCAGCGCATTCGAAAACGGGTAGCCACCGGTCGCAAGAACGGCTACGGGAACGAATGAAGCTGAGCGCGGTGGCGCTCAGAGATGGCCGACTCTCGCAATCCGATCCCCTCACGCTCCTTAGCTTCTATTAGTTTCGACCGAAGCGCAGCATAGTCCGTTTCGGGCTTGATATCGACGGCGTAATAGGTCTCACCATTTGCCGTCTCCCACGATGCACCAAAACCAGACAGGAGTCGCTCCAGGTCAGCGCGATGCTCGGGTGATTTGACGAGAATCTGCACTGTCGAGTGCCCCGATTCCGACAAGAGCCTTTCAAATACAATCTCCCGCCGGTCGTTGTCAGGGCGGACGAGGACAACGTCTCCGTATGCAACTCCTCGACAGTAGAAGGGCACATTGCGCAGAGCCAGGTTCAGCTTGACCTGCGTCTTCGCGGCCCACAGTCGCTCGCAGCTGACGGGCGGCCACGTTGGACTCTCCTCTGGAAGGTCGAAGACTACTTGGAACAAGCGCTCGCTGGAAGCAGGGTTATCGGTCATTAGTCGTCCAAAAGGTCACGGAGTTCGCCGTCCCATACTTCCAAGGGCTTAGTACTCTTGTCCCGATTGCAGCGTCGGCAGGAAACGGCACCATTATGCGCACCTCCGTGTCCACCAGTCGCACGCGGTTCAACATGGTCAATCTGCGCATCATCCGGCCTGCCCGGTACCCCACTCTGCGATGGCCGACGGACCACATCGCGTCCGCAGTACTCGCACTTGAGGACGCCGCCGTTGGCTTCGAGGTTCGCCTCGTAGACCTTCGCGCGTTCAGCGTCAGTGAAGTCCAATCCCGCCCGGTTGCAGTTGTGTACGAGGACCGGCGTGTTGCCGGCTACCACATAGTACGTGTGGATGTCGTCGACGGTGAGGTTGTAGACGGTGGCTTGCTCGCCGTACGCGACGATGTCGATGACTCGGACGCGACTGCCGTCCGGCGTCCGCACCACCTGCCCGGCGCGCAGGTCCACGGCACCGATCCACTTGCGCTGGCTGTCTTCCCAGAAGGGGTGGTTGTCGGTGGCGATGACCGTGGCGGTGGCGTCGCCGGATGCTCCGTCGATGTCCAGCACCACCCGCACGAGGATCTTGTCGCCGGATCCCTTGATCTCCGCAGTCACGGTGCGCGGGCCGGATTCGCCGGTCTCCGGATCAGTGGCGATCACCTCGTCACCAACCCGGACATCCTCGATGGGCTTGGTCGTGCCATCGGCCATCAGCACCAAGGTGCCGGGTAGGAAACTGTTGAAACAGTCCTTCGCGTAGCGGCCGTACTTCCCGGCCCGGCCGGCGGGAAGAAGTCCGACGACCTCGAGCGTGGCTCCGAGGTAGTCGCCGTTCTTGTACGCGTCGTGTGCCAGCAAGAGGGATGACGGCACCCCGAGGACCGGCACGTTGCTCATGATCTCGTGGTACGTCTTGCCCTTCTCGTACTGGTATGCCTCCTCGGCAGCGCAGTCGTCGTAGTAGGCGCAGACGTACGTCGCGAAGGCCCTGGCGATGTCCTCGTTCGAGCGCGAGTTGATGTGACAGCCACCTGGCATGGATCCGTAGCCGCAGTAGTAGCTCGTCACGTAGAAGGCGAACGGCGGGGGGTCGGGCCGCACCAGGCCAGTGTCGGGGTCAAGCTTCTGCCGGACCCGGCCCTGCTGCTCCTGGCGCTGCTTCCTCTTTTCCTTCGCCTCCTTCGCCCCTTCCTTGGGCGTCGGGTACCGCTTGCCACCACCGTCAGGATCCTCGAAGACGTACAGGCCGCTCGGGTCGCTGAGGCTCACCGGGCTGTTGTGTGCGTACGCGTAGCCGTTCCAGCTCTGCGGCGACGTCAGGTTCATCAGCGGGTCGACCGAGACGAACCGGCCCAAGGCCGCGTCGTAATGGCGCGCGCCGATGAGGACCATGCCGCTGGGGTTGTTGTCGCCGCCGACGAAACCCTTCCCGTTCATCCACGGAACGCCGCTCGTCCCCCGCGGTCCGCCGTACGGCAACTGCCGTCGCGTCGTCACCGTCTGGGAGGCAGCATCGATCGCGGTGTGCTGGGTGCCTTGGTGATCGACGTAGAGCCAGGTCAGCCCGCTCGGCGTTCGCATCGCGCAGACCTGGCCGGCGAAGCTGTAGTAGCGCGTGCCGGTGACGGCCGAGTTGTTGTCCCGCCGAATCTCCTGCCCTGGCAGGTAGAGGGTGGTGCCGGTGGCATCCCGCCGCACCCAACGGTCGCCGTCGGCGTGGTAGACGTTGGTTTCCACCGTGCTACCCGCTGCGGCCACCGAGGCGAGACGCCCCTCAGCGTCCCAGTCCAGCCGCTGGGAGCCGCTGCCGGTCGGGCAGGTGTTGGTGGTCGCACCGGCCGGTCGGCAGATCATGTTGCCGGCGGCGTCGTACGCGTAGTTGTTGACCACCGGGGGCTGCCCCGCAACCGTCGTGGTCACCTTGGTGACCGCGTGTGGGCGTACCACTCCGGGGCCGCCGGTCGGCAACCCGTACTCCCGGGTGGTCACCTGACCGGAGGCGGTGGTGGAGATCTCCTTCGTCCGGTTCCCGACGTTGTCGATCTCCCACTGCAGCCAGTAGGGCGCCGGACCACCGAGATTCGCCGCGCTCGGGTCGGTGTCGCAGCCAACGCCGGTCTTGGGCGTCCAGGCGGTCGCGAGCCGTTGCAGCCGGTCAGGCCGGAAACACTGCTGGTCGCCCTGGCCGACCTGCGGGGTGTCCTTGATGGCGGTGATGCCACCGGCATCGTTGTAGGAGAAGTGCCGGTCCGAGACGGTGCCGGCCGCCGTCTCCGGCCGGATCGACGTGTGGGTGACCTGGCGGGTGTGCGGGTCGTAGTAAGTGCTGTCCTCGACGTAGACCCCGCCCGCGGTCTTGCGCGTCGTGATGGTCGGCTCACCGTAGGCGGTGTACTGCTGACCGGCCACATACATGCCCGCGGCGTTCGTGGTCTTGAGGTCCTTCGGCAGGCCGGTCGTCTCGTCGTACGAGGTGGTCACCGTTTCGGCGAGCAGTCCGCCGCCCGACGGGTAGCTCATGCTCGTGGGACTACCGTCATACGGCGAGTAGCCGTAACCGTATGACCAGGTTCCGGCCAGGGAGGTTCCCTCGATGGCGGGAATGACGTAGTTGACGTTCGTCGGCTGGTAACGCTCATTGAACCCGCCGACCTGCCACCGGTAGATCTGCGTCGACCCAGCAGGTTCGTAGCGGTAACGGAACACCTCGGCGAGCTGCCCCTTGGCCCGCACCGTCGAGCCGGTGTAGAGACTGTCGTAGCGCCATCGGGCCTGCAACTGGCCGGTCTCCGAGCCGTCGCGCAGTTCGGTCTGTCGACCCAGGCTGTCGTACCCGCGCCAGAGCGTGTTGCCCGCCGCATCAGTGGTGGTCACCAACTCGTCGTACGAGTTGTAGCCGCTGGTGCTCCTACCGTTGTCCGGGTCGTTTGCCTCGTACTGACGGCCCTTGACGTCGTACTTGTAGGTCCATTCGTTGCCGTCGGCATCGGCGAACTTCGTCAGTTGGCCCTTGCCGTCGTAGGTGTACCAGGTCGACACGTAGTCGCCGTTCACGCCGACCGCAGTGGTGTGCTTGCGCAGTTCCCTCACTCGACCGAGGGCATCACTGACCGTGGTGGTCGGCGTGTTGCCCTTCGGCGGCGTCACCTTCACCAGGTCGCCCTCGTAGGAGGTGGTGGTTCGCCAGCGCTCGACCAGGTTGTCCTCGCCGTACCCGGAAAGGAAAATCCCGGCGATGGCGCGGTCCGCCCGGTCGTAGACGGTCCGGCCCACCGCCGGTACCGACCATTCCGGCTCCCACCACAGCGTCCCGGAAGGGCTGCCCGGCTCGAGATGGGGCTGATAGGTCGCCGAGACGCGTCCCCACGCGTCGTACAGCGTGTCGGTGACGACCCTTTCTCCACCGACCCCTGGCGTCTGCGTCTGCCGGGGGCGCAGCAGCGAATCCGCGATGTGGTACGAGGTGACGTACCTGCCAGCGGCGTTCAGTACCTTCGTCACCACATATGGATAGGAGTTCCGGTTCGGTGCCAGCTCATAGCTGTACTCCGCCGAAGGGGTGTCCTCACGGCCGACCCGCGACCAACCGAGCTTCCACTCCCGCCAGACGCGACCAAGCGGGTCGTACGCCGTCTCGCTGGTGCCGTTGTTCTGGTCCGTGGTCTTCGTGATAGCGCCCCAGTAGGGTGCGAGTTGGTTGGTCGTCGTCCAGTTGTACGGTGCCGGACCCTTAGTCGTGACCGCGGTGGCCAGTCCACCGGTGGCTGGCGTGTAGGTCGTTTGAGTGGTGTTGCCCCGCACATCTGTGGTGCTGTCGACCCGGCCGAATACGTCGTAGGTGGTCCGGCCCACGGTATGCCAGACGGTGCCGCCTGAGGCGGACCAGTCGCTCAGGGCGTCCGTGCGCGTGGGCTCCCCGCGTTCGGGGAGGGCATCGAGGCTGCTCTTACCGTCGTAGTAGGTGCGGGTGTCGGAGACGATGTGCTCCGGCTGGGTCGGGCTGGTCCCGCACGGCAGTGCCGTGGTGGTGGTCTGCTTGACCAGCAGCAGGAGATTCTTGTCGGTGTTGCGGTTGTAGTGATGGACGGTGCACTTCTCGTCGCCGGTCTCGGCGATGTCGCCGTCGTTCTGCGTACGCTCCAGCGTGCCGTAGGTGTCGGAGAACCAGGACTCGCTGCGGGTCGTGCGCCAGCCGCGAGCCCCGTCGACTCCCAGGGCGGTCGCGGCGTAAGACACCCGCGTCTTGGTGAACCGTGCGGTCACTGACACGTTGTTGACGGTGCGGGTCGCGGTGGCCGGTGACCGCCATGGGACATTGACGGTCTTGGACACCGGCTTCGACTCGACGCCGTTGTACACCACCTCCTCCCGTACCATCCCGGCGAACTGGTCCTCGTCGTACACCGTCTCGGAGCCTAGGGAGGCTGGCACGGTGACGGTACGAGTCCCGCCCGACGGGGCCAGACGATCGCCGTGCAGACCACGAAGGAACTTGGTCGCGGTCAGGGTCTGACCGGCACCGACCTGCCCGACCCGGGTGTTGACCTGCGCCCAACCACGGAACTGGCTCCACGTCTTGCGCTCGGCTTTGACCAGCCCGTCGTCGTCGGCGTACCGCCAGGCAGGAGAGCCGACATAGTCGAAGTAGGTGAACACCGGCGGCGCCTGGTGCCCGGTCGGATCGGTCGGCAGGTCGGATTCGGAGATCGACTTGACTCGGTGTTTGTGCCACCACTCGGTGGTCAACCGCTCACGCTTGGGGTCGTCGGGGTCAAGCACCTTCACCGGGTAGCACCGCATGGCGTTGTTGTGTTCCTCTGCGGGAACGTTCGCCGCGGTGCACTGCTTGTCGTCCCACTCCAGGTCGATCTGGGCACCGGCCTCGGTGATGATGTAATCGATCCGCTGCCAGTTGTTCGCGGTGTTGTTCATGGTGCGAACCCGGTTGGGCAGCGATACCGGAGTGAACGTGACCGCCGGCATGGTCTTGGTACCGCCGACGTGGCCGGCGTGAACGATCTTGTCGAGCCAGAGGCCGGCGTGGTCAGAGCCATCGCCCGGCGGCGGGAAGGAGTGGCTGAAGGTCCAGGAGTCCACCGGCTGCCATGCCGGGGTGCTCTTGGTGGTGTCCCACACCCGTGTTGTGATCTTCGCTAGCCGCTTGGTGGTCCAGAAGGTCGGCGCGTACTTGCCGGCGCAGGTGGAACCAGTGCACTCCTGGTCCCACGGGGTGTCGGGCCAGTTGGTGGCATTGCGCGTACCACACGAGGTGGTGACACAGCGATCCGCCACCTCGAACTGCACCTGGGCTTTTGCTGCGATCGACCGATCGGCGGCGCCTCGGTCCCAGGTGCCGTAGTCGATCCGGGTCAGGTAGCCACCCCGATCGTAGGACCGAGTGTCGGCATCCTCGTTGTTACGGGCGTACTTGTTGGTCTCCTTCGCGTACCAGTACGACACGGTGTTGCCCCGCGCGTCGACGACATAGTCCAGGTTCCATCGCCAGGCCTGGTCGCAGAACGAGGCGAGAAACCCTCCCGACTTGCGACAGGGTTCGGTGCTGTGGTTGCCCACGACCGGCACCGTCCAGGTCGAGTTGGTGCTGGCCGTGTGCCCCGGCGGACTGTGCATTCCGAAGTAGTACTGAGTGCCGTCGGAGGTCGTCACGCGCCAGTACTCACCGGTGTCGTCGGGGTCGCCCCCGTCGCCGTTCTGCGCGCCGATCAGCTTTTCGATCTTCGAGCCGTCGTCGTTGCGGCTGTGCCAGCCCTTCGTCTTGTCGAAAATCAGCTCATCGCCCTGGCCGTTGAGGTTGATGACGGCGTTGTCCGTGCGCCAGCACTGGTCACCGGTACGCAGTGAATTGTTGCCGTCCTTCATGTCCTCGCTACACGAGACGTACTGCCGCTCGATGTAACCCGGCCAGTAGTCGAAGCCCTCGCCCAGCCAGGAGGGCTGGTTGTTGGTGACCTCCGAGCGGCCATCGACGCTCGACGACGAGTAGTCGAGCGACATCGGTGGCGTGGGGCCGGCGATTCCCGGTGGCACCCGCAGGCCGTAAGACCAGGAGAAGCCGCCGGAGTTGCCCCCGGCCGTCCAGGTCGCGGACGGGGAGAGGCTGGTGGCACCGAAATCGCCAGCGGAGCCTGCGGAGCCGGCCGCCAGAGCGACCAGGGTGCCACCCAAGTCCGCCGGTACCGCCCCGTCGTCCGCCAGTCGTCCGTGACGCGCGGACTCTGCGCCGGGCAGGATCTTGACGTCCGCCGACACCCGAGCCGACGTGGCATCGTTGGCCGAGTCGAGCGGTCGGGCCGAACATCCGGACTTCTCCGGCGTGGTCAGCGCGCATTCGGGCAACTGCCAGAGCCGGAGCCGGGATGCCCAGTCGCCGCCGTACGCCCATCGGAATCCCGAGTAGTCCACGGAGACAGCAGCCGTGGCGGCAGTGACGGGGGTGTCCAGCCGGACTACCAGGCCGTCACGCCAGTCGTGCGGCAGGTTGGCGCGGTCCAGCACCGTGACGTCGACCTGGGACAACGACTGGTTCCTCGTGCTGGACGGGTGACCGATGAAGATCGGCGAGTCGCCAGCCCGCCTGAGGTCAGCCGTTCGCGTCTCAGGGGCGGTGAGCACAGCGCGGTTCCGGCCTGGCCTCGGCCAGGTCGGAGTAGGGGCGGGAACCTGCTGCTGCGGCCGGTACGGCCATGCCTTCGGCTGCACCTGCCGGCCATGCTGATCGATCTCGTCCGTGTGTGGAGCCAGTCGCTTCGGCTCCGCAACGGCCTGCCGGGCTGGCAGACCGTTGAGCAGAGTTACCGCCATGACTATGGCGACCATCGCTCGCGAGGTGGTGGTGAGCCTACGCCGCCAGGCCCGCCGCCGTGCTACGGCAGGCGACGACGAAAGTTCCGGATCGGACGAATATGACACGAATGCCTCCAGCGCTCGGCGGGCATGTGGCGTACGAGGTGGGTGAAGGTCGAGAAGGACTGCGGCCCGGAGCCGCGGGCGTCAAGCTGGCCGGAGACGGATCACAATTCCTCACCCTCGACGGCCTCGGCCTCGTAGAGGGATCGCACCTGGGCATCGGTCATCGCGCCCTGGTAGACACTGAGGTCGTCGATGGCGCCGTACAACGGGTTCCATCTGTCATCGAAGTTGCGGCCCACGGCCAGCGACCCGTTCGCCTGCCACGGCTGCCAACCTGCGGCGAGGGTGGTGGTCCGGTGAAGGTCGCCGTCCGCATAGAGCCGCATCTGCCGACGACCGACATCCAGCACCGCAACCAGGTGGTGCCAGCTGTCCGTCGCGTCCGGTGCGGGGGCGTTCGCAAAGTTGGCGCCGCTGCCGTCGTCGGGTGTGGTGGCGCTGTTGAGCACCTTGAACCGCCACACGCCACCGTCGGTGCTGTAGTAGAGGTAGAAACCGCCCGTGATCGCACCGTCCTGCAGCACGATCATCTGAGTCACGTCGGTCCGGTCCAGGTTGACCCAGACCGACACGCTGAACGACTGGTCGGTACGCAACACGGGGGTGTCGACCCAGGCGGTCCGTTCGTTGCCGTCGCCGTCAACGGTGACGCCGTTCTTGTACGCCGTCTTTCCCCATTCCCGAGTGCTCTCCCAGGGCTCCGGGTTCTCCTCCGGGAAGTAGTAGCCGTCGAGGTGCAGGCCGTTGTCGCGGTTGCCGGAACCGATCTCGGCACCCCGTCGCAGCGCCAGCCAACGGTCGAAGCCGGTGCCGTCCATGGCGTCGCAGGTGTCGGGCAGGTCCTGCAGGTAGCACGGCCGCGCGACGCCGAAGTCCCACCGGCCCACCAGGATCGGGGTCAGGAAACCCGGCTCGTCCACCCCGCCTGAGTAGGGATCGTCCTGAAGCGTCCCGGTGAAGTCCTGGTCGAGCAGAACCCGGTTGAAGACCTGAACGTCGGCAATTTCCCCCTTGAAGAACCCCTGGTCAGCACCGGACCAACGGCTACGTCCCACCACCACGTTGTTCGCCGAATAGCCACCGCCTCGGCTGGTCAGCCAGGCACTCGACGGCGTGACGGAGGACGTGAGCACGCCGCCGACGTAGAGCTTGAGCTTCTGATCGACCTCGTCCCACACCCCGGCCACGTGCGTCCACTGCCGCACCGCGGCCGGAGTACTCGACGCGGCGTCGATAAGTGTCCCGGCGTCACGGTCCGCTACCCGCATCCGGAATCTGTTGGCCCAGCAGTCGTACTCGAGGATGAGAGCGCTGGAGCTTGGACCGTCGGCGGAGATCGCCGACAGGTTCGCACATCCACTGTAGGGGTCAGGCTTCAGCCAGGCCGCGACGCTGAACGACCCGGACGTGTCGAGGGCCTGCGCCGATGCCACCGCACGCGACGAGGTGCCGTTGAACGTCGCAGTACGTCCCGCCACCAGGCGACCCGGATCCGACCACGTCACATTGGTGACGGTCAACGGAGTGTCGCCGTTGAGTGCCTTCTGCTTGTCCTCTAGCGCCTGTGCCTGACTCTCACCCGGATAGGTCTCCAGACCCCAGCGTGCGGTGGGAGGCGAGGGACGGCCGACGATGATGTCGTGGCTGCCGGAACCCTCGTTGAGCGTGGTGTCGATCGCCGAGACGAAGAGGGTGTTCTGGCCGTACTTCGGCACGGTCAGGGTGACGGTCGCGCTCTTCGGGCTACCGCTGGCCGCGATGGTGGTGGTCGGACCGGTCCAGCCGTAACGGAACTGGGTGACATCACTGTGCGACGACGTGATCCGGAAGGTGACGGGTTGCCCCGGGCCGGCGGCCGGCGTCACGACCGAGACCGACACTGGCGGTCGCGTGGTGTCGACCTTGAACTGACACCAGGCGCTCCAGTCGCTGGTCCGACTGTAAGGTGTCGGGTCGGTGGTACGGACTCGGTAGGCGTACGTCTTGTCCTTGACGACGCTCACCTGCGTCGTGGTGGCTCGGCCATCGGCCTTGGCAGTGGGACGGTTGGGTGGGGTCCGACGGGTCGGCGAGGTGTCGGTGACTCCACCCATACCGCTGGCCGGGACCTCGATCCATTCGTAGGTGCCGGTGAGCGTCTGGCCTGAGTCCGCGTCCGGGTAGACGGCGGAGAAGGTCGGGGTCAAGGTACCGATGGAGATCGCCCCGGAGGCCAGACAGGCGACACCGGAAACCTGCAAGCCGTTCGGCTTGCCCGGGTACGAGTCATAGTCGACGACCAGCTTCGCCTTGCCTGGGGTGAACTTCTTCCAGCGGTTCTCAGTACCCTCGTCGCTGCCGTCGGAGTCTCGGGCACTGAAACCGAAGGTGATCGAGTTCGCACTGTTGTCCGCAGCGGTCTGCACCTGTGACCTGACCGCGTTCGTGTCGAAGTTCATCACCATGTCCGGCTGCGGGGAGTCGGAGCAACCGCTGCCCTTGTTCGCATGCCCCGATGCCGATGCCAGGTGCGTCTTCAACGTCATGGACGAGTAGGAGGCCTTCATCGTCGCGTTGATCACCGGGGTCAGGTACATGTTCGCGGCGGTGTTACCGCAGGACCATGAGTGGTACAGCGTCATCTGGACATAGGCGTCGTAGATGTACTTCTTCTTCAACGACACCTTGCCGTTGGTGGTGGGAAACTCGAAGTAGGAGCGGAAGCGGACGCCGGAGCAGGGGCCCTCGGGGCTCAGACCCACCCGGGCCACCGAGTAGTCGGTGTTGGTGCAGTTGTTGCTGGTCCCGTACGCCCACTTCGACCGGGTCACGTCCCAGGCGGGATCGACGAAGATCGGGAACGTCGCCTCACCGGAGTCGAGCAACTGCGCGTCTGGCAGCAACCGCAGATGCCCGTCGTGAGTCACCTCGGTCTCCACCCGGGCGGTACGGGCGCCATCGCCCGCCGCGACCGCGTCCGAGCGCGCGATCCAGGCTCTCTGCGCTGCACCCGTCGCGTCCGACGGCGTGGACGAGTCCCACATGACGGCCGGCTGGGCACGCGCGAAGGTGGCCTTGCCGATCGTCGCCTGCAGCGCGCCGTCGGGAAGTTCACTGATCTGCGCGTCACCGCTGCGCCGGAGGGTGATGGCGCGGGCCGCCGGGTTCATCGCGGCACTACGGGACTTGAGGACCACGACGTGCGTGAAGCCGGTCCTGGTCGCCCGGACCACCAGATCCGCGTCGGGGAAGACCTCCGCATACGTCGCCGAGTCACCTGAGACGGTCGGCGTCGGCAGGCGATCGGGCCAGGAGAGGCCCATCGACTGGCCGCTGCGGCGCAGTTCCACCAGCGGCTTGTCACCACCGTTCGAGAAGGCCACATCTGCTACCGACGCCGCCGGACGGAGCAGACCGTCGACACCGAGCCGAAGAGTCAGGTCCACGTCGACCCACGAGCCGTCGGCGCGGCGCGTCCGTTGCGGCTCCACCGCCGACTCGAACCGCAGGCGACCATCAGGCTGTGCCACAACCTGCGCGTACTCGCTGAGCGTGGACTCGACCACGACCGGTTGATCGCACGAGACCGCCGCCGCGATCGCCTTCTGTTCGGAGCTCTCAGTCCCGTCGCACGACGGCGCGGCGGCCGGTGCGGGCGTGGCGCTGGTGGTCAGCACCAACAGCGTGGACGCTGCCACCGCCGCCGCCAAGACCGCCGCGAGCCCGGCCCGAAGTTGACCCGGACCCGGGGCTGGCGATGACGATGGGCCCACTGCCGAGAACGACGCATCGGCACCCGGAGAGGCGACTTTGGGCAGGCGCCATCGGTCGATGAGCATGCAATTCCCCCGTGGTCAATATAGAAGATCAGCGACAACATATGAGGGCCCCTCATGCTCGTCAACCAATCGTTCAGGGGGTTGCGTACTACCGCTGATTGCTCTACGAAACACGGCTGTCGTCGGTGAGTGACAGCCATGGTCGGCCCCGCCGTCCGGGCTCCCGGCGGGTTGCTCTGGCCGCCCCTAGCTCGGAGACTGGAGCCTCGACGACGGGGGGTCGGATGCTGAGCGCGGACGTACGGCTGGAAGGTGACGGCGTCGTTCTGCGGCCCTGGTCCGAATCCGACGTGCCGCAGCTGGTGGCGATCTTCGACCACGCCGAGATGGCGTACCGCCTGCCGGTGACCGCACCGTTCGACCTGGCCGCCGCCGAGGCGTACCTGGCCACCGCCTGGAGGGCCCAGCAGACCGGTCACCGGATCTGTCTCGCCGTGACCGGCGGCGACGACCTGGCTCGGGGCGAGGTGATGCTCAACGTGGCCGCCGGCACCATCGGCTACGCGATCGGGCCCGCCTACCGCGGTCAAGGACTGGCCGTCCGCGCCCTACGGCTGATGACCGGGTACGCCCACACGGTGGTCGGCCTGTCCACGGTCTACCTGGAGATCGAGCCGGACAACGTCGGCAGCGTGGCCGTGGCCCGGTCGGGCGGCTTCCGGCCGACTGGCGACGAGCCAGTGTTCGTCGAGGACAAGGGCCGCCGCTATGCCCTGCGCCGCTGGGCGCACACCGACCCGGCACCGCCGGCCGCCGGCTGACGAGGGCCCATGGCCCAACCGACCTGCGGCGACTCGGGTCCTCCCCGACGTCGGGAGCGGCCGAATCGCCGCAAGTCGCGGCCGGTGCCGGCTCAGGAGCCGCCGAGGGCGTCGATGTCGCGGATCTCCTCGGCGGTCAGCGAGAATCCGAAGATGTCCGCGTTGGCCCGGATCCGCTCCGGCGTCACCGACTTGGGGATCGCCACGATCTCGTGGTCGAGGTGCCAACGCAGCACCACCTGGGCGGGCGAGACGTTGTGCGCACCGGCGATCCGGGTCAGCACCGGGTCCGACAGGTCACTGGTCTTGAACGGGCTGTAGCCCTCCAGCACCACCCCGCGGTCCCGGTGCTCGGCGTGCCGCTTCCGGTCGTAGAGCCGGGGGCTCCACTTGATCTGGTTGACCGCCGGATTCTCCTCGGTCGCCTGGATCAGCTCGTCGATCTGGGCGGTACTGAAGTTGCTGACCCCGACCGCGCGAGCCAGGTTCGCGTCCCGGGCGGCGAGCATCTCCCGCCAGACCGGGATCAGGTCACCCGGATCACGCGGCGGCCAGTGCACCAGCCACAGGTCGACGTAATCGACGCCGAGCGCGCGCAGGCTCTCCTCGATCGTCTCCCGCTCCCGCCCGACCCGCTCGGGTGGGAGCTTGGTGGTGATGAAGACGTCCTCCCGGCGCAGCCCACTCTCGCGGATCGCCCGGCCGACCTCCTCCTCGTTGCCGTACATGGTGGCGGTGTCGATGTGCCGGTAGCCGGCGTCGAGCGCGGCGAGCACGGCCTTGTAGCCCTCTTCGCCGGTCGCCTGCCAGGTGCCGAAACCGAGCAGGGGAATTCGGACGTCACCGGGGAGAACTGCGGTGGGGTGGTCAGCGTGGTTCATACCGACCGTTCTACCCCCGATGGCCGTCGACATGCCCGGGATCGAGCGCCCCGACCCGACGCCGGCCGGGCGCGTCGGCGTGTTTTACCGGAGAATGCGGGATGTGGGTGACCGGCTGGAGGAGTACCGGCGCAAGCGGGACGCCGCGCGTACGCCCGAGCCGGTGCCACCCGAGCGTCCCCGACGACGCCGGGCCGGCGACCGCGCCCGATTCGTGATCCAACAGCATCATGCCCGCAGCCTGCACTGGGATCTGCGGCTGGAGCGCGACGGGGTGCTCGTCTCCTGGGCGGTGCCCCGCGGGCTGCCCCGCGATCAGGGGCGCAACCACCTCGCCGTGCACACCGAGGACCACCCCATGGAGTATCTCGACTTCTCCGGCGAGATCCCGGCCGGCGAGTACGGCGGCGGCCGGATGCTCATCCATGACCGGGGCACCTACCGCTGCGAGAAGTGGCAGGACCGCGAGGTCGTGGTGGAACTGCGGGGTGAGCGGACCGCCGGGCGGTACGTGCTCTTCGCCACCGGCGGACGCGACGGCCGGGACTGGATGGTGCGACGCACCGATCCACCGCCGCCGGGCTGGACCGCCATGCCCGACCTGGTCGCGCCGATGCGTCCCGAACCGGCCGGTCGGCTCCCCACCGACCAAGCGGCCTGGGGGTACGAGCTGCGCTGGGACGGGGTACGGGCGGTGGCGTACGTCTCCGGTGGGCGGTTGCGGCTGCTCTCCGAGACCGGTGAGGAGATCACCGGGACGTACCCGTGGCTGCGGCCGATGGCCGAGTCCCTGGCACCGACGGAGACGGTGCTGGACGGCGTCCTGGTCCGCATCGACCGGTCCGGGCAGGTCCGGCCGGCTCGGGGTGGGCGCAGCACCGCCGATGCCCAGTACCTGCTGGTCGACCTGCTCTGGTTGGAGGGGGTGAGCAGCCTGGAACTGCCCTACCCGCAGCGCCGGGAGCTGCTCGACTCGCTGGCGCTGACCGGGCCGCACTGGCAGACTCCGCCGTGGTTTCCCGGCGCCGGTGCCGAAACCATGCGGGCGGCCCGCGAACAGGGGCTGCCCGGGGTGGTGGCGAAGCGGTTGGACTCGGTCTACGAGCCAGGGCGGCGCAGCCGGGCGTGGCGCAGCGTGGACGCGAGCTGAGACGGCGAGGAGCGGCGTGTACCTGACCCACCTCGAATGCCCGCGCTGCGGCCGGGAACACGACGCCGGCGTACCGCAGAACCTGTGCGAATGTGGGTCGCCGCTGCTGGCGCGCTACGACCTCGCGGCGGTGGCGCGGGTGATCGAGCCGGAGCGGTTCGGGTTGCGCCCGGCCGATCTCTGGCGTTACCGGGAGCTGCTTCCGGTGGCCGACCCGAGGAGCGTCACCACGCTCGGGGAGGGATGGACGCCGATGCTGCGCGCGCCCGCGTACGGCGCCGACATCGGCATCGACGAACTGCTGGTCAAGGACGAGGGGCTGACCCCGACCGGCTCGTTCAAGGCGCGCGGGGCGGCCGTGGGTGTGAGCCGCGCCCGTGAGCTGGGCGTGCGGCGGATCGCCATGCCGACCAACGGCAACGCGGGCGCCGCGTGGGCCACCTACGCCACCCGGGCCGGGCTCGGCGTCACCATCGTCATGCCGCTGTCCGCACCGACCATCTGCCGTCGGGAGTGCGTGGCCGCCGGTGCCGACCTGCGCCTGGTCGACGGGCTGATCGGCGACGCCGGGCGCCAGGTGGCCGCGCTCGTCGCGTCCTCGGACGGCACCGTCTTCGACGCCGGTACGCTGCGCGAGCCGTACCGCCTCGAAGGAAAGAAGACGATGGGGTACGAGATCGTCGAGCAGCTGGGCTGGCAGGTGCCCGACGTGATCATCTATCCGACCGGCGGTGGGGTGGGTCTGATCGGCATCCACAAGGCCCTCGGCGAGTTGCGGGAGCTCGGCTGGGTCGAGGACAAGCTGCCCCGACTGGTGGCGGTGCAGTCCACCGGCTGCGCGCCTATCGTGCGGGCGTTCGCCGCCGGGGACGATCGGGCGCGACCGTGGGCGAACGCCCACACGGTGGCGTTCGGCATCACCGTTCCGGCGCCGCTGGGCGACGAGCTGATCCTCGCCGCGCTGCGCGCCACCGCCGGCACCGCGATCGCCGTGGACGACGCCGAGATCCTGACCGACCTGCGGGACTTCGCCGCCCGGGAGGGCCTGCTGCTCTGCCCCGAGGGGGCCGCCTGCCTGACGGCCGCGCGCAGGCTGCGGGCCGGCGGGTGGATCCGTGCGGGCGAACGCGTCGTGGTGCTCAACACCGGAGCGGGCCTCAAGTATCCGGAGACGATCGACGTGTCCGGCGTACCGGTGCTACCGCGCTGAGGCGTGACGGCAACAGAAAAGGGGGCGCGGAGCCTTCAGTCGACAGTGGGCTCGGTCAGCCGCCAGGCCGCGTTGACCTGCCCGATGTGGGACAACGCCTGCGGCGTGTTGCCCAGGTGTTTCCCGGTGGCCGGGTCGACCTGTTCGCTGAACAGCCCCACGTCGTTGGCGTGCCTGCTGACCCGCTCGAACAGCTCGGCGGCGCGCTCTCGCTCGCCGGCCAGAGTCAGGCACTCCACCAGCCAGAACGAGCAGAGCAGGAACCCGGCGGGGTCGTCGTCCCAGCGGCGGATCAGCCCGGCCTCGGCGCCGAGTTCCCGCTCGACCGCCTCGATGGTTGCCCGCATCCGCGGGTCGGTGGCCGGCAGGAAGCCCACCACCGGGAGGTACAAAGCAGCGGCGTCCAGCCCCGGCAAGCCGAAGGCGCCGGTGAAGACGCCCCGGCGCGCGTCGAACCCGTCACGCAGGACCGTGGCGCGGATCTCGTCCCGGACGCCGGTCCAGCGCCGCACGTCCGCCCGCTCCCCCAGCTTCGGCGCCAGCCGCACCGCGCGGTCCATCGCCACCCAGCAGAGCACCTTGGACGACAGGTGGTGCCGCTCCCGGTCGCGCGGCTCCCAGATGCCCCGGTCGGGCAGCCGCCAGGTCGACGCCACCTGCTCGGTGAGTCCGAGCACCATGTCGCGCAGCTCGGCGGGAAGCGGGTCGCCGAGGTAGTCGTGCAGCCGCCAGACCGCGGAGACGACCTCACCCGGCACGTCGAGCTGCCGCTGTAGCCAGGCGTCGTTGCCGACCCGCACCGGTCCGCTGCCGGCGTATCCGGCGAGATGGGGGCAGGAGTGTTCGGAGACATCCCGCTCCCCCTCCAGCCCGAACAGCACGGGCACCGGCTCGGCGCCGACCCGGCCGATCGAGCGGGCCGCCCAGTCGAACAGCCGGGTCGCCTCGGTCGGGCAGGCCGCCACCCACAGGGCGCGCATGGTCATGGCGAAGTCCCGCAGCCAGCAGAAGCGGTAGTCGTAGTTGCGGTCGTCACCGAACCGTTCCGGCAGCGAGGTGGTCGCCGCCGCGGCGACCGCTCCGCTGCGGGCGTAGGTGAGGCCGGTGAGGACCGTGGAGCTGTGTCGCACCATCTCGGGATAGCGACCGTCGTACCGGTGGCTCTCGCGGAACGCCTGCCAGGCCCGCACCGTGTCGGCCAGCGTCGGGACGGGGTCCAGCCGGGCGGGCGGATCGCCGTACGCCGGCGCGTAGGCCAGGTCGAAGCCGAGCACCTGTCCCTCGTCGATGGTGAACGTGTGCCGCACCCGGTCGTGCTCGGCCCGCAGGCGCAGCCCGGCGCAGCGGAGCACCAGGTGGACCGGACCGGCCGAGGCCGCCACCGCGCCGTCGTCCAGTTCGCGCAGGTACGGGGTGAGCAGGCCGTACTCCGGTCGCGGACGGTACTCCAGTGCCATCGACACCCGGCCGGACAGCCCTTCGACGACGCGCAGCAGCACGGCCGGCGAGCGCATGCCGAACTCGTGGGCGCGGGCACCCGGCTCGGCGGCGAGGGCGTCGGTGACCGCGACGCTTCCTTCGGCGGTGTGGTGCACGGTACGCAGCACCAGCGTGTCCGGCTGGTACGAGCGCTGCACCCGGTGCCCGGGGTGTCCCAGGGCGGCAGGTGCGATGCGCCAGTGACCGCCGTTCGGGTCGAGCAGCCGGCCGAAGACCGAGGGTGAGTCGAACCGGTGCGGACACCACCAGTCGATCGAGCCGGTCCGGCTCACCAACGCGCCTGAGCGGCAGTCGGAGAGGTACCCGTAGTCGGAGATCGCCGGCTGCTGCATCCGGTCGGCGTACCCGGGATTCCGGGGCTCATCACGCCTCGCGTGGTGTTCGCCGGCCCGGCCGGGCCGGGCCGGCGAACGGGTCAGGAGGTCGGTGGCTCGTCCTCGCCGGCGGCCTCGGCGGCGTCGGCCTCCTCCTTGGTGTGGTGGACGGCCTGGTCGGCGTGCTCCGGCGGGCCGTATACGGTGTAGAGCACCAGCGGGTTCGGCCCGGTGTTGACGAAGTTGTGCCGGGTGCCGGCCGGTACCACCACCAGGTCGCCCTGCACCACCTCACGCTTCTCTCCGGCCACCTGCGCCTCACCGGTGCCGCTGACGAAGGTCAGGATCTGGTCGATGTCCTCGTGGACCTCCTCACCGATCTCTCCGCCGGGCGGGATCGTCATGATCACCAACTGGGTGTGCTTCCCGGTCCACAGCACCCGCCGGAAGTCCGGGCTCTTCTCGGCGACGGTCGCGATAGTGAAGTGCTCCATGCTCCGACACATACCCCACCGCGGGCCGGCGCACGCCGTCCTTCGCAGATGGTGGAATTGACGGCCGACCGAGGGTTTGGACCGCCACCGAGCGGGGATCGACACGAGCGACCGGTACGACCGGTCATGCCAGGTCCCCGCTGACGTACCGCCGTACGGCTGCGACGGTGGGAGACGGCCGAGCGCGGCGCGGTTTCGACCTCCGGGTCAGCGGCGCCGCGCGCTCGTGTCCGGCGTTCAGGAAAGTACGGCCAGGTGGAAGGGTCGGTCGGCGGCGGCACCCGCGCTGTCGAAGGTGGTCACGAAGACCGCGTTCGGAATGCCGGTACGGCCGGCGACCGCGATCTGGCCGACGGGGGGCAGCCCGGAGCTGCCCGCGAGACCGACCGTGCCGATCAGGCTGGCACCGGTCACATCCTGATCGAAGACCACCTGGTACATGCCGGTCCGCAACCGGTTGGCCGCCGCCGCCCCCAGCCCACGGACCAGGAGGCCCTCGGCGTTGACCACGGCGAACAGGACTCGCGCGCTCAACGGCATGCCGGCACCGGCACAGGTGGTGTGTTCGGCGTCGGCGTGGGCGGTCGCCTCGTCCTCCGGCACCGGCTGGGGTTCTCCTCTGCTCCTGGCCCTCGCGCTGGACATCGCACTCCTTCCCAGCCCGAACAGCGCCCAGGCGGGTTGAGTTGGTTGCGGCGGCTAAAGGGGGATCAGCACCGATCGCCCCCTTTGTGTATCGAACGTATGTCGCGTTCCCCGTCGGTAGCCAGGCGAACAGCTGTCCGATCAAGGACAGAAGGCGAGTCGATCATGGCGTTGACCTGCGGCGATGCCGCAAACGTGTACGGTGCTCAGGCGTCGGGGTCGAGCGCGGGTACGCCGCCCACGCACCGCACCGACAGCTCGTACTCGCCGCTCGGACCGACGAAGGTGACCTCCGCGTCGTCGTCCGGGCCACGATCGACGTCATCGACCCGGTAGCCCTGCCGGGGCGACCAGGAGACCAGGTACACGCCACCCGGCCGGCACTCGGCCACCGCACTGCCGCCCACCGTGGCGAAGCTGCGCCGGTTTTCCGGCTCCACGCTCGGACCGGCCGGCGACTCCGGGCTCGACGGCGTTCCGTTCGGATCGGTGCCGGGAGTCCCGGTCGGTGCGCCGCCGGGCGTCGCGGCGCCGGTCGGCACCGGCTCGGCCAACGCGCGGGCGATCTCCTCCTGACTGCGGACCCCGCCCGGCGTCCCGGTCAGGCTCTCACCCACCAACCGGATCGCGGCGAGCCCGATCAGGGTGGCGACGACCGCCGTGGCCAGCCATCCGGCCACGGCGAGGAAGGTACGACGGCCCATCACCCGATGATCCCCGATAACGGGTTGGGGCGACCTTCGGGCAACGCTAAGGGAGAGTTAACGCAACCGGCCAGCGACCACCGCCGGGGATACCCTGCCTGCTGTGGCCCGCCTGCTGCTGATCGAGGACGACCTGACCATCCGTACCCCGCTGGTGCGGGCGCTGCGCGAGCGGGGACACGCCGTGGCCGCCGCCTCCAGCGCGATGACCGGGTTGCGCGACGCCCTCGACGACCGCCCCGATCTGGTCGTGCTGGACCTGGGGCTGCCCGACCTCGACGGCCGCGAGCTGCTACGGATGCTGCGGGCGGTCAGCGCCGTCCCGGTCATCGTCGCCACCGCCCGCGACGACGAGCGGGAGATCGTCCGGGTGCTCGACGCGGGGGCCGACGACTACGTGGTCAAGCCGTTCACCGCCGCCCAGCTCGACGCGCGGGTACGCGCGGTGCTGCGCCGCGGACCCGGCGGGCCGGCCGAGGAGGACCCGACGGTGGTGGTCGGTGGGCTGCGGATCGACCCCCGCTCCCGGCAGGTCAGCCTCGACGGCGAACCGGTCGAACTGACCCCACGCGAGTTCGACCTGCTGCGGCACCTGGCCACCCGGGTCGGCGAGGTGGTGACCAAGCGGGAGCTGCTGACCGAGGTGTGGCAGATCCCGTACGGCGGCGCGGACAAGACCGTCGACGTGCACCTGTCCTGGCTGCGTCGCAAGCTCGGCGAGAGCGCCCAGCACCCGCGCTACCTGCACACCGTACGCGGGGTCGGGGTGCGGCTGGTCACCCCGGAGGTCGGCGGGTGAGGGCACGCCTGGCGCTGCTGGTCGCCGCGGTCAGCGTCCTCATCGTGATCGCCTTCCTGGTGCCGCTGGCACTGCTGCTACGCACCGCCGCCGAGGACCGGGCGACGGTGCGGGCCACGGCCGACGCACAGAGCCTCGCCCCCGTGGTCGGCACCGCCGACGCGGAGACGGTACGGCTCACCGTCGAGCAGCTCGCCGCCGAATCGGCCCGCCCGGTCAGCGTGTTCCTGCCCGACGGCAGGGTGCTCGGCTCGGCGGCCGACCGCACCCCGGCGGTGGAGCTGGCCGGGCGCGGGCAGAGCCTCACCGCCGAGACGGCCGAAGGTCGGGAGGTGGTCATCGCGGTGCAGGGTCGCGCGGACGGCACCGCCGTGATCCGCACCGTCGTGCCGCAGGCGGAGATGACCTCCGGGGTGGGCCGCGCCTGGCTGGTGCTGGCGCTGCTCGGCGCGCTGCTGGTGCTGATCGCGCTGACCGTCGCCGACCGGCTGGCCCGCACCCTGGTCCGCCCGATCGGCGAGTTGTCGGAGGTGTCGCACCGGCTGGCCAACGCCGAACTGGACGCGCGGGTGAACCCGTCCGGGCCGGCGGAGCTGCGGGAGGTGGGCGGCGCCCTCAACCACCTGGCCGGCCGCATCCAGGAGTTGCTGGTGCAGGAGCGGGAACAGGTGGCCGACCTGTCGCACCGACTGCGTACGCCGCTGACCGCCCTGCGTCTGGAGGCCGAGTCACTGCGCGATCCGCAGGACGCCGCCCGGGTGACCGACGCGGTGGACGGGCTCGAGCGGGCCGTCACCGGGCTGATCCGGCAGGCCCGCTGGCGTACCCCCGCCGACGGTGCCGTGGTCGCCGACGCCGTGGCGACGGTGGCGGACCGGGTGGCGTTCTGGTCGGTGCTGGCGGAGGAGACCGGCCGGGCGGTCGACCTCGACCTGGCACCCGGACCGCTTCCCGTCGGTGTTCCGGGCGATGAACTGGCCGCGGCGGTGGACGCCCTGCTCGGCAACGTCTTCGCGCACACCCCGGACGGCACCGCCTTCGCCGTCCGGCTCGGCGCCGCCGTCGATCAGGTGGTCCTGACCGTCGCCGACGAGGGCCCCGGTATCACGGCGGACTCGGTGCGCCGGGGAGCGAGCCAGGCCGGCTCGACCGGGCTCGGGTTGGACATCGCCCGCCGGGCGGCCCAGGCCAGCGGCGGCCGGCTGGAACTGGGCGAGCGGCCCGGCGGCGGGGCCGAGGTGACGCTCCGGCTCGGCCGGCCGAAACCCTGACGGGCCGCCGGACGTCCTTAACCCGGGCTTAGGGTTCGGACAGCGCGCCGCTATCGCCCGGGGACCGATCCTCGATGCAACAACCGAGGAGAGGTGCAGACGATGAAGCGCAACCCCCTGATCCTGGCGTCGGTCGGCGGCGCGGCGGCGGTGCTCACGGTGGCCGGGGTGTTCCTGGGCGTCGCGGCGGCGGACGGCGACCGGGTCCGGCAGACGACCCTGACCGCGGCGACCGGCGCCCCGACGACCGTCAGCACTCCCGACGACCCCACCGCGACCCCGCCCACCACGGTCGACCCGTCCGGCGCGACCACGGTCAGCCCCACCGGCGCTCCGACGGAGCAGGGCCAGTCGGCCACCGAGGATGATGCGGTGAGCCGGGAGCGGGCGGGTGAGATCGCGCTGGCACACGCCGGTGGTGGCCGGATCACCGAGACCGACCGGGACCGGGAGAACGGCCGGCCGGTCTGGGAGATCGAGATCGTCAACGGCGACACCGAGCACGAGATCGACGTCGACCGGCAGACCGGTGAGATCGTCAAGGCCGAGCAGGAGCCGGTGGACGACGATGACGACCGGGACGACGACTGATCCGGTCCCCCTCGGGCCGGCCGCCGGCCCACCGACGCCCCTGGAGCGGCACCCGCCCTCCGGGGGCGTCACCGTCACGTCCCGGTTCGGTGCAGCCAGGCCAGCAGGTCCGACGGTGCCAGGGCGGCGGCCCGGGCGTGATAGCGGGCCCGCGTCTCCCCGTCGAGCAGCGAGCTGCCCTGACCGGACCGGCCACTGCGGAAGAAGGCGTTGCGATCCTTCAGCACGCCGGCCGGGTCGGGCGCGAGCCGGTCGGCGCGGGCTCGCATCCGCTCGAAGGTGGCCGCCTCCACCAGCTCGGGTCCGGGAGGTTCGAGGTCAAGACGTCGGGCCAGGCGGTGCATCTGCCCGGACAGGTCGTCCCGGAGGTCGTCGTAGTGGACGAGATGGACGTTCGGCCGGTGCCGGCGGGCCCAGGCGTCGCCCAGGTGCAACAGCACGCCCGGCAACGAATCCAGTTCGGTGCGCGGATCCGGATTCGCCTCGATCCAGCGTACGAGGGCCTGCTTGACCGACGGCCGTGGCCGGTCCGGCTCCGGCGGTACGGGCTGACCGGTCAGTTCGGCGAGGCGCGCACGATCCAGGTTGGCACCCTGGTGGTGCAGTGACACCGCCATGTCCAACGGATGGCGGGCCACCACCACGTAGTGCACCCGGGGATCGCTCGGCAGGCCGTCCAGCGGAGTGTGGGTCTTGATGAAGCGACGGTGCCGCTGCGCGGCCAACCGCGCGTACACCTCGTCCCGGGGCTCCACCAGCCAGTCGAGCCAGGGCGACAGCTCGGTCAGCGGCGCGGGCAGCTCCGGCGTACGCAGCACCAGCAGGGCACAGATCATCTGCATCCAGGTCGTCCCGCTCTTGGAGCGGGTGCTGATCACGATGTCTCCCGGGCGCAGGGTGAAGTCCTGCCAGCGGGCGCTGTCCTCGTCGGCGGACCGGTATCGGATCGGGGTGTCGGGCACCGCCGCGAGGATAGTCGGGGAGCTGACACCTGTCGGGGGAATTCCCGCTGCTCCGCCCTGGGAGGTGGGTAATCGTCTGGCTACATTGAATTATGATGCCCGCCCCCCGGGGCTGGGCGGAGGAGCCGGTCTACCGCCCCGTTCTCGCCGCACGGCGCGGCGAACTGGAGGCGCTCGGCCACCTCGACGACGCCCGGTCCCCGATGCTCAGCCCGATCCTGGAACTGTCCGAAGTAGACAAAAGTTTTGTCGACCTGCTGGCTCGGTTGCCGTCCGGGCTGCTCCCGGCCGTCGACACCGGCGCCCTACCCGACGCGGCGGCGTCGGAGCTGGCCCGTCTGGGCGTACCGCTGGTGCCGGTGATCGGCCTGGCGGACGGTGAGCGGCGGTTGGCGACGCTGGGTATGACCGCCCGGGCGCACACCGGGCGGGCCGTGGTACGCCTGCGGCTCCGCCGGGACCGGGCCGGCCCCGACGCCACCACCGCGGTCCTGGAACGGATCGGACGGCACGCGCGCCTGGCCCCGGAGCAGTGCGACCTGCTGGTCGACTGCGGTGACGTGTGCTGCCCGGCAGACGTCCGGCTGGCGGAGAACCGGGCCCGGCGGGTGCTGGACTGGGCCCGGCGGCACGCCTGGCGGTCGGTGAGCGTGGTGGCCGGTGGGATGCCGCCGACGCTGTCCCGGTTGGCCACCGACGAACCCGTCCGGCTTGAACGGTGGGACTGGCTGCTCTGGCAACGGCTGGCCGACCTCGGCGTGGCGTTCGGTGACTACGGCGTCGCGCCGGCCACGATCCCTGCTCAGCCGGCCGTCGACCGCCACCTGACGGTCCCCTACACCGACGACGGTGCCTGGTGGGTCCACCGCTGGTCGCGCCGGCGGGGCCAAGGTGACCAGCGGGTCGCCGACCTGTGCCGCACGCTGGTGTCGGGACCGCACTGGCCAGCGACGGGAGCGAGCTTCTCCTGGGGCGATCACGAGATCGCACGTCGGGCACGACGGGGCGCAGGTGCCGGCTCGGCCACCAACTGGACGGCGTGGAGCACCTCGCACCATCTGGCCCACGTACTGGATGAGCTGGGCCGACCGGCCCGTGGCGGCGGCGTCCGGCGTACCGCCGGGACGCCGCCGACGCGCGGTCGGACGCAACGCGGCGGCGAGACCCGCCGCGCGGGCTGAGCGGAGATCTACTCCTTCTCGGTGAACCCGAACTGCACGACGCCCTCGTCGTCGACGGTCGCGTCCACCGAGGCGTCACCGAGCAGATCGGCCGCGTCGGAGTCTAGAAAGATCCGCGCGCCCTGGTTGTCGACCACCTGGTCGCCCTCGGCCGGTGCGGGCACCAGCTCGACGGAGAGCGAACCGGCCGCGGTGTCCGCGGCGATACGTACGCCGCCGCCCTCCGAGACGTCCTGCTGCGCGGCGAGATCACGGATCACCAGGACGGCATTGTCGGTCATCGTGAGCATGGTGGGACTCCTCGTGGGTGTTCTCGGCTCCCGGGCGGTGCCACTCACCGCCACATCGGGGCAGCTCAAGGCCCCTCCAGCCCTCCACGGTGCCCGCTGCCGAGGCATCCGTCAAATAGAGCGATGTCAGCTCGATCGGAGGCATGGACGCCCGCCGGTCGGGTATTCGTGCGGGCTACGCCCCCCTTCTCGCTCAGGCCGGTGACCGTGGCGGCAGCGGAGCAGCGGGGTCGCCACGCTCGATCAACGCGGCGATGTCGGCGTCGTGCAGGCCGCGCAGCGCGAGCACCCGGGTGCCCCACCGGTGCAGCCGGCACGGGTGCGGGCTGGCGTCGTTGCGGCAGACCGTGCCGCCCGACCATCTCCTCGGCGCGTGCACCACGACGGCCCGCACGGCGAACTGGGCATCCTCGGCGGTCACGTACGGCGGCAGCGGGATCTCCCGCAGCCCCACCCCCGTCCGCTCGCCGGTGGGCGGGGACGGACGGACGGTACTGCTGCTGTTCATCGGCCTGGCCTCCACACAGGACAGTCGAACACGGACAGCAGGACGTTACGATCCGATGGACCCAGGGTGACGGACAAACTGTCCCGGCGGCTCAGCCGGCGGCCCGCAACGCCGCGGCGGTCTGCCCCGGGTCGTAGCCCGGACCGACCCCGTCGAAGATGATGGCCGAGGCGTCGATGTGTCGGGTGCGCAGCGGCAGGATCTCCTGGTACGCGGGCGAGTCGTACCAGGCGTGCGCCTGCTGCCGGTCGGGGAACTCGAGGATGACCACGCTCCCCGGCCATTCACCCTCACGCACGTCCACCTCCGGGCCGTGCACCACGAACCGGCCGCCGAAGGGCTCCAGCGTGGCCTGGATCCGCTCAAGGTAGTTCAGAATGTCCTCGTTGACCTGCGGGTTCCGCAGGTGGGCCAGCGCGTAGGCGGGCATCGATCGTCCTCCCCGGTCGTCTCGTCAGTCGCGTTCGAGCAGCACCACCGGGATGTCCCGGTCGGTCTTCGCCTGGTAGTCGTCGTAGGCCGGCCAGATGCTGGTCATGACCGGCCACAGCCGCGCCTTCTCCTCCGGCGTGGCGGTCCGGGCCCGGGCGGTGAATCGCTCGGCACCGACCTGCACCTCGGCCTGCGGCTCGGCCAGCAGATTGAGATACCAGGCCGGGTGCCGGGGATCGCCGCCCTGCGAGGCGACCACCACGTACGCGTCGCCGGACCGGCCGTAGATCAACGCGGTGCGCCGCAGCGCGCCGCTGCGCCGGCCCCGAGTGGTCAGCAGCAGCGTGAAGACGCCCGGCCGCCACTCGTGCCCGTCGGCACCGTCGGTCTCGACGTATCGACTGATGTGCTCGGCCACCCAGTTCGTGGGGCTGTCCAACACCTTGTCGCCTGTGGTCACAGGTCCTCCCGGTCTCGTACGTCGGTCGCCGACCAGGCTACTGGCGAATCGGGCCACCGGCCGGGCAACGACCGGCGTGACAGCCGAACGGCACGCTCCGGCCCGGTCAGCGCAACGCCACGGCCTGCAGGCCGACGTTGCCGCAGTGCGGGGTGAAGCTCTCCTCCACCGTCCAGGTGAGCAGCAGCCGGGTGCCCTTCGGGGCCTGGAACCGGATGGTCGCGCCGGTGGACTGGCTGGTGTGCCGTTCCTCCAGCTGGAGCGTACGGCTGGGACCACCGCTGCTCAGCCGCGCCTCCAACCGGCCCCGGGCCATCCACACACCCAGGTAGACGGTGACGGTACGGGGTTGTCCGTCGGCGTCGACGGCGAGGCTGAAGCCACTGCCCGTCCCGCAGGTGTACACCCCGTCGGGCGTGGGGTCGGCGGACCGTACCGGCGCCCCGTCGCGCCACCGGAAGAGTTCCTGGTTGCCGTCCCAGCCGCCCCGCTCACCCCGACCGCCCAGGTCGCGGATCTCTCTGGAGCCGTCGCGTTTGCGCACCGTCGTCCCGGCACCGCCCAGTCCCCAGTGCACCCAGTCACGCTCGCCCACCCGGCTCAGGTTCACCGTCGCCGGGATGTCCGCGCGATCGACGGTTAGCAGCGCCCCCGTCGGTGTCGGACCGGTCGACGTGGGGCTCGGTGTGGGGCTGGGGCTGGGAGGACGCTCCCGGGGCCGCAGCCCGGGCACGGCCGGAGCGGTGGGCGCGGTGCTGGGCAGGCTCGGGCGTCCGACCACCGCGGGCAGGCCGTCCGGCTCGGCCGACTCCTCCGGGCTGGGCTCCGACCACCAGTGCACGTACCCGACCAGGGCGAGCAGCCCCGCCAGGGCGGCGATCCCCTCCAACGCCCAGCGGCGACGCCGACGGGCTCGGGCGAGCCGCCGGGCAGCGCGGGTCTCATGGTCCTGACCGGGAAGCTGCCGCCCGCTCACCGGTCCGCGTCGTCCGGCGGAGCCGGTGCGGCGAGCTGCCCGTGGGGGGATTTCCTCCGCCACCGACTCTCCACTTCTGCCGGACCGGACTCGCACCGGCACACTCCACCCGGTTGTGTGGACACCTCACATTGGCACTGCCGGGACCCTCGGCGCTAGGCCTGAAGACTCTGACACAGGCTCTTCGGGGCACACCCCTCAGGCCCGGTCCGTCGCGGACGGACGGCGTTCGGGCATCCGTCGACGTCTCCCCACCACGGGTCAGTCGCGGATGTCGAAGCCGAGAGCCCGGGCGAGGGTCGCCGCCTGCATCAGATCGATGACCGTCCCGGCGCGGTGCACCACGGTCGGATCCAGCCCGCCCAGGTCGCTGCCGCGCAGGTCCGCACCGGACAGCCGGGCGCCACGCCACTGCACGTCGGACAGGTCGCACCCGGTCAACGTCGAACCCGTCAGGTCGGTCCCGGACAGGTCGGTCTCGCGCATTCGTACCCCGTCGAACCGAGCGCCGCGCAGGTCACCACCGGCGAGCGTGAGGAACGACCAGTCGCCCCCGGTGACCGTCAACGGCCGCAGGTCGCAGCGGTCGAAGGTGCTGCCCACCAGCTTGCAGCCGGTGAACTCCGCCTCGAAGAGGTTGCAGCGGATGAAGACGCACCGGGTGAAGGCGGAGTCGGTGTGCCGGGAGACGTTGAACGCCACGTCGCCGAAGGTGCAGCCCTCGAAGACCGCGCCGCGGCTGGCCGCCTCGGTGAGGTCCACCCGGTGGAAGGTGCAGCCGACGAAGCGGCGGTCGGCCAGGTCCTCCGCGTACCAGTCCTCGTCGTGGAAGGTGACGTCCTCCGTCGGCTCCGGCATGTCAGGAGGTTAGCCAGTGACCCCGACAACACGGCTTCCCCGCCCCGCATACCGGCCGGTAGGTTCGCTGGGGTGAGCATGGCACCCAGCATCGAGGCGGAGCATCTCGGATTCGACCCGACGCGGCTGGCCCGGATCGACGAGCACTTCGCCCGGTACGTCGACGCCGGGAGACTGGCCGGTTGGCAGGCGGTGGTCACCCGCCGCGGCGAGATCGCGCACAGTTCGACGTACGGGCTGCGGGACCGCGAGGCCGGCACCCCGGTGGAGCCGGACACCCTCTGGCGGATCTACTCGATGACGAAGCCGATCACCTCGGTGGCGGCGATGATGCTCTGGGAGGAGGGCCGCTTCGAGCTGACCGACGAGATCGGGCGCTGGCTGCCCGAGTTCGCCGAGATGCGGGTCTACTCGAAGGGTTCGACACTCAGGCCGTACACCGTTCCGGCGATCGAGCCGATCCGGATCTGGCACCTGCTCACCCACACCGCCGGGCTGACCTACGGTTTCATGCAGACCTCCGTGGTCGACGGGCTGTACCGGGCCGCCGGCTACGACCTCTACCCACCGGCAGAGGTCGACCTGGCCGAGGCCTGCAAGGTCTTCGGCGAGCTGCCGCTGCTCTTCCAACCCGGGACCGCCTGGGGCTACTCGGTCGCCACCGACGTGCTCGGCCGGCTGATCGAGGTCGTTTCCGGGCAGAGCCTCGACACCTTCCTGACCGAGCGGATCCTGCGCCCGCTCGGCATGGGCGACACTCGCTGGTACGTCGACGGTGCCGACGCCGAGCGGCTGGCCGCCCTGTACGTGCCGGACCCGGCGTCGGGTCGCGCGGTTCGTCACGACGCGCTCGGCGTGCTGGCCCACGAGAAGCCGGTGCTGCTCTCCGGCGGCGGTGGACTGATCTCGTCGGCCGCTGACTACCACCGCTTCACCCAACTGCTGTTGCGCGGTGGCGAGCTGGACGGCATCCGCCTGCTCGCCCCGCGCACGGTGCGGTTCATGGCTCGCAACCATCTGCCGGACGGGCAGGACCTGGGCGCCCTGTCCACCGGCGGGTTCGCCGAGACGAACTTCGACGGCATCGGGTTCGGCCTCGGCTTCGCGGTGGTCGACGACCCGGTACCGAGCCGGTTGCCGAGCAGCGTCGGCGAGTACTACTGGGGTGGGGTGGCCAGCACCATGTTCTGGGTCGATCCGGCGGAGGAGATCACCGCCATGTTCTTCACCCAGCTGATGCCGTCAAGCACCTGGCCCATCCGCCCGCAGCTACGCCAACTGGTCTACTCGGCCCTGGTCGACTGAGCGGTTCCGCCGACGCCCACCAGGTCTGCTGCCTAGCCTGAGGACGTGAGCGAGCGTGCGAGCGAACCAGCCAATGCAGCAGCGGGCGCCTCGCGCCGCCGCGGAGCGAAGCGAGCGGCGGCGTGAGCAACATCGTCGTGTTCGGTGCGGGTGGCACCGCGGGTTCCCGGATCGTCAGGGAAGCGTTCGACCGCGGACACCGGGTGGTGGCCGCGGTACGCCGCCCCGAGGCCGACGCGCCCTTCCTACCGGCCGGGGTCCGGGTCGTCACCGGGGACGCGACCAGCGAACGCAGCGTGCGGGAGCTGGCACCGGAGGCGGACGCGCTGGTGGTGGCGATCGGCGGTGGTGGCCGTTCGCTGTGGCCGGACGCGGCGCGGAGCGTGCTCGACGCGTTGCGCGGGATGCCGGCGGCACCCCGGGTGATCCACGTCGGCGGCGGGGCCACCCTGCTCACCCCGGCCGGCACCCGGCTGTTGGACGATCCGGATTTTCCCGAGGAGTACCGGGACGCCGCGCTGGGGCAGGCGGAGGCCTTGGACGTCTACCGTTCCTCGGCCGACGGCGTGACCTGGACGTACGTCTCTCCGCCACCACTTGAGTTCCATCCGGGTGAGCGCACCGGTCGGTACCGGACCGGCGCCGACCAGCCGGTGACCGACGCAGCGGGCCGCAGCGTGCTCAGCTACGAGGATCTGGCGGTCGCGGTGGTCGACGAGATCGAGAACGGACGCTTCCAGAATGCACGCTTCACGGCCGCGTACTGAAACCGGAGGGCGGACCGCGGCGCGCCACCCCACCGAGCCATCACTAATCTGATCTTGAGTAACGGCAGCTCGCCGGATAGATTCGAGTCTCTGTGACCCGGGCGTCACACCCCTGACGCGCGGGTCGGACCTCGAATCAGGAGGGCGCCGTCTTGGCTTCGCTCGACGACACCGTGACATCCCCGCACGAATCGTCCCGCTCCACCGGATCAGGTTTGCTCGACCGGCGACGGATGCTGACCGTCGCACTCGGTGGCGCCGCCACCGTGGCGCTGCCCGCGCCCGCCTGGGCAGCGACCGACCAGCGCCCGGGCGCGCACCGGCCCCCGGCCCTCACCCCGCACGACCGGGTCGTGATCGCCCAGCTGTCGGCGGAGCGCGCCCTACAGCACCTGAAGGTGCTCTCCGAGGACATCGGTCCGCGCATCGGTGGCACCGACTCGGAGCGCCGGGCCGCGCACTACATCGCCAGTCAGCTCGACAAGCTGCGCTACGACACCACCCTGCAGCCCTTCCCGGTCGCCGACAAGTTCCTCGCTCAGCTCGGTTCGCCCGCCGGACTGCCCGGTGACCTCAACTGGCAGGCCGGGGCGAGTGGTCAGGCCGCCCTGGACGTCACGGTCACCGGTTCCGTCGTCGACGTCGGGGCCGGAGCGCCGGGTGACTACCCGGCCGACGTCAGCGGCAGGATCGTGCTGGTCGACTACGTCGCGGCCGCGCGGGAGCAGCTCGCCGCCACCGCCGTGGCGGCCGGGGCCGCCGCCGTGATCTTCCTTCCGGCCGATCTGGTGGAGCCGCGCCGGGCGTCGGCGTTCTCCCCCACGCTGCCCGGTTCCGCCGCCGCTCCACTGCCGATCCCGGTCGTCGGGGTGGCCCAGGCGCAGAAGCACCGGCTACGGGCGCTGCTGGCCGCCGGCCCGCTGACGTTGACCATCGCCACCACCACCCACCGGGGGTTGACCTCGCACAACGTGCTCGCCGAGCGGCGCGGTCGGGCGGGTCGCAACGGTCCGGTCGTCATGGTCAGCGCCCACTACGACTCGGTCATCGGCGCTCCGGGCGCCAATGACGACGGCTCCGGCACCGTGCTCTGCCTGGAACTGGCCCGGGTGCTGAAGGCGGTGCCGATCGACGCCACCGTGCGGTTCGCCCTGTGGGGCTCCGAGGAGCAGGGACTGATCGGATCCCGTTACTACGTCGCCCAGCTGCCGCAGCCCGAGCGGGACCGGATCCTCGCCGTCTACCAGAACGACATGGTCGCCACGAGCTGGGACCCGGCCACCCGGTACTGGCTGCTGTCGTTCACCGGTGAGAGCAACCGGGCCACCGACGAGGTCGCCGCCGCCGCCCGGCGGCTCGGCTACGAGCCGCAGATCTCCCCGGTCACCCAGCGCGGCGCCAGCGACCACCAGTCGTTCCAGGAGGTCGGTATCGCCAGTGCGAACTTCTCCTGGCGCGGTGAGGAGTCACCGGCGCTGCTGGAGCCGCCGTACCACAGCCCGGAGGACACCATCGCCAAGAACATCAGCCTGGAGCGGCTCCAGGTGTCGATGGAGCTGATCGGCTGCGCCACGTACGCGACGGCCCGACGCTGAGTCCGGCGGGGCGCGGCACCCGCCGCGCCCCGCCCGCGTCACTCGGCCAGTCGGGCCGGGAAGCCCCCGGTCGCGATCGGGCCCCACCCGGTGATGGTGATCCTGATCAGCGACTTGCCCTGGCGCTGCATCGCCTGTCGGTACTCGTCCCAGTCCGGGTGCTCGCCGGAGATGCAGCGGAAGTACTCCACCAGCGGTTCGAGGGCCTCGGGCAGGTCGAGCACCTCGGCGGTGCCGTCGACCTGTACCCACGGCCCGTTCCAGTCGTCGGAGAGCACGCAGGCGGACACCCGCGGGTCGCGGCGGATGTTGGCGACCTTCGCGCGCTCGGGATAGCTGGAGATCACCAGCCGTCCCTCGGCGTCGACCCCGGCGGCGACCGGTGACGACTGCGGCCGGCCGTCCGCGCGGGTGGTCATCAGCACCACCCGGTGCCGGGGGCGGAGGAAGTCGAGTAGCTCGTCCCGGTTCACCCGGGTGTTACGAGCGATCGTGGGTGACATCGCTCGTTTCTACCAGGCGTCAGGCGTGCTGGCCGGCGGACGGCTGACTGGGCACGCGGGGGCGCATCGACGGCCGCCAGGCCCGCCCGTTGGCGTAGATGATCCGGAAGCCCAGGTACGACGCCAGCGGCGCCCAGTGCGCCGAGCCCATCCGCAGTTCGGCGGCGTTGTGCCGGCGGCCGTTGGCGAGCACGTCGAGCAGGACCGTCTCGAACGCCGCCGACTCGACCCAGTCCACCTCCCGGGTGAAGCCGCAGATCAACGCGGCACCGGTGACGGCGAGGAAGTCCCGGAGCACCGGTTCGGGGGCACGCAGCACCGAGCAGCTACCGAAGTAGAGGCGCCGCCCCTCGCAGCGCCCGGCCATCAGCTCGGCCACCTCGGTGAGTTCGACCGAGTGCCAGTCGGTGAGGCACAGCCGGTTGGGTTCGCCGTGCATGGCGAAGAAGCCGAGCCGGTGGTCGGCGTACTGCTTCAACAACCAGCGGTCGATGAAGTAGAACAGTTCGTCCCGGGTGGCCGCGTCCTTGTGGATGAAGCGGACCTTGCCCAGGCGTTCGAGCAGTTCGAGAGTGGGCAGCACGGATCCGCGTTCGTTGAGATCCCGGTGCCACTGGCCCTCGACACAGAAGATGCCGCCACGCGCCACGCCCACCTCCCCGTCGTCGCCCGCGCTGACGTTACCGGGCCGGATGGCTCGGGGAACATCACCCTCCGTGGCACCGGCTGCGACCTTCCGCGCCGAAATCGCCTTTCTCGGGCCGCTCGCCGTCGATTGCCTGTTTCGCAAATGGCCTTAATTCCCAGCCAATGCCCAGGTACGGCAAATTGTGAGGACAATTCTCGTTAATCGCCTCCAATCGGCTGGTCCGGTGCGAGGGTGGATCCACGGGACGACCCGGTCGAAGTCCCGGCTGCCACCCCAATTGCTGCCTTCAGGAGGACTTCTGTGCGCGTACACACTGTGAAACGGGCAGTCGTCGCCCTCGCCCTGGCCCTGCCAGGCGCCGCGGTCGCCACGGTGGTCGCCGCGCCACCGGCCCACGCCGACGCCTGCTACACCTGGAACCGCAACCTCTACCAGGGGCGCTCCGGCAGCGACGTACGTGAGCTGCAACTACGGATCGCCGGCTGGGCCGGCAACAACGACATCGTGGAACTCGACGGGCGGTACGGCCCGAAGACCGCCGCCGCGGTTCGCCGCTTCCAGTCGGCGTACGGCATCAGGGTCGACGGGATCGCCGGGCCGCAGACCTTCGCGAAGCTGTACCAGATCCAGGACAACGACTGCACCCCCCGGCACTTCAGCTGGAGCGAGATGGACGAGGGCTGCGGCGGCAGCGGATGGTCCGGTGGCCCGCTGACCACCGCCCAGACCCGGCAGAACGCGCTGCGCACGATGTGGAAACTGGAGGCGCTGCGCAAGAGCCTCGGCGAGCGGCCGCTGATCGTCACCAGTGGCTTCCGCAGCCGCACCTGCAACAGCCGGGTGGGCGGGGCCACGGACAGCCAGCACCTCTACGGCAACGCCGCAGACCTCGTCTCGCGCGACAGGTCGCTGTGCCAGATCGCCCGCCAGGCACGCAACCACGGTTTCAGCGGCATCATCGGGCCGGGCGTGGCCGGCCACAACACCCACGTCCACGTGGACTCGCGGCGGGAGAACAACCAGGACCGCAGCCCGAACACCACCTACTGGGCGGCACCCGACTGCGGGATCCCCGCCGGGAACCGCTGACGGCAGGCTGCATCGCGACGCCGGCCCGGGCGCGGGAGGGGAATGACCGCGCGCTCCGGGCCGGCGTCGTACCGCCGCCGGGCGAGCCCCTCTCAGCTCGCCCGCGGCCAGCGCGGCGCGGTGGTGGGGGGTACCACCGGCCGGCCGGAGCCGGCGGGTCGGGCGCCGGTACGCGCCGCCGGTGCGGCCACCCGCGGCACCGGACCACGCGTCGGGTACCCGGCGGCGCGATCGGGCCGCGCCGGATGTCCCGCCGCCCGGTCGGCCCGTGGCGGGTAGCCGGCGGCACCGGCCGGACGGGCGGCGGCACCGGCCGGACGGGCGGCGGCACCGGCCGGACGGGCGGCGGGGGTACGCCCCGCCGACGGCCCGTTGATCAGGAACGGGAACGGCACGTGCACGAACGGATTGCCGTGCCGGATGAGGGCGTCGAGCTGTCGCTCGTTTAGCCCGTGGTTCAGCAGCACCCGCCGACCCCAGCGATGCAGCCGGCAGGGGAACCGGGCACCGTCGTTGCGGCACAGCGCGCCGGTCGGCCACTCCTCGGCCGCGTGCACGACCACCGCCCGGACGGCCAGCCGGACGTCCTCAGGGGTCAACGGCGTCGGGACCGGCAACTCGCCCAGAATCTGATCGATGGGATCCGTCGACTGCTCATCAACTCGCACGGCAGACCTCCCGCAGCTCCGGTAGCGGTGCGCTTGAGCACCGCACCTCGGGCAGTGGTACGGCCATCGCAGCCGGATAGTTCAAATCCCTTACCGGGTCCGTTACCGGGCCGTCAGACCAGCCCGGCGTCGTGCACGAGCAGGGCCACCTGCACCCGGTTGTTGAGACCGAGACGGGTCAGCAGTCGCGACACGTACGCCTTGACGGTGGCCACGCTCATGTACAGCTCGGCGGCGATCTCGGCGTTGGTACGCCCCTGGCCGAGGGCCACCGCCACGGCGCGTTCCCGCTCAGTCAGACCCTCGATCAGCCGGGCGGCCCGGTCCCGGCGCGGATCGGCCGTCGGGCCCGCCATGACGTGCTCGATGAGGGTCCGGGTCACCGTCGGGGACAGGGTCGCCTCGCCGGCCGCCACCCGACGCACCGCCCGCACGATCTCCAGCGGCGGGGTGTCCTTCAGCAGGAACCCGCCGGCACCGGCCCGCAGCGCCCGCAGCACGTGCTCGTCGGCGTCGAACGTGGTCAACACGAGCACCTCCGGCGGCCGGGGCAGCGCGCGCAGCGCCTCGGTGGCGGCCAGCCCGTCCAGCTGGGGCATCCGAATGTCCATCAGCACCACGTCCGGCCGGCAGGCGGCGACCGCCCGGATGACCTCGCTGCCGTCGGCCGCCTCGCCGACCACCTTCAGGTCGGGCGTACCGCCGAGGATCATCGACAGTCCGGCGCGTACCAACGCGTCGTCGTCCACGATCAGGATCCGCACCGGCCGACCCTCGCCCGGCGCGGTGCCGGCGTCGCCTGCCGCCGGCTCGTTCCCGGCGACCGGCACCGCGTCACGCACCGCCCCTGCCGGCAGCGGGGCGATCACGTCCGCCTCGGGTGGCACCCGACCGGTCACGTCGTCGGCCACGGCAACCAGGCGGCGAGTCGGAAGTCGCCCTGCCCGTCGCGGCCGTGCTCCAGCCGCCCACCGGCGAGGCTGACCCGTTCGGCGATGCCGACCAGTCCGGTGCCGGTGCCGGGGATCGGGATGGGCGACCCGGCTGGCTCGCCCACCGGTCTACGGTTGCGGATCTCGACGCTCAACCCGTCGCCGGGCGCCCCCCTGAGCGCGACCGTGACGGCGGCGCCGGGGGCGTGCTTGCGGGCGTTGGTCAGCCCCTCCTGGACGATGCGGTAGACGCTGCGGCCCACGGCCGCCGGCAACCGGTCCGACGCGGAGACCCGTTCGCACAGGTCGACGCGGACCCCGGCGGCCCGGGAATCGGCGACCAGCTCGGGCAGGTCGTCGAGGGTGGGCTGGGGGCGTTCCGGTTCGTCGGAGAGGGAGTTCTCGGCGCGCAGTACGCCGATCACCGCACGCAGGTCCTGAAGTGCGGCGTGCGCACTGCCCCGGATCACCCCGGCCGCCCGGGCCACCTCCTGCGAGGGCGCGTCGGGACGGAACTCCAGCGCCCCGGCGTGCAGGCTGAGCAGTGAGATCCGGTGGGCGAGCACGTCGTGCATCTCCCGGGCGATGCGGGTGCGCTCCAACTGCCGGGCCTGGGCCACCCGCAGCTGCTGCTCGGCCTCGGCCCGCTCGGCGCGCTCGCGCAGCGACAGCACCAGTTGTCGGCGCGCCCGCACGAACATCCCCCAGGCCAGCACCAGCAGGGTGATCACCACGCCCCAGACGGTGGAGACCCAGTACGGGCTGCCCGGCTCGGGTCGCAGCAGGGCGAAGAACATGTTGGTGAACAGCCCGGCCGCGGTGACCGCCAGGGCGACCGCCGTCCGGCGGTGCACCACCACCGTGAAGTAGATGATCAGCAGGGCGGCGACGGAGGTGATGGAGAACATCGTCAGTGGCAGCGTGACCAGTGCCAGCCCCACCGGCCAGCGACGCCGCCACCAGAGCGCCGCCGAACAGGCCAGACCGAGCAGGGCGTCGGCCGCGATCATCCAGTCGTGCGGGAGCCGCTCGGCCAGCGCCGGGCTCGGGGAGGCGGCGTCGAAGGTGGCCAGCGTCACCCAGGCGAGGCAGACCAGGAAACCGAAGCTGTCGACCAGCCAGTCCCGGGTGGTGCGCCGACGACGACGGGTCGCCGCGCCGAGCGACCCGGGCAGCAGCCACGGGTGCTCCAGTACGACGGCGCTGGTCACAGGCGCAATGGTAGGCAGCCCGGCGGGCACCGGACCAGCTACCAAAGTCGAGACCTGGACGTCGACCTTGGTCTGCGGGAAGCAGACCGATGGCCGCTGCGGTCGGCCGGCCGGCTCGGACAGGCTGACCGCATGATCGCCGTACATCAGCTCACCAAACGGTACGGGCGGCACACCGCCGTCAAGGACGTGTCGTTCCACTGCGAACCGGGCACGGTCACCGGGTTCCTCGGTCCCAACGGGGCCGGCAAGTCGACCACGATGCGCATGATCTGCGGACTCACCCCGCCGACCGCCGGCACCGCCACGGTCGACGGACGTCCGTACCGCCAGTTGCCCAACCCGGGCCGCACGGTCGGCGTGCTGTTGGACGCCTCCGCCCAGCACGCCGGGCGGACCGGCCGGGAGGCGTTGACCGTGGCGGCGGCCACCATGGGTGTCGACCGGCGCAAGGTCGACGAGGTGCTCGACCGGGTGGGGCTGAACGCGGCGGCGGCCCGCCGCCGGGTACGCGCGTACTCGCTGGGCATGCGTCAGCGGCTCGGCCTGGCCCACGCGCTGCTGGGCGATCCCCGGGTGTTGGTCCTGGACGAGCCGGCCAACGGCCTGGACCCGGAGGGGATCTTCTGGATGCGCGGCGTGCTGCGGGACTTCGCCGACCGGGGCGGCACCGTGCTGCTCTCCTCCCATCTCCTGCGTGAGGTGGAGGCGGTCGCGGACCGGCTGGTGGTGATCGGGGGCGGCCGGATCGTGGCCCAGGGCGGCAAGGACGAGTTGCTGGCCGGCGACGGCACTGTCGTGCGCGCACGGGACGTCACGGCGTTGCGGGGCGCGCTGCACCGGAGCGGCCTGGCGGTCAGCGAGGGTTCCGACGGGCTGCTGGTCGGTGCCGACGCCGAGACGGTCGGTGAGGTCGCCCTGGCCGCCGGGGTCGCCCTCACCGAGCTGCGCCCGGCCGGCGGTGGTGGCCTGGAGCAGCTGTTCCTCACCCTCACCGCCACCGCGTCGGACCCCGGCACCGCCACGAACTCCACCACCACCGAGCCGACCGGGGAGGTCGTCCGATGACCACCGTCACCACCGCACCCGAGGTCACTCCGGGGCGTCGCGCGGCCGAGCACCGGCCGTCGCTGGTCCGGCTGACCGCCGTGGAGCTGCGCAAGCTCGTCGACACCCGGGCCGGCCGCTGGCTGCTGATCACCATCGGCCTGATCAGCGCCGTCATCGTCGCGCTTCTGCTGGTGTACGCCGAAGCTGCGGAACAGACCTTCACCACCTTCTTCATCACCTCGCTGTTGCCGGTGGGGGTGCTGCTGCCGGTGCTCGGCATCCTGTCGATCACCAGCGAGTGGTCGCAGCGCACCGCGCTGACCACGTTCGCCCTGGTGCCCCGGCGGGAGCGGGTGATCGTCGCCAAGCTCATCGCGGTGGTGCTGGCGGCGCTCGGGTCGGTGCTGACCAGCCTGGCGTTCGCCGCCGTCGGCACGCTCATCGCCGGTGCCACGGGTGGCTCGGGTACCTGGCGGATCGAGGGCGCCCTGGTGGCGCACGCCGTGGTGTTCCAGGTGGCGAACGTGCTGATGGGGGCGGCGTTCGGGCTGTTGCTGCTGAACACCCCGCTGGCCATCGTGGCCTACCTGGTGCTGCCGATCGCCTGGTCGATCGTGGGCGAGCTGGTCCGGGGGCTGCACCGTGCGGCCGAGTGGCTGGACACCGGACGGACCATGGAGCCGCTGTTCACCGCCGAGGTGACCGCCGGACAGTGGCAACGCCTCGCGGTGTCGCTGCTGGTGTGGCTGGTCGTGCCGCTGGTCGCCGGGCTGGTGCGGACCATGCGGCGGGAGGTGGCATGAGAGCGTACGGCACGCCGAGCGTGGTCAGCGGAGGAGTCCTGGAGCTGGTCGTGCTCTGGGGCGGGATCCCGCTGGCCGGCGGCGCGGCGGGTGGGCTCCTGGCGGCCGGGGCGGGCTGGGTGGCCGGCCTGCCCTGGGCACCCGCGCAGGGACTGTTCCGCGCGGTCGACGGTCTGCCCGACCGGTACGCGCTCGCCGGTGGGGTGGCGGTCGGCGTCCTGGTCGGGTTGGCGATCGCTGTCATCGGCACCGCCGAGCGGGTACGGGTGACCGTGTCGGGCAGCGGCGTCGGGCTGCGTCAGGGCAGCACCCAACGGGAGATCGACCGGCGGACCGTCCGGGCGGTCTACGTGGACGGCAAGGACCTGGTGCTGCTCGATCCGGACGACGCCGAACTTGCCCGGCAGCCCAGTGACCTGCCGGCCGACCGGCTGGCCACCGCCTTCCGGGAGCACGGTTGGCCGTGGCTCGACGGCGATCCGCACCGGGCCGCGTACCGGCGTTGGGTGCCGGACCTGCCGGGGCTGCCGGCCGGCGCGGACGCGCTGCTGCGGGCCCGGCAGCAGGCGCTGGAGCAGGACCGGGGCGGCGAGGCCCGGGAGCTGCGCGCCGAGCTGGCCCGCTACGGCGTGGTGGTCCGCGACGAGGGCAAGCGGCAGCACTTCCGGTTGACCAGCTCCGCCCGGCCACCAGGCTGAGCGGGTCAGGAGAGCAGAGCGGCGGTCAGTACGCCCGCGACGGCCAGCGAGGCGGTCGCCGACGTGACCCGCCACCGTGGCCGGGCGGCACCATTGACCGGCAGCTCCCGCCAGCGGTACGCGGCCAGGGCCAGCCCGGCGCCGGAGGCCGCGAGCCCGAGCGGCCAGAGCCAGCCGGGCACGGCCGACCAGTCGCCCAACTGGTGGCCCAGGGCCGGGTAGAGCAGTGCCCAGACGGCGGCCGGCAGCGCGGTCAGCCGGTCCAGGGTGGGGCGCAGCGCGGTGCCGAGCAGGGACAGGCCACCGATGAAGGTGAACAGCAGCGCGATCCCGACCCCGATCCAGGTGGGCAGCCCCGGCGAGGCGCTGCCGGCCTCGTCGCGGGGTACCCCGAGCAGCCGCAGCCCGATCGGTTCCACTCCCTTGTCGGTGTTGCCGAGCACCACCACTCCCTGTCCGGTGGCCCGGTCGAAGCCGACGTACGAGTGGAAACCGCTGGTGGCACCGTTGTGCCAGGTGATCTCGCGCTCGCCGTAGCGGGTGGTGAACCAGCCGTACCCGATGCGGGTGCGCTCGGTGTCGTCGAAGCGCGGGTCGCGCGCCTCGGCGCCGGGCGCGGTGCCGGCGGCGGTGGCCGTGACCAGCCGCGCGAGATCCTCCACCGTGGACCACCAGCCGATGCCGGCCGGCGCATATCCGGTGCCGACCCACGGATCGGGGGTGCGACCGCTGCCACGGGCACCCTCGGCGCGCCCGGCGGGCAGGGCGTCCGGAGCGGTGACCTGGACGGTCCCGGTCATGCCCAGCGGGGTCAGCAGTTCCCGGTCGAGCAGCTCGGGATAGCTGGTGCCGGCGTCGGCCGCGAGAGCCTGGCCGAGCAGTGCCATGCCGAGGTTCGAGTAGCCGACCTCGCCCCGGCCGCCGCCGGGCGCGTGCTCGTCGGCGGCGGTACGGACCCGGTCGACGTCCTGACCGGCGTACGGGTTGCCCGCCGCGTAGTTGGCCCAGAGCGTGCGCGCCCAGTCGGTGACCGAGCCGAGCGGGACCCGGGGCAGCCCGGAGCGGTGGCTGGCCAGTTCGGCCAGGGTCACGTCGCGCGCGGCACCGGTGACCGCGGGCCATGTCGCGCCGAGGGTGTCGTCGGTGCTTACGGCTCCGGTGCCGGCCCGGTGGGCCAGCAGCATGCCGGTGAGGACCTTGGGCACCGAGCCGACCTCGAACGGGGTGCCCGACTCGACCGGGTTGCCGTCGCGGTCGCGGTCGCCGAGGCCGGCGGTGCGGACCTGACCTCCGTCGATCAGGGCGACGGCGAGCCCACGGTAGCCCGCGGGGTCGTCCACGGCGGCCCGGGCGGCGGCGGCCAGGTCGGCGTCACCGGTGGTCTGTGCGGTCAGCCGGGGTTCCCGGGGCATGACGCCGAGCCCGACCAGGCCGGCGACCACCCCGGCGACCAGGGCGATGACGGACGTCCTGCGCATGACGTGCTCCTTCCGTTCCTGCCGGACCGACGGGCGGCCGTCCTGCCGGCCACGGTGGTGGCCCGGGTCGGCGGGTCGGCGGGTCGGCGGGTGAGGTCAACGACCGGCGGCGGTCAGGATGGCCAGCAACGGGACCACCCGCTCGGCGGGGATGGCGTACCGGCCCCGGCCGGCGCTGCGCAGCCAACCGGCGGCGGTCAGCTGGCGCAGGTGGTGGTGCAGTTGGCCGGTGGTGCCGAGATCCTCGATGCCGGCCAGCTCGGCGGTGCCCTGCCGGCCGCCGAGGATCTCGCGCAGCAGTCGTAGGCGTACCGGATGGGCCAGGGCGGACAGGACGGCCGGCAGGTCGGCCCAGTCGTCGGCCAGCAGGTCGTCGACGCCCCGGCCGTACTGCCAGTCGTAGTGCTGCCCGGCCAGACGGACGGTGCCGGTGTAGAGCACGGCGCCGGAACTGTCCGTGGGCAGTCGTTGCTTGAGCCCGTCGAGTGCCCAGAAGACGCCCTCGGGCGGCGATGCCGGCCGATCCGCGTCGCCGAGCCGATCGACCAGCCCGGCGACCTGCGCCTCCAGCGCGGCCAACCGCTCCTCCACGTTCGCCATTATTCGATGGTACGAACTTACGTAGTTACGTGCAAACGGAGGAAGATCGACTTTTCGCCGGACGGCCCGCTACCGTCGGTCGTCTTGGGGAGGTACGTCGATGTATGTCGTGTCCGTAATCAACTACAAGGGCGGGGTCGGCAAGACCACGGTGACCGCCAACCTGGGGGCCGAACTGGCCAACCGGGGCATGAAGGTGCTGCTCATCGACCTCGACCCGCAGGCCAGCCTGACCTTCGGCTTCTACGACCCGGACGACTGGCGGGAACGACTGCGCGACAGCCGGACGGTGAAGCGCTGGTACGACGGCCTGCGCGAGGGCAACCCGTCGGTCACTCTCGGTGAACTGGTGGTCTCACCCGGCCCGGCCAACGCCCGGCTCACCGGCGCCGGGCGGCTCGACCTGATCGCCTCGCACCTGCAACTGGTCGACATCGACCTGGCCCTGGCCCGCAGCGTCGCCGGTGGCGAGGAGTACGACGCCGAGCTGTTCCGGGTCCGAGGTTCGCTCGCCGAGGGGCTGCTCGCCGACGGGCTCGACCCGTACGACATGGTGCTGATCGACTGCCCGCCGAACTTCAACGTGGTCACCCAGTCGGCCATCATCGCCAGTGACCACCTGGTCATCCCGGCGAGGGCCGACTACCTGTCCACCCTCGGCATCGACTACCTGCACGGCAACGTGCGGGAACTGGTCGAGCAGTACAACGCCGACGCCCGCCGGTTCGCCACCGTACGCCGGCACCAGAAGGTCGCCCCCGGCGTGGCCGGCGTGGTCTTCACGATGATCCAGTTGCTGTCGCGGCAGCCCATCGCCACCCACCAGAGCTACATGGACCAGGTCCGCAACCTGGGGCTGCCGGTCTTCACCACCGCGCTGCGGGAGAACGTCACCCTCTACGCGACGAACACCCCGCGCGGTGTGCCGGTGGTGCTGCGCGACCGCGTCACCGTGCCCGCCGTACGCGACGAGCTGCGCCGCCTCGCCACCGAGTTCCTCGACCACCTGCAACCGGACCGGCAGTCGGCATGAGCGAGCGACAGCGAGCGAATCATCAACTCTGCGCGTCGGTGCCTCATGGCGGCCCGCAGCGCAGCGGAGGGCCGGCATGAGCAGCCGCGACGACGTGACCGACACCGTCGACCGGTTGGCCACCATGACCAGCCGCACCGACGGTACGGCGTACCTCTCCCCCTGGCCGCTGCGCGACCTGCGGAAGCTGGCCGCGGACCTGGGGCTGCGCGGCGTCGCCGGGCTGCGCAAGGCGGACCTGGTCGAGCGGCTGGTCGAGCACACCATCGGCTACCGCCTCACCTCCACCGCGCTACGCCGCCGCTGAGCCGCGCGGGCACTTGTCACCCGCCGGTGCTGGCCGGCTGGCGCGACCGGCCGCTGCCGCCGGTGGCCTGACGGCCGATCACGGTCCGTTCGGCCGGATGCGCCGACGGCACCCGGTCGAGCAGGGCCCGGTAGGGGTTACGCAACGCCCGTTCCCGGTGGCTGGTCCAGCGCGTGAGCACGACGATCGCGCCCGCCAGCGCGACGACCACCACGACGGTGAACGTGATGCCCAGCCAACCGGCCACGGTGGCGAACGCGACCGGCGCACCCGCACCCGCCAGTCCGACCCCACTGAGCATCAGAGCGACGGCAGGCATCCACAGCAGGTCGCGGTCGGCTGGCATGAACAGTGCGACCACGAAGGAGATGACGAGAATTCCCGCGCACATCAGTACGAGCGCCGCCAGGTCCTCCGTCCCCCACGCCCACCGACGACCGAGCACCGTGCTGAACGACCGGATGATCGCGATGCCGATCAGGGCCACAGCGGCCAGTACCCCGAGCGTCACGGCGACGTTGCGCAGGAAGACCAGGACCGTGGGTGACTCCGGCCGCTCGTTGAGCGTCCGCCAGTCACGCAGATCGGCGTCGAGCCGGGCGGCTGTCCACAGGCGACCGGCCAGCTCGGCCAGCACCGGCGTCGGAAGGCTGGCCAGCAACGCGACCCGCCAGCCGGACACCCGACGCTCAAGGGCCCGCATCGCCAAGTCGCGTGCCGCCTCGGGCTCCCGCCGGACGATCACCTCGAGCATGCCGCGAATCTCGTACTCCCCGACAACGCCGGAGAGCAGCCGCTTGTAACCGAGGCTGTGCGCCTTGCGGCTCAGCTCCTCGGTCAGCTCCTTGGGCATCGGGTCATCGACGAACACGCCGGGTCGCGTGACGAGGCCGACCGCGAGACGCACGTCGACGGCGCCGAGATCGCTGGGCGCGTCGTTCGTCGACTCGAGGATCAGCCAGCCGAGGCGGCCCATCGTCCGGGCGATGGCGGTACCCGGCTCGAAGGGCGCCCACAACCAGTCGTACCACTCCGCGCCGGGCAGGCGTCCCGGTCGCCGGTCGGTCAACCGCGCCGTCGCGGCCGCCACGGCCGCCGCCTCCACGGGCGCGGGGTCGAACCTGCGGAGTTCGTTCTCCACGTCCGGTGCGCCGACCAGGACGGCCAACCGCCACGCCGCGCGCACGGCGACCCGCCGGTGGCGTCCCCACAGCAGCTCCGCGAGGGCCACCGCAGCGGCGGGCGTGCCGATGGCGGCCAGGTCGTCCACGGCCGCCACCAGGCCGTCGTCGGCCCGGGCGGCCAGTGTGGGAATGGCCAGTTCCCCGGTGGCCCGCAACGCCGTACGGGCCGCCGGCACCCGGGCCGCCATCTCGCTCAGCAGCTCGATCGCCTCGCGGCGGCGGGACTCCGCGAGGACCGCCACGGCGTCCACGGCCTCCGGGCCACCGGCCCACGCCTGGTGCCGCAGCCCCTCGAACAGTTGCTGGCCGAACGGCCCCGGATTACCGGCCACCGCGCCGAGCGCCGCCAGCACCAGGTGCTTGTCGGCGACCGGCGCACCGAGCAATCGAAGGTGACTGTCCACTACGGCTCCGGCCAGGTTCTCGTCGATCTGCCGGGCCTCGGCGACGCACTCCAGGGCGAGCAGCCTGTCCCGCTCGTCGCCGGCGAAGATCTGCCGGACCACCCCGGAGGCGTCGCGGTTCGCCCCGGCGCACCAGAGTTTCACCGTCTCCCGCCACCTGCGCGGGTTCTCCCGGTACAGCCCGAGCAGCCGGTCGGGGTCGTCGGCGAGTTCCACCGCCGCCAGGTACTCCTGCAGGGTCATGTGGGCGAACTCGTAGAGCAGGTTGTTGTCGTCGATGCGGATCAGCAGCCCGCTGCGCTCCACGATCTCGTCGACCATGCGCGGCAGGTGCTCCTCGGCCAGGCGGAACCGGGGCAGGATGCGGGCGAGTTCGGCGTACACCTCCGCCTCGCCGATCACCCGATGGTCCGTGCCCTGGGACCGGCCGCCCTGCGCGGCCAGCGCGATCGCCCGCAGCGCCATGAGTTTGTGACCCGCCTGGTAGCGGGCCAGGTTGCGGTGCCGGCCGAGATCCCGGTCCCGGCGCAGCAGGTGGTCGATGGCCTGCTGGTAGAACTCGGCCCGCGAGTTGGTCACCATCGGGCCGGTGCCCGCGTCCGCCTCGTACAGCGTGGTGATCATCGTGAGCATGAGCGGGCTGCGGGCCAGCCGCATCATCGTCGCGCTCGACCGCAGCTCCGCCATGAGCTGCTCCACGATGTGCCGAGGGTCGGTCCGCACCTCGTCACGGCCGTGCTGCTCCTCACCCATGGCCGAGCCCCGGTTGAACCACAGCCGCAGGAAGTGCCGGATGCCGGCGTCGTCGAAGCCGGTCACCCGGATCTCCCGGTCGAAGACGGGCCGCAGGTCGCCGTCGTAGACCGCGTCACGGCAGGTCACCACGATCTGCGTCGTCGAATGACGCTCGGCGAACTCCTTGATGTCCTCGGCGACAGTGGCCCGCCGCTCGGTGACCACCTCGTCGAGCCCGTCGAGGAACACGCAGAGTCGGCCACTGGCGAGCGCCATCTCGGCGACCTGATGCGCGTCGGCGACGAGCGGGCGGGCGGGGCGGTGCCGACGGCGACGCCCGGATTCCTCGTCGAGCCGGCCGAGAGCCTCCGTGATCAGCTGCCGGATGGTGCGGCCGTCCGGATTGGATCGAGCCAGTTCGACCAGGACCGGTACTCGCTCGAACCGCTCGGGCGCGGCGGCCCAGCGCACCATCGAGTGCCGCAGCAGCATCGACTTTCCGGCGCCCGCCGCACCGAGGATCACCGTGCGTCGGCGGCCCTGGAGGTCGCGGTAGACGTCGACCCGCCGACCGTCCTGCTCGTACTCCAATGGCACGTACACCTCGTCGAGCGCGACCGAGACGTCCCGGAGAAAGCCGAGTTCCATCCGGTTGTAGGTGCGGGCGACCCAGGCGCGGTAGCGACGCCACTCGTCCCGCCGGATGCCGCGCCGCCGACCGGCGACAAGACCCCACAGCCGCGCCAGGAGTGACCTGGCCCAGTCGGCGAAGAACTGTTGCACCACCCCGACGAGCACCGCCACCAGGAAGAGCCCGAGTCCCGCGTACTCCCAGCCGAATGGCAGGTCCGGCAGCTCCGGCACGGCACAGCTCCTCTACTCAGTGAGATCGGACAGGAACACACCGTATGGGCGGGGCTGCCGGTCCGCACCGGGCTCAGGTGTCACCGTCGATGGACCTTCGGCCATGCGGGGAGGGTCAAGGGGTTGACCTCGAGTGCGCTCGAAGACGCAGGCTGATGCGGCGTCCACCCCTTCGGGCGCACGAGAGGAGTTCTGATGCGTTACCGCACGATCGGCAGTGACCCGCGTACCCGGCGCGAGGTCAGCGTGCTCAGCCTCGGCGCGATGCTGTTCGGCACGAAGACCGACGAGGCCACCTCGTACGCGATCCTGGACCGGTTCGTCGAGGCCGGCGGCACCTTCATCGACACGTCGAACAACTACGCGTTCTGGATGACCGGCGGGCAGGGCGGCGACAGCGAGGAGTTGCTGGGCCGGTGGCGGCGCAGCCGGGGCGTCGGCGACGAGATCGTCATCGCCACGAAGCTCGGCGCGCGACCGCTGGCCCCCGGCACCAGCTATGTCGACAATCGGGAGGGGCTGTCGGCCAAGGTGATCCGGGAGTCCGCGGAACGCAGCCGGGAACGTCTCGGCGTGGACCGGCTGGACCTGCTCTACGCCCACATCGAGGACCACGAGGTGCCGATCCGGGAGACCGTGGAGGGCTTCGCCGAACTGGTCGCCGAGGGCACGGTCGGGCTGCTCGGGGCGAGCAACCACCGCACCTGGCGGGTCGAGCGGGCCCGCGCGCTGGCCGCCGCGGCCGGCCTGCCCGGGTACGAGGTGCTCCAGTACCACCGCAGCTACCTGCCCGCCCGGCTGGACGGACCGACCGACCTCGACCCCGACGGCAACGTGGGGGCAGTCGGCGGCGACCTGGTCAGCTACCTGCGGGCCGAACCCGGCCTGACCCTGGTGTCGTACGGGTCACTGCTGTGGGGCGCCTACGTCCGTCCGGACAAGCCGCTGGGGCCGGAGTACGACCTGCCGAGCGCACCGGTTCGGCTGGCCGCGCTGCGGGAGGTGGCGGAGCAGACCGGAGCGACGGTCAACCAGGTGGTCCTGGCCTGGCTGATCGACGGTGAGATCCCCACCATCCCGCTGGTGGGAGTCTCCTCGGTGGCGCAGTTGGACGAGAGCCTCGCGGCCGTGGACCTGGAACTGACGCCCGAGCAGCGGCACCGGCTCGACACCGCCTGGTAACGGGGGCCGGCAGCGCCACCGGCGCACTGCCGGCGGGTGGTGTCAGGACAGCCGCCGCTAGATCTGATCTAGCGGCGGCTGTCCGCCGTCTCGCGCCTGTGGGGTGAGCCGGTCACCGCCGGCCATCACCCGCCGTCCGGCGTCGTTGTAGCAGGCGGGCGGCCACGGGAGGAAGATTCTGTCGTACCCGTGGGATGTGGTGGGGCGTCGGATCGCGGTGTTGACACGCGACCGGCTCGCAGGTGTGACGAGCGGAAGGAACAACCCAATCATGAGTAGACGGACCGGCCTCGCCATCGAGGCCGAGGGTCTGACCCGGTCGTTCGGTGAGACCCGTGCACTCGCCGGCATAGACCTCCAGGTTCCTGCCGGCGCCGTGTACGGCCTGCTCGGTCCGAACGGGGCCGGCAAGACCACGGCGGTACGCGTGCTGGCCACCCTGCTGCGCCCGGACGGCGGGCAGGCCCGCGTGTTCGGTCACGACGTGGTCGCCGAGGCCGACGCGGTGCGCGCCCGGGTCAGTCTGACCGGCCAGTACGCCTCGGTCGACGAGGACCTGACCGGCATGGAGAATCTCATCCTGCTGGGCCGGCTGCTCGGGCTGCCCAAGTCCGCCGCCCGGCAACGGGCGGAGCAGTTGCTGACCGCGTTCGGGTTGACCGAGGCGGCCGGACGGCAGGTGAAGAAGTACTCGGGTGGCATGCGGCGGCGCATCGACATCGCGGCGAGCATCCTCAACACCCCCGACCTGCTGTTCCTCGACGAGCCGACGACCGGACTGGACCCGCGCAGTCGCAACCAGGTGTGGGAGATCGTCCGGGCGGTGGTGGCGCACGGCACGACCGTGCTGCTGACCACGCAGTACCTGGACGAGGCGGACAAGCTGGCCAGCCGGATCGCGGTGGTCGACCACGGCCGGGTGATCGCGGAGGGCACCCCGGGCGAGTTGAAGTCGTCGGTCGGCTCCGGCACGGTCCACCTGCGGCTGCGGGACGCGGACCAGCGGCCCGAGGCCGAGCGGGTGCTGCGCGCGGCGCTGAGCGTACCGGTCCAGTTGGAGGCCGATCCGGTGGCGATCACCGCCCGGGTCGGCGGTGACGGCAGCGACCTGGACGCCAGCGCCCAGGCCGCCCTGGCGTTGGGCGAGCTGTCGCGCGCCGGGATCGTGGTCGACGACTTCTCCCTCGGCCAGCCGAGCCTGGACGAGGTCTTCCTGGCCCTGACCGACCACCCCGCCGTGCCGGCCGAGGACGAGCGGGACGACGAGCTGGAGGCAGCCCGATGAGCAGCGACACCGCCACCTCGACCGGCCGGGCGCCGACGGTCTACGTCCCCTCGTCCGAGGCGTTGGCGACGGTCCTCGCGCCGGGTGCCCGACCGCCGCGGCCGAGCCCGCTGTCGGCGTCCCTGACGTTCAGCTGGCGCGCCCTGCTGAAGATCAAGCACGTGCCGGAGCAGCTCTTCGACGTGACCGCGTTCCCGATCATCATGGTGCTGATGTTCACGTACCTGTTCGGTGGCGCTCTCGCCGACAGCCCCCGTGACTACCTGCAGTTCTTCCTGCCGGGCATCATGGTGACCAGCGTCGTGATGATCACCATGTACACCGGTGTCGGGTTGAACACCGACATCGAGAAGGGCGTCTTCGACCGGTTCCGGACACTCCCGGTGTGGCGGCCCGCCGCCCTGGTCGGCATGATCGTCGGCGACGTGCTGCGCTACGTCCTCGCGGCGGTGGTGATCCTCACCGTCGGCCTGGTGCTCGGTTTCCGTCCGGACGGCGGCGTGGTCGGCGTCCTCACCGGGATCGGCCTGCTGGTGGTCTTCTCGTTCGCGTTCTCCTGGGTGTGGACGTTCTTCGGGCTGATCCTGCGCAGCGAGAAGTCGGTGATGGGGGTCAGCATGATGGTGCTGTTCCCGTTGACGTTCCTGAGCAACGTCTTCGTCGACCCGTCCACCATGCCCGGCTGGCTTCAGGCGTTCGTCAAGGCCAACCCGATCACGCATCTGGTCTCCTCGGTGCGCGCCGCGATGGCCGGCACGACGGACACGTCCGCCATGATGTGGATGCTCCTCTGGAGCGCCCTCTTCATCGTCGTTTTCGGCACCCTCACCATGTACCGCTACAACCGCCGCTGACCCACCCCCGGCACCGTTGGTCATGAGGTTGGCGGCACTCTGAAGATCAGAGATTGCCGTCAACCTCATGGTCAACTTGGGTCGGGTCGCGTCAGAGGTGCCAGGGGACGGGGGTGGGTGGGAGGTAGCGGCAGGCGGCGCCGGTGGAGACCGTGCCGCGCAGGTGGGCGGCGAGCGGTGGGTGCCGCTGATCGAGACGCCGCAGGGTGTCGCGGATGCGGGCGGTCACCGTCTTGCGGGCCCGTTCCGCCTCGTCGCCGAGCCGACGGGTACGTCCGGCCAACCCGGCGGCGGCCCGCAACTGGTCGATCAGCGCCTGCCGCTCGGTGTCCAGCGCCGCCACCCTGCCCTCGTCGCCGCGCCGGGCCGCCAGGTCGATCTCGTCGTCGAGCCGTTCCAGGTGACGCCGGTAGCGGTTCTTCGCTTCGTCGTCGAGCACCTCGTCACCGCCCATCCGGCGGGCGGCGACCAGCTCCGGACCGGCGGCCGGGTCGAGCAGTTCGACCGCGGGCACGTCGACGCCCGGTCGGCCGAGCAGCAGGCGCAGGTCGTGCAGTCCCTTGGCGTCGGGCAGGTGGACAGTGCGCCCGTCGAAGGTGAGTCGCCAGACGGCACCGTCCCGTCGGAACTCGTACGCCGGCCCCACCGCTCCACCGTTCGCGGCCGCCCCCACCGGCACCGACCCCGCCACCCCGACCGGTCGCGGCCCGGTTACGGCCGGCCCCATCCCCGCCGCACTCAGTGCGGCTGCTGCCGATCCCGCCGCCGAACCGGCCACCGCCGAACCGGCCACCGCCGAACCGGCCACCGCCGGGCCGACCGACGCTGGGCCGGCCGACACCGGACCGACCGACACCGGACCGGCCGAGGCTGGGCCGGCCGACACCGAGCCGGACGAGTCGGCGCCGGGCACGGTCGGGGTGGCCGGCGGGGCCGGCGTTGCGGTGGCGAGTCGGGCCAGGACCTGCGGCATGTCGAGTTCGCGGGCCTCCCGCTCGGCGTCGGCGCGCAGGGCGGCGGCGCTCGCCGCGTCACCGGTGCCGCCACGGGCGGTCAGTGCGTCGGCGAGTGCCGCGCGGGCGATCAGCGACCACGGGCGGGAACCCATCCGGTCGGCGGCGGCGCGGGCGGCGGAGAACCCTTCGACCGCGTCGTCCCAGCGCCGCTCGGCGGCGTCGACCACGGCGAGCCAGTGGTCGACCGGGCCGCTGAGGTCGCAGCCGTACAGCGAGACGAGCCACTGGCCCCGGTACGGCAGCAGAGCCGCACGGACTTCGGCGCAGCGGCTCGGGTCGGCGACCGTGGCGTGGGCCCGCAACCGCAACCACAGCGGGGAGATCGAGTTGGCGAACCGGGTACCGGCGGCCTCGAACTCCCCGGTGAGACGGGCGGCGGTGCCGTGGTCACCACGTTCGGCGGCGGTGATCGCCCGCAGCAGGCCGAGATGGGGATGGTCGGCGGGAGTGAGCCCGTCGAGCAGAGTGTCGGCCTCGTCGGAGCAGCCCCGCAGCACCAGCAGCGCCCAGCGCAGGTGATGACCGAGAAAGGCGTGGTCGGCGTGCTCCCACTCGTCCAGTTCACCCAGTTCGGCGTAGCAGGTCTCGGCCGCCGCGAAGTCGCCCCGGAAGGCGTTGATGATGCCGCTGTCGATGGCCGCCGCCATCCGGTGCCGGGGTTTGCCGGTCGCCCGCCCGCCGGCCACGAAGGCGGTGAGTTCGTCGAGGTAGTGCGGGTCACCGAGTTCCACCAGCGCCACCCAGCGCAGGGAGGTGGACCACAGCTCGGTCTCCCGGTCGCTGTTGCGGCGGGCGACGTCGCGGATCTCCGCGGTGAGAGCGGCCCGTTCGGGAGCCGTACCCAACCCCCAGGTGGAATCGTGGCGCACCCACAGGCTGAAGGTGAGCGCCTCGTCGTCCCGGGTCGACCGCGCGAGCGTCTCGGATGCGGTGATCAGGTCGGCTTCGAGGACGGCCGGCCCGGCGCTGTCGTCCGGTTCGCCGATGAGCCGCCGGTACGCCTCGCGCAGCAACGCCTCACCGTCGACGCCGGGTATGGCCTCGACCTGCCAGTGGCGACGCACGTTGAGGGCGAACCGGGCCAGCGCCGCCGAGTCGTCGACCATCAGGGCGAACGCCGTGGCATCGCTGAGCAGTTGGCGTGCCTCCTCGCGCTGGCCGGTGTGGAACAGTTGGTCGGTCAACGCCGTCATGATCTTGACTCGTTGGAGGTCGTCCCGCACCACCTCCAACGCCCGCCGCAGGTGGACGGTGGACTCGTCAAGCGCCAGCCGGCACCTCGCGTCGCGAGCGGCGTCGAGCAGCAGCTCGGTGACGCGGAACGCGTCGAGCCGCGTACCGGCCAGCCACGCGTGGCGGGCCACGTCCGCCGGGATCAGCAACCTGCCCAGGGCCTCGTGCTCCTCGACGGCCCGCACCACGGTGGCGTGCCAGTTGGTTCGCTCGTCATCGGAGAGACCGTCGTAGAGCGTCTCACGCACCAGATCGTGGACGAAGGCGTACCGGCCGTCGCCGAGAGCGAGCAGCAGTCGCGCGGTGACCGCGACGTCCAGCAGCTCACCGACCCGGGTCGACGGCAGGCCGGCACAGGCGGCGAGCACCTCACCGTGGCACTCCCGCCCCAGCACGGCGGCGCCGGTGAGCGCGTCGGTCACCATGGTGGGCAGGTGGTCCAGCCGACGCCGAACCACCTCCCGGACGCCGGGTGGAATGGTGGCCAGCGCGCCGTCGGCGTGCCACAGCCGAGCGGTCTGCTCCACGAAGAACGGGTTGCCGCCGGTACGCCGGTGCACGTCGTCGACGCACTGCGGGTCGGGCACCCGACCGGCGGTGCGGGCCATCAACGCGCCGACCTCGTCCCGGGCCAGGCCGGTGAGGCTGATCGTGGTGGCCTTGGCCACCAGCGACATCAGCAACGGACGCAGCGGATGGTCGGTGGCCTCCACCTCGGCGTCGCGGTACGTGCCGACGAGCAGCAGCCGCTCGAACCAGGTGTGCTGGGCGGCGAAGCGCAACAGCCGCATCGACGCCGCGTCGGCCCAGTGCAGGTCGTCGAGGATCACCATGACCGGCCGGCGCTGCGAGACCGCGACCAGGGCGGTGGTGACCGCGTCGTAGAGGGCGAACGCCTCCTGCTCCGCCGTGTCACCCTCGCCATGAGGCGTGGCCGGTGTCAGGGCGCTGCCCTCGCCGAGCAGCAGCGCGAGCGCCGGCTCGGCGGAATCCCGGGCCACCGCCCAGTCCTCCGGCGAGCGCCGCAACCGGCGCAGCACCTGCGTCCAGGGCCAGTAGCCGGGGGCGCTCGTCGAGTCCCAGCAGGCACCGCCGAGCACCAGCGCACCCTGTCGGCGGGCCTCGTCGGCGGCGGCGGTCACCAGGGTCGTCTTGCCGATGCCGGGCTCCCCGGCGACCAGGACCAGGCCGCCGTGGCTGGCCGTGGCCCGGTCGACCTCGCCCCGCAACAGGCTGGCGGGATGATCCCGCCCGATCATGGCTCCGCCGGCCTGCGCCCTCATGGCAACCGACGGTAGCCGAACAGGCCGACACGAAGAGCCCTCGCGGCCTTCCTTCCGGTCCCCGCGCGGTTCGCCGCAGGTCCGGCCCTACCGCCCGTTATCGGGTCACGGCGGCGAGGTGGGCGAGGATGGCCTGATTGGCCTCCCACCCGTCGGGGAACCGGACCGGCACGTCCAGCTGCGGCGCCTCGGTCGACGGGTGGGCGTCCAGCAGTTCGCCGATGCCGGCCCGGGCCACCACCAGGCAGGCCTGCCGATGCCGGGAGGCGAGCACACAGAGCCGCCCCGACTCCAGGTGGAAGGCGGTAGCGTCGCGCCGGCCGGAGAGCGGGTGCAGCACGACCGTCACGTCGTACTCCCGGCCCTGAAGGCGGTTGGCGGTGTCCACGGTGATGTCCGCCCCCGCCTCGCCGAGCTGCGCGCGGATGGCCGCCACCTGGTCGCGGTGGGCGGCACCGACGGCGATCCGGTCCGCGGTCACCGGCGCGCCGCCGGGCGCCTGCTCGCAGACCGCGACCGCGCCGCGCCGCAGCACCCGCAACGCGAGCGCGGCGCACGCGGCGGCGGCCTCCCCGTCGGTACGCAGGGTGTGTCGGGCCGGCAGCTCGTGCAGCGCCCAGCCGGTGGCGGCGGCCGACTCCACCGCCCGGTCGATGGCGTCACCCGGACCGTTCTCGGTGAGGTGAAGTACCCGGTCGGCCGGACCGGTGCCGGCGCGGAAGCCGGTGAACGGGTAGAACGCCCGCGACACGACCGGGGCCGCCGAGGCGGGCAGCCGCCAGGAAACCGGCAGCCGGTGCACCGGCAGGTGCGGGTTGTGGCGCAGCAGCACCGCCACCGCCGACTGCATCGGATCCCAGGTCAGCCCCGCCCACCGGCCAACCTCCACGGTGGAGAACGGGTCGAGCTGCCCCGGATCCCCCACGAACAGGGCCCGTTCGAACCTGCCGGCCACGCGCAGCAGGGCGTCCGAGCGCATCTGGTACGCCTCGTCCACGATCGCCCACGGCCAGCAGCCCTCGGTGACCGTGGCCCACTTGGCGGCCGTACCGATGACCACGGCCGAGGCGGCCAGGTCGGTGACCTTCGCGGCCACCCGGACCTGCGGGTGTGCCAGCACCCGGGGCGACGGCCGGTAGTCGCCCGCGGAGAGCCGCCCCACCCGCAGCTCCGGTGCCTTGGTCGCAAGTCGGTCGATCAGGTCGTCGACCTGCTCGTTCGTCTGCGCAATGATCATGAGCGGCTCGCCGAAGCCCGACCCTCCGGCGGCCAGCTCGATGGCGGCCCGTACCACCAGGGTCGACTTGCCGGCCCCCGGCGGCGAGTCGACCACCACGCCCCGATGCTCGCCTGACCGCAGGTCGGCCAGGACGGCGGTGATCACCCGCTCCGCCTCGACCGCCGGTGGCACCGCCAGCGGCGGCATCAACCCCATCTCCCCCACCGGCCGCACCCTACCGGCCCGACGGCGCTGTCGAGTTGCGGCATCTCGGGGCCTCCCGTTCCCCGGAGGGCAGCGGATGCCGCAACCCGCGCGGCTCAGCTTCACAGGCCCGTCCGACCCTGAGACCGCCCATCGCCGACCTGGATGGTCGCCGGCAAAACCGCGCCCCACCTGGGCAGACGCCACTAGCCTGGTACGGGAAGCCGCGTTGTGGCTCCGTCAGGTGCCGGCCATGCAACTCATGGGGGGTGACCATGCGCGGGCCGAAACGTGGTCCGGTCTGGGCGGCCCAGTTGTGGCTCCACCAACGCCGTCGTCAGTGGCGTATCCGTCGGGAGCGCCAAACTGAACGCAGTCTCCGCCGGCGGACGGAGGGACGCGCCGAACAGCGAATGAGCTGGCGGCACCACCGCGGGCTACGCCGACTGATCATCACGGCGGCCACGATTCTCCTGTTGTGGATGATCGGCTCATTGGTGCTGATGATCCTCGATACCGAGCCGCGATTCCTGCGGATCTCCGGCTGGTGCAAGAACTCGCAGACGAGAGACTACTACTGCGGGCAGGTGGAGGGGTTCGTCAAGGGTCCGCTGATCCTGGCGCTCGGTCTGGCGGTCTTTCTGTTCTGGCGCTACCTGCGGGTCCGGCGCTGGTACCGACGCAACGCCCTCCGCAATCGACGAATGGTTATACCGACCGCCGATCCGGAGATCAGCAGGGTTCGCATCGTCGGGCGCGACGAACTGTGTAAGCTGATCATGCAACGACTCCGCGACGAACACAGCCGTCGTCCGCTGCTCCTGGTCGGTGGCATCGGCACGGGCAAGACGGCGACGCTGGTGCGGCTTTCCGAGATGCTGCTGGCCACGAACGTCATACCGGTCGGCATCGATCTGCGGAACGTCACCTCTCCAGAGAAACTGAACTTCCGCCAACTCGCCCTTGAGCAGTTCGAGAGCACCATCGACGGCCAGTTGCACGGGTCGGCCGAGGCGGACAAGGTGTGGCGGAGGCTGCGGCTGGAGAACCGGGTCGTGGTACTTGCCGACGGCCTGGAGGAGGTGCTCACCGAAGCCGCCCAACCTGCGGACCGGGACAGCGTGCTCAGGGAGGCCTTCCGCCGCGCCACGCGCGATCGGCTACCCCTTGTTGTCGCCTCCAGACCCGACGATCCGCTTCGCGGACTGGACGCACTGCTGCTGCAGCTGGAGCCGCTCGCTCCCGCCGCTGCGCTCGAGTACGTTCAGGCACACAGCCGCCGGTCCGGCGCCGACGAACGGTGGGATCGCATCGCTGCCCTGGTCAAGGCCGCCGACGTCGCTGACTCGCCGTTCTTCCTGCGGGTCATCGGGGAGCTGTACGAGGTCGACCGGCTCGACCGCCTTCCACCCTCAGATCATGGAAGGTCCGCGCTGCGCTGGGTGCTGCTGGAGGAGTGGCGTGACGCCGTCGTCTCAGGCGACCTTTATGAGGATTACGGGATGCCTGCGGCGGAGCGGGCGGAGGCGATCGAGGTACTCTCGGCACTCGCCTGCCTCGGACTACGAGACAACCGGCAGTGGGTTCGAACCACGGAACTCGCCGCAGCGGAGCGGGACCCGAGCGGGCGGTGGATTCTCGCCGAGCTCCGGTCTCGACTGCACAAGCTGGACGCCGGCAACCTGCAAGATGTCGGACTGGCAGAAACCACCGGGAACGCACTGAACATCGTCGTGAAGAGGCAGGACGGCGTACGGTTTCAGCACGGCGTGGTACAGGCGTACCTGGGCGCCCGCTTCCTCCCTGCCGCCCTGCGCGACGACGACGCCTTTCTCGACCACGCGTTCAGAGAGCACAACGGACCCGGCCGGGAGTTGCTGGCCGCCCTCACGCTCTACACCCGCACGGACGGGACTTTGGAGCGCCGCGACGGTAGACGACGAGCGCCCGTTGCGTACGGACGGCTGCTCAAGCTCAGTGACACCGTGCGGCAGACCATCGGGCTGAGCCTCCGCGTCCGGGATGCGAAGTTCACCCGGGACCAGTCGATCAAGCTGGTGCGACGGCTTCGCGGTGCGGCGGTCGCGACGCGGAACCGGACGCGGGCGCTGGAGATGTTCGCGGCGGCGCTGGAGATGGATGCCGCCACCGGCCACGTACAACACCGGAAGCTGGCCGATGCGATCGGTCGCGCCTGGCCGTGCTATCAGGGGGATGGCTCCATCACCGACCGCCCACTCGAAGACGCCAAGATCGCTCTGGTGCACCGCTATGGCGATGCGGCCCACCAACTGCGAGACCACCCGCCGCAGCGCGGCGCGACACGTTGGCGGCAGCCAACGCCGCAGTACCGCCAGCTCTTCCAGATGATGGCAGACGAGACGTCCTATCTACCGCGCCTGGCGGCCGCGCGGGAGATCGCCCGGGGCGGCAATGCCGCGGTCCGCAGCCTGGCCGACTGGCTCGGTCGGCCACCATGGGCGCCCTCCAGCGAGGGACGAGAGCGCCTCGAGGAGCTGCGGACCTGGATCCTGCCACCGCTCTTTCTCTTCACCGAGGCGGAAACCGACCCGGGCAAGAAGGATCTCCAGTCGGAAACGTGCGGAATGCTGCGGCAGCTGGTCCGGCGGCTGGCGACCGATTCTGCCGAGGGCGCCCGCGTTTCCGAGCTGACGTTGGCTCAGGGGTTCCGGTTGGCCGCCAACTGCCGCACCTACCCACCGCACCGCAGCATCTTGATCGAGGAAGCCGAGAAAGCGCTGCGACACTCCCGCTTCTGGTACTCGCACCTGGTTCTCATCCAGGCTCTCACCCTCCTGGCTCTACCCCGTGATCCCGGTGAGCCGTTGCGCAAGCGAGGCCACGGCTCGGACCCGCGCGGACTCGTCAAGTTCTGGATCTCGATCGCCGGCCGAGGGCATCGCGCGCCAGAGGCCGGCGGCGGACGAACTCACCCACTCGTCCGCGCGGCCGCCGACCTGTGCGTCGAGACACTCATCGACCGCCATCCCGAGCGTCATTGCTGGGTCGATGAGCGGCAGATCGTCGGCCGGGTGGGTGCGGTGAGCGCTCATCAGGGCATCCGCCGGCTACAGGATTCCTGGCTGCCACCGTCACATGGTTGGGCCGTCCTCGAACCCCGGGCCCAACGTCTGCTCGCCGACGTCATGCTGCTGATGAATCTCGCCGATCGCGGCAGGGACGCCGACGAGCGGGCGCATCGACTGGGTCGAGCCAGCCGCTCCGACCTGCCCCCGTGCATCACGACCGACCGCAGTGCCATGCGGGTGACGCTGAGCCGCCGTCAGGCCCATGACGTGCAACCCGGTGCCACCTGCATCGACGACTGTCCGTTCCGGCTGTGTCCGCTGCCGCCCAAGGGTGACGAGCTGCCGTACCAGATGGACGAAGCCTTCTGCGCCCATCAGATCGATCTTGTCGGGCATCTGTTCCGCTCATCCGGACGAGCGGACTGGCAGGCGGTCGATCGCGAGGAACTGCGCACGTTCTGGCGCGACATGTCCGAGCGGATGGCTCCCGCCTGGCGTAAGTGACCGCTGCGCCGCCCTGGCCGGTCTGTCGGCTCCGCTGGTGAGCGCGACATGCGGCATGTCGGGCCTTCCACTGAGGCGGAGGGCCCGACATGCCGCAAGGTGCCGCGTTTGCCGTGGGGCAGGGGTCAGTGCACGACGACCGGGGTCTTCGGCTGATCGCCAGGCTGGTCACCGGGCTGGTCGTCGAGCAGGTGTGACCGTTCCCGCCGCCTGGGCAGGAAGGCGGCTGGGATGAACGTGGCCGCCACCAGGGCGAACGCCACCCAGAAGGTGGTGGCGAAGGAGTTGGCGGCGAAGTCCAGCCCGCGCTCGATCAGCGACGGGTCGGGGACCTGCTGGGCCAGCTCCGGCTGCCGCTGGGCGGCGATGGCCAGGCCGGCCTCGGTGACCGGCTCGCCGTTCGGGCCGGTCAGACCGGGGATCGGCCGGGAGCCGTTCAGCTCGTTGGTGAGGATCACCGACATCGTCGCGGCGCCGACGGAACCACCGATCTGCTGGAGGATGTTCACCAGCGTCGAGCCCCGGGCCACCTCGTGCCCGGTCAAGGTCTTCAACGCCGAGGTCATGATCGGCATCATGGTGCCGCCCATGCCCAGGCCCATGACGAACAGCGAACCGCAGATCAGCACGTACGAGGTGTCCGCGTCGAGCTGGGTGAAGGTGAAGAACCCGGCGAGGATGAGCACCAGCGCGAACGGCACCGTCCGGCCGACCGGCACCTTGTCGGCGAGCATGCCGGCGATCGGCATGGTGACCATGGCACCGATGCCCTGCGGCGCCATCAGCAGGCCGGCGTGCAGCGTCGACTCACCGCGTACCTGGAGGAAGTAGCTCGGGAACAGCAGCCCGGCACCCATGAAGGCGATGATGAAGACGAACATGGTCAACGCCGCGATGGTGAGCCGGCGGTTGCGGAACAGCCGCAGGTCGAGCAGCGGGTGCCGAGGCTTGAAGGAGTAGAGGACGAACGCCACCACCAGCACGGCACCGATCACCATCGGCCCCCACACCTCAGAGTCGGCGAAGGTGCCGGCCTCGGGCAGCGTGGAGACGCCGTACAGGAAGAGGGCGAGACCCGGGGAGAGCATCAGCATGCCGAGAAAGTCGAACGACTCGGAGGGCTGCGGGCTGTCCTTCGGCAGGGCCAGCTGCGCGTAGACCAGCGCCACGACGCCGATCGGCAGGTTGATCAGGAAGATCCAGTGCCAGCTCGCCACGTCGATCAGCCAGCCACCGAGGATCGGGCCGCCGATCGGGCCGAGCAGCATCGGGATACCGAGCACGGCCATCAGCCGGCCGATCCGGTTCGGCCCGGCCGCCCGCGTCATGATCGCCATGCCGATCGGCATGAGCATGCCGCCGCCCAGGCCCTGCACCACCCGGAACGCGATCAGCTCGCCGATCGAGTCGGCGGTGGCGCACAGCCCCGAACCGATGGTGAACAGGGCCAGGGCCATCATGTAGAGGCGTTTGGTGCCGAACCGGTCGGCGGCCCACCCGCTGAGTGGGATGACCGTGGCCAGGGCGAGCGTGTAGCCGGTCATCGTCCAGGCGACGCGGGCGTACGAGGCGTCGAACTCGCTCTGGAACGTCGGCAGGGCGACGCTGACCACCGTCACGTCGAGGATCGACATGATCGCACCGAGCACGACGACGCCGGCCACCTTGAGCACCGCGGCGTCGAGCTTGTCCGAGGTCGGGACAGGCTGCGGTGCCGCGACGGATTGCTGTGTCACGAGGTCTCCTGTTGTCGGAATCTGTCCGAGGGACGAGCGGTGGTGGCCGACGTGGCGCCCACGGGCCGGCGCGACGGCGGTGGTGAAGCCCGCACGGCACAGTAGCTCCGCTCTCCGACACTCCGCCGCCCGTTTAGCGACGAGCAGAGCGTTCTGTGAGCATGGCCACGCTCACTCGCCGTCACGGCGCATCGCGGCACGGCCGACTCGCGGTGGTCCGGGCCGGAAGGCGTAGCAGGGCGGAAAACGGGTAGGCGCGGCGGGCGCGGTCGAGGTTGGGCGGAGGGCGGGAAGGGCGGTGCCAGCGTGGCGAAGTTCCTGGTCACGGCGACCTACACGATCCCCGGCATGGCGGGCCTGGCCAAGGAGGGCGGGACGGCCCGGGCCGAGGTGATCGAGGCCCTGATCGAGAACGCCGGTGGTCAGGTCGAGGCCGTGTACTACGCGTTCGGCCAGTTCGACCTGTACGTGATCTGTGAGGTGCCGGACAGCGTGACCGCCGCCGGTCTGGGTATCGCCGTACGAGCGGCGGGCGGCGTGGACGCCCGCATCGTGCCGCTGCTGACCACGGAGGAGATCGACGCTGCGGTCCGGCTACCCGTCACCTACCAGCCGCCCGGCCGGTGACGCGGGTCGGGCCGGTGGCACCTCGCCACCCGACCCGCACCCACGTCACCCCGCCAGGCGCCGCGCCACACCGCCCAGCCGGACGTCCACCGCTCAGCGACGCTCGCCCACCCGGTACGTGACCAGGTTCGGGTCTGCCCTGAGCTGCTTCTGCGTGAACTTGATGGTGTCCCAGCCCTTGCCCGAGTAGAGCCGGGTCTGGTCGGCGTACCAGGGCGAGTTCGGGTTGGCCGACTGCGAGTAGGTCAGCAGCTGCCGACCCGACGGGCCGGCGCGGCCCAGTTCGACCGCCATCACGTACGACGTGCCGTGCCGCACCTTGGGGTAGCCCACCCCGGGCTGCACCTGGTTGATGATCATGTTGAAGACGCCGGCCTCCGCCCAGCCGCCGTGGATCGGGATGCGCTCGGTGCCGCGCGGTTCGGACTGGATGTCGCCGAGGCGGGCGTCCAGCGGGATACCGCCGAGCAACTGGACGGCGTCGGCGAGCGCGGTGCGTACCCGCGGGTCGTCGACGGCCAGCCGGTTCGGTGTGCTGAGCGGGGCGGCCGGGTCGAACGGGTCGGCGAAGCGCAGGCCGCCGGCTCGGGCGAACTCGGTGAACACGTGCGAGCCCCGGCTGCCCAGGTCGACGCGGAGGTCCCAGCGCCGCAGGGCCGCGCAGGCGGCCGCCAGGTCGACGGCGGTGCCGTCCGAGGCGGTGGCCGTGGGCTCGGCCTCGCAGATCCGGACCAGGTCGTCGCGGACCAGTTCGCCGCCGTACGCCCGGTTGCCGAACATCACGTCCCACAGCCGGCCGGTGGTGAACCCCCGGCCGGGGAGCCCGTCGGTGCCGGCGAGGCGCTCCCGTACCTGGTGCACGCCGAGCCGGGTCCGCAGGCTGCGCGCGGTCTGCTCGTCGCCGATGATGCGCGGGTACCCGACCAGCGGCCGAGCCGGGTTGGTCAGCCAGTAGCTGTCGTTGGAGTTGGTCACGTAGTCGCCGCGGACCAGCGTGGGTAGGTTCGCCGGCCCGAGGATGCCGGGCACCGCGGCGTCGCGGTCCCGACCCAGTTCGCACGACGAGCGGGAGCCGTCGAGGACGGCCTGGCCGCTGCTGGCGTACAAACTCTGGAAGGAAGCTGGAATGCACGCGGCCGCGAGCGAGTCGGTGACCCGGGGCACGACGGAGTGGTCGGCGTAGAGGGCCCGGCCGTCCCGGTCGGCGGCGATGACGTTGACCCAGGGCAGGAACTGCCGCCGGTCCAGCACCGACCGCAGCTCACCCACGGACCTGGCCCGGCCCATGGCGAGCCAGCCGTCCAGGGCACGGTTGTTGGTGGCGTTGACGTCGGTGATCGCGTACGCCGTGTCGGTGGTCCAGTCGAAGCGACCCGGCACCACCACGACCGGGCCGAAGTGGGTGTCGTAGAGGGTGCGACTGACCGGCCCGCCGGGGGTCTGCACGGTGACCGTGCGGGCGGTCATCTTCCGGATCCGGCCGTCGTAGCGGTAGCTCGTCGGGTCGCCGGGCGCCAGGGTGAGCCGGTGCCAGACGAAGCGGCGGGCGGTGGAGACGGTGTGTGACCAGGCAACCTTGCCGTTGTGTCCGATCTCGACGAACGGGTCGCCGACCAGGGCAGCGCCCTCCACGTCGTACCGGCCGGGCACCTTCAGCCGCATCCGGTAGAAGCGCTCGTTGCCGTCCCACGGGAAGTGCGGGTTCGCCAGCAGCATGCCGGCACCGCTGGTGGTTGCGTCGCGACCCAGACCGTACGCGTTGCTGCCGACTCCGGCCGGCGCCCCGTCGGCGGCGGTGACCACGGCTTCCGCCTGCGGGGCGCTGACCTTCGCGCCGCTCCCGCCGGTGCCGTTTCCGCTGGCACTGCTCGCGCTGGCGCTGCTTCCGTTGGCGCTGCTTCCGTTGGCGCTGCTTCCGTTGCTGGTGGCGGCGGGCGGGGCGGCGACGACGATGCCGTCGGCGAGCGCGCCGGAGCTGGCCCGGACCATCCGGGCCCAGTTGGCCCGCCAGAGGTCCAGCTCGGTGATCGGACGCACCCACTCCTGCCCGGCACAGGCCGGGTCGTTGATCTTCTTCTTCGCGCCCCGCAGGTAGGCGTTGTAGCCGGCGGCGAAGCCGCGCAGTTGGTCGCGTACCTCGTCGGAGGGTGCGTGCAGGCCGTCGCGCCGACCGACGAGCCAGCGCTCGGCTGCCCGGTCGTCGATCGCCTTCTGGTGGAACAGGTCGCTGCCGACGTTCCGGGTGTCCGCGCCGAACCAGCGGGACCGCTGACCGTTGACGGTGACCATCTGCTCGGCGATCAGGCAGACGTTGTCCTCCGCCTGCGCGTACCCGACGCCGTAGCCGAGGCTGGCGAAGTCACGCGCGGTGATGTGCGGTACGCCGTACGAGGCGCGCTCGATCATGGCCGAGTAGCCCTTTCCATGCCCGACGGCGGCCCCACCGGTCACGGCGAGGCCGGCGGCGACCAGGACAGCGGCGGTGGTTGCGGCGATGAGTGGACGGTGTTTCATCGGGCGGCTCGCTGGTGGTGGTGGCGCATGTGACGTCCTCCCCCGAGATGTGTCCAGGTCCGACCGACGCTAGTAGTGAAATTTGCTCAGGTCACTACCTGGTCGCCCCGGGATCGCGTCGGGGTTGGCCCGCAGGGGCTCCCGCCGCGCGGCTCCGGCCATCCCTGATCGGGTGCCGGCCGGCGACGCCCAGATCGCCGCCACACCACAGCCAGGGATCCGAGCCGGACCGTCCCTACCGGACGGTCCGATCAGGCTGGGGTGGCGCGGAGGCCCCTGACCAGGACTGCGGCCAGGTGGCGGGGGTTGTAGCGAGAGTCGGCTGAGGCGCCGATGCAGAGGTTGCCGACGCCCTGCAGCAGGGTCAGCGGGTCGATCGGGTTGATCTGGCCGGCGTCGACGGCGGCGTCCAGCAGCAACGTGACCGCCGGGAGCAGGTGGTCGAGGAAGTACGCGTGCAGCGGCTCGAAGGCGGCGGCGTCGGAGTGCATCGCCTCGGCCAGGCCGTGCTTGGTGATCAGGAAGTCGACGAACAGGTCGATCCACGCGGTGAGCGCGTCGTGCGGAGTGGGGCTGCTGGCCAGCAGTGCGGGTGCGGCCTGGGCGCAGGACTGCACCTGGTGCCGGTAGACGGCGACGATCAGGTCGGCCCGGGCCGGGAAGTGGCGGTAGATCGTACCCACGCCGACGCCGGCCCGGACGGCGATGTCGCGGACCGGGGCATTGACGCCGGAGTCGACGAAGGCCGCGGCGGCGGCCTCCAGCAACGCCTGCTTGTTGCGCTCGGCGTCGGCCCTCTTCCGGGGAGCCGGTGTTTCGGTGTCGCGGGCCGGCACGGTCCTGTGGCCTCCGTCACGATGACTGGTAAACGGAACGTGGTTCCGTATCGTTTAAGCGGAACGCCGTTCCGTTTCTATCGTCCCTCCTGCTGAGGAGCAACAGTAATGAGCATCCCAGAGCAACAGCCCAGCCCGGTGCTCTCGGTACGGCCGGTGGTGCTGCCGGCACCGACCCGGGGCACCGACCTCCAGGTCCGGGTCACCGCCCCGCTGACCGGGACCGGGCTGCCGATCGTCGTGTTCGCGCACGGCTTCGGCGGAAACATGGACATGTACGCGCCGCTTGTCGAGCACTGGGCGGCCCACGGCTTCGCGGTGCTCCAGCCGACCCACCTCGACTCCCGGACCCTGGCCATCGGCCCGGACGACCCTCGGTACCCGGACATCTGGCGCTTCCGGGTCGCCGATCTCGTCCAGGTCCTCGACTCGCTGGACGTGATCGAGGCAGCCGTCCCTGGACTCGCCGGGCGACTCGACCGCGATCGGGTCGCGGTGGCCGGCCACTCGTGGGGCGGCCAGACGGCCAGCATGCTGCTCGGCGCCCGGGTGCTCGACGCCGACGGCACCCCGGGTGAGGACATGTCCGATCCTCGGGTGAAGGCGGGCGTCCTGCTCGCCACCACCGGCACCGGCGGGGCCGATCTGACTCCGTTCGCGGCCGAGCACTTCCCGTTCATGAGCCCGACGTTCGCGCAGATGACGACGCCCGCACTGGTCGTCGCGGGCGACCAGGACAAGTCACATCTGTCGGTACGCGGACCGGACTGGTTCACCGACCCGTACTTCCTGAGCCCTGGGCCGAAGAGCCTGCTCGTCGTGTCCGGCGGGGAGCACTCGCTGGGCGGCATCCCCGGCTACCACGTCACCGAAACCACCGACGAGAGCCCGGAACGGGTCGCCCTGGTCCAGCGCGCCACCACGGCGTACCTGCGCAGCGCGCTCATCCCGGGCGACCCGGCCTGGACGCAGGTGGACCCGGGAGCCCTGGGCCGGATCGAGTCCCGATGATTCCCGGCCATTGATATTCATGCATCAAGCTCTCTAGCATGCGCACTATGCGTGCTCGTCGGGTAACCCTGGCCGCAGTCCTCGGCATCGTGCTCGGGCTCTCCGGCGCCGCCGTCGCCCATGCGGCCGACGATCCGATCCTGACCGCCCCCGGCGCACCGGTGGTGGTGGCGAACGAGCCGCACCGGCTCACCCTGACCTGGTCACCGTCGACCTGGATCGGCGAGCCGGGCGGGACGCCCATCCGGCACGAGGTGCGGGCCTGGCTCGGCCCCAACACCTACCGCAGCCTCGGCACCACCACCGGCGGCCAGCTCACGCTCACCGACCTCGCACCAGGCACCGAATATCGACTCACCGTCTGGGCGTACACCGACGGCGGGTACTCCCTCGACTCGCCGGTCACCCCGGTCCGCACCGCGTACGGGAAGGCGCGGGTCAGCTACCGGAACCTGAGCTGGTCGCCGACGGACAACCAGATCCAGCACGTCCTCCAGGTCATCAACACGGGCACCGCCCCGCTCGACCTGGCGGACGTGCGGGTCCGCTACCACGTGACGTTCGAGGGCGGGAACACCTCGCTGGTCACCAACTGCGACTGGGCGGCGATCGGCTGCGCCAACGTGCACCGCCACATCCAGTTCTTCCCGCCACCGTTGCCGCCGGGCCCGCCGGCTGCGCCGGTCTCGCCTCCCCCGACCTCGGCAACCCCGTCGCCCCTGCCGCCGACGCCCACGCCGACGGTCTTCCCGCCGCCGGGTACGCCGATCCCCGGCTGGATCGAGCTGACCTTCACCGGCGGGGAACTGGCCCCCGGCGCGTCGACCGGACCGATCTACCTACGCCACCACCGCCCCAACTGGACGGCCATCGACGAGCGCGACGACCTCAGCTGGCAGCAGGCCACCGGCGAATGGGCCGACATCAGCCGGATCACCCTCGACGTCGACGGCATCCGCGAATACGGCGACACCTACGCCTGAACCAAGCGACAGCCGGCACGACGGTCAGCCGGAGATGGGCCCGGTCGACAGCACTCTCATCGGTCGATGATCCTCCACCCGGCCGGAACACGGGCGCGCATCGACGGCGGGAACTTCTCCGCGTGCGGCTGCGCCCTCAGCAGGGCTCGCGTGCCAGATGGCCATCAGTCGCGGCGAGCGGGGTCCGTCATGCGATGAGCAGGAGCACGCTGATCGCCAGCGTCACCACTGCGGCAGTGCCGTGGATCCCGTAGGCGGCCGCCTTGGGCCCGCCGCTGCGAAGCACGATCAGAGCATCACCGAGGGGAATGAGGGTGACGGCCAGCACGAGCCAGCCCAGCAGGCGAGTTGTCCCGCCGACCAGCACGATGAGGATGAGGAGCCCGGTGGCTACGTCCCGCACGACCTTGACGGACAGCCAGGCGTGGAAGGTGCGGTCCTCGGCCGATGTGCCGGGGATACCGAAGTCGACCGCGACCTTTGGCGCCCAGAACGCACGGACGCCAGTGAGGATGCCAGCCACGCCGATCAATCCGGCCAGCGCAGTGGCAATGTTGCCAACCATCGGCACGCATCTCCGCTTCGCGATCAACAAATGTCATGGAACTTCGATTTGCGTCAAAGCCATTGAGCACTGTAGACAGTTCGTGCGATACAGCGTTCCCACGAACGGCCACTCTCGGCGGCCAGATCTCCCGCACCACTCGGCCGACCGCCAGCGACGCCGCGCGACTGCGGCAGAACATCCGCGATGATCGTTACAGCATGTGCGATTCACGTACGACGATGAGGCCGATCAGGCGGCGTCCGCTACCGATTGCACGATGGCAAGCGATCATCGCCACGGAATTTGATTAGGCAAGTAAATCCGCTCGGCGGGTATTCCAGCCGCGCGGAGTCGTTCCCGGGCAACATCGAGCATGGCGGGTGGACCGCAGACGTAGACATTCTGGCCGGGGCGATAGCGGCAGAACGCGTGGGTCAACGCGTCGCCCTGTTCGGCGGGGGCGACTAACGGGTCGTGGGAGAAGGCCGGGACCACGGTCAGCCAGGAATGGGCTTGGTCGAGCCTGTCCAGGGCGATGGCGTCGTAGAGGTCGGCGATGGTGCGTGCGCCGACGATCAGGGTCACCCGATGGTCGTGCGGGGCGGCGGCGACCTGCTCGACCAGAGAGCGTAGCGGGGCCAGCCCGGTCCCGCCGGCCACCAGCAACAGGTCCCGGGACGCGGCCGGCCCTGCGCCGGCCCGCTCCGCCCCCGCCTCGGCCGGCCACCGGACACGGCTCAACTCCGAACTGGCGGGCAGGCGGGGACGGGACGGATCCGGGGTGGCGGGCAGGCTGAGGCCGATGTCGACGGGTGGGCCGAGGTGAAGGAGGTCGTTGGGGCGTACCTCGTGGACGAGGCTGTGGGAGACGGTGCCGGCGGGGACGGCGCGGACGTGCAGTTCGACGGTGCCGTCGGGGCGTGGGGCGTTGGCCGGGCAGTACCAGCGCCACCGGCCGGGGTGGCGCGGCACGCAGACCGGCACCGCCTGGCCGGGGTGGAACGGCAGCCGCCGCGAGGGGCGTACCGTCAGGATGACGATGCCCTCGGCGGCCAGATCGCGGCCGACGACCTCGGCCAGCCAGAACGCTGGCCCGCCCCCCACGCGTGCGGCGGCACGCTCGACGAGCGCCCAGGCCCGGCGCCACCGTCGCTCCCAGCTGACCTGTGGTGGGCACAGTCGTGGCGCGACCGGCGCCAGCGCGGCACCGATCAGCGGGCCGTGCTCGGGTCGCAGCCGGTACCGGCGGTGGACCCGGCCGAGCACCGCCAGCAACGCCAGCCGCCCGGCCCGGTCACCGCCGCCGCCGACCAGACGGGCCAGCGCGGCGACGACGAGCGCCGCCACCCGCTCCGGCAGCAGCCCTGGGCAACGTTGCTCCAGGCCGGTCCGGAAGCTTGCGGCAACCTGACTGACCGTCTGCCTCACCGCCACGCCGACCGCCGCCACGTGGATCGAACGCGAGGCCCCGGCATAGCAGACCGGGTATCCCGCCCGGGTCAATTGGCGGAAGCCCGGTGAGCCCCGAGCCACATCCGCCGGCCACCACCGTCGCCGTCGTGCCCGCCACCGCCTTCAAGCATCGCCACCGCAATCACGACGAGCGCCGCACGTCGTGGCTGGGCTTGTGCCGCACCTTCGACCAGTAGCTGACGAGTTCGGAAGACACGCCCTGGCCACCTTCCGACAACGCGCAGTACTCGGGTAACGTGACGCAACCTGCGAGCCATAACTGCACACCCGCTGGCTGAGCAAGCCGCTGCAGTTTCTCGACCGTTGACGAAGCGAGGAGCCTCAGATGTCAGCAGCCAAGCCTCAAGCTGTAGTACTGCTGAGCGGGGGTCTCGACTCGGCTACGGCCCTTGCTGTGGCCGTGAACGAGGGGTTCGAGGCCAACGCCCTCAGCTTCCGGTATGGGCAGCGGCATACCGTGGAACTGGAAGCCGCCGCACGGGTCGCGAAGGCTCTTGGGGCAACGCGTCATGTGGTCGCCGATATCGATCTCCGGCTCTTTGGCGGCTCTGCGCTGACCGACGACGACCTCGCGGTGCCTCATCACGAGAGCGCGGAGGAGATCGGGACCGAGATCCCTGCCACGTACGTGCCAGCGCGGAACACCATCTTCCTGTCGTTCGCGCTCGCCTGGGCGGAGACGCTTGGCTCGTCGGACATCTTCATCGGAGTGAGTGCACTCGACTACAGCGGCTACCCCGATTGCCGGCCTGAGTACATCGAGGCGTACGAGCGTATGGCGAACCTTGCCACCAAGGCTGGCGTCGAAGGCAGCCAGCGAATGAAGATCCACACCCCGCTCATCCACCTCACAAAGGCGGACACCATCCGGCTGGGTCTCAGCCTGGGTGTGGACTATTCGCTCACGCATAGTTGCTACGACCCCGCCGACGGCCAGCCGTGCGGCAGCTGCGACTCCTGCCTGCTCCGTACCCGCGGATTTGCCGAGCTCGGCATGTCGGATCCCGTCCTCGGCGGCGTATCTTGAGGTCTGCGTACCGGGTCAAAGAGATCTTCTACACCCTGCAGGGTGAGGGCATGCATGCCGGGAGGCCGGCGGTCTTTTGCCGGTTCACCAGCTGCAACCTCTGGACGGGCCGGGAGAAGGACCGCCACCGGGCCATCTGTCAGTTCTGCGATACCGACTTTGTCGGTACGGACGGGCCAGGAGGAGGACGCTTCCAGTCGGCGCGCGACCTTGCTGCCGCGGTGGCTAAGACATGGGCCGGTGCAGCCCATCCGAGAAGCAGGCCGTACGTCGTCTGCACGGGCGGTGAGCCTCTGCTGCAACTCGACGCCGCTGCCGTCGAAGCGCTACACGAGGAAGGCTTCGAGGTCGCTATCGAGACCAACGGGACGCAGCCCGCACCGGCCGGCATCGAGTGGATTTGCGTCAGCCCGAAAGCGGGGACAGACCTGGTTCTCCGGAGGGGTAACGAACTCAAGCTCGTGTACCCACAGCATGGCGCAGAGCCCGAACGATTCGAGGACTTGGATTTCGGCCACTTCCTCCTGCAACCGATGGACGGACCGGACCAGGCAGCGAACACCCGAGCCGCTATCGATTACTGCCTTGCCCATCCTCAATGGTCGCTGAGCCTGCAGACGCACAAGTACATCGGGATTGCGTGATGGAAATCTTTCGTGAGTTCACCTTTGAAGCCGCTCATCGCCTGCCTCACGTGCCCGAGGGGCACAAGTGCGCCCGTCTCCACGGCCACTCCTACCGGGTTGAACTGCACGTACGGGGTGAGGTAGGTGCATCTTCGGGCTGGGTGATGGACTTCGGTGACATCAAGGCGGCATTCCGCCCCATCCTGGATCAACTGGACCACTACTACCTGAACGAGGTGCCGGGTCTCGAGAACCCGACGAGCGAAGTGCTGGCGCAATGGATCTGGGCGAGACTTGTCGATCAGCTGCCGCTATCAGCCATCGTGGTCAGGGAGACCTGCACCTCGGGCGCCGTCTACCGCGGCGATGCCTCGTGACGAGAGCGACGGCCGACGAGCATCCACCAGGTGCGGCCCGGGAGAAAGGACCGGCACGCGTAAACATCGTCGTGACCTGCACCAACCGTAAGAGTCTCGCGGTGCCAGCCGATCTGCGCGTCGGAGCCCTTTCAGAGTACCTGCCGAGGCAAAGGCTTGCGGAGTGGCTTCGACGACTATCCGAACCCGGCCAACCTTCCACTGCCGCCGCCTCACTCTATGCCGGCGAGCATTGGGCAGCGGCACGTCAACTGGCCCCCTCGGTACGCGCGGAAGCGGAACTTTGGGTTTGCTCGGCGGGTTACGGATTGATTCCCGCCACCGCACAGATCCGTCCCTATGCCGCGACCTTCACGACGCGGGAGGCAGACTCGGTCGGGCGCAGGGCGGCCGAGAACCGCGACTGGTGGCGCGGGCTCAGTGAATGGGTCGGCCCAGAACCCGGCGCGCCGCGGTCGTTCTACGACCTTGCCTGCACGAACCCCGACGACACGATCATCGCCGTCCTGTCGGACACCTATCTTCGGGCGTGCAGTGACGATCTCCGTAGAGCGGCGGGGCAGGTAAGCGACCCACAACGGCTGACGATCGTCGGGCCGGCCCAGGCGGATCCCGACCTGGACGAGCTCGTCGTCGGCGTAACCGCTCAAATGAGGCCGGCAGTCGGCGGCAGCCTGCTCGCCCTCAACGTCCGGGTAGCGCAGCGCCTCCTCGGCCTCGTTACCGCGGATCCCGACACCCACCGCCGCTCCCACCTCCGCGCCCTGGCTCATGAACTGGCCGCCACAGCGCCCTCGCCAGCACCTAGAGCTCATCGCGAGCGAATGACCGACGATGAGGTCAAGGCTTTCATCCGGCCACTCGCAGCGGCCGGACCAACCTCGGCAACGCGCCTGCTCCGACAGCTACGGGACTCCGGCAAGTCATGTGAGCAGGGACGTTTCAAGCAAATCTTCGACGCAATCGAATTGGACGTGCGCCGCTGATGCCCCCCGCACACGACTCCAAGACCGTAGCGCGCCGTGCTCTGCGAATCGCCCAGCCCGGCACCCCGGCCCTCTATCTCTTCGCACTTCAAGCGGAAGAGGTCCTGCAAATCGCGGACATCTCCCGGGTCAGTCGGGACGACGCCGGGAAGCTCATCGGCTACCAACGCCCACAGGTGCGTAAGCACATTCAAGAGATCGTCGACTACCTCAACACCGAGGCCGCTGTCTTCCCCAATCCCATCATCCTGGCCTTGTCCTCCAACGTGCGGTTCCAGTCGAGCAGAGGACCGGGCGCCGGGGACGGACTCGCCACCTCCGGGGTGCTCAGCATTCCCTTGCCGCAACCCGGCAAGCCCAAGCCCGCTTGGATCGTCGATGGGCAACAGCGGGCTCTCGCGCTGTCCCGTACCCAGCGGCAGCAGTTTCCGGTACCGGTAACCGCATTTGTCGCGGACAGCGTCGGGTTCCAGCGCGACCAGTTCCTACGGATCAACAACACCCGTCCGTTACCGCGGGGCCTCGTGACCGAGCTACTGCCGGAGGTCGACAGCCCACTACCCCCGCGACTCGCCATCAAGAAGGCGCCCTCAGCGCTGTGTGACGTCTTGAATGCCGACAAGGCATCGCCCTTCTACGGGCTGATCAAACGGGCGTCAACCAACCGCCAGCAGGCACCGAACGCCGTGATCACAGACACCCTCGTCGTCGAGATGATCCAGGAGAGCCTCACCTCACCGGCCGGCTGCCTCTTCCCCTACCGCGACGTCGCCCGCAACGAGACGGACTTCGACGGGATCCTCCAGGCACTCTGCACCTATTGGTCAGCGGTCCGTGACACCTTTCCTGACGCATGGGGCAAGCCACCCACCAAGAGCCGCCTCATGCATGGAGCGGGCATAAGGGCCATGGGACGACTGATGGATAGGGTGTTGGGCACTGTGGACCCCCGCCTCCCCGAGGCGCCACAACTGGTCAGCAAGCACCTCGCAGTGATCGCTCCGCACTGTCAGTGGACGGGAGGAACGTGGGGCGAGCTCAACCTTCGTTGGAACGAAATCGAGAACGTATCCCGACACGTACAGGAGCTGTCCAACTACCTAATCCGCGTCTACCTGAACGAACGGGCGGGAATTCGATGAAGTTCTTCTTTCCCGACAGCCAGGACCAGGTAGACCCCACGTTTAACTTCCTTACCGAGGAACGCGACCCGTTCCGGGTACGCCAACGCGACGATCTGTACGCCCACGAAGTGTTGAAGCCGCCGCCGTTCAACGGCCTCCTGGTCTCCAAAGCCATCGTGGACGGGACCGCCGGCTCCAGCACCGGCAAGTACACCCTGCCCCAGCGCCACAGGCTGTACCGGGAAGGGGCGCGGAAGTTCTTCCGCCTCGACAACGGCAGCGCCCCGCTGAAGATCATGGGCGACTGTGGAGCCTTTTCGTACGTCGGCGAGGAGTACCCGCCCTACACGGTCGAAGAGGTGATCGGCTTCTACGAGGGGTGCGGGTTCGACTACGGCATCTCCGTCGACCACGTCATCTTTCAATACGAGCCGAAGGTCCTCCGGATCGACGAGGCGGCCAAGGAGTGGGTCCGCCGGCAGCAGATCACGCTCGACCTTGCCGCAGAATTCTGGCTACGCTGTTCAGCAAGCGACGTTCACTTCACGCCTCTCGGGGTGACTCAGGGTTGGAGCCCGGAGTCATACGCCTATGCGGTGGTGGAACTGCAACGGATCGGGTATCGACGAATTGCGGTCGGCGGCATGGTTCCGCTGAAGACGAAGGAGATCCTCGCCTGCCTCCGCGCCATCGACGACGTACGCGAGCCCGACACGCAGTTGCATCTCCTGGGTATCAGCCGCGTCGACGAGATCCCCACCTTCGCCGGCCACAGCGTGACGAGTTTCGACAGCACGTCGCCCTTCCGGCAGGCGTTCAAGGATGACCGGGACAACTACTACGCGCTCGACCGGACCTACGTGGCGCTCCGCGTCCCCCAGGTCGACGGCAACGCGAAGCTCAAGGCACGGATTCGTTCAGGCGAGATCAGCCAAGGGCGGGCCATGCAGTTGGAACGCGCCGCACTTACACGTCTTCGAGAATTCGACAGGGGCGAGGTCGACGTAGAGGTCGCCCTAGAGGCACTCGTCGCCTACAGCGCGGTATGGGACGGCAAGGCGGACAGGAGCAGTCAGTACCGCGAAACACTCGAGAATCGGCCGTGGCAGGCCTGCGACTGCTCGATCTGTAACAAGGCCGGCATCGAAACAATCATTTTCCGCGGGGCGGAACGCAACAAGCGCCGCGGCTTCCACAACCTACACGTATTCGGGCGGCGACTGCGCCGGCAGCTTGGAGATGACGACCGTGACTAAGCAGGGAGACGAGAGCGCCATGGCAAAGAGCCACAGGCAGATGCTGCATCTTCCAGCTCTCGAGATCAGGCAGGGCCCGAACCGGCGTCTCTACACCTTTGCGGTGGACGGCAAGCAAGTCCCGTCGTTCGCCGCCGTATCGCGGGTCCGACGCGACAGCCAGCAGCAACTGCACGGCTACCAACGGCCCGAGGTCCTGGCCCACGTGGCGGCGATCCGCCGCTACGTGGAGTCCGACGACAGCCCCTTGCTGCCCAACGCGATCGTCGTCGCCTTCGATGACCGAGTTCGCTTCGTCCCTTCCGACGACACCACTACCGACGGACCCGGCTACGTCCGCATGGGAACCCTCCTGGTACCTGTGAGCGAGGACTGGGAGGAGGCCGACAAGCCTGGCTTCATCGTGGACGGCCAGCAGCGTTGCGCGGCCATCCGCGACGCGGAAGTCACGGCCTTCCCCATCTGCGTCACTGCCTTCATCACCGCCGACCAGGCCGACCACCGGTCGCAGTTCATCCTGGTCAACTCTACGAAGCCGCTTCCCAAGGGCCTGATCCACGAATTGCTTCCGGCAGCCTCCGGCCCGCTACCGAACCAACTACGCGTACGGCAACTCCCCGCGACGGTTCTCGAGCGGCTCAATTTCGACGAGCGGTCACCGCTGCGTCATATGATTCAGACGCCAACGAATCCGACGGGCGTCATCAAGGACAACTCCATGCTACGCATGCTTGAGAACAGCATCTCGGATGGAGTTCTGTACCGGTTCCGCGGAAGCGACAGCACGCTACCCAACATCGGGCTGATGGTGACGGTACTTAGCGACTTCTGGACAGCGGTACGGGAGGTGTTCGGTGAGGATGCGTGGGGCAAGCCCCCTCGCAAGTCGCGGCTGATGCACGGCGCCGGGATCATCAGCATGGGGTACCTGATGGATGCCATCGCCGACACGAACGGCAGTGGCGAGGACGTCCCCGACGTCCAGGGATTCGCCGCTGGGCTGAAGACGGTGAAGGACTACTGCCGCTGGACCGAAGGCACCTGGGATCTGGGCGACGGCATTCCTCGACGGTGGAACGACGTCCAGAACACCCCACGCGACATCCAAAGGATCACCGACTTCCTGCTCTCGACTTATTACGCAAAGCAGGGGAAACGACACGACCGGTCGAGTCGGCTTTTCTAGAGCACCACTCGCTCCGCTAGAGCGCTGGTGCGGTCCCACGCTTTGGAGCGCTAGTACCGCACCAGCGCAATACTTCCCTTGAATGCAGTCAGCAGCGCTTCCAACGACTGTGACGTTATTTAATTGTTGAAGCCACAGTGAGCGACTGCTCCAATGCCTGCAGGAACGCCGTCACGCCGCGACCCTGGGGCAGGATCTGCCGGTTCCTTGCGCGCACCGCGTCGATGGCACCGGTGGCTGCATGTGATGCATGCCAGGTGTCCACAATCAGATAGTCAGCGCGACGAGCGAGCGACTGTAGTGCACCGGTGGAAACTGTGTCGGCATTTCCCTCAACTGCCTTAGGCGAGCAAAGTCGAGACAGGCGTTTCTCCAGCGATTCCGCGGCTCGCGGCAGAAGAGAATAGAGACCGATCGTCCGACCGTCAAGCTGGCGCCATAGTTCCTCTGTTTCCCCCGTCGGCTCTTGTACAAACTGGAGCGGCAGGCCAAGCTCTTCGGCCAGTGCTTGCAACTCTGAGCGTTGCCTCAGGCTAAGCCGCTTCTGGAAGTCCTGCCCTCTGCCCAGAACTTCGATTACGGCTGCAGCCCGGCTGCCGGTGTCCGGAGCAGGAGAATTCAGCAGGACATCGACGAGAGCCAGCGCCCAGTCGAAGACGATCGGTGATGCCGCCCGTCGCCAGACGCTGACCACCTGGTCCAGCAACTCCTGGTAACGATCCGCTGTTGGCGCCGCCTGCAGCAACTGCTCAAGCAGAATCAGGTACGCCTCACGTACCGGTCTGCTCATGTTTTGCTGGTCCGCTAGCACTTCCAGAACAGTGTCACAAAACTCTGCCCCCTGTCCTGTTCTAGCAGCATCGGCAGCGGCCAGGCACAGGAGATCAAGAACCATGGCCACCTGATCTGTGTTGACACCTGCCCAGGCATCCAAAACGTCGTCCGCGAGCTTACTGAGCTTGGAAGCCGAAACCGTTTGCAGATTTTCCCATTGCGCGTGCTGTGTACGCAGGACCTCCGCCGCTTCTGGCCAGCGTTCGTCCCGGCTCAACCGGGAACACCAGTCAATCCAGCCGTCACAGGCACCGTCGACGAGGCGGCAAAGGTCATCAATATCCCTGCGTAGCCGCCGGTCGAGGCTTAACCGTTCCTGCTGAACGAGTGTCTGGACAATCTCGAGTACAGCGGCCCCGTTGCCGCTGTCCTGCTTGTCGAGGACGGCCTGTACAGCGAACTCCGCGATATCGGGTTCGGCGGTATTGAGGAAGGCCTGAATGACCTCATCGTACTGCCCACCCTCGAACAACACTCGAACGTCGTCGCCGCCACTCGTTGTCGGCTGCGTTGCAGCCTGCGCGATCGCTGCTAGGCGGTACAGGCGCTCCCGTTCGGCGCCGTCAGCGGCGTGCAGCAGTCGCTGAAATCGCTCACCGTCCCCCCGCGTCAACGCGTCGACTGCGGCGACCCCACGGCCGCCGGAGGTCGCGGGGACGTCGACCGCAGCTAGGAGGACACCGTAGCGGGCGCCGAGTTGGGCGTTCTCGTATACCTGCTGTGGGGTGAGACCTGCCGTGCACAGGTCGGCTACCTCGGTCCACCAGAGCATTTCGAGGAGGACCTCGTTAACCCTACGGGGCCGGCGCGTGCGCAACAGTTCGGTCAGATATGGCAGCGCCCGGAGCTCGCGCCACCGCCCCAGTTCGCCGAGAAGTTCGGTGTTTAAAAATCGGAGGTTCTCGGCGCTGAGTTGCCCGGTGAGGCGCAGGTCCTCCAGCGCCTGATCGGCGAGCCGACTGTCTCGCTGCAATAGGGCAAGTCGGAAGTCACGCAGCAGGTCGACATGCGAGGGCCGGATCGGACGCACCCGTGCGTCCCTCCCCCTAAGGGTCGCGACAGCGTCCTCCAGGCGATCGAGCAATTCCCCGGGGGTGACAGTGGCACGGCGGACGTACGACAGCTGCACCAAGCCCGCCGCCTGCAGGGACCGATCGGCCTGCTCCGCGGTCGGAGAGAACTGGACCGCCTCGATGGTCGCGGCCGCTGGACCGAGGAACGCCTGTAACACCTCACGCCCTCGACGATGCCCCTCCCGGTCCTCGGACAGCAGGTAAAACCCGTGAGGGTTGCGGTGGAGTGGGATGACCAACCAGCCACTGGAGCCGCTGACCCAGTCCTTCGCCTGTCCCTCTACGAGCAGTTCCACACGCTGGCGTAGCCCCTTGAAGCGGGCCGTGTCTCCGATGCTGTGCTGCAGCGCCTCCAGCACCATCACAGCACACCCCCAAAGCGGTCGAAGGCGTCCATCCTCGCCTGGGCGACGTAGGTGGGATCGCGCCTCAACTCCACCTGCTCTTCGTTGAGAAGGATGCCGCTGTAGGTGATGTTCATACTGCCGACGAGGGCGTAATCGTCCCCGGTCAGCGCCTTAGTGTGTAGGCCGCGAGTGCCGTCCACGACCATCGTGACTTGGTCGATGACCCGCATATCCACAATGAGCCGTCCGATGCGGCGGCGGAAGATGTCGTTGTGAGCGTCGGACGTCGTGGCAATCACGACCCGCGTCCCCTCTGCAGCCAGGCTGGTGAGGACCTCAGCCAGCCGAATCCGCCGGCGTCCGAAACGGGTCAGGGCCGGAAAGGTGCCACTGCGGTTGTCGACGACCTCAACGTCGGAGATCCACGGCGACACCAGCCACAGACACTTGCTAGGGCTGACGAGTTCCGCAGCGATCAACGCGCCGAGCAGGTCCAATACCTCGCTCGCGCTCTGCGCCTTGGACTTACGAATCACCCTGTTCACGGCGCCTCCCGCAGCAGCACCCGGGCTTCGAGGAAGTGAACGGTCTTCCGTACGCCCAGAACCACCGGATGACACAGGAGCGCCCCGACCTCGACCGGTTCGGTCTGTAGCCCCAGGAGAACGGATCGCAGTATCGCCCGATCGGCGTGTCCGACCTGCAGCGCCACCTCACGGTGCTCGATCAGCAGTTCATGGAGTTCCTTACGCCGTTTGTCATCCCACGGCGCGACGTCGATCACGACCGGTCCGAGGTCCACGTGGTCCCGCACAAGGGGAAACGACGGCGCGAGGCGGGGGGCATAGGGGTTTGAGGAGACAGTCGGCTGGGCGGTCTGACCCCACGGCCACAGCACGTTGGATACCGCGCGGGCCCGCCGCTGTGCAGTTACCCCGGCTCCAAGGTGCAGCACCTCGTCGAGGTCAACGTGGTCGGCCACCAGCGCCCCGAGCGTCCGGGTACTCACCTCAATCCCAGTTTGCTCGGCAGCCCGATCCCGTAGATCCAGCCACGACGCGACCTCCGACAAGAGGCGAGAATGGGCACCCGGACCGGCAAGACGGGTGCTCAGCGCGGAGCGAGCCGCACCGCCCAGGGCCAGACCGTGCGCATATGCCGCTTCGTCCACGCGCTCGGTTGCTCCGGCGACGACAGCGTGACCGTTACGCCAAGAGAGCCGCAGCCGGTCAAGCGCCGTCCGCACATCAGCTGCCTCCGTGCGCACTAGCAGACTGAGTTCCTCGTCCATCGTCTCGGTCTCCGAAGGGATGAGCGCGTCCTCGAGCGCATGAGCGAACGCCTCCGGATTTTCGGCGAGTATCCGCTGGAACGCCTCCACGTGCCCTGTCCCACCGGGCGAGGGCTCAGAGATCCAGAACACGGCGTCGTCTTCGGGCGACAGGTCCACCATGAGGTCATCGGTGTCGACCCCCGGGCATAGCGTCGAGAGCGCAGCCAGGGCGAGTTGGGCCGCTGACAGGGTGAACCGCCGCTTCCACCAGGTGGTCCACGCGGGTGACCGATCATTGTCCGTAATCTCGCGCAACGCGTCGTGCACAGCAGAGAGCACGGCGGGGTCGCCGAGCCAACTCTCCCAGCGTCGCTCGTCGTTATCGTTCGGCTCGCCGGTCTCGTAGAGTGCGGTCAGTCCCAACGTCTCGGCTGCCTGCCGCAACCCACCCGCCAGGCCTGGCTCGTCCAACGGCTTCCCACTCTCGATTTTCTCAGATGTGGCTGCCAGCAGTACCACGTCGACGAGGGTGTCCCGGTCGAAGACCGACATGTCGTTCGGGAGGTCAGCTTCGACCTCGAGCCGGTGACGTAGGCGCTGTGACCGTTCCTGGGGTGTGGGAGGCTGGATGTCGTCGGGGATCCTGACCCTGCTCTCCAAGGCGTCGCATTGCACATCCACACCCACGGCTGCCGGCAGCCACCCCTGCTCTCCGGCAAGACCGAAGCTGAGGGTGACCGGTCGAGGACGGGGCTCCCACATCGTCCCGCGTGCGGTCCTGGCGTACCGCACGGTCCGGATCCCACCGCCTTGGACGTGGAGGTGAGCGGTGAGCGCTTCGAGCAACCGGCTAACTTCCCGGGCCAGCCGGACTGGGGAGCCAACGCCGAGGGTCGACACGTGAAACCGCCAATCAGGGCGGACACTGGACGCGTCCCGGACGCTGTCCTGGACAGGCTCCAGGGTTGCTGCTGCCGGCGAGTAGACGGCGACCCGGTCGTCGCCATCGTCGATCAGGTCCACCAGCGCAGCACGGTAGGTGCTACCCACGTCGACCAGCAATTCCTGCTCCCCCGCAGCATTGGTGGGCAGCGGCAGCCAGTGCCGCTTGTTCGTCGCCCACACACCGAAGTGCCTGCTCACGTTGCCCGGGCAGAATTCGTTCAGCGCTCTCAGCGCCGGGAGGTGCGCGACCTCCACCTCGCCACCACGCCCCGGCACCTGCAACTCGACGTCCGGGACCAGGAGATCGTCAAAGAGATTGCCCGGCACAAACTGCCGCAGAGGCGTGCGCGTCCGCAGCCCGGCATCGTCCTCAAGTGGCTCCTCGCCGCGCCATTGGTCCCGTAGTTGACGACGCATCGTCGGCACTACGGCCAGCAGCAGAGGCCTAGGCGAATCCCATAGAAGGGTGTCGACCACAGAATTCGCCCACTCGCCCTTGCCGATGGCGAGCGCCTCCCGTAGGTGACGCCGGAGCCGCTCTCGTTCCGGACCGGGCCGCAACAGCCGATCGAGCAGGGCCGACAGAGCAGCCTGTCGGCTACGCACCTCGGTCTGCTTGTTTGGGTTCTCGCCAAACAGTGCCGAGGCAGGGCCTGCCAGGTCTTCCCAGGTGGAACCGCCGCCGGAGTAGTCCAACTCCATGGATAGCCAGTCGAGTAGTGCATAGACCGCCTGGATTCGCAGAACGTAGAAGTTCTCGATGGGAAGGTTTCGCGGCGGTAGGTCTGGGTCGAATAGGGCGTCATAGGCGTCCCACGCCTGGCGATCCCGGCCCCAGTCGCTGAGCACCACCACTGTCCACGGCCGCATCGACGGCATACGTCCCGCGCGGCCCTTGCGCTGCAGGAACTGGGCGGCGTCGTGTGGTGCCCTGTGTTGCAGGACCGCGCCCACCCGGTCGTCGTCAAACCCGACCTCTAGGGTGGCGGTCGCGACGATCACCTGGGCTCCGGTGGCGACTCCCCGGTCCTGCGAACTGGTGCGCCCGATCTGCAATGGTCGGTCAGCCTCGACACCATGACCAAGGTGGTCTGGCAGCCACCACCATTGCCCGTCTGGATCGCGGTCACCGGCGGCCTCCCGGCGGTCCGCTCCCATCCTTCCCTGCTTTTCGCCGCGTAGGTGAGCGAGGGTCTGCGGCCGGCGTGTGAGCTTCTTTCCGGGCCACTTCCACCCTTCGGCGTCCAGCAGATCCCAATAGAGGCGGTTGGTGCTGTCAAGCTTGTCGGTAAAGGCGAACAGCCGACTCCCGAAAGCGCCGCCGGACGAGGGCGGTGGGTTGAACGGGTCATCCACGCTGGAGTCGAGGCAGCGGGCGAGCGCCATGCACGCCTGGATGGTGGTGGATAGCGTGCCCGTTCGGGAATGCGGGTCGTGGCGAAGTGCCAGGAGGTACTCAGCTCCTGACTCCTCCAACTCGCCGACGTCTGGCTCGACGACCGTGACGGAGCTAGGCGGCAGGTCCACGAGTTGGGAGAAAAAGCCCCCCGCATTCCGCAGCGTCGCCGACAGGCCGACCCAAACCGGAGTACGGCCCAACCGGTGTTTGAGCCGGCGCAGCAGGAGGGCGCTCTGCGCGCCAGCGGTGCCCTCATACGTGTGCACCTCGTCCAGCAGGACGGTGGCGAGGGTCGCCGGACGAATGCCGAACGCACCGAGGTTTCTTGGAGCGGCGAGTTGCCGGTTGAGCGACTCTGTCGTGCTTAACATGAGATCGGCAGGCTGCTGCCGTGCACGATCGCGCGTCAACCTCAGGTACTTCCCCTCCACCTCCGCCCTACAGGAGGAGGAGATACAGACGAGCCGCTCGTCACCAGCACGGCAGTCAGCTTCGGGCCATACGAGTTCCGCGTCGCATTCGAGACACCGCAGGTACGGACAGAGGTAGCCCTTTCCGCGCTTCTCCCAGCCCTCGGCCCAGCCCTTCTGCACGTGATAGGCGGAGGCGGGGGTGGGACCAAACCAGGTGGCGACACTCAACGTCGCGCCCCGCGAACGGCCGGTTTCGCCGAGGCGCTTTGCGTAGCCCACCAGCGTGCGCAGTTGGTCCTTGAGCAGCTCGTTACGGGGATACAGGGCCAAAGCCAAGGTGCCGTGCGGTGACCCACGCCCTGTGGCCGTTTGGTCCGCCAACCAACTGATCAACGGGAGGTAGAAGGCCAAGGACTTCCCACTGCCGGTCCCAGCAGTGATCATCGCTCCCGCCTGCTGACCGCTGATCAGCGCCTCCAGCACGGTCACCGTGCTACGCCGCTGAAATCCGGACAACGCCTCGGGGATGAGATGCCTCGCCGCGGCGAGGCCCGACTGACCCAGCGCCCCACGGATCTCCGCGAGCACCTGAACGGCGGCTACGTCCCGCTTGGGGCGCCTTCGTGGCCGGTGGAGAAACCGATGATCCAAGACAAGCGGCCGGCCGTCGGTAACGCGCTTTCCCGAGAATGCCTGACGCAAAGTGGCGAGCAGACGTACAGTCTCGGCCCCGCGGGACCGGTAGCCGCCGTTCGGGGAGCGAACAACGAGCGCTGCGTCGACCAGTTCACGGAGCAGCGCGGTCGGTTCGCCGTGGCCCGCCAGCAGCGCCAGGAGTTCGTCTTCGGTCCACTCGGCGCCAACCGCTCCCCACGCGAGAAGTTCCGCCTCACGTAGTTCGATGGTCGTGAGCGCTTCGAGCGCCGGTTCACCCACTGTTGCCATCCTGAGGCCGCCCCGGCACCACCCGGAAGTTGTGCAAAGCATTGTTGTCTACAAGCCAATTCCGCACGTCATCGTCGAGGAGGCCGAGGGCGGCGCCGCCCCTTGTCGCTGCAGAGACAAACCCCTTCACGGCCGCAGGTAGCCGCTGCTCAAGCAGTGTCAGGAGTTCGGTGACCTCGGCGAGCACCCGCACCGAATCGGCGTTGGGCGGCTTTCGCTGCAGCCGCGCCAGGTGGCCGAGGGCCCCATCCATCTTAGGCGCCACGTCCTCGAGACCCTCAACGCCGGCGAGTGCCTTAACCAGGTCCCGGAGTTCGAGAGCATCACCAGCCTGCGACGCGACATGGTTGCCCCACCCGTCCCGTACAGCGTCCCGCACCTGGCTCCTGAATTCGTTGAGCAGGCGCACGACCGAACCCAACTGCCGTACGTTCAGCTCGCGTTGTGCCGACCGCAGTTGAGTCCAGAGGTCCGGTTTGGCGTCCACTCCGGTCCACCAGTCACCACGGTCGAGGGCTGCAGCCTGCGCCAGAGCATTTAGCTCCTGTAGGGCATCGTCAAGCTGCTCATCGAACTGACCAAGATTGTCAAGGTCGTTCTCCAGCCGCAGGGTATCGCTGGCATGGTGGACCGCTTCACGCGTCTTCCTGATCCACGTCGTGGCGTCAGCCATTCCTCGCCTCCGCGGTACTCAATGCTTCTAGCAGCGCCTCAACCTGATTGAGCTTCCGGCGCACTGTCGCCGACAGGTGGTCCAGATTGCCGGCCTGCCCTCCGCTGCGGGCGCACTCTCGGTGAGTCGCTGCCAGGGCTTGCCGGACCAGGTGAAGGTCGCGCGCTCCCAAGACCGCCTTTCGTGCCCAGTGCTGGACGTCCAATGCCTCCTGCGCGGCTGACTTTCCTAGGTTTGCCTGCCAGTCGAGCGGTAGATCAGCTGGGAGGTTCTCGAGCCGGTCAAGCGCATTGCTGAACGTGTGCCAGCCGTCATGAGGACGGAACAGATGGTTGTCGAGAGCGCGCTTGCCTACCTCCTTGGCGGCCTGGGCAACCGACCTCGGTGCCTGCCCTTCGAGGCCGCCGGCCAACTCCTTGATGGCCGCGACCACCTCCGCCAGGAAGCCTTCAGCTTCTTTTTCCATGGCGGACAGCAGGTCCCGCGCCGCCTTTGCGACGACCGGTGCAGCATCGACGTATCGCGTTGCCACCGTTCTAAGGTGCTCTGCCGGTGCGGCGAGCACTCGTTGAAGTCCTGCCTCAAGCTCGGCGGCATCGATGAGTTGTGGTTTGCCGGTCGGTCCCTGCCGCACTGCCGCGAGTTGCCCCACCAGGTCAGTCGCTCGCACATCCCGGAGCACGTCATGTGCCACGCCGTCTACTGCCGCCCAACCCGTTGTGCTCTTGACGGTGGCTCCGGCGGTACCTGCCAGCACAACCCCGACGTCGCGAAGTTGGTCGGGCGAGGTGCCAGCGGCGAGCAGCGCCACTGCTCGGGTGCCTACCGCAGCACACGCCAACTCCCGTCCACCGACGTAATCCCGGAATGCCGCATGAACGAGCTCAGCCCAGGAATCCAGCCGCTCTTCGAGGCTGAGCATCATCTCGACCGGGTCATAGCCGTGGGGCCACGGCCATCTGCCCTTGTCTGAGAGCCAGTGCCCGTGATCCACGAACCATCGCGCGGCGATCAGGACCCGGACGTCTTCGGCAGTACGACGTAATTCGAAGCGAAGCTTCCCGGTGCCGGCGGATCGACCACGAGCGTCCGAGCCGAAGTCGAACGTTTGCCGGCTGAAGAGGCCTGTCAAAATCTCAGCACCAGGGGTGCTCGCCGTCGCAGTGTGGAACAGGTCCTGGTCCAGGTCGAGGCGCGAGGACACGAGACGATGAAGGATGTCCCGGTAGAGGTCTACCTGGTTATCCGGAAGCCGGTCACCGTTCTGCCACTGGAAGAGGTCCGCGAGGGGACTTGGTTGCACCTGCGGTGGTTCCGGACGCCGCTTGGGCGGGATGGTCGGCCCCTTCTGCTGCTGTCGTGCCGCGCGGCTGTCGAGCCCGAAGGCCTCAGCAACGGCCGGCGGTAGAGGCTCTTCGTCTCCCCATATTACGAGGGCTCGGTACAGCCGCTCTGCCTCGTCACCGGTTCGACCGCCGAGCAGGATCTCCTTCCCACGTTGAACCTTGAAGTCGAAGCGCTCGCGCACGCGCTCGTGGGGATAGCTACCGCGGGCGATGTGGGTTTCCGCCTCAACGAGCGCCTCCGAGACGCAGACGTCCAGGATCTGCCTCGGCGTTGCGTCGGAGCCGCGGGCTTCAAGGGACCGCCGTAGTGCGATGTTGTTGTATGGGTAGAGCCCGACCTCGCCCAGTCCCGGAACGTCCGTGTTGCCGAAACCCGCATGGCACTGACTGCGGAACCGGCACGGCAACCCCTCCTCGCGGGTATCACATGCGTTGGGGATCCAGTCCTTTGTTCCATTGCTGCGAGCCGCAGCCCAAGCCGACTCGACATTTTTACGCCCGAGGCGGACGAGGTTCAGGTAGCGGGCCACGAAGGCGTCGCGGTCATCGAGGGGAAAGGTGTCAACCTTGAACTGGTGCGTGATGCGAGTCTGTACGGTCTCTGGGAAGTCGGCGTAGCGGTGCTCGGTCACCGCAAAGAGGACGCGTAGTGGAGCCAGGTCGGACCCGGGCTGAATGACGAACTGGTCGTACAGTTCACCATCGACCAGGCCGAATTGGGCGAGATCCTCGAAGAGAAGGACCAATTCGCGTCCCTGTTTACGGAGCGCTTGCCGGGAACGCTGAAACAGCAGGCTGAGGGTCTCGCCAGTGTGGTCATACAGGCCGATGGTCCTGGGCAGAGCCTTGCGCAGCGCCTCATCCAACAGCCGCAACGCCGGCTCCGGATCCAGCGTAACCTGATCCCATAGAACGCGGAGGTTGCCGTTCAGAGCCAATTCTCGGCGCACACCCGGCACGCGCAGTGGTAGATCCGCTTCCTCGAACCGCTCCTGCTGTTCGTCTCGTCGAGACGTCTGCGCGAAGATCGATTGCATGACGTTGTCGAGTAAGCCACCTGGCCGGAGGAGAACCCGGTTAACCTGTGGCAGGACCAGAAGATCGGCCAGCCCGTCCCGGCGTTTCCCGTTTTCATCAGGCTCTCCCAGGAGGCTGTTGCGCTCCTCCCGAGCACTCCGCTTGTCCGGGTCTTCGTCGTTACTCCCTGCTCTTAGCTCGAGCGTCCAGGTAAGGGCGAGCCGCATCTCCTCCAGCAGTCGGTCCTGCAACTCGGCAGGCGTCGTCTTCCCAACGGCTGCGTCGATGCGGTTCATCAGATCCTGCCCGCCGCCCCCGGGGAGACCGGCCACGATACGCCGAAGCAACTCGCGGATGGTCTGCACTGCCCGTGGCACATAGAGGACGTGGTAGCGAGGATCCGGGTCTAGCTGCGCATTGACCCACCGGACCACATGGCTCTTGCCCGCTCCGGATTCACCGGTGACCGCGATCAGCGTGTTCCGGTCGGGATCTCCTATGTGCGCCTGGAGGGCCCTTAGGACCTGGCGTTCGTCGAAACCATCGCCCGGAAGTTGTTCGCCCTTAGGATGTGACACGACCATGGGCGTATGCGCGGCGAGAAAGACTGCGTCTGCATCACTGGGCAGTGCTCCGATGTCGGAGTAGACCGTTTGGCGCACGTCCGCGTTCGTCCAGCAGCGGAAACCCTTCATAGTGCTGGTCATTCGACCACCTCCGCAACACCTACCTGGCCGATCCGCCAACTATGGCCACCTATCCGCAGGACGGCTGCAGCGCTTGCGTCGGCGGACGGGGCGAGATCGAGCATTCCTCGACGCTTGAGCTTCTGTGTGGCTAGCGCAAGCGATGCGGATATTCCCTGAGCCCGCGCACTACCCTGCGGCAGGGCCGATATGAGTGCCGGGTGGCCGAGCACGGGCAGGACCTCATGTAGTTGTTGGAACCACTGCTCCGCGCGTTCCTGTCGGGGAAGTTTGTCTAGTACATCAAGTAGCGCCCTAGTCGGGTCTGCCAAGAGGTAGGCCTCCTGCCTGCTGACCTGTGCGACTGTCGCGATCCCGAGTGACCGGGCCCAGCGCTGGAAGGCTCGCCACTGCTCGGCGTTCGAGACCGCATTACGCATGCCGGCGTTCTCGAACGCAGCTTCCGGCCCCTTGTCCCAGTTCATCGAGAGAGGTTCCAGCGGATCCCGCAGCAGTATCCACGTCAGGGCGAGCGCGACGTCGGAGGGTTGATTTTCAGCCCTGACCTCTTCGAGGGCACGCGCGCAGAGCCGTCGAAGTACCAGGCTCCGGAAGCTGCGGGAGGCTGTGGATGGAACTCGCTGCACCTGGTCCCGGATGCTGTCCCTCAGCCTCCATAGGCGTCGTCCACGCCCACTTCGCTCGCTGTCGAACAGCCCCAGGTCCTCGCCGACACTCAAAGATGATGTGAGGACGTTGGATGCGTCGTCGCCCCCGGATGAGACGCTACGCCTGTCGGCAATAGCCTCTGGCCGCAGCACCTTCTGTAGTTCGTTTTCCTCCACGCCAGTAGGCAGCGTCGACAGATAGCGGCTGACCACCAAGAGCGCGGGAACACTGGCAAGCATGTGCTGTTTCAGGTAGTCCACCATTAACTCCCCAGGATGTGCAGGGCGGTGTCGGCGTCAAGCCCGGCTAGATCACGCCCCACCTCACGACCTCCGATGGTTGCCCGTGTGGGCACCAGCAGCACATCGAAGGCCGAAGGAGCGGCGAGCCGTCGGGATGATCGGGCTCGCGGGCTCAGCCAAGATCTCGGGATGCGCTGTCCTGGCGGCCATACCACAAAGGAAGAGCAGGGCGTCAAGTCGCTCGGGGCAACAGGTGACGGGTCGAGAAACAGCCAGTCGCCGTCTTCCGCGGGACTTCCTACAGCCCCGGCGAGGTGTCGCACGCCTCGGCGAACCAACGCGCGAGCGAGTCGGGGAGCGACGCGGTCCTGGTCGTTTGTCAAGAGGAGGATGAGACCATCCCGGGCGCCCGCCGCGTCCGCGAGGTCGTCGAGATCAGCGGTCATGTCGCTTGGGAGCGGCCAGGCCTGGGGAGGCCACGGTGGTCGTTCGTCCGCCCTGGTCTCCCCGTCGGCTCTGCAACCCGAGCAGCGCCCGCACGGCCAGGCGGGCTCGACGAAATGGGCTGCCTGGCCGAACAGCGAATAGAGGTCGTTGTCTGGACGGTACGACTGCGCGATCGCCTCGCAGGCCCGGAGGTCCCGCTTGGCGACCGACTCCATGAGTTCCAGGGCTTGGGTGGAACGCGTTGCTTCCCTCTTCTGCCATGGCGTCCACTCCTGTGACCAGAAGTGAGGGGTAGCGAGGTCGCCCTGAGCCAATTCCACGGCCGCCCAGTCAGCCTGCTGCTCGTCGCCGTCCCGGACCAATTCAGCCAGATCCTCCGCGTCGACCTGAAAACGGCCAAGCCGGCGCAACTCAACGAGCGCCTGAACGAGTTGGGCGTTCCAGCGGCGGTTATACGATCCTCGGCCGACACCGCGGCTGCCTTCCAGATCGAGGAAAGACCTCCCACGCAACTCTCGACGATGGTGCCAGAGGTCTGACCATCGCTCGCGAGCAGTATCGGCGGTGAGCACCGTAATCCCGAGACTTGCTGCCTCTCGACGGTCTTGCGGAGCGGTCACCAGAAGCGCAACCGAGGCATCGCCGTCGCGCCCACCCCGACCCAACTCCTGGTACCACCGGTCCACCGTCTCGGGCAGGCATGCATGGACGACGGTCCGAATATGTCCGTAATCAATACCGAGGCCGAAGGCCGACGTGGCGACGACGAGGTCTACCTGGCTTGAATGACCGCCGGTGGTGCGGAGATCGGCCAACACACGGGCGCGGTCGTCCGAGCTAGTCTCGCCCGTAACCATCGCCACTCGCCGATACCCTGCAGTGCGTAGCCGAGTCAGCCAGCGCTGGGCGATTTCCGGAGAGGTCACGTAGAGCACGGCTGGTCGCGGCAGGTGCGCCAGGGCTTCAAGCACCCACTCCTCACGCTGCTGATTGTCCTCTGCGTCGCTAATCCACATATCGGGCTCGGCCCGAAGGGAGTTGGCCGCAATCAGGGTGCACGTGCCCCCGCATCCGAAGAGCTCCCGTAGGTCGCGCAGTTCGTGTGAACCCAGAGTGGCGCTGAGCAGCAGCGTCGTCGGGCTCGGATGGCCTGCTTCCCCGGCCCGCGTCACGAGGTCATCGCGAAGGTTGGCGAGCGTCCGGAACTCGGGGCGGAAGTCTCGCCCCCACTGGGTGACGAGGTGGGCCTCGTCGACGACGAAGCCTCCCAGGCGACCGCCAGACGCCCCCTCGATCAACAGTGAGCGCAGTGCCCGGCTGACGGACTCTGGCGAGGTGACGAGGATCGGTTGTGTGCCGTCAAGGACCCGACGCCGCAGTCTTTGCCTCAGATCCTCGTTCGTGCTGGCAGTCCACGCGAAGTGCAGGGCGGACTTGTTCACCCGGGGGTTCCTGCGCGCGTAGTGATCTCGGAACCGGCGTTCGAAGTCGTAGGCCAGTGCCACAGTCGGCACGACGATGAGGGTTACCGCGTCCGGGTACCGATCCGCCAAGCAGAGCGCTACCTCTGTCTTGCCGGAACTCGTGGGCAGCATGGCGATGATGCTGCTGCCGTCTGGAATCGACACTGCGGCCCGACAGGCGGCACGTTGGCCGGCCGTGCGGTAGCGCACATGCCCCGTAATGCGCTCGAAGAACGGATCGGCGGGCAGGTCGTCCTGGTGAAAGCGTTGCGCCGATTCCGTGCCAGCCGCAGCGGCGGCGTCCGGTGCTTCACCCGACAGATCGAGCCACTTGGGCTGCCAGGCGGGCGCGACCCAGATGCCGCCCCAGACCTCTCGTAGGCCTACGACCTCAGCCACTCGGCGCAGCCGGGCGGAGATCTCTGGGGAGACGCTAGCTCGCACGTTCCGATTGGCTACCAGGGACCACCGTCGCAGGAGATGCCGAACGAGTACAGCGAGGTCAAGCTCAGCGCTCTTGGCGTCGCGGACGAGTTGCGCCACCCGGGCATAGAGATCGTCCTCGAATACCGGTGCGCCCATGGAGGGGGAGACGAGAAGCTGGCGAAGCAGTTCGTCCTGATCCAGTGAGGGCGAGTGCTCTGTCATGAGGCCGGCCAGAGGACGATGCCGCCACAGGCGGTCATTGAGACAGCGGGTGTGCTGACGCCTTGCATCAGCGCCTGGCCGATTGCCTTCTCGCGCTCAAGGTCCAGTTGGGCGCTCAGACGTTCGGCGGCTGACCGCAGCCGCTCCGATCTGGCACGTAGTACGGCGAGGCGAGCACCTATTTCCTCATGTGCCCGCTTTGTTGCAGCCGCCGGTGCATTCGCCAACGCCAAGGAGGTTCGCGGGAGGTCTTGCGCGATCTCCCCAGCCATCTGGCAGAGTTGCTGCCAGTCAGGAAGAGCGGACAAGACCTTATCCCACAGGTCGCCCCTTAACACCTGATCGGATCTCGGGTCGAACGGTAAGCCCAGTACATCCCGCACCAGGTTTGCCGGCGCGGGACCGGAGGCCCCCGTCCAGGTACGAACTATGGTTGGTGGCAGCAGTGCGTCGGCCCGGCGTCGCAAACGCCGGCGGTCGGCTTCGCTGGTGACCTGTGCGTGCGAGTCGTCGAATTCCACCAGGAAGTCGCAGTGCAGCCAAAAAGTAGGTACTTCGACCGCCGAGCAGGCTCGAACGAAGGCGTATGCCCGTCCCCTTTCGTCTTTCTGCAGATATCCGGAGAGCCAGTCGACGAGGGGATCCCCGAGGCGTAGCGGAGCAGCTCCTCTTCGGGCGATGGCAGCCTCGCGCCCGTACGCCCGGGGCCGTTTCAGTAAGGGACGGAGTTCCTCTACAGCATCCGCGGGAATTCCGTGGATTTCCGAGCCGAAGTGCACCAGGCGCTTGTCCGGATCCTCATACGCCCGGAGCCCGACACCTCCTCGCCTCCCTACAAGCCGTGAAAACGCTTCACGCAAGTCGGTGACGTCCTGTTCCGCTTCGCGGAGTTCAAGCACAGACGTCTGGTCGAAGTGCGATGTAAGGGCGCCGGATTCGACCTCCTCGAGAAGGTCGACCTCCTCGCGCTCCTCCTCAAGATTGGCCCGCAATTCGGCCAGGTCAAACTCGAACGCTTGCCTGCCGGACTGCTGCAACCGTTGGGTCACTTCATCCAGAAGTTCAGCCAACCTGTGCTGTAGTGTCGCCGCAGATTCCTCGAAGATTCCGATGCCGTCAGTCAGTAGACGCAGGTGTGCGCTGACCCAGTCGCTGTCGGGCTCAGCGAAGACCACGATCTCCGCAGCGCCGGGTCGCTGACTGTATCGATCCAAGCGCCCGATTCTCTGCTCCAGCCGGTTCGGGTCGAGCGGTAAATCCAAGTTCACGAGTACGTGGGCGTCCTGGAGGTTCCTGCCCTCCTCGAGTGACTGGTCTCCGACCAGTACCTGACCCCCTCGCCCTGACAAGAAGTCCCAGACGACCTCTTCGTGATCGCTCTGCTCCGCACCGCTGAAGTGCCTGCCGACTCGCCCAGGCCAGCGAGCGGTTGCGTGTTCGTAGAACTCCCGAGCAGTGTCGGGCGATGTCCCTAGGACCACCACCTTCAGGCCATGGGCGAGCCGATCTTGTACGACCTCGAGGCTAGAACGGAGTCGGACTGTTGTATCCAAGAGTTCCAGTCGAGCCACGGCTGCCTTCAGCAGCGGCCGGTCGTTCGGGGGTACGAAGTCGTTAGTCCCGGGCGATGCCGTGAGCCGCAGCTGCAGGTGACGTAGAAGCGCGCGCGGCCCACCCAGCCCATTAAGGACGGCCCTCGCGTACAGACTTCGACTAGTTCGGGAGCCAAGATGTTCCCGGTATCGCTCCATGAACGAATCCACTGCTGGACGGGCGGGATCGTCGATTCGGACGAAGACTGTGCGCCGGCCGGCGACTGGGTACTCTTCCGTCGCCGGCGTATTCCGGCGATGCCGGACCATTCGCCTGCTGACGCGGTACGTCTCCCGCACATAGTTCACCAGCTCCGACCAGAGGGAGGATGCACCGTCCTCCTCCGATCGGCACTCCTGCACGAGGCGAAGAACTGTCGGGTCCGTCCCGTGCAGCAACTCCAGATTGTTCAAAACGCTAAGACGGTGGCGTCTGGCAGTTCGGGGCGAGGAGAGTAGCTGAAGTCCCGTGGCTTCTCTCTCACGTTGTTCTACTCGGCTCCGGAATCCCTCGATATCATTCCTCGGGAAGGCGACGGGATCAATGAGGTTTAGGAGGTCGAGGAACGTCGCGTAATTTCTGCGCATCGGCGTCGCCGACAGCAGTAGGAGGGCCTTGGTCTGCAGCAGATTCTCACGCAGGGCGGGCATCTGCTCGAGAAGATCAGCCACTCGATGAGCTTCGTCCACCACAACAAGCGCAAACTGGCCGAGTGAGGGATATTGCGCTAGTTGCCGGTGGGAGGCCAATTGTAGCCTCCCCTCGTCGATTTCCTCATCAAGAAGGAACCGCTCGTACAGTTCCTCCTCCCATTGACTCGTCAGCTCGACTGGCGCGGAAACCAGTACGGTCGCGCCAGAGTCATCGAGGAGCATCTGGCGAATGACCAGCCCGGCTTCTATTGTCTTGCCAAGCCCGACCTCGTCTGCCAAAAGATAGCGCGGCACGGGATCTGCCAGGACCCTGGCTGCGGTATCGATTTGGTGCTGGTAAAGGGCAATGGGGGCGGACAAGGCAGCAGTGAACCCGCGGGCGACGCGGCGCTGGTGTATCAACTGGTCGAGGAAGCGGTAACGCGCCTCATAGTACTCGGGTGAATCACAAAACCCCTGCGCCACCGCGGCGATGGGATCGGCCAGTGGCCGATTCCACCGCACCAACAAGTGCTGTTCTTCTAGGGCGATGTCCCCTGAGACTCCAGGTAGCCGTACCAGGTATCGGCTTCGGCTAAGATGGCCCGTAACCTCGCCTGCCATCCAGCCGTATACCGTGCTCCTAACCCAGACTCGCGCTCCGTGGCTAAGCTTGGCGATGCGAACTCGGCCGACGGATACCTTATGGACCTCCTCGCGCACACCAGGCAGGTCGACGTAGCGGAGGCGCGCCTTTCCACCCTCGATAATTTCGCACCAGGCGAAGCCGTCATCGCTTTCAACATCGTAAACAATGCGCCCGACTAGGTGAGATTTACCCTGGTGTGTCTCGCTCACAGGCCGAGCCCGAGCCGCGGCACTCGATGCTGGGGGCAGTCCGGACAAAGCTACCTTCCATTGATCGCCGATGTTTGCCATCGACTGTTCTTGTTGGCGGGATCAGACAGCAACTACGCGGGCCGCGGCGACCTCTCTGGCGGCAGGTACCACCTGAGTCGCCTCGCCTGTTCAGCGTGCGAGATCGACGCCAACGTCTGGCAGCCGTGGAACAGCCCGAAACGCCCCGCCCAAGGCCACCCGCAACGTCCCTCGACCGCAGTCGACAGGCTCATGTCCGCGGGCATCGACCTCACCTCCCCACAAGGTGTGCCGCGGACACTACCGGCAGGGGTCCTACGAGGGGGACCCCTAGGTGTTCACCCGATCAGTCGGTCTTCACTGGCCTATTTGAGCTGTCAACTACCTACAAGTTGATATTGCTCCTAGGCAACGACTGATCATGGCCGCATGATTCTGCGGAGGCCAGGACGGGGTTCCGCGGACGATAGCAATCATCGACTTGGACCTCACTTTGGCAGCATGCCGCCAAAGCCTGTCATAGATCCGACACGCGCAGAGCCCAGCAGCTCCTTGTTCGCAGGCTACGTTGCCCACGTGACGGATCTTGAGCGGGGCGTCTACGAGCACGTCGTCACGCGCGACCTGGCCGACCGGCTCCAGCACATCGACCCTGTGCTGATCCAGCACGCAAAGCTCGACCCAGCTGACGCCCCGGATGCCCTTGCCCGCCACATCGCCACCCTGGCTCGCCACGCCCTGCACGCTGTCGGCGGCGGCGACGACGACAAGCTCCACCGCCAAGTCGAGTTGGCCAACCGCATCGCCGACACCATCGCCTTCCTGAGCCCGCAGGCCGCCACAGTCGATGACCAGGTCACCGACGCGGAGCACCTCCTGCACGCCATCGCCGCACCGCCGACCCCGCCGGCCGCCCCCGTCTTCCCGATACGTCCCACCACCCCACTCTCCACCGGCGCGCTCCTGGTCAACGGCCGGCACCAGCCGCGCATCGGTCACGAGGTCACCCACGAGATGGCTTCCGCAGACCAGGTCGACCTGCTGTGCGCGTTCATCAAGTGGCATGGCCTGCGCATCATCGAGCCCGCCGTCCGCCGCCTGATCGAGCGCGGCGGACGTCTCCGAGTCATCACCACGACGTACCTCGGCGCGACCGATCAGCGTGCCCTGGACCGGCTCGCCGAGTTGAGTGCCGAGATCAAGGTTTCCTACGAGACCCGGACCACCCGCCTGCACGCCAAAGCCTGGCTGTTCCAGCGCAACAACGGCATGACCACCGCGTACGTCGGATCGTCGAACCTGTCGAAGGCGGCGCTGGTCGACGGGTTGGAGTGGAACGTCAGGATCTCGAACGTCGAGCAGCCGTACGTCATCGACACGTTCACCGCCACGTTCGAGGACTACTGGCACGATCCGGCGTTCGAGGACTACGACCCCGGCAGCGACGGCGAGCGGCTGCGGACCGCGCTACGCGGGGAACGACGCGACGAAGCGCCGACCGAGATCGCCAACCTGGATGTGCGGCCGTACCCGTATCAGGCGGAGGTCCTGGCGGATCTCGACGCCGAGCGGAAGGTGCACGGCCGGTGGCGCAACCTGGTCGTGATGGCCACCGGCACGGGCAAGACGATTGTGGCGGCGCTCGACTACCGCCGGCTGCATCGGGAGAAGGCCGTTGACTCGTTGCTGTTCGTGGCGCATCAGGAGCAGATCCTGCGGCAGAGCCTGGCGACGTTCCGGCAGGTCATGGGGGACGGCAGCTTCGGCGAGACGCTTGTCGGGGGCCGGGAACCGCAGCACTGGCGGCACGTCTTTGCCTCCATCCAGTCGCTGCACCGGCGGGAGATCGACCCCGAGGCGTACGACATGGTGGTTGTCGACGAGTTCCATCACGCGGAAGCGCCCACGTACGCCCGGCTGCTCACCCGGCTGACGCCGCGCGTACTGCTGGGATTGACGGCGACCCCCGACCGCAGTGACGGCGGCGACGTGCGGCGGTGGTTCGACGGTCGCACGGCCGTTGAGCTGCATCTGTGGGAGGCGTTGGAGCGGCAACTGCTCGCGCCGTTCCAGTATTTCGGGCTGCACGACGATGTCGACCTGTCGCAGCTGCGGTGGAAGCGTGGGCAGGGGTACGACCCGGCGGAGCTGGACGGCGTCTACACCGGCAACGACGCGCGGGCGCGGATGGTGCTGCGGGCGGTACGGGACAGCGTCGACGTCCACCGGATGCGGGCGCTCGGGTTCTGCGTGAGCATCGGGCACGCCGAGTTCATGGCGGACTGGTTCAGCAGGCACGGCGTACCGTCGGCGGCGATCACGTCCCGCGTCGACACTGCCGGTCGGCAGGCTCTGCTCAAGGAGTTCAAAAACCGCGCGCTCAAGGTGCTGTTCACCGTCGACCTGTTCAACGAGGGTGTCGACCTGCCGATGGTCGACACGATCCTGATGCTGCGGCCGACCGAGAGTGCCACGATCTTCCTTCAGCAGCTCGGCCGTGGCCTGCGCCTGGACGACGACAAGCCGTGCCTGACCGTGCTCGACTTCATCGGCGGGCAGCACGCCAACTTCCGCTTCGACCTACGGTGGCGGGCTCTGACCGGGGTCAGCCGCCGCGCGATAACCGAGGCGGTACGCGACGACTTCCCGTCCCTGCCAAGCGGCTGCCACATCCAGCTCGACCGGGTGGCCAAGGACATCGTGCTGGCCAACCTGAAGTTAGCGATGCCGACCTCGAAGACCGGTCTGGTGAAGGAACTACGGCTGCTCGGGGACGTCGGCCTGGGCGAGTTCCTGCGCGAGGCCGGCGTGGAGATCGAGGACGTCTACCGGTCGGCGACCATCGGCGGGTGGACGGGGCTGCGGCGACTCGCCGGGCTGGAAGCCTCACCGGGCGGGCGGGACGACCGCGAGTTGGGCCGGGCCATCGGGCGGATGCTGCACCTGGACGACCCGGACCGGCTGGACCTGTTGGCCCGGGTGGCGGCCGGCGAACGGCCGGAGGTCGGGCGGCTGTGGGACACGCTGCACTTCGACCTGTGGGGGCCGAACGCGCCGCTCACCGAGCGGGAGGAGCGGCTGACCCGGCTCTGGGCCGAACCGGCGCGCTGCGCGGAGCTGCGGCAAGTGGCCGAGGTGCTCCGCGATCGCATCCACCGGGTCACGGTGCCGACCGAGGGGTTGCCGCTCAACGTGCACGCCCGGTACAGCCGCAACGAGGCGTGCGCCGCCTTCGGCATGGCGAACCCGGGCTCGTTGCGGGAAGGCGTGAAGTGGTTGCCGGACGCCAAGGCCGACATCTTCTTCGTCACCCTGGTCAAGTCCGAGCAGCACTACTCCCCCACCACGATGTACGCCGACCGGGCCATCACCGACACCCTGTTCCAGTGGGAGTCGCAGAGCACCACGTCGTCGGCGTCGGCGACCGGGCAGCGCTACATCAACCATGAGAAGCAAGGCTCGACGGTGCACCTCTTCGTGCGGGAGACCCGAATGCCGGACCGTGACCTGGGCGCGCCGGCCTACCTGTACGCCGGGCCGATGACGTACCAGCAGCACACTGGCGACCGTCCGATGCGGATCATCTGGGAGCTGAGGCACCCGCTGCCCGCCGACATGTACGCCGCCGCCCGCGCCATCGCCGCGTAAGCCTGTGCCGGAGGGCAACTGCCCCATCGAATCCAAATCTTGGACAGTTTCCGTTAGCTCGTGACGGGAACTGTCCAAGATTTCCCTCTCGTCTCCGCTGGCGCCGGACGACCCCGACCACCCGTGGTGGCAGCGACGGCAAGGAACGGTACAAGCATTTCCCAGTTTTCTCAGACAATACTTATACGTCCTTTTTGTCGGCTTTTCGGTCGAGGTTCAAGTGGGCACACATTTCACGACCTCGTCGCTCGATGCCGCGATCGCGGGTGGCCGGCCATGTCGCTGGCGGCCCGTTCGGTGAACGTCGGGCTGTTGTGGAAGTCTTTTCACGGGTGGGATGCTCCCCGCGTGTGGAGCATCACCAAGCGTGACCTGTCCCGGGACGAGATCGTCGGTCTGCTGCGGCAGGGCCTCGGTGCGCAGGTCGAGCTGAGCGACGTCGTGGAGTTCACCGACGGCTATTTCAACGCCACGTACGGGGTGACCCTCGCCGACGGTCGTGACCTCGTCATGAAGGTGGCGCCGCCGCCGGAGCTGCCGCTGCTGCGGTACGAGGTCGAGTTGATGCGTACCGAGCTCGAGTTCTACCGGCGGGCGGCGGAGGTGGGGCTGCCGCTGCCGGCGCTGCGCGCCGCGGACCCCGACGTCGGGTATCTGATCGTGGACCGGTTGCGCGGCGAGTCGCTGGAGACCGCGAAGGAGGCGATGAGCCCGGCGCAGTTGTCGGCGTTGCGCCACCAGCTCGGCGCTCTCGCGGCCCGGCTGCACAGGGTGACCGGGGAGCTGTTCGGCTATCCGCGCCGGGACGGTCGTACCCGCTCGGCGAGCTGGCGGACCTCGTTCCTGGCCATCATCGACGACATCCTCGCCGACGCCGTGGCCTACGACCGTGAGCTGCCGGCACCGGCGGAGACGATCGGCCGGCTCATCCACCGCCAGGCCGACCTGCTCGACGAGGTGACCCGGCCGGCGCTGGTCCACTTCGACCTGTGGGACGGCAACATCTTCGTCCGGCCGGACGGGGACGGCTTCGCCGTCGAGGGGATCATCGACGGCGAGCGGGCCTTCTACGGCGACCCGATCGCCGAGCTGGTGTCGCTGGCGGTCTTCGCCGACCCGGCCGGGGTGCCCGGCCTGCTCCCCGGCTACCTGGGCCGGGATCATCTGACCGACCCGGAACGCGGCCGCCTGCGGCTGTACCAGATGTATCTCGCGCTGATCCTGCTCACCGAGGACGCGACCCGCTGCTACCCGGTCGAGGAGTACGCGCCGATCCGCCAGCAGGCCGCGGCGCATCTGGACGCGGCGCTGGCCTGCCTCGGCTGATCGACGGCGGTGAGGGGTTGCCTGATCGGGGGCGACGTGCACAGGATACGGAGACGCTCGATCAGCGTGCGTAGATCCGCCGATGCCCGGGGCGCCCCGGGCCGGGGCGAGGTCTTCCACCTATGAGGAGGTTCCGTGGCACGACGCCGCTTCGCGGGGATAGCAGCCAGCGCCATCGTCCTACCGTTACTCGTCATCGCCCAGCCGGCTCCGGCCGCCGCCACGGAGACCGCCGCGGTGAAGCCGGTGCCCGCGCCGGCCACCGGGCTGGCCAGCGACGTTCGTGAGCTGACCCGCAAGGACTTCACCTTCAACGGTCAGCGCCTGGAGGCGCCCACCCAGTATCAGCCGCGTACCCAGGCGCGGTCGCAAGCGGCGGCGGCCGAGACGCCGCCGGTCGGTACGGTGCGGCAGTGGCTGGCCCTGGACGACTACCAGGGCGTCATCTACCTGAAGCCGTACACCCTGCGCGGCGTGGGCGACAACATCGAGGTGTGGGTCGCCAACGACACGGAGTTCCCGGAGGGCGACTGCCGGCGGCAGATCCCGAACTCGACGGTGGTCACCGACGAGCAGGTCGCGCACCTGGTCAACGAGTTCGACACGAACATGTACCCGAAGTCGACGGCCGCGTTCAGCACCCCGCCGGAGCGGGACGGCAGCAACGCGCAGATCGCCGGGGACTACACCGGCGCCGGCAACCGGACGGTCACGCTCGTCGACAACGTACGCGACGACAACTTCTACGACTTCCCGGCGGCCCCCAGCTACATCGCCGGCTTCCACTTCTCGCTCTTCAACGAGCTGCTCGACCGCAACATCATGACGGTCGACGCGTTCGACTGGGCGCACCGCACCGGCGCGAACCCGCCGAACGAGCCGACCGACGACCTGTGCACCAGCCGCCCGGCCCGCCCGAACCTGTACGAGGGCACGTTCATCCACGAGTGGCAGCACCTGGCGCACTACTACACCGACCCGTTCGAGACGACCTGGCTGAACGAGGGTCTTTCCGACTTCGCCCAGACGCTGGCCGGTTACGTCGACGCCACGGCCCGGGTGGACCAGCCCGGCACGGACAGCCACATCCACTGTTTCCAGGGCTTCGGCATTGTCCAGACGGACTACAACACGAATCCACGGGACTGCGGCGGCCCGGAGAACTCGATCAACCTGTGGAACGAGGGGAACACCTCAAGCGGGGTGCTCGCCGACTACGGCAACGTCTACTCGTTCACCCTGTTCCTGTACGACCGCTACGGCCTGGACTTCATCTCGCGGCTGCACCGCGACGGTGAGCTTCAGGGCTTCGCCAGCCTCGAGGCGGCGTTGAAGGCCGAGGGCGTCAAGGACATGTACAAGGTGATCCACGACTACCAGACGATGAACCTGGTGGACCGGATCGTCGGCAACTCCAAGCTGGGCGTCATGCTCGGGGTGGACAAGCGCCGGGTCACCACGCCCAGCCTGAACGCCACGGTGAACCTGGCCAACCCGGCCTCGTACGCGACGGCCGGCGCGGCACCCAACGGCGCCGACTACATCCCGTTGCAGAAGGCGAACGGCAAGCCGCTGAGCCGGGGCGACCTGCGGTCGATCAAATTCCAGGGCGCGAAGACGCTGCCGCCGGTCCCGCTGGCCTGGCAGATCGTGGGCAGCGACCCGGACCGGCCCGGCAACCCGGTGCTGTGGTCCGGCAACGCCAGCAGCCTGGACGTCGCCGCGGTCACCCCGGTGACCGTGCCGGCCGCCGACCCGACGCTGACCTTCCTGGCGAAGTACGGCGCGGAGGCCGGCTACGACTACGGCTACGTCAGCGTCTCCACCGACGGCGGGAAGACGTACACGGTCATCCCCGGTGAGGAGACGGTCGCCGGTCCGCTCGGCCCGGCGCTGAACGGCACCACCGAGGGCTTCGAGCCGCACTCGTTCGACCTGTCCGCGTACGCCGGTCAGGAGGTGCTGCTCAGCTTCCGGTACGTCAGCGACGGCGGTGTCAACGAGGGCGGTCTGCTGATCGACGACATCGCGGTCGGCGGCACGCTGGTCAGCGACGGCTCCAGCCTGGAGCCGTTCGACTCGCCTTCGGAGATCTCCCCGACGCCGGTGGCGAACTGGAACGTCCGGTTCGTCGGCATCGACGAGAAGCACAAGCTGGCCCTCCAGGTCGAGGTAGACGGCAAGTCCGGGTTCACCCTCGGACTGGTCCAGACGGCGCTGCTGACCGCCTTCCCGAAGGTGGTCGCCATCGTCGCCTACGACGAGCCGACCGAGCAGGTGACGCAGTACGCGCCGTACACCCTGACGGTGAACAACGTGGTGCAGCCCGGCGGCGGGCCGCTGAGCTGACCTGACCAGAGAGCTCCCGGTGTCGCGTCGCGGCACCGGGAGCTCTTTCTTTCCCGGACCGCTCCGGCAAGTTGCGGAATTTCACAGCTCGTTCGTAGTTGCCGACGGCGGGAAGAATCTGCCACCGACGAAAAGAACACCCGTTGGGATTTGCGCCATCCAGTCGATCCGGAATGGCAATCTTCCCTGGTTGACGGGGTCTTCCATTGGCTCGCATTCGATGAGTGACCGTGCTGATTTGCCGTTTCTCGCGCAGTTCACTCACGCGACGGCTCGCGTAATTTATTTAACAGCCTCGATGCTTAGCCTTGGGTCCTCCCGTCCCCTAACGGAGGAGTGCCCAATGTCCAGAGAACGGTTGCGCAGATTCGCCCTGATTGCGACCTTCGGGCTCGTAGCCGCCCTGCTGCCGACCGCGGCGCAGGCGGACGCGACCCCGTCGGCGCAGCGGGTGGTCTCCGCCCCCGCTCAACTCAGCGCGGACGTGGCACGGACTGCGGGCAGCGACGACGCTGACTCCCGCGAGCGTGCCCTGGCGCAGTACTGGACCCCCGAACGGATGCGTTCGGCGAAGCCCGAGAGCGAGCTGCCCGCCGTCAAGGCCATGGCCGCACAGAAGCGGTCGCTCGACCGGGTTCCGCCGTCGTCGGGTAAGCCGGAGCGGGTGCCGCCGGCCCCGCCGCAGGTCGAGCCGGAGGCGGTCGGTGGCACCGGGGTTTCCACCCAGGCGTACGACCCGGCCTACCCCGTCGGCCACCCGGTCGCCCGGACCAGCGGCAAGGTCTTCTTCACCCTGAACGGTGGCAACTACGTCTGCTCGGCCGGCGTCGTCAACAGCGAGGGCCGGTCGATCGTGTGGACCGCCGGTCACTGCCTTTCCAGCGGCGCCGGCACCTGGGCGACGAACTGGACCTTCGTCCCCAACTACGTCAACGGCTCCGCACCGTACGGCTACTGGTACGCGATCGACCTCTACACGCTGAACGGCTGGTTCTACTCCGGCGACTTCCGTTACGACTTCGGCGCGGCGCTGATCGGCCGCAACGGCGGCGTACGCATCGTGGACTATCTCGGTGGCCAGGGAATCGCCTGGAATGTGGGTTCGCCCCAGTACGTGTACGCCTTCGGCTACCCGCAGGCGTCCCCGTTCAACGGCCAGATCCTGTATGCCGAGAACGGTTACGCCTACAGCAACGGCGACGGCACCATCTACCTGCTCAACTACATGACCGGCGGATCGTCCGGTGGCTACTGGTTGGCCGGCTTCGACGGCAACTGGGGCTACATAAACGGACTCAACAGTTTCAAGTACACCGCCTACCCGCAGTACATGTTCTCGCCGTACTTCGGCGACGGCGCGGCCAGCCTCTACAACGCGGTACGTAACCTCTCCGCGTAACACGGCACCACCGGGTCCCGGCGCGCTCCGCGCCGGGACCCGGCACGCCCATCTCGGATGAAGCTGCCGGATCCGGCGACGCGGGTCGGCGTCCGTCCCTAGCCTGGCGAGCGGGGGCATCGTCGGGGGCGAGCTGCGGGAGACACCATGACCAACGCGATCGGTGACGCGCTTGACGGCGTACGCGAGGTCGAGCTGACCGTGACCGGACGCCGGACCGGGCGACAGATCACCCACCCGGTGTGGTTCGTGCAGGAGGACGACAACGTCTTCCTGGTGCCGGTGACCGGCTCGGACAGCCAGTGGTACAAGAACGTCCGGCAGACCCCGATGGTCCAGTTGGCCGTGAACGGCACCGCGTTGAGTTCCAGCGCCACCCCGATCACCGAGGCCGACCGGGTCGACCACGTCGTGGCGATGTTCCGCGCCAAGTACGGTGCCGACCAGATCGCCTCGCTCTACCCGAAACACGACGTCGCCGTCCAAGTCCCCCTGGGCTGACCGTCGCACGCCGGGTTAGGTTGCCGGGATGGAGCAGCGTCTCAGCCTGATCACACTCGGCGTGGCCGACCTGGCCCGGTCCCGCGACTTCTACCGGCAGCTCGGCTGGCAGGGCCAGGAGGTCGAGCAGACAGTGTTCTTCCAGGCGGGCGGGCTCGCCGTCGTCCTGTGGGCACGGCAGTCGCTGGCCGAGGACGCCGGTGTCACCGACCGTGCGGCGGGCGGGTTCGCCGGGATCGCGCTGGCGCACAACGTACGCGAGCGCGACGAGGTGGATCAGCTGATGGCCGCCGCCGACCGGGCCGGTGCCACCGTGACCCAGCCGGCCCGCGACACCTCCTACGGCGGGTACGCCGGCTACTTCAGCGACCCGGACGGCCACCTCTGGGAGATCGCCTGGAATCCGGGCTTCCCGATCGCGGCGGACGGCACGATCACCGTCCCCGACTTCGGCACGGTCTGACCCGATCGGGCTTCACCCCGGTCAGGAGTGGCCAGGGCATTCCGTCCGGTTGAGCGCCGCGGAGCGGCGGTGGCCGGTGCGGGCGAGGTCGGCGCGGGTCGCCTCGGCGTGCCATGCTCGGCACTGCCACTCACAAGATCGAGGTGTCGCTGTGGAGCTGCGCAGGAATCGGCGTTCGCTGGCGCTCGGCGTCCTGTTGCTCGCGGTCGGGGTGTCCCTGCTGCTGGGCAAGGGCTCTCCCGGGGTCAGTGCCTGGATCTTCGCCGGAGCCGCGTTGCTGACCGGTGGCTGGATCACCGCCCGGTCGCTGCGACCGTTCCGGTTCCGGATCGGGGCCGAAGGACTGGACCTGAGGGTCGCCGGGCTCAACCGGCTGGTGCCGTGGATCGAGATCGACGCCATCGTGCTGGACCAGCCGGCGCGGGCAGCCGGTTCGTCATCACCCGGCCCGTCGTTGCTGCTGATCCCCGGTGTGGGGTCGACCATCGACCGGCCGCTCACCGGTCGCAGCCCGGTCGACGGCCGGGCCGCCCTGGTCCTGCTCGACCTCGCCGACGTGCGGCAGTCGGCGGACGAGGTGGCCGCCGAGTTGACCCGGCACAGCGGTGGCCGCTTCACCGACGCACGGCAGCGCGGACAGGAAGGTCTCGACGAGCCGGTCTTCGACACCGCGCTGCGCGGCTATGACAAGCGGATGGTGGACAGCCTCGTCCTGCGGGGCCTGGACGCGCTCGCCGCCGGCACGGCGGCGCGGCGTGCGTCGCTCAGGGAAGAGTTGCACCGCTCGACGCTCGAGGTCGCGCTGCGCGGCTACCACATGGGCCAGGTCGACGACTACCTGAAGCGGCTCGCCACCGCCCTCGAAGAGCAGCCGCGGTAGCCGCGGCTACCGCACGCCGGTCGGGCGGGCGAGGGTGAGCACGGCGAGCATCGACCCGACCAGGGCGGTGCCGAGCACCACGGCCATCGGCACGGCGCTGCCCTCGCCACCGAGCCCGACCAGTGGCGCGGCACCGGCGGCGATGACGGCCTGGATGCCGCCGAGCAGCGCGGCGGCGGTGCCGGCGTGGGCGGCGTGCCGGTCCAGGGCGAGGGCGGTGCCGTTGGGCATCACCAGGCCGAGGGAGCCGAGAAAGACGACGAGTGCGGCGATGACCAGGGGCAGGGAGCCGAGCAGTGCCCCGGCGAGTACGCCGACGGCGGCGAGCAGGCCGAGGCCGAGGCCGCTGAGCAGCAGCGGGCGCGGGTCGTGGCGGTCGAGCAGTCGGGCGTTGAGTTGACCGACCGCGACGAAGGCGAGGGCGTTGGCGCCGAAGACGAGGCTGAACGTGCCGGCGGAGAGACCGAAGACGTCCTGGAGGACGAAGCTGGAGCCGGAGAGGTAGGCGAAGAGTCCGGCGAAGGCCAGCCCCTGGGTCAGCGCGTACCCCAGGAAGACGCGGTCGGTGAGCACGGCGCGGCCGGCGGTGACGGTCGCGGCCGGGCCGCCGGTGCTGCGCAGCCCGGCGGGGAGCGTCTCGGGCAGCCGCCACGCGACGGCGGCGGCGAGCAGACCGCCCACGACGGTGAGGGCGACGAAGATGGTCCGCCAGTCGCCGAAGCGCAGGATCAGGCTGCCGAGGGCGGGGGCCGCCATCGGGGCGAGACCGAAGATCAGAACCAGCCGGGAGAAGTACTTCGCGGCGGCCCGACCGGAGTACAGGTCCCGCACCACGGCGCGGGCGACCACGGTGCCCATGCCACCGGCGAAGCCCTGCGCGAAGCGGGCCGCGGCCAGGGTCTCCGCCGACGGTGCGAGGGCGCAGACCAACGACAACAGGGTGTACGCGGCCACACCGACCAGCACCGGCCGGCGACGCCCCCAGCGGTCGCTGAGCGGACCGGTGACCAGCTGCCCCAGGGCCATGCCGATCAGGCAGGTGGTGAGGGAGAGCTGGATCTGTGCCTGGCTGGCGGCCAGGTCGCGGGTCATCCCGGGGAACGCCGGCAGGTAGGTGTCCAGCGACAGTGGACCGATCGCGGTGAGGGACCCGAGCAGCACCAGCAGCGCGAGGGCGGCCCGGCCGGCGGGTGGGGTGATGCGCTCCGGCGGGCGTACGGGCACGTCGGTCTGCGGCATCGGTGGTCCCCTCGGCGGTCGGTGCCACCACGGCGTGGCCGGCTGCCGGGGGCGTCCGGCTACGATAGCTCTGCCTACAGAGGTGTTGCAGCGTGGAAGGGCGGCACTGTGACCGACGAGACGCTCGACCAGCTCGGCGCCGCCCTCAGCGACCTGCACCGGGTGCTGCGCCGGCGGGCCATCCAGCGGACCGGACGCGCCGCCCTGCCGGACGCTCAGGTCGAGGTGCTGCGGCTGGTGCAACGCCAGCCCGGGATCAGCGTCCGGGAGGCCGCCGAGCGGCTGGGCACCGCCGCGAACACGGTGAGCACCCTGGTCGGCGAGCTGACCACCGCCGGCCTGCTGCGCCGGGACCGGGATCCGGCCGACCGGCGTACCGTCCGGCTGGAACTGACCGACCTGGCGTACGAACGCATCGCCGCCTACGGCCAGCACCGCCGCGACCTGCTCGCCGCCGCCCTGGCCGAGCTGGACGGGACCGACCGGGCGCGGCTGCACGCCGCCGCGCCCGCCCTGTCCCGCCTCGCCGACCGCGCCGCCGACCTGCCCTGAGAGGGCCGGGCGGGCGGCGCGGTGGTCGACCCCCTGCGGACGGCCGGCCGTCAGCCCTTGGCCCTGATCACCTCGTACAGGGCGGTCCAGTCCTGCTCGCCGTGGCCGGCCGCGATGGCCCGCTCGTAGTGCGACCTGACCGCCTTCGGCAACTCGACGTCGACGCCGGCTGTCTCGCTGGTCCGCAGGATGTGCTCGGCCGTGGCACCCATCATCCGCGCCGTGCTCAGATCGCCCGGATGCTCGCCCGCCTCCAGTGCGCGCGCCAGCTCCAACCCGTCGCCGATCATCGCCGGGATGTCGGTGAGGGTGGTGAGCGCGTCGGGAAGGAAATCGGCCGCCGGCACGCCCGCCGCGGTGACGAGAGCGGTCGCGTGCAGCAGGCTCGACAGTGAGGTGAGGAAGACATCGAGGTGTGCCTGGTAGAACAGCTGCGCCAGTCCCGGATCGGCGCCCAGGTACCTCGGTTCTCCGATGATCTTCAGCACCTCTTCGCTGCGCGCGTACGCCTCGTCCGCTCCGCTGTAGAAGACGTACGCCTCGCTGGTGCCGACCGCAGGGGCGGGCACCATCACCCCTCCGGTCACGAAACGCGCGCCGTGGCCGGCGGCCCACGTGGCCGCCTGCCGTGAGACGTCGGGCGTGTCGGAGCTGAGGTTGACCAGGGTGCGGTCGGCCAGCGCCCCCGGTTCGCTGACCACCGGGCCGAGAATGTCGTACATCGCCGGGTAGTCGGTGAGGCTGAGGATGGTCAGTTCGCTCGCAGCCACGGCGGCGGCGGGCGTCGGTGCGAGGGTGGCTCCCGCGGCGACCAGGTCGTCGGCCCGGCTCGGGGTGCGGTTCCACAGCGTGACCGGATGTCCGGCGCGCATCAGGGCGGCGGCCATCGCCCGCCCCATCGGTCCGAGACCGATAACGGTGACCGGCCGGGTCATCGGACGCTCCTCAGTTCCTCGAACATGCGGGCGGTGCCGTGGTCGCCGTACCCGGCGGCGATCTGGCGACGAACGATCTCGTGCACCGGCTTGAGGACCTCGTCGGTGACGCCCTGCCCGGTGCTGGCCTGGAGGACCGTGGTGAGGGCTGTGTCGGTGAACCGCAGGCTCTGCTGCCCCGGCCCCAGGTAGTCCCGCTCGTCGACGGTCGCGGCGAAGCCGGCCAGCTGCTCGGTCATCGCGGCGAGGAACGGTGCCTGCCGCCGGGCGAACTCGCCGGCCGGCACCCCTGCGGAGCCGACCATCGCCGCGCCGTGCAGAAAGCCGGCGAACATCGCGTACATGCCCGCGAGCATCGCCGTGTCGTGCAACGCCGCCATACCGGCGTCCGGTCCGACGTAGCTGCTCTCGCCCCACAGGTCGAGCAACGGCCGGTGGCGCGCGAAAACCGCCGACGATCCGCTGTAGAAGATCGTCGAATCCGGGCCGCCGATGGTCTCGGGGACGGCCATGATCGCGCCGTCGAGGAGGTCGATGTCCCACGCACCGGCCCAGCCGGCGAGGTCGCGGGACTGGTTCGGCGTCGTGGTGGTCAGGTTGATCACGGTACGACCGGACAGGCCGGTCACCACGGGTTCGAGGACGTCGCGTACGGAGGCGGCGTCGAAGAGGCAGACGACGATCGTACGTGCCCCGGTGACCGCCTCCTCGACGCTGTCGGCGATGGCGGCGCCGCGTTCGCCGAGGCTCTGCGCCCGGTGGCCGCTGCGGTTCCAGCCGACGACCCGGTGGCCGGCGTCCAACGCCGCTGTCGCGAGCGCGCTGCCCATCGCGCCCAGTCCCAGGAAGGTGGTGTCGAGGGTCATCCGATGGTCCCCTGATCTGGTCGGTGATCTGACGGGCGCGCCGATCACCATCGTTGGCGACCACAATCGAGCGGGCAAGTACCCACTATTTGTTCAATACTTACCTGAACGTAAGTAACGGACGTGGGCTACCGAGGAGGCGGATCCATGGCATCGGGCGACAGGTGCGGCCCGTACATCTGCGGGCTCGACGCCGCGATGGACGTGGTGTCGGGCAAGTGGAAGTCGCTGATCCTGTGGGAGCTGGACAACCACGGCACCCGACGGTTCGGCGAGCTGAAACGCGGCCTGCCCGGCGTCAGCGAGAAGATGCTCATCCAGCATCTGCCCGAGATGGAGCAGGACGGCCTGGTCCACCGCGAGGTCTACCGCGAGGTCCCACCGAAGGTGGAGTACTCCCTCACCGAGCACGGCAGGTCGCTCAACGAGGCGCTCGGCCCGCTGGGTGAGTGGGGGCAGCGCCGGGTCGAACGGCTCGCCACCGAGGGCGTCACCGCCTCCTCCTGACCAGGTCCGGTAGCGGCCCGGCGGGGGGCGGCCGGTCCACCGTCGTGGGTCGTACGCTCGTCGCGGTCGCCATTCCCGCCTCCTCGTCCTGCCGGTGGTTCGCCGGTGCGCCGTGCCGGTTCGTCCGGCTGTCACTGACGCCTCGCGCGACCCGGGCGGGTTTCGACATGGCGGGCGGGATTTCTTCGCGATGTTTTTCAGCGGCCGGGCGGGACCCCTCTGGCGCAGTCGGCGGCCCGCTCCCGCAGCAGCGTCCGCTCCCGGGCGTTGCCGGTCAGCCCCGCCGCGCGGGTGAACTCGGCGGCGGCCTCGTCGTACCGGCCCAGCTTGGCCAGCAGGTCACCGATCACCGCCGGCAGCAGGTGGTAGCGGGCCAACGCCGGCTCGTCGACAAGCGTCCGCGCCACCGCCAGGCCGGCGGCCGGGCCCTCGGCGAAGGAGACCGCCAACCGCATCCGCGTCACCCGACCCCCTCCGGGGTCGCGCCCTCATCCCCACACCCCGCCCCGCCACCGGGTCCCGTCAGGCCAGCAACTTCGGTGATGTCGCTGCCTCAACCCCACGCCAGGACAGCAACTCCGGGAAAGCGCTGCCTCAACCCCACCCTCGGCAGCAACATCGGGGAAAGTGCAGCCTCACCCCCACGCCAGGCAGCAACTTCGCGGAAAGTGCTGCCTCAACCCCACGCCGGGGCGGCGCGTGCGGGGTGGGGGGCGTCGGGTGGGCGGCGTGGGTCAGTTCGAGACGGTGCGGCGGACGCCGCCGTGCAGGCCGCAGGCTCTAGGGCTGCCGCCGGCCAGGCTGATCTTGCCGTTCTCGCACTGCACCAGGTAACCGCGTCCCTCCCAGAACCCGGGTACGCAGTCGAAGTGGTCGCACACCTCGCGGGCCGGTTCGCGGATCCGTTCCCCGCCGCAGAAGTCGTACCCCATCGGGTTGGCGGGAGCGCCGCAGCGCCGCTCGGGCTTCGGGCTGGTCCGACGCGGCTTGGGTGAACCGGTGGCGCGTGGTGCCGTCGAGGCGTTGGCGGCGGCGGGGGCGGGGGCGGGGGTGGCGGCGACCGCGGTTTCGGTGCGGGTCGGGTCGGACGGGCCGGAGTTGGCGAGGGCCACCGGCACCATCACGGCGAGCGCGGCAGCGACCACCGCGGTCCGCCGGCCGCCGGGAATGAGTGCCGACAGCCGGGCCTGCCCGGGCGTGGCGATGCCCGGGCGGGACGGGCGCAGCCGGGCATGCTCGCTGATCAGCTCGTCGAGCTGGTCGACGACCGTCTGCCGCTGCTCGATGGCGTCGGCGAAGGCCAGGGTGAGCACGAAGCGGAACTCGGCCGCCACGTCCGGGCGCAGCAGCACCCCGGAGGTACGCCGCCGGTCCAGCACCTGGATCAGGGTGACCGACGCGTGCGGGTCGTGCGCCAGACCGGTCATCCGGCCGTACGCCCAGTCGCGCCGGCCCCGTCCGCCCAGCAGCACCAGCCGCCGGTTGGTGATCACCGCCATGCCGGCGTCGGTGACCCGTACACCGTCGGGGAGGCGCCGACGCAGCCGGCCGGTCTGCGCACCGACGGTCAGGTCGGGGGCGGGCAGCACGGCGTTGTGCCGCATCTCCACCAGTTGTGCGGCCGGCACCACCCGGAGGACGACCTCATCGGGGGCCAGTTCCAGCGGGAGGCCGTCGCCCGCCGAGGCCGAGCCGTGACACTGCTCGGCGAGCGTACGTAGGCGGCGCAGTTCGTCGTCGCGTCGCCGCCAGGTCCCCTCGGCGCTGCGGAACAGCCGCAGCCGGCGCTCGTTCTGCCGGCGCGCCCACCGGTACCGCCATGTCGAACCCGTCGAATCAGTCCTTGCCACGCCGACTCCTTCGCCGCGCATGCCACCAACCGCAGGCCACCAAATGGGGTGTCACAGTGTTAACGGTTGAGGGCACCACCATGGACACGGCCATAGGTGGTCGAATTACCCGATCGGTGGAGCAACATGGACGAGATGGTGGTTACGCTCCGCGTCGTCCGCCCATCCGTCCGGACTGCTGTGACGGAACCGGCCCCCGGTACGCCTATCAGTCGTACGGGTTGACGAGGGCCGCCATCGGACGGCGGCACGTGACGGCGAATCTGGTGACGACGTGCTCGATCGGGACACCGCCGAACGGCTGCTGGACGGTGATCCGGCCGCCCTGAGCAGGGCCGGTCGGCTCGCCGCGGCACTGCACGCGGTGCGCGGTCCGGTCCGACTGCACGAGGTGGCCGGCGAGCAGCGGGCGCTGGCCGCGTTCCGGGCCGCGATCGACCTCGGCCCCGGACTTCCACCACGGAGGACGTCGCTGCTCAGGACCGCCTCGGCGAAACTGCTCACGGTCAAGGCCACCGCTGTCGTGGCGGCAACCGGGCTGGGTGGCGTGGCACTGGCCGCCGGCACCGGCGCGCTGCCCAATCCGCTGTTCGCCCCGTCCCGGCCTCCGGCGGCGTCGCCGGCCACGCTTCCGGCGGTGCCGCCGGGCGCCCACCCACCGGCGGCCACGCCGTCACACCCGGTCGGAACGCCCGACCGGGCCGGCGCGGTCGGCAGCCCCTCGCCCTCGACGGTCGAGCTGTGCCGGGCGTACGCGGCCGGTGCCGCTGCGAACCCGGGCAGGAGGCTGGAGAACCCCGCCTTCGCCGAGCTGGTCGAGGCGGCCGGCGGCGCCGACAACGTCGACCGGTACTGCGCGGACACCGCGTCGGAGCACCCCGCTCATCCCACGGGCACGCCGACCGGTGTCGGCCGGCCCACCGCCCGTCCCACCCACACGGGCGGTGGCGCACCGACCACCCGCCCAGACAGGCCCACCACGAAGCGGCCCGGTGCCCTCCCGACCGCGACCGCCCCCGGTGCACCTACCGGGGGCGTTCCGGGCGCGACGCACCGCACCCCCGGCCGCTGACCGCGCGGGGCCGGACGGGTTCTCCCCGACCCGTCCGGCCCCGCGCCCCGCCCCGGCCGTCCGCGCCCCGCTGCCCGCGCCCAGCGCCCAGCGCGAGGGGTCTCAGGGCGACTCGACCGTGCTGATCAGGAACTTGTGGACCTCGGCCTCGACGATCGCCACCTGCTGCTCCGGCTCGGGTCCCGAGCCGCGGAAGTCCAGCAACTGCTCCTCGGACTCCCACCGCTCGTAGACGTTGATCCGCCCGGGTTCGACCAGGTCGGGGCTGATGGCGAAGTCGAGGCAACCGGGCGACTGTCGGGCCTGCCGTACGATTTCGACGCAGGTGGCAAGGTAGTCGTCCCGCTCGGCCGGGTCGACGTGAAGCGTGCCGGCGACGATCAGCAATGCGAACCTCCGAAGATCGGGAGAGCGGACCCGCCAGTCATACTCCCCCGATCCGTGACCGACCGCACGCCAATGATCAGGCGCGGGTGATGGCGTTGGCGTGGATCGCCTCGGCCAGGTACTCCGCCAGGCCGGGTGCCATCGCCTCGTAGTGCGCGGTGAACCGTTCGTCGGCCAGGTACATGTCGGCCAACCCGGTGTGGATCTCGTACGAGCACTCGTAGAACCACCGGCTGATCTGCTGGCGGTGCTCCTCGGCCAGTTCCATGGCCTCCGGCCCGTCCGCCGGCGCGCCCGAGGCCAGCAGCGCGACGATCCGCCGCCCCCAGTCCTCGGTCTCGCCCTTGATCCGCAACCAGTCCTGCCTGCTGTAGCTCGACGCGCGCCGGTTCGACTCGCGGTACGCCTCGGTGCCACCCCACCGCTGCTCCGCCTCCTCGGCGTGTGCGTCCGGGTCGAAGTCCCCGAAGACCTCGAACCGTTCCTCGGGGGTCAGTCGGATGTCCAACTTGCTCGCCTCCATCGCGAACTCGATCGCCGCGACCATCTCCTGAAGGCGCTTGATCCGTACCGTCAGCAGCTCGTGCTGGCGGCGCAGGTGCGTCCCCGGGTCGCTCGCCGGGTCGTCGAGGATCACGGCGATCTCTTCCAACGGGAACCCCAGCTCGCGGTAGTACCGGATCAGCTGCAGGCGCTCCAGGTCCGCCTCGGAGTAGCGGCGGTATCCCGCGCCGGTGCGGCCGCTCGGCGTCAGCAGCCCGATCTCGTCGTAGTGGTGCAGCGTCCGGACCGTCACGCCGGCGAGCTTCGCCACCTGACCAACCGTGTGGGCCATGGTTCCCCCTTTCCGGAACCACGGTCCCGCCTGCCGTCACGTGAGGGTCAAGCCCGATTCTGCGACGCCGGACACCCCGCGCGCGTCGGTCTTCGCCAGCACGGTACGCAGCTCGGCCAGGGTGGCCGGGCGACCGTAGCGGTAGCCCTGGCCCTGCACGCAGCCGATCGCGGCCACCGCGTCGTGCTGCCGGTCGGTCTCCACGCCCTCGGCCACCACGCCGAGGTCGAACGCGCCGGCCAGCCGGGTCACCATCTCCACCGTCGCGTACGCCCGGGAGTCCTCGGTGATCCGGGCCACGAACGACCTGTCGATCTTCAACTCGGTCGCCGGGATCCGGTGCAGGTAGCTCAGCGACGAGTAGCCGGTGCCGAAGTCGTCGATGGCGATCCGGATGCCCAGTTCCCGCAGCTGCCCGAGCCGGTCCAGCACCGCGTCGCTGCCCTCGATCAGCGCCGACTCGGTCAGTTCCAGGGTCAGGGCCCGGGGCGCCAGCCCGGCGCCCGCGGTGGCCTCGGTGACCGTGGCGATCAGATCGGGCCGGCGCAGGTGCGACGCGGCGATGTTCACCGCCACCGTCGTCGCCGGGATCTGGTCCTGCCAGGTGGCCGCCGCCCGGCACGCCTCGTGGATCACCCACCGGTCGATCGGCAGGATCAGCCCGGTCTCCTCGGCCAACGGCAGGAACCGGGCCGGGCTGAGCATGCCGAGCCGGGGATGACGCCACCGCACCAACGCCTCCGCGCTGCGTACCGCTCCGCTGGCCAGGTCCACGATCGGCTGGAACTCCAGGTGCAGTTGCTCCTCGTCGACGGCCCGCCGCAGGTCGGCGATCAGCTCTGCCCGGCTCACCGCCGACTCCCGCAGCCCCTGCGTGCACCGACGGTACGCGGACTTGCCGGCCGCCTTCGCCGCGTACATGGCGATGTCGGCGTCACGCAGCAGATCGGTGTGCGAGATGTGCTGCGGTCCGTACTCGGCGATGCCGATGCTGGCCGACGGGTGCACCCCGACCAGTTCCTCCCCGGGGGACGGCTGCAGCGCCGCCAGCAACCGCTCGGCCAGCCGCTCCGGTGCCGTCGGCCGCCCGTCGGTGACCAGCACCGCGAACTCGTCACCACCGATCCGGGCGATCATGCCGTCGTCGCCGACCGCCCGACGCATCCGCCGGGACAGGCCGGACAGCAGGGTGTCACCGGTCGTGTGCCCGAACCGGTCGTTGACCTGCTTGAAGCCGTCCAGGTCGAGCAGCAGCACGGCGACCCGTTTGGTGCCGCGCAGCGCACCACGCAGCCGGCGGATGAACGCCAGCCGGTTCGGCAGCCCGGTGAGCTGGTCGACGTAGGCGAGCTGCCGCAGCCGGACCACCAGTCGCAGGTTCTCGTTGGCCGCCAACCCCTGGCGCAGCGCCAACGCCGCCAGCAGCGCCATCATCGCCAGGAAGATCGGCAGCGGAGTGTGGCCGGCGGCGTCGCGGGCCAGCATGGTCGCCACGATCGCCCCGCCCACCGGCAGGTAGGGCAGCACCACCCGCCACCACGGCGGCAGCGGCGCCTCGGTGATCTCCTCGGCAGCCCCGAGGTCCTTCGGTGGGGACATCCTGGTCGCCACCACGATCAACAGGTAGCTCAGCGGCCAGAGCACGTCGACCGGGGTGCCCGGCTGGTAGGTGCCCGCCGCCACCAGCGCCACGTAGATGGTGTCGGCCACGGCCCGTACGGTCAGGCTCACGCCGAGCAGCGCCATCGGTCGCCACACCGGCCGCCCCGGGCCGACCACCGCGACCAGGATGGTCAGCTGCATCAGGTCGAACATCGGATAGAGCAGGCCGGCGGTGCGCAGCGGCTCGTCCAGGTCGGCCAGACTGACGTTGCGGAAGATCAGCAGCCAACCGATCGGGATCAGCGCCAGCCCCACGATCACGCCGTCGAGCAGCGTCCTGACCCGACCCACCGTGGTGCGCGGCGCGGTGACCGAGCAGAAAAGCGCCCCGGTGCCGGTCAGCAGGCTGGCCGCGAAAATCAACCCGATGGGCAGGGTGTGCGGCAGGCTCTCGCCGAGCAGCCGCTGCGACGTCCACAGTGCCCGCCCGGCCAGCGACAAGGCCATGGTGGCGGCCAGCAGCAGCCAGAACCGGCGCAACGTCGACGGATGACGGCGGGCGGCCGCGAGGCAGGCCATCGCGGCCCAGCCCGCCACGGCGAGCGCACCGAGATCGCTGACCAGTGCGCCGGAGGGCAGTTCCAGCATCAGCCAGAGCGCCTCGATCGCGACGACGAGGCCGGCACCGATCAGCCCCACACGGCCGACCCGGTCCTGTCCGGGCGAGCGCGCGGCAGCCTGCTCGACGTCCTTCCGCGACACAGCGATCGCTCCGGCTCTCTCTCGTGCGTACACCCTCGACGGCGAGGACCGGCCCTGGCAAACCCCGAAAGCCTAGCCACGCTCGCGACCACCCCGCCAGATCGACCCGTACCCGACTCCACAGCGTGGCGGCCGCACCCTTCCGCCTCGCGTCTGTTCATGATCCTTTCTGGACGCAGAGTGACGACCCAGGGACGTCACCCAACGTGACCCTCGCCGCCCTGCCATGCCTACCGTCTCCCACGCTTTGCTCTGCTTACCTCCACGCAACCCCACTGCCAGCTGGGGTGGTGTCGTAGAGGCGGCAATCGGCAGGTTCACTCAGAGTAACCAGTGCTTATGGGTAAGCAGAGCAAAGGGGGCGACGGTGGGGTTGGGTGGGGAGCTTTGGGTGACGGTAGGTGACCAGCCGCCGCCGCCAAGAACGGCTCCCGGGGCTGCACGGCAAGCGCTCATTCCCGTTCGTCGTCGGAGGCTGCCGGTCCAGCCGGGGGCGGACCGCCGTGCGTCCACGGGGTCTCCTCGACGGCCGGGAAGGTCGCCGCCGGAACGTACGCGTCGCTCAGGGTGGTGTAGCAGAGCCGTTCCCCCACCTCCGGCACGCTGCCGGGGCTGGGCGTCAGGCCGCGTCCCATCCGGCCGGACAGTTCCAGCACCACCTCGGTCTTGCCGTCGGCCGCCGGGGTAACGAACACCACCCGCGCCTTCTGACCGGGTCGGGCCGGTGCGGCCAGGGTCGCGCCGACCGGCACCAGGACCGGGTCCGTGGTCACCAACTGGATACGCGGGCGCAGCACCGGCCGTCTGCCACTGTCGTCCACCCGGGTCGGATCGGCCAGGATCACCTCGCCGACGAACGCCTCCCCGGTCAGCCGGTACTCCGCCATCACCAGCGGGTCGTCGTAGGCGCGCTGCACCGCGTAGGTCGCCGCGGCCCGCTCCAGGCGGTGCAGCCGGGCGGCGGCGGTCACCGCGCCGTCGCGACGCGGCTGGGGCGGACCGTCGTCGTCGAGATGGTCGGCGTGGGCGGTGAAGGCGTCCCGGTCGCCGTCCCACCGCCCGGCAACCCGGGCGCCGGGCGGCAGGGCACGCAGCAGCCCCAGGCCGCGCCACATCAGCTCCCAGGTGGGCGTCAGCTGGTCCCGCAGCAGCCTCTCCAGCTCCGCGTACGCATCGACGCGCGCCGCCTCGTCATCCTCGGCGGCGGCGTACGCCTCGACGGCCGGCGCCAGTAGCCGGTTGTCGAACTCGGGATCGGTGGCCGGGCCGGCCGGCGGGCAGACCGACGGGTCCTCGGCCCGGGCTGCCGCCTCGGCGCCGGACAATCCGGCCGGCGGGTCGATCCACCCGAGCAGTGCCGGCAGGTGCAGGTCCTCCACCGCGCTCTGCCCGGTCGCCCAGTGCAGCGTCAACGCCTGGGTCATCGCGACCAGCGCCGACGAGCCGGGATGCTCGGCCCGCTCGGCGAAGAAGGTCAGCCAACGGCCCAGCAGCGGCACCTGCGGCGGCACCGGGTACTCGCCGTCGACCCGGCGGAACCGGGTGGAGCGGCCGAGCAGTCGCAGGAACGCCACCCCCGCTGGGTTCGGCACCAGCAGCTGTGGCGCGTCAAGGTACCGGTACCGCACGTCCCGGCCCCGGTCCACGGCGACCGCCTCGCTCCCCGCCCGATGTCCGTCCACATAGGGCAGCACGATCGCGGCCAGCTCGGCGGCGAAGGCGAACCGTTGGTTCCGGTTGCGCGGCTGCGGCACGATCAGCAGCCGCGCCTCGCCGGGTGCCGCGCCGACCATCGCGGCGAGCGGGGCGTTGGCCTCCCCGGCCATGGCCAGGGGGACCAGCACCAGGGGCCGCCTCGACAGGTGCAGATGCCGGACGGTCGCCACCGGTTGGGCCACCCCGGCGGCCACGGCCTGGGCCGCCGCCAGCGCCCGCAACGTACTCATGCCGTCGCACCGGTGAGGGCGTCGGCGCGTAGGCGGGCCGCGGTCCGCAGCAGCGCGGCGGCCTCCGCCCGCTCGGGGTCGGCGGCGCGTTCCCCGCTGGCGAGCGCCAGGACCTCGTCGAGGTCGGCGATCCCACCGAGCGCCTCGCGGACCGGGCGACCGAGCGCCCCGGTGTGCCCGCGCGCCTCGTGCCGACAGAAGTACGCCAGCTCGCAGCTGGCCAGGCACTCGGGGGCGTACCGGGCCGGCACCCGCGCCAGCGAACCAGCCAGGCTCGCCGGATCGGCGGCGGGATCGGCGGTGAAGTCGGCCGGAACGCCGGCCAGCAGGGTGTCGAGCCGGTCCATCCGGTCCAGTTGCCGGCGTACCACCAGCAGCTGCTTGCGGACGTCGAGCAGGTGCGCGACCGGGTCGTTGCTGAAGTCCCGGGGGCAGACCAGCACCACCTCGTGCGACACCAGGTGCTGTTCGTGGCCTCCTGCGGCGAACAGCTCCCGCAGGGCCAGCACGTAGACGGCGGACTGCACCGCCGCGGCGGCCAGCTTCGCCGGATCCGCCTGGCCGTCGATCACCGGAAAGGACTTGATCTCGACGACGTGGAACCTGCCCCCCAGCCGGGCGGCCACCAGGTCCGGTTCCAGGTGCACCCGCTGCCCGGCGACCTCCAGGCCGAGCATCGGATGGTCGAAGAGCGCCGCCGGCTCGTCGGCGTGGGACGGCTCGTCGGCGTGGGAGTCGGCGGGTGGCAGTGCCTCGGTGAGCAGTGCGGCCGAGCGTCGTGCCCGGGCTGCCGGGTCGTCGCCGTCGTCGAGTTCCGTCCAGCGGGCCGCCGCCGGCACCGGTACGCCGAGCCGCTCCGCGACCAGCCGCAGCAGCGCGGCCCCGCCGTCGGCCTTCACCTGTGCCTCGAACGCGTTGCCCCGGGTCAGGGCGAACCGGGACTGCCCGAACCGGGCGGGGAAGCCGATCCGCTCGGCGAGCGCCGGCTTGTCCACCCCGGCACCGTCGAGGACGGCCCGCCGGGTGCAGCCCGGGTTGCCGGTCAGCGCGGCGATCGTGCGCGCGTTGTGCCGTCGCGGGGGTGTGTCGCCCCGGATCTCGGCCAGTCGCTGCTCGGTGTCCGTCACGACTGGCCACGATAGCCGTGGCGGCGGATTCCGGCCCGTCGCCGACGCCGGGGACGCGCGGCACACCGACCGTCGAGGACCGCGCGGCACATGGACCGGGCGGTCGCCGCACGGCGACCGGGGGCCGGGTCAGCGGCGGCCGGAGCGGTTGCGTGGCGCGCGGGGCAGCGTGCCCACGGTCACCGACGCGGGCGGCCGGCGGGCTCGGCGGCGCCCGGGTGTGCAGGGCGGCCGGGCCACCCGCTGCGGCGGCGCGGGGCAGGTGCGGCGACCGATCAGCCAGCCCAGCAGGCGGCCCATCAGGCGGCCATGAGGCGCTCGGCCTCGGCACGGGTCACCGGGTACTCGGCGGCGCAGAAGGTGCACTGCTGCATGTGACGGGTACGCACCGGGATCAGCGGGATGAAGAAGAGGCTGAACTTCGTCGAGCGACGGGTGAGCACCTGGGCGGCGTGCTGCCCGCAGTGGGGGCAGACCTGCTGCACCACCGCCGACCGGGTGACCCTGGTCCGGAGTCCGAAGATGAGGAACACCGCCGGCCATTACCCCGTCGCGCACCGGTTGATGCCACCGGGTTGGGCGGCCACCCGACCGTCGTCTGGTGACCGCCCCGTGCCGGTCGGGTTCAGCCGGCCGTCGCGGTGGTTTCCTCGGGCAGCCAGATCGGCTGCCAGTCGGGCACCTCGTGGAAGCGACGCAGTTCGGCCAGCCCGGAGACATTCCCGGCCCAGGCGGCGTACGGCGGGTTCTGCTCGTCGAAGCCGCTCTGCACGAAGGTGAGCTTCGTCCGGCCCTCGGACTCGGCCAGTTCCCAGCTGGTGACGCCGGCCGGTCCCCAGTCGACGGACATCCGCCGGCCGGGCTCCAGGTCGACCACCTTGGCGGCGAAGCCGCTGTCGAAGCCGCCCATGGCGTACCGACCGCCGACCCAGGGCTCGATGCCGATCGGGTAGCCGAACCAGGCGCTCGCCTGCTCGGAGTCGGTCAGGGACTCCCACACCTTGTCGGCCGGGGCGGCGATCTCCATCTCGCCTCGGAAGTCGGTGCCGGTGAAGTCCGTCTTCGGTAGCAGCGGCGCGCCGGCCAGGTGGGCCTCCAGGTTGGCGACCGCCAGGGCCCAGTAGGTCTGGAGCACGCCTCGGATGCTGGTGCCGTTGATGACGTCGTTGAAGTCGAAGTGGGTCTGCGACAGTCGCAGCACGGTGGCGTCCGGCCCGTCCGGACGCAGGGTGATCTCGGTGGTGGTCTCCACGCCGTCGAGCAGCCAGGCGAAGCGCAGGCGGTCGTCGTCGGCGTGCAGCAGCCGCTGGTGTGGGGCGTCGCCCTCGGGCGTGTAGCGGCCCCAGAACTCGTACCGGTGTGGCAGGTCGACCTCGGCGTGCTCGGCCAGCCAGACGCGCAGCTCGGCGGGGTCGGTCAGGGCTTGGCGCACCCGCGCGATCGGCGCGGCGAGGCGGGCGGCGAGGGTCATCGGTTCAGTCACGGTCGGTCCCCTTCGGGTAGCAGGCCACGGCGAGCTTGAAGGCGTCGCCCTCGGCGCCGCCGTAGCGCGTGAACAGGTCCTGCAGCGCGGACTGCAGGTCGTGCAGAAACTCCTGCCGGCGCTCGGCCGGCACGCGGATCTCGCCGGAGACGCCGATCGAGGGCAGTTCCGACGCGGTGCGGTCCAGGGCGGCGACGTCGGCCTGGACCTCCTCCATCAGGTCCAGCAGGTAGCCCAGGCTCAGCTCGTCGCGCGCCCGGCGCAGCCCGATCCGACCGACCAGCCGGGGCGAGAGCCAGTACGACCGGGCAACCGCCTGATAGATGCCCTCGGTGATGCCCCGGACCTTGCGCTGGTCGACCTGCTCGACCAGCCCGGCCGCGACGAGTTGCTTGACGTGGTAGTAGACGCGCTGCGGCGTCTGCTCCAGCCGGGCGGCCACCTCGGTGCAGGTGCGTGGCTCGGCCAGCTGCCGCAGGATCTCGACGCGCTGCGGCTTCAGCAGCACCTCGGCCTGCTCGATCTGCTCCAGGTACAGGACGTCTCTCATGGCAAAATCAGTTTGTACGTAAAAAACTTCCTTGTCAATGGCTTCGAGAGAGGCCGCGCCGGGAAATCCGGCGCGGCCCTCGCTCAGACGCCCGGTTAGCCGGTCAGGGCAGCCAGTCCGGGCGCAGCGGATAGCCGTTCACCGCGTCGGGACCGTTGCGCGTCGCCACCACCTGGTGCAACTGGATGCCGTTGCGCTCGAACGCCAGCCGCGAACCCGCCATGTAGAGCCCCCACACCCGGGCCGTGCCCGCACCCACCTCGGCGACGCAGAAGTCCCAGTGCTCCACCAGGTTGCGGCACCAGGCCGCGAGGGTCAGCGCGTAGTGCTGGCGCAGGTTCTCCTCGTGGTGCACCTCCAGCCCGGCATCGTGGATCTCACTGATCACCCGACCGGGCCCGGCCAGCTCGCCGTCCGGAAAGACGTACCGGTCGATGAACGCTCCGGAGCGGTGCGGGGCCCGGTTGTCCGCCCGGGTGATGCAGTGGTTGAGCAGCCGCGCGCCCGGACGCAACCGGTCACGCAGGAACCCGAAGTAGGCCGGGTAGTTGCGTACTCCGATGTGCTCGGTCAGGCCGATCGAGGAGACCGCGTCGAACTGTTCGCGTGGCGCGTCGCGGTAGTCCAGGTGCCGCACCTCGGCCAGCCCCGACAGCCCTTCCCGCTCGATCGCCGCCTGCGCCCACTGCGCCTGAGCCCGCGACAGCGTCACCCCGAGCGCCTTGACGCCGTACTCGCGGGCCGCGTGCCGGACCATGCCGCCCCAGCCGCAACCCACGTCCAGCAGCCGCATCCCGGGCCGCAGCGCGAGTTTGCCGGCGACCAGGTCGTACTTGTTCGCCTGCGCCTGCTCCAGCGTGTCGTCCGGGCCGCGGTACACCGCGCAGGTGTACGTCATCGACGGGCCGAGCACCTTCTCGTAGAAGGCGTTCGACACGTCGTAGTGGTGCGAGATGGCGCTGCTGTCGCGCAACCGCGAGTGTCGCAGGCCCCCCACGATCCGCTTCCAGCGCGGCCGGGCCTCCTGCGGCGGGGCCGGCGGCGGCAGCAGCCGCTCCCAGCCCAGCTCGCGTACCAGCGCCAACCCGTCGGCCAACGCCGGGGGCCGCACCCGCAGCCCGCTGAGCACCCGTAACGCCTCGTACGGGTCACCCGGGTGCACCCCCTCCAGGCTCAGGTCACCGCTGACGTAGGCGCGTGCCATGCCCAGGTCACCCGGTGCGGTGAGCAGGTATGACAGCCCTCGCTCGGAGTGGATCGACAGGGTGATCCCGGCGTCGGCCGGGCCGAGTGCACTGCCGTCGTACGCGGTGACCCGTACCGGCAGGGGACCTGAGGTCACCGCCCGGACGATGTCCGCCACGGTCAGCCCACGCCGCCGGCCCCCCGGGGGCGGCGTGGCGGGAGCGCCTGCCGCTCCCTGGCTTCGGTCGGTAAGGCTCATGCGCGTGCTACCGCCTTCTCGTACAGTCCGGTGAGCCGATGCTCCGGGTCGTACCGGTCCCGGACGGCGCGCCACGTCCCGCCGCCGTAGAGCCGGTCGAACGAGTCCCGGTCGTAGTACGCGTCGGAGTAGAGCGACTTGTGTCCGCCCGCCTCCGACACCGCGCGCTCGATCTGCCGGTTGACGTCGCCGTCGGCGGCGCCCTCGGCGATCGGCACGCTCCCCCAGAATCCGATGTTGACGTAGTCCTGCCCTGGTCGCAGCGGATACAGCGGCCAGGACCGGGCCGATCCCGTACCCGCCGGCTCGCGCAGCCGCAGCGGGCACAACCACACCGGTGTCATCCCGACCTCCCGGGCGAACCAGTGCAGGAACTCTGCGGTGCGCTCCAGCGGAATCTCCACGTCCTGCACGACCCGCTCCCGGGCCGGCTGGCCGCGCCACCGGTCGATCCGGGCGGCGACCCGGTGTCGGTGTTCCAGGCGCACGATGCGGTGGTAGACGTCGCTGCGCCGCCACCGCGCCGGCCACAGTCGCCGTACCACCGGATGCTGGACGCCGAACGCCGCCGAGCACCAGAACCAGTCGGTGTCCCAGCGCCACAGGTAGTCGTGGACGGTCAGCGCGTCGTGCGGGCGCCGGCGCAGCGAACGGTAGTAGATCTCCTGGCCGGTGTAGTCGGAGACAACCGGCACCTCGTCGGTGAAGCTGCCCAGCACGAGGTACGCCTCACCGGGGCTGAACATCACCCCGTCCATCGCGTCGACGCTCTCGCCGGCCCACCGGCGGGTCGCGGCGATCTCACCGATCGCCTCGGTCAACGCGGTCAGCTCGGTGAACCGCACGTTGCGCAATGCCACGTACCGGCGGACCGGTTGCAGCTCGATGCGCAGCCTGGTGGCGTACCCGAGACTGCCCAGGGAGTTGGGGAACGCCGCGTACAGGTCGGCGTGCTCGCCGTCGGGTCGGGCGGTGACCACCTCACCGGCACCGGTGAGTACGTCCAGCTCGGTCACCGACTCGTGCGGCAGTCCGTTGCGGAACGAGGTCGACTCGATGCCCAGCCCGGTCACCGCCCCGCCGAGGGTGATGGTGCGTAGCTGCGGCACCACCAGCGGCATCAGGCCGTACGGCAGGGTCGCGTCGACCAGCCGCTCGTAGGTGCACATGCCCTGCACGTCGGCGGTGCGGGCGGCCGGATCGACGCCCAGCACCCCGCCGAGGCCGCTGACGTCCAGGCCGGAGGCGGGGGCGCTGCGCGGGCGGAACAGGTTGGAGGTGCGTTTGGCCAGCCGCACCGGCTGGCCGGGCGGCACCGCCGCGTACGACCGTCGCAGCTGGGCCACCGCCTGGTCATGATCACGCACGGCGTGCATGGGATCACTTTACGCGCGATGAGGGCTCCTGACGGGATGTCCATCGGAGACGTTTCGCACCCCGATCAGGTGAAAACGCCTTGTGGCGGACGTCCGGGTGGTCGACCGGGTCACCGTCGTCGGGGGCGGCTGGCCGGCACCGGGCGCCGTGGGACAGGATGCCGGCATGTCGGAAACCGATGGGTCGGGCACCGTGTACGGCAACCGCCGCCCCGGGCCGCCCCGCGACCCGCTGCTGGTCACGGCGCTGGCCGTCGGGCTGGTCGGCGTACTGCTGGGGGTGCTGTTCGCCACCGGCGTGCTCGGCGGCGGCGACCCGGAGCCGGCGCCGACGGTGGCCGCACCCAGCCCGAGCGCGGCGCAGCCCAGTCCGACCGAGAGTGAACCGGAGCCCGACCCGACGACGTCCGAACCCTCCCCCACGCCGAGCCCCAGCCAGGACCCGGACGCGGTCGTCGGGCCGAAGGTGTTCCGTGGGGTCGGCTCGGGCCTCTGCCTCGGTCTCGACGGCGACGGCGAGAAGGCGGTCGCCAAGCTGACGGAGTGCAGCGGTGGGCCGGAGCAGCAGTGGGTGGTCAACGCCTTCGGCCCGGACACGGTGACGCTGACCAATGCCGCCCACAACCAGTGCCTCGACGTCGAGGGCGGCAGCGGTGACGACGGTGCCCGGTTGCAGCAGTTCGGCTGCCACGGTGAGGGCAACCAGCAGTGGCGGCTGCAACCGGTGGGCGACGGCGCGGTGCTGGTGGCCGTGCACAGCGGCAAGTGCGCCCAGGCCCGCGACGGCGGTGCCGCGGCCGGCACCGACATCATCCAGGTCCCCTGCGACGGCAACCCGGCCCAACGGTGGGCACTGCAGTAGTCCCGGGCGGGGTCAGCCCCGATAGCTCCATGCTCTCGGTGCGGCGGCGACCGGGATCGGCTCGGTGAAGCTGGTGCCGCGGCGGCGCAGCAGCATCAGCGACAGCACGGCCGCGCCCACCGACAACGTCCCCGCCACGTACCAGGCGAGGGTGTACGTGCCGAGTTGGTCGCGGACCAGGCCCGCGCCACTCGCCGCCACCGCGGCCCCGAGCTGGTGCGAGGCGAACACCCAGCCGAAGACCACCGCGCCCGAGGTGCCGAAGTACTCCCGGCACAGCGCGACCGTCGGCGGTACGGTCGCCACCCAGTCCAGGCCGTAGAAGATGACGAAGACCAGCATGCTCGGTTCGGTGGTGGCCGCGAAGAGGCCGGGCAGCACCAGCAGCGACCCGCCGCGCAGCGCGTAGTAGGCCACCAGCAGCAGCCGAGGGTCGAAGCGGTCGGTGAGCCACCCGGAGGCGACGGTGCCGACGATGTCGAAGAGGCCGACCAGCGCCAGCAGCCCGGCCGCCGTGGTCTGCGGCATCCCGTGATCGTGCGCGGCCGGAATGAAGTGCGTACCGACCAGGCCGTTGGTGGTCGCGCCGCAGATCGCGAACCCCGCGGCCAGCAGCCAGAACGGCCGGGTACGCGCGGCCTGGGCCAGCGCGCCCACCGCGCGGGCGGCGGCCCCACCCGCCGGCCGGGTCGCGGGCTCGATCTCCGTCGCACCGTACGGGGGCAGCCCCAGATCCGCCGGGTGTTCCCGCAGCAACCACAGCACCAGCGGTACGACCAGCAGTGCCGCTCCGGCGACGACCAGTGCCGCCGCCCGCCAGCCGTACCCGGCCACCAGCATTGCCAGCAGCGGCAGGAAGACCAGCTGGCCGGCGGCCCCACCGGCGGTGAGCACGCCGGTGACCAGGCCACGGCGACGTACGAACCAGCGCCCGGCGACGGTGGCCACGAAGGCCAGCGCCATCGACCCGGTGCCCAGTCCGACCAGCACGCCCCAGCAGAGGATGAGTTGCCAGCTCGCGGTCATGAAGACGGTCAGCCCGCTGCCGGTGGCGACCAGCGCCAGCGCGCCGGCCACCACCCGGCGGATACCGAAGCGGTCCATCAGCGCCGCCGCGAACGGTGCGGTCAGTCCGTAGAGGAGCAGGTTCACCGAGACGGCCGCCGAGATGGTGGCCACCGGCCAGCGGAACTCGGCGTGCAGCGGGTGCAGCAGCACCGACGGTGTGGCCCGGAACCCGGCGGCGCCGACCAGCGCCACGAAGGCGACGGCGGCGACGATCCAGGCCGGATGCAGGCGGGCGGGTCGAGTCACCAGGCGAGTGTGCGGCGGGCCGGCACGGGCCGGCGAGTGGCCGGCAAGCCACCTTGCGCAATAATCGGGCCATGACTCCCCATCGGGTCGCCGTCCTCGCCGTCGACCAGGTGGTCGGGCTGGATCTGGGCACCCCCGCCCAGGTCTTCAGCACCGCCCGCGACGCCGACGACCGGCACCACTACACCGTCGACACGTGCACCCCCGGCGGCCGGCCCGTCCGGAGCACCGCCGGCTTCCGGTTGCTGCCCGACCACGGACTGGAGCTGTTGGAGCGGGCCGACACGGTGATCGTGCCGGGGGTGCACGGCGACGCCACGCTCCGCCGCGACGTCATCGGGTCAGAGGTGACCGAGGCGCTGCGGGCCGCGTACGACCGGGGCGCGCGGATCATGTCGATCTGCACCGGCGCGTTCGTGCTGGCCGCCGCCGGGTTGCTCGACGGGCGCCGGGCCACCACGCACTGGGCGTACGCCGACCGCTTCCGCCGGCTGTACCCGCGTGTGGATCTCGATCCCGAGGTGCTCTTCGTGGCCGACGACCGGATGCTCACCTCGGCCGGGGTCGCCGCCGGCATCGACCTGTGCCTGCACGTGGTCCGCATCGACCACGGCAGTGAGGTGGCCAACCGGGCCGCCCGCCGGTGCGTCATGCCGCCGTGGCGCGACGGCGGTCAGGCCCAGTACATCGAACGCCCGGTGCCGCAGGCCCCCGACACCAGCACCGCCGCTGCCCGGGAGTGGGCCCGCCAGCGGCTGCACGAGCCGGTGAGCCTGCGTGACCTGGCCGGGCAGGCGCGGATGAGCGTCCGCACCTTCACCCGCCGGTTCCGGGCGGAGACCGGCCTGAGCCCGGCCCAGTGGCTGCTGCACGAACGCACCGACCATGCCCGGCTGTTGCTGGAGAGCACCGACCTGACCGTCGAGCAGATCGCCCGCCGCAGCGGGTTCGGCACCACCGCCGCCCTGCGTCAGCAGCTGCACCTGCGCATCGGCGTCGCCCCGTCGGTGTACCGCCGGACCTTCCGCCGCGCTCCCGAGGTGGCCGGCTCGGGCTGAAGGCCGGCCAGGCTTCCCCGCGCACCGCTTCCGGCGCAGCGGGGTCCGGGGCACGACCTTCGGCGACCGTCAGGGCGGGGGGCGCAATGCTCGCAGCTCGTTCAGGTGCCGGGGCAGGTGCACGCGGGTGTGCAGGTCGATCGTGCGGCCCCACGGTAGCGGCTCGTCGATGACGAGTTCGAACCCCTCGCGCAGGTGTGTCTCGACCGGGGTGTCCGCCGCCGGGCCGAGCTGGGCCACCAGCGTCACCAGCCGTTCGCTGGTGGCGCGCAGCCGGGTGGTGAGCCCGCCGAGGCCGCCGCACTCGGCGGCCAGCTCGTCCAGTTCCGGCCGGTGGACCTCGTCCAGGTCGTAGAAGGCGTACGGCGCTCCGGCGAGCACCGCCTCGGTGGCCTCGCGCATCAACTCGTCGCTGGCAACCAGGTGCGCCACGATCTGCTCGGCGCTGTACCGGCCGGGCGGGGGCGGTCCGAACCCGCCCACGTCGGCCTCGGCCAGCACCGCGTCGTACGCCCGCCGCAGCCCGTCGACCTCCACCCACCCGAGCCTAGTCGCGGCGTACGTGCCGGTCAGGCCGACAGCACGCCTCGGGTGACCGTACGGCTGATCCGGGCGACCAGCTTGCGCGGGCGGCGCGGTTGCAGGTGCGCGCCGACGAAGTTGCCCGCCCCGGGGACCACGTAGCCCCGGTTGCGGTCGAGCGCCCGCAGCGCCCGGGCCACCACCGCCTGCGGGGTCTGCATCCGGCCGCCGATCGCGGCGTCACGGGTGCCGATCGCGGTGAAGAAGTCGGTGTCCACCGGGCCGGGACACAGCGCCAACACCCGGACGCCCCGATCGCGGTACTCGCTCCACAGGGCCAGGCTGAAGTTGAGCACGAACGCCTTGGCGGCACTGTAGACGGCGAAGTACGCCGAGGGCTGGAAACCGGCGGTCGAGGCGACGTTCATCACCGCTCCCCGGCCCCGGGCCAGCATGCCGGGGACCAGCGCGTGGGTCAGGTCGGTCAGCGCGACCACGTTGACCATGAGCTGGTCGTGGTCACGCCGCGCGGAGATCTCCTCGAACCGGCCGCAGGTGCCGAAGCCGGCGTTGTTGACCAGCAGGCCCACCGCCAGGTCCCGGGCGGCCAGCGCGTCGACCAGACGCTCGGCGGCGTCCGGCTCGGCGAGATCCTGCCCGATCACCTCGACCGGCACGCCGTGGGCCTGCCGCAGCTCGGTGGCGAGTGTCCGCATCCGGTCGACCGAGCGGGCGACCAGCACCAGCGGATGCCCCCGAGCGGCGAGTTGACGAGCGAATTCAGCGCCGATCCCGGAGGAGGCGCCGGTAACGAGAGCGACATCTGTCATGCGTCAGAGAGTATCCGATGAGGCCCATAAATGAAACACCGTGTTGCAGATAAAGCGAGAAAGGGTCGTCGGAGTATCGTTTCCCCTCGACCGGGAGGAGGCAGCGTGGCCGAAGGACAGCGGCGGCTGCGGGCGGACGCCGAGCGCAGCGCCCGCACCATCGTCGAGGCGGCCGAACGGGTGCTCGCGGAGGACCCGAACGCCACCGTCGAACAGATCGCCGAGGCCGCCGGGGTGGCCCGCACCACCGTGCACCGGCGCTTCGCCAGTCGCGAGGCGCTGATCATGTCCATGACCCACACGGCGTGGGAGCAGATCGGCGCCGCGGTCGCCGCCGCCCGGCCCGCGACCGCACCGCCACTGGTCGCGCTCCACCAGGCCACCGCCAACATCCTCGACATCAAGTCCCGCTGGCGGTTCGCGCTCGGCCAGGCCGTCGCCGACGCCGCCACCACCGACATCCAGCAGAAGGTCTTCGCTGGCTGTGAGCTGGCCCTACGCCGCGCGCGCGAGGCCGGCGTGCTGCGTCCCGACGTCGACCTCGACTGGACCCGGCGGGTCTACCTGGCGTTGATCGACGAGACGATGCACGGGCAGCCGGCACCGAACGACGATCCGGACACCCTCGCCACCCGGATCCTGGACACGCTCCTGTACGGCACGGCCCCGCGCTCCTGAGCGACGGACCCGGCGTCGACCGCGGACGGGCCCCGCGTCGACGGCGGGCTCAGCGTCGGCCGCGGCGGGCCCGTAGGTAGTCGCTGACCACGTACTCGCCCAGGTCGTCGGCGTCCGGCGTGAAGACCCGGCCGCCGCTGCGCCGGGCCACCGCGTCGACGAACCGGCGCAGTCCGGGATCATCGCCGAGCATGAAGAGGTTCAGGGTGGCCCCGTAGCGGCCGAGCCGGTCCACCTCCCGGATGGTCGCCTCGATCGTCTCCGGCGACGACGGCCACGCGAACAGCGCCTCACCGTCGTCCGGGTCGAGGTGGGCGGTGGGTTCCCCGTCGGTGACCACCAGCACCACCGGCTCCGCGTCCGGATGACGCCGCAGGTGGCGACCGGCCAGCCGTAACGCGTGTTGCAGGTTGGTGCCCTGCGTCATGTCCGGCTCGACCGCGGCCAGCTCCTGCTGCGTCAGCGTCGCCGCCTGCCGGCCGAATCCGATGATCTGCAACGCGTCCTGGGGAAACCGGGTCGCCATCAGATGGGCCAGGGCCAGCCCCGTCTGCTTCATCGGCCCCCACCGCCCCTGCGAGATCATCGAGTACGACAGGTCGACGCAGAGCGCCACCGCCGCCGACGCCCGTCGTTCGGTCTCCACGACCTCGAAGTCCTCCACGGCCAGCTGCACCGGCACGCCCGGCCCGGCGCGGCGGACCGCGCGGGTCAGCGTCCGCACCACGTCCAGCGGCTGCTCGTCGCCGTATTCCCAGGGGCGTGACGCACCGGTCACCTCACCGGCCGCGCCGGCCGAACGCAGGTCGTGCTGACCGCGTGGGCCGGCGGTCAGCTCGGCGAAGACCTGCCGCAGCGCGGTACCACCGAGCCGACGCAGCGCCTTCGGGCTCAGCGTCAGGCCCTCGGCATCACGGGTCACCCACCCCTGCCGGCGCAGTTCCCGCTCCAGCTCGCGGAGCCGCCGTACGTCGTCGGCCGCGTCGCGGCCGAGCGTCCGGGCCACCGTGTCGACGTCGATGTCGTCCAGGGTCGCCCCGGGATGCGCCTGGCTCAGCTGGTCGAGCAGGTCGTCCAGTTCGGCGACGTCGTCGAGCACTCCGGTCGCCTCGCCGTAGCCCAGCGGCTGGCCGCCCTGCGCCCGCTCGCCCCGCCCCCAGCGCAGGTCGGGTCGCAGGGCTCGCAGGTTCTCCTCCAGGGTGGCCAGCTCGCCGGCGAGCCGGTCACCGAGGGACTCGCGCATCAGGCCGGCCAGTTCCTCCCGCTGCCGCTGCGACAGCGAGTTCATCAGCCGTTGCCCGGCCGCCGCGCGCCGCGCCAGCAGGTCGATCAGCTCGTCGACGTCGCGCGGTCGCTCCGGGAAGAACTCGCCGTGCCGGCGCATGAACTCGGCGAACGCGTCGGTGGTGTCCTCCGCGCGGGCGTGGCGGGCCAGCAGGGCGTTGAGGTCCCGCGTCATCTCGGCCACCCGCTCCTGCACCGCCGGGTCGCCGGCCAGCCGCGCCGACTCGCGCAACCCGGCGAAGCGCTGGCCGAGCACGTCGTCGCGCAGTCCGTCGAGGATCCGCTGGTAGGTCTGCCGGGCCTCGGCGCTCGCCCACCGGTAGTCGGACAGCTCCCGGACCGCCTGTGCGGTGGAGCGGGGCAGGTTCTCCAGCACCGTCTCGGCGAAGCGGGCCGTCTCGTCGTCCCGGCCGGCCAGCTCGTCCCGTTCGGCGGCCAGGGCCTGATCGAGCAGGGCACGCGCCCGGGTCACCGCACCGTCGAGGTCACCCCGGCGCAACGCCTCGCGCCGCAGCCGGCGGGCGCGGGCGGTGAGCCCGTCCAGCCCGCCACGCCCCTGCGGGCCCCGGCGCAGCAGATCCCGCAGCGCGTCACGGAGGCTGCCACCGGCCAGCACCTCGGCACCGACCTGGTCCACCGCGGCCTGCACGTCGTACGGCGGGGCGAGCGGATCGGGACCGCCGCGCCACTGCCCGTACCGGAACCGGTTGCCAGCCATGCTCAGTCCCGGCCGCCGTAGCGGGTCCGCCCGCTGTCGGTGACGTCCTTGCCCAACCGGCGGCTCAGATGCAGCCCCTCCAGCACGAACTCGACGGCCGCGGCGGCCTGCCCGGGGCTCGGCGCGTCGCCGATCCCGAGCCGGTCGAGCACCTTCGCCAGCCCCGGCACCGTGCCCACCTGACGCAGCAGGTCATCGGCCGAGACCAGCTCGCCGGTCTCGATCGCCTTCCCCTCCTCGACCAGCGCGGTGAAGCCGGACAGGTCCAGCCCGGCCAGCCGGGCCCGGAACGTCTCGGCGGTGGCGGTCCGCAACAGGTGACCGAGGAGTTCGATCTCCCGGCCCTCCTCGCCGCTCTCGAACTCCACCTTGCCGCGCAGCGTCGACGTCACCGACACCGCGTCCCCCACCCGCGCCACCGCCTCGGGTGAAAGGAAGGGCACCTTATTAACGTCTGCGGTAGAGGAAGGGCCCCCTGTTAACACCTCGTCACCGTCGGCCGACTCGACGCCGAGCAGGCACGCCCGGCGCAGCGCGGCCGCGGCGACGGTTTCCGCCGCGGCGATGGCGAACCGGGCGGAGACACCGGAGCGCGGGTCCACCGAGGGCGAGTCGCGTACCGCCCGGGCGAACCGGGCCAGCACCTCCAGCACGTGCTCCGGCACCTCGGCGACCAGGTCGGCCTCCTGCCGGATCAGGGCCAGCTCCAGTTCGAGATCGGTTGGGTAGTGGGTGCGGATCTCCGCGCCGAACCGGTCCTTGAGCGGAGTGATGATCCGGCCCCGGTTGGTGTAGTCCTCCGGGTTGGCGCTGGCCACCAGCAGCAGGTCCAGCGGCAGCCGCAGCTGGTAGCCACGCACCTGGATGTCGCGCTCCTCCAGCACGTTGAGCAGCGCCACCTGGATCCGCTCGGCCAGGTCGGGCAGTTCGTTGACCGCGAAGATGCCCCGGTTGGTGCGCGGCACCAGCCCGAAGTGGATCGTCTCGGGGTCGCCGAGCGTACGCCCCTGGGCCAGCCGGACCGGGTCCACGTCGCCGATCAGGTCGCCGACGCTGGTGTCCGGGGTGGCCAGCTTCTCGCCGTAGCGCAGCGAACGGTGCAGCCAGCCGACCGGCAGGTCGTCGCCGGCCTGGGCGACCAGCGCCCGGGACGTCGGGGTGACCGGGTGCAGCGGGTGTTCGTTGAGCACCGAGCCGGCGATCACCGGCGTCCACTCGTCGAGCAGCGCCACCAGCGACCGGATCAGCCTGGTCTTGCCCTGGCCCCGCTCGCCGAGCAGCACCATGTCGTGCCCGGCGAGCAGCGCCCGCTCCACCTCGGGCAGCACGGTGTCGTCGTACCCGACGATGCCGGCGAATCGAGGGGTGCCGTCGCGCATGCGGGCCTGGAGGTTGTCGCGCAACTCCTGCTTGACGGTGCGGTAGCGGTGCCCGGCGGCACGCAGCGCACCGAGCGTGGTGGGCAGGTCGGCGGGTGGGAGCGGCGAAACACGCGATGACTCACTCACCCCGCCCACGCTAGCGCGTACCTGCCGCCGTCAGCCTGGCGCGAGCGTGAACTCCGGGGTCCGTACCGCCGGCTGCCTGCTCAGGATTCGGCCGTGATTCGGGTGAGCGCGGCGTCGAGGGCGATCCGCTGGGTCCGCTCGCCGTAGGTCTCCGGATCGACGCAGGCGAGGGCGTTGAGCCCTTCCACGAGGGCCACCAGGCTGGTGGCGGTGGCCGCCGACTCGGCCCGACGCCAGTCCGGTCGGGCGGCGGCGACCAGCTCACGCACCCGGTCGACGAACCGGCGGTTGTAGTTGCGGTGCAGGTCGGCCAGGACCGGATCGGCCAACGCCGCGGCGAGGAAGCCGACCCAGACCCGGGCCTCCTCCCGCTTCTCCTCGGTCGGCGAGGCCGCCTGCAACAACACGGCCCGCAGCGCCTCCACGGGGGTGCCGGCGGTGGCCTGGGCGGCGTCGGCGCGCTGGCCGGTGCGGCGGTGCAGCAGCTCGCGGGCGTGCACGAGCAGGGCCTGCTTGTCGGCGAAGGTGTGCAGCACCATGCCGGTGGTGCAGCCGGCCCGCTCGGCGACGGCGCGCAGGGTGAGCCCGGGCAGGCCGCGTTCGGCCAGCACCGACCAGGTGGCCGCCGACAGGCGCCGCTGCTGGTCGGCGAGATCACGTCGTCTGGCCATCCGCGCCCCTTCCCCGGTCGACGGGCCATACCGTACCGTACGTTACGGTAACGCTCGTTACGGAAAGGCAGACCGTGCTCTCCATCGACCACGAACCCTGGGAGTCGCCCGACGCCGCCCGGCTGCGCGCCGCCCAGCGGGCCGAACTCGACGCCCGCTACGGCTGCGACGACCACGAGCCCGGCGCGCCGCCCACCGCCGAGACGGTCAGCGTCTTCCTGGTCGCCCGCGACGAGGGCGGCACCGCCGTCGGCTGCGGCGGCCTGCGGTTTCTCGCCCCCGGCTCCGCCGAGATCAAACGGATGTACGTCAGTCCACCGAACCGGGGCACCGGCGTGTCAACCGCCGTTCTGCGTGCCCTGGAGGAGGCCGCCCGCGAGGCCGGCGTGCGCACCCTGCTGCTGGAGACCGGCACCGCCCAGCCCGAGGCCATGCGCTTCTACGAACGCGAGGGTTACCGGCGCATCGACAACTTCGGGCCGTACCGGGGTGAGCCGCTCTCCGTCTGCTACGCCCGCGACCTGCCGTGAGTGCCCGGTCCGCCGTCCGCCCCGTGCCGGACGGCGGACCGGGCCCGCCGGTCACCCCTGCGCGCAGCGCCCGCAGACGCCCCGGCGGCGCAGGTGGTACGCGTACGCGGCGGCGCCGAGCGCGAGCCCCCACACCGGGAAGAACAGCAGCGGGGCGCCGGCCGCACCGAGCCCACGGCCCGGTTGCCAGAACTCGGGCAGGCTCAACGCGTTCAGGCCGGCCGCGGTGGCCAGGACCGCCACCACCGTCGCGGGAACCACGGCCAGCCGGACCGGCACCCGCCGGCCGGCCAGCCCCGGCATCCAGCGCGGGAACCGCTCACCCCAACGCTGCACCAGTCCGAGGGTGAGCACCGAGCCCACGGTGGCGAAGGCGCCCAGCCCGGCACCGGCCCAGACGGCACCGGTCTCCCACAGGTCGGCGAGGTCGTCGCGGGAGATGCCGAGCGGCACGCCGGCCAGCCAGGCGAACCGGGTCAGCGCGTAGCCGAAGGGGATCACCGCCGCGATCCAGGCGGCCCACCGGCCCCAGCGGGCGGCGGCCGCCCGGCCGGTCCAGCTCCGGTCGGTACCGTCGCGGCCACACCCCACGCAGGAGCCGGCGGTACGCCGCTGCCACACCAGCAGCGCCCCACTCAACAGCACGCCGCCCACCATCGCGGCGACCCGGGCGGCCAACGCCCAGGTGAAGACGTCGGCGTAGTCCACCGGCGGCCAGCCGAAGGGTGCACCGAGCAGCAGCATCGGCGCGTACCCGACCAGGGCCAGCACCTGGACGCCGGGGACCACCACGGCCAGCACGAACGCCACGGCCCAGCCGTAGCCGAGCAGCAGCAGCCGCAGCGGTCCGGCGGTACCGGTCGTCCGGCTGGCCAGGGCCAGCACGGCGGCGGTGAGCAGCGTCCCGGCGAAGAACGGTGGTCCCGCCTCCGTCGGGAGCAGCCGGAGCAGGGTCGAGTCGAGGTGCGGGTCGTCGACGCCGAACGGGTAGCCGGCGCCGGTGAGCGCCGACACCAGGGCCAGCAGCCCCCACAGGCCGAGCCAGCCGACGGCGAGTGGGGCGAGCAGGCCGGGACGGCGGGACGTGTCGCGATGTTCGGATGCGGCTACGGTCGTCATGCTTCCCAGCCTCGACCGGAGCGCCCGCCCCGCCCTCCCGTACGGCGGGGAACCCTCTCCCCCTCGTGGGGGACATCTCAGCCGCTGGGGACGACGAACCCCGACTCGTACGCGGCGATCACCGCCTGGGTGCGGTCGCGCACCCCGAGCTTGGTCAGCACGTTTCCGACATGGGTCTTGACCGTCTCGACGCCGACCACCAGGCGCCCCGCGATCTCCGGATTGGAGAGTCCGGCGGCCATCAGCCGCAGCACCTCCGCCTCCCGTTCGGTGAGCCGGGCCGCCCGCAGCCCGTCGGCGTCCCGCCGCCCGTACGCCCCGACCAGCCGACGGATCGCGGCCGGGAAGAGCAGCGAGTCGCCGCGGGCCACCACCCGTACCGCCGCCACGACCTCCGCCGGTCGGGCCCGCTTGAGCAGGAACCCGCTGGCTCCGGCGCGCAGCGCCTCGTAGACGTACTCGTCGCTGGCGAACGTGGTGATGACCAGCACCCGGGGCGGCTCGGCGGAGGTGGCCAGCAGGTGCCGGGTGGCCTGGATGCCGTCGATCCCCGGCATCCGCACGTCCATCAGCACCACCTGCGGTCGGTGCCGGGCGACCAGCGCCGGCACCTCCGCCCCGTCGGCGGCCTCCGCCACGACCCGCAGGTCCGGCTGGGCGTCGAGGATGGTCCGCAACCCGACCCGGACCAGTTCGTCGTCGTCGACGATCAGCACGTCCACACTCATCCGTCCACTCCGATCGGCAGCCGCACCCGTACCCGCCACCGGTCCCCCTCCGCACCGGCGGTCATCCCGCCGCCGAGCAGCAGCACCCGCTCCCGCATGCCGACCAGCCCTCGACCGCCGGCGGGGGCGGTCGAGGGGTCGGGTCCCGGTTCGGCAAGGGCGTTGACCAGCTCGATCTCCAGCGCGTCCGGCACCACGTCGACCCGCAGGGACGTCGCTCCTCGGCCGTGCCGGGCGGCGTTGGTCAACCCCTCCTGCACGATCCGGTAGCCCTCCCGGGAGACCACCGGCGGCAGGCTGTCCACCGGTCCGCGTACCAGGCTGTTCACCGGCGTGCCGGCCGCCCTGGTGTCGGCGACCAGCCGGTCCAGGTCGGACAGGGTCCGTTGCGGCGCGACGACCGCCGGCTCCCCGGTCTCCCGCAGCAGCCCGAGCACATGGTCCAGGTCGTCCATCGCTCGCCGCCCGGTCTCCTCGATGGCGGTCAGCGCCCGGCGGACGTACTCCGGGTCGTTGTCGAGCACCTCGCGCGCCGCGCCGGCCTGAAGGGTGGCGACGGTCAACGCGTGGCCGACCGAGTCGTGCAGTTCCCGGGCCAGGCGGTTGCGTTCGGCCAGCCGTGCCGCCCTCGCCTCCAGCGCGGCGATCCGCTCGGCCGGAGCCGGGCCCAGCAGCACGGGGGCCATCGACGCGGCCAGCGCGCCGAGCCCGGCCACGATGTAGCCGAGAGCGACCAGCACGAGCACCCCGATGAGGCTCAACCAGCCGCTGTCGCCGCCGTCCAACGGTCCGAACCGCTCGGCATCGGAGATTCCGACGTCCATACCGGCCTGCGCGACGATGAACGCCAGTGCCATCGGCACCGCGCTGAACAGTGCGGCCACCACCAGTGCGCCACTGGTCAGGTGCAGCCCGATCCAGAGTGCGGCGCGGATCCGGGTCTCCCGGTCGAGCCGGCGGCCGGGCAGCGGTTCAGGTAGCTCGACCCCGAGCAGCCCTCGGACCGCGGCTATCTCCAGCGCGCGGCTCCCGCCGAGGAAGACCGGTACGACCGCGATGGTGGCCGCCGGCACCAGCAGCACCAGGACCAGCGACCGGGGCGCGTCGGAGGTGAGGAAGAGCTGCGCGAAGCTCACCCCGAGCACCGCGTACGGCAGCGCCAGCACCCCGCCCAGCAAGAGGAACACGCCGCGCCGCCAGGTGGTGCCGGCGACCAGCGGACGCAGCACCGCACGAGGGTCCATCGCCCCATGATGCCGGTGGCCCATCGGCCGGCCGCCGCCACCTGGGATACGACAGTTCAGCGGGCTGCCACGCCCCGCTTCCACACCTATACTCGCGGTGAAGCTCCCGCCGCCACGGCCGCTGGAAACTGGCCCACCGGCGACAGCCACGACCCAGCCACCCCATGGCCAGAGTCCCAGGCGCGGAGGTGCGGTGCTGTACTTCTTCCTCAGCTACGCCAGAGGCGACGAGGACGCGCTCGTCCAACGGTTCTACGAGGATCTCAGTGCAGAGGTGCGGCTGATCGCCGGTCTGTCCCGCGACGAACGGGTCGGGTTCGTCGACCGGACGATCCTGCTCGGCGAACGCTGGCCGCAGCGGTTGGTCGAGGCGCTCGGCAGCTGCCGGTCCTTCCTCGCCCTGATGACACCACGGTATTTCCAGAGCCGGGTGTGCGGGCAGGAGTGGCAGCTCTTCGCCGAGCGCACCGCCCGGTTCGAGAGCCAGCGACGGGTCGACACCTCGTTGCTCAAGCCTCTGATGTGGATTCCCGCACAGCCCGGGCGGATCCACCCGGTGGCCCGTCCGTTGCAGTACTCCTCCGACAGCCTCGGCGACCTCTACCAGCGCCTCGGCGTGCGGCAGCTGATGCGGCTGCAGCGGCACAGCGACGACTACCGCACCTTCCTGTTCGAGCTGGCCAGCCAGATCGTGGCCAGCGTCGAGGCCAATCCGCTGCCGGAACAGCACCGCGCGGTCGACCTCCAGTCCGTCGAGAGCGCCTTCCATCCGCAGGAGGCCACCAACGGGACCGACCGGGCCACCGCCACCGACGGGGACGCGACCAACCCGATGCTGGTGCACTTCGTGGTGGCCGCGACCAACCGGGACGAGATGCGCGGGATACGCCAGCACGTCACGGTGTACGGCGACGATCCGTTGCAGTGGGCGCCCTACCGACCGCCGATGCCGGAGCCACTTGTCGACTACGCCCGGGAGATCGCCGCCGGCCGCAGCTACCAGTCCACCGTGGTGGAGGTCGACAAGCTGCCCCGCAGCGCCGAGCTGGCCGCCCGCTACAACCAGATCCTCGTGCTGATCGTCGACGCCTGGATGACCCGCCTACCGCAACGACGGCAGGCCTTGGTCGCGCACGCCTCGGCGGCGCTGGGCCACCGGCGTGCCGCCACCGCTGTCCTCATTCCCAGCAGTCGCGACGACCCGGAGACCCGCGAGCACTGGCAGGACCTCTCCCGCGCGTGCCGGGAGATCTTCGAGGAGTTCACCTCGGACGACGAGCTCTACCGGTCGAACATCATCACCCACCGGGCCTTCGAGGAGGAACTGCCGGAGGTGCTGGAGGTCGCCCGGAACCGGGTGTTCAGTCGAGGTTCGGTACACCGGCCGCCCGACCCGTCGACGGACACTACGCCGCCCCGGCTGGACGGCCCATGGGCGCCCGACGACCAGCCTGAACGGGAGGACCAGCGTGACGAGCAGTGACCCGGTCGCGACGGCCGCCGGCAGGGAAGGCCGGATCATCACGTTCTACTCGTACAAGGGCGGCACCGGACGCACCATGGCGCTGGCGAACGTGGCCTGGATCCTCGCCGCGAACGGCCACCGGGTGCTCGCCGTGGACTGGGACCTGGAATCCCCCGGCCTGCACCGCTACTTCCATCCGTTCCTGCTCGACAAGGACCTGCGCACCTCGCGCGGGGTGATCGACATGGCGCGGGACTACGCCGACGCCGCGGTCCGTCCGATGGACGAGACGGAGGACCCGGACTGGATCGGCACCGCGGCCGACGTGCTGCGACACGCGGTGTCGCTGGAGTGGCGCTTCCCGACGCCGCACCGCGACGTCACCGGCGGTGCCCACCCGGTCCGCCCCGGATTCCTGGACCTGCTCCCCGCCGGGCGTCAGGATCCGTCGTACACGAAGGCGGTCAGCACCTTCAACTGGCAGGCGTTCTTCGAGAAGCTCGGCGGCAACACCTTCCTGGACGCGCTGGCCGCGAGTATGCGGGCGAACTACGACTACGTGCTGATCGACAGCCGGACGGGGGTCAGCGACGGTGCCGGCATCTGCACCGTGCGGCTGCCCGACGCGGTCGTCACCTCCTTCACGCTCAACGAGCAGAGCATCGACGGAGCCGCCGCGGTGGCCCGGTCGATCGTCCGGCAGCGCGGCGACCGGCCCGTACGGATCCTGCCGGTGCCGATGCGGGTCGACAACGCCGAGCAGCTCAAGCTGGAGGCCGGCCGGGACCAGGCGCGCCGGCGGTTCACCCCGCTACTGCCCCGGCTCTCGCCGGAGGAGAGCGACCGGTACTGGGGGGAGGTCGAGATCCCTTACCAGCCCTACTACGCCTACGAGGAGATCCTGGCCACGTTCGGGGACCGGGCCCACCACGAGGCGACCCTGCTCGCCGCGTACGAGCGGTTGACCCGCGCGATCACCGACGGCGAGGTCGAGGACCTGCCCCCGCTGGACGACCGGCTCCGCCGCACCTGGCTGGCGAAGTTCGAGCGGCAGCGGCTCGTCGGCGCGGCCCCCGACGTCTTCGTCAGCTACGCGGCCCTGGACCGGGCCTGGGCGGAGTGGATCTGCGACGAGCTCCGCGCGGCCGGGTTGCGGGCGGTCATGCGGGAGGTCGACTTTCCCGCCAACCCGTCGGGCGGCGACCGGTCCACGGTCGGTCTGAACGACGCCGCCCGGCTCGTCGTACTGCTGTCCCAGGAGTACATGCAGTCGCCGAACGCCGCCGAGCTGTGGAGTCAGGCCACCGCCCACGACCCCACCACCGGCACCAGCTACCTGGTGCCGGTACGGCTGGACAACTCCCGCGCTCCCGGGTTGTTCCTGGAACGCATACCGGTCGACCTGGTGGGGGTCAACGAGCAGGAGGCGACGGCCCGGCTGCTGGAGGCGTTGGACCATCCCGCCCGCCCTGCCCCGGATCCGGAGGATGCCCAGCGACGCCGCCGCTTCCCGGGAAACGAGCCGCCGGTCTGGCGGGTTCCGCTGCCACGCAACGTCCAGTTCGTGGGGCGCGGTCCGCTGCTGGAGGAGATGCGGGACTGGCTGTCCAGTTCGGACGCCGGGCACGTGCCGCTGGCGCTGCACGGTCTCGGCGGTGTCGGCAAGAGCCAGATCGCGCTGGAGTACGCCTACCGGTTCCGCGCCGAGTACGACATCGTCTGGTGGATCTCGGCGCAGCAACCGAGCGTGCTGCGTCTCGCCCTGGGCGCGCTCGCCGACCGGCTGGCCGTCGAACTCGACGCACCGCTGAGCGGCAGCGTGAGCGAACGAGTCACCTGGGTCCTCGACGTGCTGCGTCGCGGCGTGCCGTTCCGGCGCTGGCTGCTCATCCTCGACAACGCCGACGACCCCTCGGAACTGCACGACCTGATCCCGCAGGGGCCCGGGCACGTCCTGGTCACCACCCGCAACCAGGCCTGGGCCCGGCCCGCCCGGATGCTGGAGGTCGGTGCCTTCGACCGGGAGGAGAGCCTCGCCCTGCTGCGGCGACGGGCCCGGCATCTGGCCGACGGCGACGCCGACCTGATCGCCGACCGGCTCGGCGACCTGCCGCTGGCCATCGAGCAGGCCGGCGCGTGGCTGGACACCACGGGCGAAGCACCGGCCCAGTATCTCGCCCGGGTCCGGCGCTACCTGCCGGACATGCTCGCCGAGGAACTGCCACCCGACTACCAGCAGACCGGTGCCCAGCCGTGGATGGTCTCGCTGGACAGCCTGCGGGAACGCAACCCGGCGGCGGCGAAGCTGCTGGAGGTCTGCGCCTTCTTCGCCAGCGAACCGATCCCGATGTCGCTGATCAACGGCGACCGCTTCATCAACGTGCTGCTCTCCTACGACCCGGCGCTGCGCGACCCGCTGCTGATGGGTCGAACACTGCGCGACATCGGCCGGTACGCGCTGGCCCGCATCGACAGCGTGCGCGGCGGCGGCCGGGGGCGCGGTCAGGAACGTACCGACGAGGCCGGCCAGACCAGCCTGCGCATGCACCCGCTGGTGCAGGAGCTGATCCGGGAGTCCCTCTCGGAGCAGGAGAAGGACGAGAACCGTCAGCACGTGCACGCCATCCTGGCCGCCGCGAATCCCAAGGATCCCGACAAGCCCGACAACTGGCCGGTGTACGCGGAGCTGTGGCCGCACCTGCTGCCGTCGCGGACGCTCACCTCGGACCAGCCGGAGGTCCGGCAGCTGTTGCTCGACGTGGCCCGCTACATGTGGATCCGGGTGGGCTTCGCCTCCTGCGCCGAGCTGGCCGAACAGGCGATCGCGCGGTGGCAGCGACGGTACGGCCCGGACGATCCCCAGACGTTGATGATGCGGTTCCAACTGGCCAACGCCCTGCGTCTGGAGGCCCGTTACCAGGAGGCCTACGACATCGACCGCGACGTCTACGACCGGCTGCGCCGCAGCCTCGGCGAGGACCACGAGTACACCGTGATCGCGGCCGGTAGCCTCGCCGCCGACCTGCGGGCGCTCGGCCACTTCGAACGGGCCCGGGAGCTGGACACCCGCACCGAGGAACTGGCCCGGGAGGTGTTCGGTGAGGACCATCCACGAGCGCTGATCGCGGCGCACAACCTGGCCATCTCGCTGCGCCTGGTCGGTGACCTGCGCGGTGCCCTACGCCGCAACGAACGCACCCTGGCCCGGCGCCGGGAGACGCTCGGTCCGATGCACCCCTTCACCCTCTTCTCCGCCGGTGAGTACGGCCGCGACCTGCGCGACACCGGTGACCTCGTCGAGTCCCGCCGGGTGCTGGAGGCCGCGGTGGAGGCGAACCGGCTGGTGCTGGGCGAGGAGGACCCGGAAACCCTGCGGGCGTTGAAGAACTACGCGGTGACCCTGCGCAAGCTCGGCGAGTTGGAGCGAGCGCACGCGCTGAGTACGGACGTGCTGGTGCGCTCCCGCCGCCGGCACAGCCCGGACCACCCGGACGTGCAGGCCAGCGCGATGAACCTGGCCTGCGACGAGTCGGCGATCGGGGACGACGCCGGAGCGCTTCGCCGGGCCCGTCCGGTGCACCGCTGGTACCGGGAGAACATGGGCGAGGACCACCTGTTCACCCTCGCGTACGCCAACAATCTGGCGATCTTCCTGCGCAAGGCCGGTGACGCGGAGGCCGCCTTCGCCCTCTCCGAGGAGGTGGTCGCGCGCCTCAGCGCGCGGATCGGTGCGGACCATCCGTACACCCTGGCGGCCAACATCAACCTGGCGAACTGCTGGTTCGGCCGCCGTCAGTTCCCGGAGGCCCTGGCCAGCGACCAGGAAGCCTACGAGCGCAGCCGGCGGATCCTCGGGCCCGGGCACCCCGACACCCTGGCGGTGGCGAACAATCTCGCCACCAGCCTGAGCGTCACCGGCGACCACGCTGCCGCCCGGTCGCTGCGGGAGCAGGTCATGCCGCTGTTCCGTCGGGTGCTCGGTGAGGAGCACCCGAACACCATCGCCCTGGTCGAGGCGAACCGGCTCAACTGCGACCTGGAGCCGCCGCCGACCTGACCGATGCCGGCTCACCCGGCCGGTGCCCGCCCTGCCGCAGACCGCCCGGCAACGGTGCGTCCGGAGCGGAGACGCACGTCACCGGGGCCAGCCAGCGGGACAACTCCAGCGGGTCCGGCGCTTCCGCTGTCTCCGCGAGCGTGCACAGGACCGCACGGCACAGCTCCGGGTCGGCGTGCAGGGCCGCCTCGGCGGTCGGCAGCCGATTGTCGGCGAGCGTCAGGCCGACCCAGGCCGCTACCTGGTCCGGCCGCCGCCGCACCTGTCGCTGGTACCACGCCCGCGCGGTGAGGTGCTCGCCGGCGGCCAACGCCAGGTCGCCGTCGGAGGCTTCGGGGAGCGCCTCGGCGAGGCGTTCGGCACCATTGCGCAACCGCTCGAAGCGCGCCGGATCCGCCAACCGCAGCCGGACCAGGTCCAGCCGGGGACTGCGGCTCAGCCACCTGCCGTCGGCGGGCCGTACCGCGACCGGGACGGTCATCGCGGGGCAGGTCACGCCCGCCCGCCACGCCTCGGCGAGCCGCCGCACCAGCCGGTCGTCCGGTCGCCGGTTACGCAGCCGCCACACCGTCCAGTGGTCGTCGGCGGCCTCCCGGGCCAGCGCGGCGGCCTCGGCCGGCACCGCCTCGTCCCGCCAACCGTCGATGACCTCGCCCAGCCCGGCGACGAACCGGTGGCCGGCCACGGTCAACCGCCCGTGCGCCCGGATGTCGGCGCAGGTCCGGCCGACCCGGTCCCGCCAACGCGCGAACTCCACCTCGGCCAGCCGGATCCGGTCGGGCGGGACGACGGTCCGCCGGACACGCCAGAACTCCGTCACCGCGACGAAGGCGTAGACCCCGTGCAGGGCGGCGCCGAGCGGGCGGGGATCGTCCCGCCAGGGCGCGTAGTAGTACCGCCGGTCGTCCGGGTCGTGGAGCGGCTCGATGTCGATGGCGGCACCGAGCTTCGCGTGCTGGAACTCGTGCAGCAGGCCGAGGGCCAGCGCCGTACCGTCGGCAGGCGGGGTCATCGAGACCGCACCGAAGGCGTCCATGCTGGTGACGTTCACCCCGGCGCTGGCCGAGTCGGCCTGCAACGGCACGATCACCCGCAGCCCCTCGGAGATCGCCTCGGCGTGCCCGCGGTGGTGCCGTACCAGCATCGGCCAGGCCTCGTCGAGCATCCGCTGCCACCGATCGACCGCGGTCGTGTCCAGCCGACCGGTCGCGCAGAGCCGGTGGCAGTCGCGGTACGGGTCGAGATCGTCGAGCCACAGTTCGAGGCGGAGACCGTCGGCGTCGCTGGCCAGCCGATGCAGGCCGGACCAGCCGTCGCGGCCGACGCCCGCACCAGCCGGTCGGTGGTCGTCCGACGACGGCACCTCGACGGCTCCCACCCGCACCCGGTCCCCCGACCGGGACACCGTCACCGAGTCGGTGTCGCAGCGTGCCCGTCCGAGGGACGGCAGGAAGACCTCACCGTCGGGCGCCGGGAGGGTCAGCTCGAAGTCCAGGCCGGCCCGGATCGCTGCCGTCGCGGCCAGCGCGCCGAGATAGTCCAGGTCGACCTCGGCCGCACGGTCCGGCTCGGGCGGCAACTCCAGCCCGTCGGTGGTGCGACCGGGTGTCGCGGGGGCCGTGGGGCGACCGGCACGCAGCCGGCGCAGGGTGGCCGCCAGCCACGCGCCGGTGTGCGGCAGGGCCAGCACCGCCGGTCCGACCGCCGGATCCCGCCGGACCGCGGCGCTGAGCAGCGCGAAGTGACCTCCGGTCCGCGCCGGGCCGGTCAGGTCGAGCACCGCGCGCAGTTGCAGCATCCGCTTGCTGACCTGCCCGGCACGCAGCACACGTACGAGATCGGCGCTGCCCGGGCCGGCGGCGAGCGCGGCGAGATCGGCCGGCCGTAGCCGGTGGTGACCGGTCACCGGCCCCGACTCCGCAGCCCGGCCAGATCCGACCGCAGCCGGCCCGAGACGTGCTCGATGAGCAGGCGCAGGTCGTGGCAGTACACGGAGGGATTGCGGAAGCTGCCGGCCCGGTACCGGTGGGGGTAGTTGCCGCCGCCGCAGACCAGGTGGACGGGACAGACCCGGCAGTCGTCGGCGAGCGCGGACAGGCCCGCCTGGCGTGCGGCCACGGCGGGGTGGCGCAGCACCTCGTCGAAGGAGTGGTCGAAGACCGTCAGGTCGGTGTCGACCGCCCCGGGATAGCTGGACCTGAGGGTGTCGACCTGTTCGTACCCGCCGTCGGTGTTGACCACGACGGCGGCGACCGGGCTCAACCCCACCGACTCGGTGCGGCTGCTCCCGCCGAGCAACAGATTGATCAGCTCCTCGAAGAGCCGGACCCGGGTGCGCCGCACCGGCACGTCGTACCACGCGTCGAAGGCGGCACGGAGCCAGCTGCCGTACGCGTCAGCGCTTGCCGCCGGTCGGGGCGGCGGGGAGTCCCAGTTGGCGTGCGGCAGCAGGAAGTCCACCATCGGCGGGCGGTACGCCAGCAACGCCTCGTAGGTTCGGCGCGGGTCGGCGTCGAGGTCCACCACGCAGAGAATGCCCGCGTAGGCGCCGGGCCGGTCGGCCAGCAGGCGCAACGCCCGGTCGACGTGGTCGAAGCTGCCGCGGCCGGAGGCGTACCTGCGGTGCCGGTCGTTGGCGGACCGATCGCCGTCCAAGCTCACCCCGACCAGCACCCCCGCGTCGGCCAGTACGGCCAGCGTCCGCTCGTCGAGCAGGGTTCCGTTGGTCTGCACGCTGACCCGGGCGGCGGCGGGACGCAGGGCGGCCCGCAACCGCTCGGCCATCCGAGCCAGCGTCGCGGCCCCGGCCAGCAACGGCTCACCGCCGTGCAGCACGATGCGCGCCGTACCCAGCTCGTGCGCGTGGACGTGCTCGGCCACCCGTCGGCAGGTCAGCTCGAAGATGTCGGTGGACATCAGGGGTGGGTCGGTGCGGGCACTGCGGTCCGCCAACTCGTACATGTAGCAGTAGTCGCAGGCCAGGTTACATCTGCTGTGGACCTTGAGAATGAACTCGGAGAAGGGCACCGGCCGCGCCGGTGCCGGGAGGTCCACCAGCGTCCGGCCACGCCCCTCGCCCGGCACGGTCACATCGCCGAGTTCCACCCGGCGACCGCGTCCTGCGGGCGGTCGACTTCCTCTAGGATCCGGCGCAGCGAGCAGGCGAACGGCGACCCGTCCAGCTCCGGCAGCTCGGCGAGGCTCACGTCGCTGAGGTCCACCAGGACTCCAGGGGAGTCGTCTTCCGTCGTATCCATAGTGATCCGTCCACCCGCGAAAGAAACTCGCGCCCGAATGAGCGATGACTTGTGCGGGAGCCGCCGGACCAGAGCCCGTCCCTACCGCCGAACCCGCCAACGAACCGGGCCATCGTAGCGGCACAGCGCAACGCGGTGACTCGGGTGGGTCACCCGGTTCAACGGTCCCGGTGGTGCGGCGGACATCGTCCGCACGGTCAGCTGCTCACCCGGGACCTGACGAGCTTCGGCACCGCGGCGAGTCCGGTGACCGGGCGGAACGCCCGGGCCCCGTTGACCAGCGCGGCGTACTCGTCCTCGGTCAGGTCGATCTCCGCGGCGGCGGCGTTCCGCTCCATCTGCTCCACGCTGGACGCGCCGGGTATGGCCACCACGTTCGGGTGACGCAGCACGTACGCCAGGGCGATCTGGCTCGGGGTCGCGTCGTGCGCGGCGGCCACCTGGCGCAGCGTGTCGATCAGCGCGCCGCCCCGTTCCAGGTTCTCCGGCAGGAAGTAGGGGTTGGCCCGGCGGATCGCACCGACCGGCGGATGGTGTGCGTCGTACCGCCCGGAGAGAAACCCCTGCGCCAGCGGACTGTACGCGATGACCAGCCGACCGGCCTGCTCGGCGTACCGGAGCAGATCCTCCTCCGGCTTGCGGTCGAGCATGCTGTAGCGGACCTGGTTGCTCAGCACCCGCCGGCCCAGCGCCGCCTCGGCCACCTGCCAGCGGCGCAGGCTGTAGTTGCTCACCCCGACCTCGCCGACCAGGCCGACGTCCTGCAAAGCACGCATGCCGCGCATGGTCCGGTGGTCGCCGGCCACCGGGTTGGGCTGGTGCACCTGGTAGAGGTCGATGCTGGTGACGCCGAGCCGGGCCGCCGAGGCGACGGCCCGTTGCTGCACCACCGAGGCCACCGGCAGCACCGGGAAGAACTTGGTGGCGACGGTCACCTTGTCCCGGGCGGAGGACAGCGCCGCGCCGAGGATCCGTTCACTGCGGCCGAAGCCGTAGATCTCGGCGGTGTCGAAGAGGGTCACGCCCAGCTCGACGGCGCGCCGGACGATGTTCGCCGCCAACCGTTCGTACTCGGGGCCGTACCCCCACTCCCGGGAACCGAACTGCCAGGTACCGAGGCCGATCCTGGACACGGGCTTCGGGGTGTCGAGCCGCACGTAACGCATGCTTCGACGCTACCCCGCACGGAGCACGACAACCGCCGATCAACAGGCGGACCTGCACCGAAGCGCCGGCCACGGCCAGCCAGGCCAACCCAGGTACGCGGACCGACTGCCGTCCCCGGCACCGGTCCGACCTCGGTTAAGGTCATGATCGTGACCTACCTCGCCGCTGACACGCGCTACGACCAGATGACCTACCGGCGCAGCGGGGCCAGCGGGCTCCGGCTGCCCGTGATCTCGCTCGGGCTGTGGCACAACTTCGGGCCGGACCGCCCGTTCGAGCGTCAGCGGGACATCGTCCGGCGCGCCTTCGATCTCGGCGTCACCCATTTCGACCTGGCCAACAACTACGGACCGCCGCCGGGGTCCGCCGAGGAGAACTTCGGCCGGATGCTCGCCGGGGACCTCAAGCCGTACCGCGACGAGCTGGTCATCTCCAGCAAGGCCGGCTACCTCATGTGGCCCGGCCCGTACGGTGAGTGGGGCTCGCGCAAGAACCTGATCGCCTCGCTCGACCAGTCGCTGCGTCGACTCGGTCTGGACTACGTCGACATCTTCTACAGCCACCGGTACGACCCGGACACCCCGCTGGAGGAGACGATGGGTGCGCTGGACGCCGTCGTCCGCTCCGGTAAGGCTCTCTACGTCGGCATCTCCAACTACACCGCCGAGCAGACCCAGCGGGCCGCGGCGATCCTGCGTGAGCTGGGCACCCCGTTGCTGATCAATCAGCCGGCGTATTCGATGTTCAACCGGTGGACCGAGGAGGACGGGCTGCTCGACACCCTGGAGCGGGTCGGCGCCGGCTGCATCGCCTACAGCCCGCTGGCACAGGGCCTGCTCACCGACCGCTACCTCGACGGCATTCCGGCCGACTCCCGGGTCCGCACCAGCGTCTTCCTCAACGAGAGCGATGTGAACGAGCAGCGCCTGGCCACCATCCGAGGGCTGGCCGGCATCGCCCAGCGCCGGGGCCAGTCCCTCGCGCAGCTCGCGCTCGCCTGGGCGCTGCGCGACCCGAGGATGACCAGTCTCATCATCGGCGCCAGCAGCGTGCCGCAGCTGGAGGCGAACATCGCCGCGGTGGACAACCTCGACCTGACCGCCGAGGAACTGGCCGAGATCGACGCCCAGCTGGCCTGACCGGAGCGCCGGGCGCAGCTCACCAGACGCGGGGGTTGGCCCGATGGTTGCGTACCGTGCAGGGCCGGCCGGGCGCCGGGCCGCTGCGGGATCCGCGCAGCCGCATGCCGACCAGCAGGATCAGCAGCGTGACCAGCGCGCCGCCGGCGATCAGCAGCCACCGTCGTGGATCCACCGGGGTCACCGACGCCACCGGGACGTTGCTCTCCGCCACCGCCCCGCCGCCGGTGGTCTCGGCGACCGGCGGCGCACCCGCCTTCGCCGCGCCGTCCTTCGTGGTGCCGGTGGTGGTGGCGTCCGCCACCGCGCCGGCCGGCTCCGACTCGGTCCCGCCGGCCGGTAGGACGTCCACGTCGGAGCAGGAGTAGTAGGTGTCGGCGCTGTCGGAGTTCTGCCAGACGGTGTAGATCACATGGCGGCCGGTGCGGTCGTCCGGCAGCCGTCCGGTCATCTGGTACGCCCCGTCGCGTACCGGCGGGTCAGTGGCGCGCAGGAAGGGCACCGTCTCCAGATCCGCCCAGGTCAGCTTCTTCGTGGGCAGGTATCCGACGCGGGTCAGGTAGATCCGGAAGGTGCCCTTGTGCGGGATCGTGGTGCGGTAGCGGAAGACGAACTCCGCGCCCGCCGTCAGCGGCGTCGCCGGCCAGTCGGACCGCGCCAGGTCCAGTCCCCGGTACGCCGAGAGACCGCCGCTGCACAGCTCGCCGTCGGGGATCCGTTCCCGGTCCCGGCCGTTGACCCCGAACACCCTGATGTTGTCCCACTCGCGCAGCGCCGCACCCGCCTTGACCGCCGCCCGGCAGGCCGGCGTTTCGACGTGCTCGCCGCCCGGGGCGCAGGCGGCGGACCGGCTGAGCGGGTAGGTCGGAGCGCCGTGCGCGGCGGCGGGCACCGCGCCGGTCGCCAGCGCGACTCCGGCGCCGAGCGTGATCACGACGATCCGACGTACGGTCATGGCTTTGTCCGACCTCCCGGCCACTGGTACGTGCGCCGAGGGCGAACAGTTCGACGCGAGCGTGGGACACCCGACACGCATCGACAGGACGCAGGACCCTGCCCATAGCCGGTGTCCGGCCGTAGCGTTGCGGGCGGAGGTGGCCCATGCGAGTGGCAGTTTTCAGCACCAAGCCCTACGACCGGACGTTCCTGACCGAGGCGAACGCCGGGGCCGGTCACGAGCTGACCTTCCTGGAGCCCCGACTCACCACACAGACCGCCCGGCTCGCCGAGGGGTGCGACGCGGTCTGCGCCTTCGTCAACGACGACGTCTGCGCCGAGGTGCTCGACCAGCTCGCCGACCTCGGTGTCCGGGTGGTGGCGCTGCGATCGGCCGGTTTCAACAACGTCGACGTGGCCGCCGCCCGGAAGCTGGGCCTGACCGTGGTGCGGGTGCCGGAATATTCTCCGCACGCGGTGGCCGAGCACACCGCCGGCCTGATCCTCGCCCTCAACCGCAAGATCCACCGGGCCTACAACCGGGTACGTGAACACAACTTCGCCCTGGCCGGGCTGCTCGGCTTCGACCTGCACGGCCGTACCGTCGGAATCGTCGGCACCGGACGGATCGGGGTCTGTGTCGCCCAGATCATGGTGGGCTTCGGCTGCCGGGTGCTGGCCACCGACCCGTATCCGAACGAGGCGGCCATCGCCGCCGGGGTCGAGTACGTCCCGCTGGAGCGGCTGCTCGCCGAGTCGCACATCGTCACCCTGCACTGCCCGCTCACCCCGGACACCCGACACCTGATCAACGCCGAACGGATCGCCCTGCTCCGCGAGGGCGTCATGCTCATCAACACCGGTCGGGGTGCGCTGGTCGACACCCGGGCGGTGATCAAGGGGCTCAAGAGCGGCCGGATCGGCTACCTCGGCCTCGACGTGTACGAGGAGGAGAGCGACCTGTTCTTCGAGGACCGTTCGGAACGGGTCCTCGGTGACGACGACTTCGCCCGGCTCACCACCTTCCCCAACGTGCTGATCACCGGGCACCAGGCGTTCTTCACCGAGGACGGCCTGCACAACATCGCCGCCACCACCATCGCCAACCTCTCCACCGTCGAACAAGACGGCCCCGACTCCGTCCCCGAGCCCGCCCACGTCTGCTGACCCCACTCCGCGCCGATCTTGCACTTTCGGTCGCCGAAATGCCGGCCACCGGGGGATCTGTCCCGATGGGAAGTGCAAGATCGCGGCGGGGTCAGCGAGGGCGGGCGAGGCGGCGGTAGGCGCGCGGGGTGTGGCCGGTGACGCGCTTGACGGCGACGCTGAGGGCGCTCTCGGAGCCGTAGCCCACCAGCTGCGCGATGCCAACCAGGGTGTCGTCGCCGCGGCGGAGCCGGTCGGCGGCGACCCGCTGCTGCCGCAGCTCCATGTCGACCTGGTCGATCGCCCGGCGCGGGATGGCGGCCTCGGCGGTTGCCCCATGCCAGCCCAGTCGATCAGACCCGCCGATCGACGGACGGTGGAGCAACACACCAGTACTTTGCGCGATCTGTCGGGAACTGAACGTAGCGGTGTCGACGGACAGACAGAGACGAGTCTGGAGCAATCCGGCCGTTATAGCTTGCCCCTCGGAAGCGTCCAGCTTCGATGAGGAGGGCTCTCGTGACGTCCGTACCGTCCAGCAGAACCCGACCGAGGATCATCCTCGCGGTCGGGATCGTCACCGTCCTGGCGTTTGCGCTCGCCGCCGCACCGGCCAGCGCCGCACCGACCGCCGAGGCTCCGGCCACCGCCGCCCGTACCGAGGTGCACGGCGCGGTCGCCGACTCGGGTGCCGTACCCGCCGCCGTCGCGCTGCCCACCGTGCAGCGCGGACTCAGCGGCGTGCGGGGCTCCGGAACCTCCGGAACGGTCGGCACCGGCAAGGCCGGTCCGGGAGGCAGCCGGTTCGACGCCGGGGGTCGTCCCGCCGCGTCCGACGGCGATTCGATCGGCATCCAGAGCATCATCGGCACCGACAACCGGGTCCGGGTCGACCCGACCACCGTCTTCCCGTCCAGCGCCATCGTGCAGATCGTCCGGACCACCAACGGCACCACCTGGGGCTGCACCGGCTGGCTCTACGGGCCGAGCATCATCGCCACCGCCGGGCACTGCGTGCACCCGGGCGGCGGCCAGAACGGCGGTGGCGGGAACAACTTCTACCCGCGTGGGGACTTCCAGATCATCCCCGGCCGCAACGGGGCGGCGACGCCGTACGGCACCTGCACCGCGACTCAGCTCCTCTCGGTCAACGGCTGGACCCAGAACGGCGACGAGACCTACGACTACGGGGCGATCCGGCTCAGCTGCGCCGCCGGCAACAGCACCGGCTGGTTCGGCATGTGGTGGCAGAGCGCCACGCTCACCGGCACCGCGACCACCGTCAGCGGTTACCCCTGCGACAAGACCTTCGGCCAGCAGTGGCGACACGCCGGGCAGACCGTCACGGTCACCCACGACCGGCAGGTGTTCTACCAGAACGACACCTTCGGCTGCCAGAGTGGCAGCCCGGTCTACCAGACCCGGGCCGCCGGCAGTTCCTTCTGCACCGGGCAGTGCGTGATGGCGATCCACGCGTACGGCCTGCACGGCTCGTCACCACACTCCACCAACAACCACGGCACCCGGATCACCGAGAGCGTCTTCAACAACCTGATCACCTGGCGTAACAGCTGAACCGAGCCGGTTCCGTGCGGGGCGGACGATGCACCGTTCCCGCACGGAACCGGCGTCACCCCGAGTGCGTCCCAGTCACTGTCCGTCATCTCAGTTGAGGGAGCAGTCATGAGCAGGACGCGTGTCGGGGTGCTGGCACTCCTGATCGCCGCACCATTGCTGATCGGGGCGAGCCTGCTGGCGTTCGGCGGCGACCATCCCGTCTCCGACGACGGGCCGCCGCCCCCTCCGGGCCGCACCGACACGACCGGAATCGTGACCGGCACCGTCACCACCCCGGTGGGCGAGCCGGTACGCCAGGCCTCCGTGCAGGTCACCTCCCTCGACGAGCCGGCACCGGCGCTCCCCGAGATCGGCGTCCTGACCGGGGACACCGGCCGGTACGAGTGGCGACTTCCGCCGGGGCGCTACGAGATCGTGGTCAGCACCGGCGGGCGGAACAGCGCCCCGCAGACCGTGACCGTGACCGCCGGCCAGGTCACCCCGCTCGACTTCACCCTTCCCTGAGTCCCTCCGCACGCCTCTGCACCCGCCCGTCGGCAGGGGCAGCTCATCCAGTGCCGAGGGCTCCTCGGCGGAGGGCTTCCCCGGCCAGCCGGGCACGCCGTCGGTCGTCGTTGCCGAGCAGGCCGAACTTGTCGTACAGGCGGGACAGGTGCTTCTTCACCGCACTGTCGGTGATGTGCAGCTCGGCCGCGATCACCCGTACCGTCGAGGGCTCGGGGAATGGCGCCGTGTCCGCGACGTATGGCCGGCAGAGCGCCGCGAGCACCTCCTGCTCGCGCATCGTCATTGCCGGCGGAGGCGGCGCCGACTCCACCCCGACGGTCCGCGTGCCGCTCTGCCCACCGGGCGCGCGGAACACCAGCCGGGCAGGCCCGATCCCCACCCGGTCCCCGTCCCGCAGCACCTGGGTGTTCCGCAGCTGCTGACCGTTGACGGTGGTGCCGTTGGTGCTGCCCAGATCCCGGATCGACCAGCCGGTGGGAAACCGTTCGATCACGGCGTGCAGCCGTGACACCAGCTTGCTGTCGATGGTCACCTGGTTGCCCGCGGCCCGCCCGATGGTCAGCGTGTCGCTGAGCGGCACCAGACGCACCGGCCCGGCCAGGTAGACCTCGAAGTACCCGCCCATGCTCATCCACAGTAGGGTTCGGTCGTCGCCGTGATCAACTCACCGGTACGTCGGTGCGTCAGGGTCGCCGTGGCCACCGTGCAGGCGCCGTCGACGACGAAGGGCACGGTCCACAGCTCGTGCGGCTGCCCCCGCGCCCGCTGCGCGGCCCCGACGCCGCCGTCGGCCGGACCGACGGCCAGTTCCACAAGCCAGGTGCCGCCGTCGGGCATCGCCGTGTCCCGGTACTGCTTCCACACCCAGACGTATGCCATCGTCGCCCGGCAGCCCGGCGACCAGTACTGCTTGACCGAGAGCGCGCGCAGGCCGCCCGCGTGACCGTAGGCGGACGGCCCGACCTGGAAAGCGTCGTCGTAACAGCGGCCCGGCGGCGCGTCGTCCCGGCTCGCCGGGCGGAGCCGACCGGCACCCACCATCCGCACGGTGGTGGGTTTCGCCCGCCCGACGACGGCCACCTCCAGCAGCGGCGTCCGCTCGCCCGGCTCCTGCGGCGTGAACACCAGCCGCACCTCGCACCGCTGCCCGGGAACCAGATCACGACCGCCACACCCGTCGCCACTGATCCGCAGGTCGGCACCGTGCGGGCCGGCTGGTGCCACCCCGGCCAGCCGGATTTCGCGCCCGCCGCCGTTGTGGACGGTCAGCACCTGTTCGTCCGAGGATGAGTGGACTTCCTGCTCCCCCACGGCCATCTCCACCGGCGCCACCACCCGGCCCGGCGGAGGCGGCGCCGCCGAACCCGCGAGGGCTAGCACCGAGATCCCGGCGGCCAGCGCCGTGACGGTACGCGCCAGGCCCGGGCGGCCGGACGCCGCCGGGCGGCCCGCGACCGTGGTCGACAACTCCGACGCGAGAGCGGGCCACCGGGCTGGTAGCGGCAGGCGGCGACGCGTCGGCTCCGCGGCCCCCGCTGTCTCGGTCTCCGCACCCAGCACGAAGGGGGTGACCGGACGTCCGGACATCCGCTGTGCCTGCCGCAGTTCCTCGGCGAAGGCCTCGACGCTCTGCTGGCGCCGCGCGGCGTCCTTGGACATGGCCCGCTCCAGCGCGACGCATACCGCGTCGGGCACGCCGTCCGGCCGCAGGTCGGGTACGGGATCGGTAGCGACGCGCCGCAGCAGTTCGGCCTCGGAATCACCGGTGAAGACCGGCGCGCCTCGGATCCAGTGCAACACGGTCGAGGCCAGGGAGTACACGTCCGAGGGCACCGAGGCCGGTTCGCCGCGGAGCACCTCCGGCGCGGCGTGTGGGATGCTCGCGGTGATCCAACGCCTGGTGGCCTCCGGTGTCTGCGAGCGCGGTCGGGACAGCCCGAAGTCGGCCAGCTTGGGCTCGCCGTACCGCGAGATGAGGATGTTCCCCGGTTTCAGGTCGCGGTGCAGCACCCCGGCCCGATGCGCCGTCTCCAGGGCACCGGCCACCGCGATGCCGCCGGCCACCGCCACCGCCCAGCGCGGCTCGTCGGCCACCGCGCCGGGCGCGCTCGCGGTGACTTCGGCGGCCAGTTGGTCCGCCAGGGAGCCGCCCTCCTCATACGCCATGAGCAGGTACGGGTTGCCGGCGGCGGTGCGACCGGCTTGGTGCAGAGTCACGATATGCGGGTGGTCCGACAGCCGACCCAGCGTCTTCAGCTCCCGCTCGAAGCGGGTCCGGGACGGGCCGTGCCAGTCCAGCGCGAGCACCTTGACCGCGACCCAGCGGTGGAAGTCCGGCTGCCACGCCCGGTAGACGATCCCGAAGCCGCCCCGGCCGACCTCCGTCGCGTCGACGCACCCCGGGACACCGAGGTCCAGCCCGGGAGTATCGGGGAACCCGCCGGAAGGCCGCCGGGCCTCTTCATCACTGTGGACCATCATCGACCATTATGAAGGAGGGGCAACCGGCCGCCGCCCACCCATGACCGCCACCGCCCGGCGGACCCCCGTTTCGCCCGCCGGGCGGGGACACCTCGGACCTCCCGCAGTTCCGATCAGCTGCCATCAAGCGAACCGTCGCCGCGCGCCGGCCGGTAGGTGGCGAACCGGGGAGCTTTCCCTCCCCACCTCTTGGAACGCGACCTGTGCCGGTTCTACCTTGAGGCCGCCCCGAGCCGGAGTCGGCCACCGATGACCAGGCTCCAGTTCGGCCGGTTTCGCTGTTCTTTCTCGCCGCCGGCGATACGAGCCCGGGAGGCTCCATGTCCAGATCCAGACGAGCAGTTGCCGTACTGGCCATATTGACGTTCCTGTCGTTCAGCGTCGTCCTCGGCGACGCGTCGCCGGCACAGGCGAGAACGTACGGCCCGTACCCCGCCAAGGTCGCCATCGACGGGCGGGGCAGCATGGACCCGAACGACCGGGTGAAGACCGACGCGTACCTCGCCGGCTCCCCGGTCCACATCCGCTGCCAGGACACCGGGCTGACCGCTGGTGGCTCCACCCTGTGGATCTACACCAGCACCGGCTACTGGATCCCCGACGCGTACGTCACCACGGGCACCAACGGTTACCTGGCCGGGGTTCCCCGATGCATCGCCATCGGGATCAACGGAACCCCGAGGGGCGGTGGCAGCAACGCCGGCCCGTACCCGGCCAAGGTCGACATCGACGGGCGGGGCAGCGCAAACCCGGACGACCGGATCCGGGTCGACGCCTACCTGGCCGGCAGCCTGATCTATGTCCGGTGCCAGGACCACGGCGTCGCAGCCGGCGGCTCCACCCTGTGGATCTACACCACCGACGGTTACTGGATCCCCGACGCGTACGTCACCACCGGCACCGACGGGCGGTTGCCGGGCGTACCGAGCTGCCTGTCGATCGGGATCAACGGCGGCCAGGCAGGTCACTCCGGTGGCGGTCGGCAGTTCCTGGTCCGCACGACGCTCAACGGCTACCACGCCAAGAGCCTGTCGGCGAGCAACGTCTGGGACAGGTACCCCGAGGGCAGCTACATCACGGTGATGTGCCAGGCGTACGGAGAGGTCAACTACGGCGGCTCGAACATCTGGGACTACACCAGCGACGGTCTCTGGGTTCCCGACCACTACGTGCGCACCGGCTCCACCGGAATCGTCATGAACCGGTGTGACAACGACGGCCCCTCCGGCAGCGGCAACCGCTATCTGGTGAAGGAGACGCTCAACGGTTACTACGCCAAGAGCCTCTCGGCCGCCCGCGTCGAGGACAAGTACCCGAAGGGCTCCTACATCACCATCGAGTGCCAGGCGTACGGCGAAGTCAACTACGGCGGGCACGCGGTGTGGAACTACACCAGCGACAAGCTCTGGGTGGCCGACTACTACGTCTACACGGGCTCGTGGGACATCACGATGCGTCGGTGCGACAACGACCCGAAGCCCGGCGGCGGATCCAACCCCACCGCGCCGGGCAGCCCGGCCCCGGGCAGCGTGCACGACTCGCAGATCCGACAGACGATCGTCAACGCCGCCAACAGTCAGCTCGGGCTGCACGAGTGGGGAGACAACTGCAACCCGTACGGCCGTACCGACAACGTCGTGTGCGGTCTGCCCTGGTGCTCGATGTTCGCCAGCTGGGTGTGGCGGCAGGCCGGCATCAACGTCTACTTCCCGTACTCAGGGGACTTCGAGACCTGGGGACGCAACCGTGGCCTGCTGCGGTCGAAGGGCAACATCCGCCCCGGAGACCTGGTCATCTACGGCAGCAGCTACCACGCCAGCCACCACATCGGGGTGGTGGTGGACGTGGACGCGGCTGGACGGATCACCACCATCGAGGGCAACTACGGGAACCAGGTGAAGAAGGTCGGCCCGTTCGACCCGTTCAACCCGTCGCCGGTCCACTCGTACAGCAACATCTACGCCGTCGTGGCGCCGGTCGACGACACCTCGAAGGTCTGGGGATCCGGCACACCGGCGAACAAGGCCAACTGCACGGTCTCCCGGACTCGCAACGGGGTCACCTACCGGCTCTGCCTGGAGTTCACCCACAGCTGGCAGAGCAGCGACCGGCGCTGGACCAACACCACGGCCCGCGCGGTGGCAACCGCCCTGACCGGCGGGTCCGACGTGGTGCAGGTGTCGCTGCGGTTGACCAACGAGGGTGGCGGCTCGGCCAACGCCATCTGCGCCGGCGCCCTGCTCAGGTCGGGCACGACGAGAAGATGTGAGACCGGCCAGGTGAGCCTCTCCGGCCGGGGTGTCGTCACCGCGACGGGCGACTTTTCGATCAACGGTCAGACCCAGAGTGCCCTACGGGTACGGGATCTGAAGCTGATCGGTTTCGAGCAGGAGAACCCGAAGACCTACTGCGGGCCCGCCGCCATGAAGAGCGCGATCGCCACCATGCGGGCGAACACGGTGCCCTCCCAGGACACCCTGGCCTCGCAGTCCGGCACCAACGCGTTGGGCACCATGCCGTGGAATCTCGCCGAGACGTTGAGTCTGCACACCCCGATCGCCGGCACCGGCTACACCACCTACACGTGGGCCTCGTACGCCGACCGTGGGCTCGGGCTCGAACAGGGCCTGGACCACGTCCGACGGCAACTGGACAAGGGGCAACCGAGCATCGTCCTGGTGCAACCGGCCTACCTGCCGTGGAGCACGACCGGCGACGCGACCGTCCGGCACTACCTGATGGTGCACGGTTACAGCGCCGCGCAGCAGACCGGCGGGGCTGTCTCCTGGCCGGTCGGCGCGCTACAGGTCTGGGATCCCGGTACCGGGTCCGACCATTGGATCACGGTTGACCAGTTGGTCCACGCGGCCCGCACCGCGGCCGGCCTCGGCGAGGTGGACGTGGTGACCCCGAAGGTCTGACAAGCCCGGACACGCCGCCCCGGCCGCTGCTCGTCGCGGTCGGGGCGGTGCTACGCCGGAGGTCGGAACACGGCGGGTGCGGCGTGTCGCGTCCGGCTGCCGGGACGCGGACGCCGACGGCGAGCATGCGGCCCCCGCGGGCCTCCTCGTGGAAGTCGGGCGCTACGGAACCACTGCCGACGACCGACGGGTACGCGACTACGAGGCGCTGCTCGACGAGGTGCCCGCCCCCGCACCGCCGGTCACCGTCGACGAGAACGACGCGGCGAGCCCCTGCTACACCTCGGGCACCACCGTGCCGATGTTCCACGTCAACGCCTGGGGCCTGCCGTACGCCTCGATGCTCGCCGGCACCGACCTCGTGCTGCCCGGCCCCGCGATGAGCCCGGCCGCGCTGGCCGGGCAGCTGTCCCGCCACCGGGTCACCTTCGCCGCCGCCAGCGGTAATAAGGCGGCCGAGTCGCACGTCTGCCTGGGATCCGGCCTGCGGTTCCAGTCGTGGTCCCGGGCCGGCCACGCGCAGGCCGGCCCGGGCACCGATCAGTTCTTCTTCCCGTTCTCGACCTTGACCGGGATCTCCTTCACGGCCGGCGTGATCTCGTCGACCTTCGCGGTGATCTCAAGGATCCCGTCGACGTAGCGGGCGGTGATGGTCTTCTCCACGACGCCGGCCGGCAGCGGGATGGTCCGGAAGAATGACCCGTAGTGGAACTCGGAGCGGGTCTTCTCCAGGTGGGTGGTCTCCTTGCGCACCACCTCCAGCCGCAGGTCGCCGCCGGCGACGGTGATCCGCACGTCGTTGATCGGGTCGATGCCGGGCATCTCGGCGCGGATGACGTACTGGTCGCCCTCCAGGTAGTCCTCGATCCGGATGCCCTGTGCGAGCAGCGGGAACAGAGACAGGTTGGCCCAGTCGAACGGTGCCAGCGCACCGCCCCTGAAGCGTGTGATTGTCGACATCACGACCTCCTTGTCGCCTCGTCGTCACCTCCATCCGAACTCGCCACGTCCGAACCGGACAGGGCCGATCGACCCGTCTCGACAGGCCCTTCAGCGCTCACCGGAGCGGGGGCGCAGTGACTCTCGACCCGCCCCGCCACCAGGCCATGCAGCCCGAGCAGCCCGAGCAGCCGGGCCGTCGTTGATCGACTTGCTGAAGTCGACGGGACAGAACGCTGCGGAATTGCGTGTTTAGGGTTTGGCCGCCATTGAGATTCCACCTGCGACCGAGGGCATCGTCGACCGACCGCCGCCACAGCAGGCACTCTGCCTGCCCGACCGGATCGTGGTCTGCCTCTGGCCGGAACATGAGTCATCTGGCGGAGGTGGCCTGGCGGGCGCGTTCCTGTGAGTGTTTGATCTCCGTCTCGGCTTCGGTCCGGCCGGCCCAGATCCCGCGTTCGACGTCGACGCTCTTGCCGGGTTCGAGGTCCTTGTACACGTCGAAGAAGTGTTGGATCTCCAGCTTGTAGAAGTGCTCCAGATCCGCGACGTCGCCGAGGTGCGCGAGGCGAGGGTCAGCCGTCGGCACGCATAGCACCTTCGGGTCGGGCCCCTTCTCGTCCCGCATGCGGAACATGCCGATGGCCCGGCATCGGATGAGGCAGCCGGGAAAGGTCGATTCCTGTACCAGTACCAGCGCGTCAAGGGGGTCGGTGTCTTCGCCGAGGGTGTGTTCGATGAAGCCGTAGTCGGCCGGGTATTGGGTAGCGGTGAACAGGGTACGGTCCAGTCGGATCCGGCCGGTCCGGCGATCCATTTCGTATTTGTTGCGTGTTCCCTTGGGAATCTCGATGGTGACGTCGAACTCCATGTGGTTGTTCCGCTCCTCGGACCTTCAGTCGGTGGCCGGCTGTCGGTCTGGTCGTGATGGCTTCGGGGTCCGGGACCTCGAACCGAGGTCCCGGACCCCGCGCCTACCGACCCGGGCCGATTGGAGCGTTCAGGCCCGGGCCGGCGCTGTGGGGTGTCGATCGGATTGAAGGTGGCCGCCTTCGGTCTCCCAGACGGCGACATCGGGGCCGCGTCGCACCAACGGTCGTGAGCGAGGGCTGGGCGGTATGGACAGGATGTCGGCGGCGCGGGTGGTGTTGGCGGGGCGGGAAGCCGCGAGCATGGCCGCCATCGCCGCGGCGTACGTGGTCTCGGGCGCTATCACGGCCAGGTCGATCCGCAGATCCCGCCGGCCTGTGATGATCACCAGCTCGGCACCAAGAGTGGCGAACCAGCCCACTCGCACCACGGCACCGCCGACGCCGATCCGGCACGGATGCCTGTCCCAGGCCGCCGGCTGCAGCATGATCCGTTCGATCACGCCACCACGCCGGGCGGTCAGCGCCGCGACCAGGCTACACAATTCGATGACCGGGTCGCGTGACGTGGGCCACCAACCGCCGTCGAGCATCGCGCGGCTGGACGGCGGGTCGTTCATCCGCAGGCGTGCCGTAGGCGGCTCACCGATGCAGGCCCACGTCATACGGTCCTCGGCAGAGCGGACCATCAGTTCCGTCCCTCCGGTACGTCGGTGCCCGGGTCGGTGTCGGCGGGGTCTGGACGGGTGATGGTGGTGTAGGAGGTGGTGCGGCGCCTGTGGGTCAACAGCCGCAGTTGGATGATGCGCCGCATGGTGGCTTGGACGGTCACCAGCAGCACACCGAACACCGCGGCGAGCAGCAGCGCGACTCCCATCGGCAGTTGCCCCTGCGCGCCGAAGAAGTGCACCTCCGTGCGTTGACCGTTCTGCAGGATGAAGATCAATAGCAGGAGCAGCACCACGGCGGACCCTGCGAACGCGACCAGCGAACCCCCAGCGCGGACACGCGGCACTGGCCGGGGCCGGTCGTTGATCTGCCGGCCCGACTGCACGTTGGTGGAGCGGGCGGAGCCGGTGAACCTGGTCATTGTGGACCTCATCTCGACGGTGGTGCGCGAAGTACGCGAACCGGAGCCGCCGGGGTCCAGGACGACATGCCCAGCCTACTCTCCGAGCGGCTGATCGGTCCGCCCGAGATGTCGGATATACCAATCCGGACAAACAGGCCCAGGAGGGCGCCTCAGCTCCCGCCCGGCTGGCACGGCAGCTCAACGCGTGGCGATCGGAGGCGCGGGGGATCCAGTATCGTCCAGGTGGCGCAGCACCTCGGCCCAGGAACGGCCCAACGTGGTTTCGCGGTAATCGATGTCGCGCTCGGCGCAGAACCGCCTAATCAATGGTCGGGCGCGACGCAGGTTGGGACACGGCATGCTCGGAAACAAATGGTGTTCGATCTGGTAGTTCAGGCCGCCGAGCACGATGTCGAGGAACCTCCCGCCACGGACGTTGCGAGAGGTGAGGACCTGCCGCCGGAGGTAGTCGAGCTTGTCGTCGGCGCCGAGGATGGGCATGCCCTTGTGGTTCGGGGCGAAAGAGCAGCCGAGGTAGAGGCCGAGCACGCCCTGGTTGACGACGATGAACGCGACCGCCTGCGCAGGGCTCAGGACCAGGAACACCGCGGTGAGGTAACCGCCCAGATGCACGGCCAGCAGTACGGCTTCGACGGGTCGGCGGGCGATGCGGCGCGGACCGAGGACCGCCTTCACGCTGTTGACATGCAGGTGCAGGCCTTCCAGCAGGAGCAACGGGAAGAACAGATACGCCTGGTAGCGCACGAGCAGCGCAGGGAGTCCACGTCGACGGCGGGCCTGGTCGACTGTGAAGGCCAGGGGTGCCACGGTGATGTCCGGGTCCTTGCCTTCGGTGTTGGGGTGCGCGTGGTGCCGGTTGTGCTTGTCCACCCACCAGCCGTAGCTGAGCCCGGTCAGGAGGTTGCCGTGCATGATGCCGATCAGGTCGTTCGCCCGGCGGGAGCTGGCAATCTGCCGGTGCCCCGCGTCGTGGCCGATGAACCCGGCCTGCGCGAAGACCACCGCCAGAGCCACCGCGACGCCGAGCTGCCACCACGACTCACCCAGTCGGATGAACAGGGCGCACAGTCCGGCGAAGGAACCGACGACGAGGCCGATCCGCACCGCGTAGTAGCCCCGCCGTCGCCCGAGTAGACCCGCCGCTCGGATCAGCCGGGACAGGTCCGCGTAGTCGCTACCGCGCTGCACCTCGGTGCCGAGGCTGGTATCGCTCATGATGGCTACTCCCGCTGGTCCTTCTCCGTCTGCCTGTCTCACCGGCGGCTCGACCATCCGGTCAGGCGGGCCATGGGCTGTTGAGGCATCCGCCACGGAACCGGGCTCTCGCGGGCACGTCGCATCAGGCCGCACGCTTTCTCCCTGGTCGGCCCCGAGGCGGCCGGCTCCGATGCCTCTTCACCTTGAATTTTCGTCATTCGGCCAACCCGTCGCAGCGGATTCGCTCAATAGCGCCGGAGCACGTCGCCGCGGTGGGAGGTGTGGGCCCGGCGAAGGGTCCGAGCAGAGCGCGCCTCACGGGGACGGCTCGTCCGCGAGATCGGCCGGATCCAGATGCAGGATGGCGAGCAGCCCAGCGTGCTCCTCGGGGTCCACCCGCTCCGGTAGCTCGCGCTCGACCCAGTCGGCCCTAACCTGCTGGCCGCGTTGGCGAAGAATGCTGACGATCTTCTGCCTGGCGATGTTCATCGGATGCTCCCTGGAAGGCCGTCCGGAAGGGTCGTGTTACCGGTCACCGCGAAACACGCTGGTCCCGGTCGACTACCGGTCAGCGGAGCAGCCCGGCTCTCAGTTGGGTCAGCGAGCGCTTCAGCAGCCGGGAGACGTGCATCTGGGACAGCCCGACCCGGGTGGCGATCTGCGCCTGGGTCAGATCACCGTCGAACCGCATGGTCAGGATCCGACGTTCACGTAGCGGAAGCGCCGCGAGGAGCAGTCGGAGGGTGAGGTGGTCGTCCACCGCGGCGTATCCCGGATCGACGGCGCCGATGCACGCGTGCCGCTCGATGCCGTTGCCCCCGGGCCGTGGATCGTTCAGGGACTGCGGGCGATAGACATCGGAGGCGGCGACGGCGGCCACGAGTTGGGCGGCGGTCACCTCCAGGTGGTCGGCGAGTTCTCCGTCAGTCGGTTCGCGACCGTACTGCTGCCCGAGCTTGCCCCGGGCCTCGGGCACTCGGGCGCCCAGTTCCTGCGCCGCTCGCGGCACCCGGATCGCCCAGGCCGAATCGCGGAAGTGCCGTCGGATGCTGCCGAGGATTGTCGGGATGGCGTAGCTGGCGAACGGCACACCCCGGTTGGCGTCGTATCCGTCGACGGCTTTGATCAGGCCGAGCGCGCCGACCTGCGCCAGGTCCTCGTGGGGATCTCCGCGACCGATGTAGCGGCGGGCCAATCGACTGGCCATCGGCAGGTTCGCTGCGATGATCTGGGTTCGCAGCCGTGCGCGGTCGGGATCGTCGACGTTCAGGGCTGCGCGTCGACGCAACATTTGTTCGCTGGCCCCGGTTGCCGGGCCCAGCGTCGGAGGAAGCGAAACGGCCGTGGGTGTCACGATGGGGTGACCATTGTTGTACGCCCCTAACGGGCTGGTGGCGGCGAGACTGGCGGCCACCGGGGACCCGGGCGACACCGTCACCGTACGCCTTCATCGTCCCGACCGACACCCCTGGAAGCCGCGCCTTCGGAACCGACCTGGCGGTGGAGCCGCTCGTCAGCCGGGCGGGCTCGCGACCGGCCCCGGCGCGAACTGCTCGGAGCCGTCGACGATCGCCTGGGACAGTTCGGACAGCCGCCGGTTACGGCTGCGGGCGCCGTCACGCAGTATCGCGAAGGCTTGGCCCACGTCCACCTGTAGGCGTTCGGCAAGGATCCCCTTGGCCTGCTCGATCAGGACACGGCTGTTCAGGGCGGTCTGCAGCTGTTCGGTGAGGATGTCGCGCTGATGGATGGCGCGGTGTTGCAGCAGTCCGATGGTGGCCACGTCGGCGAGCGCCTGACCGATGCGGAGCTTGTCCCCGTCGATGGCCCCTGGTTGGACGTCGAAGAGGTTCAGCGCGCCGATCACCTCGGAGCGCAGGCGCATGGGCAGGGCATGCACCGCGGCGAAGCCGACCTCGGCCGCGGCGGCGGTGAACCTCGGCCATCGGGAAGTGGTCAGGGTCAGGTCAGCGACCGATACCGGTTGCCCGGTATGGAAGCAGTCGAGGCAGGGTCCCTGGTCGGTCTGGAGCTGGAACAGCTCCAGCAGTCGGGTGCGTTCGGAGGAGGCGGCGGCCACCTGCAGCGTGTCCCGTTGATCGGTCAGGAGCAGCCCGGCCGCCGACACACCCAGCAGCCCGACACATCTCTCGGTCAGCACGTGCAGGAACTCGATCACGTCGAAGTCGTCGATGAGAGTGTCGGCCATCTCCACAAAAACGTCGGCCAGCTGGGTCTCGGCCATGTCAGTTACCTCGTCAATCAGTGGTTCCGCCGGTCGCCTGACGGAATGGTCCGTAACGCGCCGGTCCCGGCGAGCACCGCGGCCGGCGCGAACACCGGCCAGCGGTTCCGGCACTTCGGCACGGTCAGATCGCCGGCCAGGACAGGTCCACCGGTGGTCGCGTCCACGCTCGGCCCCTCACCGAGCGCCAGGGTCAGGTCTGCCAGCTCCAACGCCCTCCGGTCCGTGGCACACACCAGTTCGCGCGGCGTGGCGTCGAGGATCACCGCGACAGCCCCCGAATCGACACCGGCGACCGATACCGCCGCCGCGCAGACATGATCGACCGCGACGGCACCACCTCGGGCGGCATCGACGACAACGACCCACAGCCGCCGCCGGCGATCGGCGGTCACCGGATCGCCATGCCCCGGGTTGTTCCTGTCCACTGCTGACTCCGACCCGTCGATCTCGCGAAGCCGTTCCGCTGCCCGGCGGTCGGCGATGGCCGTCACCACGCGAGACGCCAGCAACGGCCGTGCCGCATCTGACGGTACGAGTCGGCACCCGGGTACCACACCTTTTTGCGCCCCACATTCCGCCCCGGCAGCACCCGGACCGGCGGCGCAGTCGAAAGATCCCTGGCCAGAGGCCGTTTCGGACGAAGTCTGAACACCGATCGTCGAAGTGCAGTGAGCGTTTTCCAACTGGGTTTGCGTTGGTAGAGGGTGGGTTCGGGTGCCCCGCTGGTGGGTCGGGTTGAGGCTCCCGATAGGACAGCGATCGACC